>DASYLH010000019.1:0-17968 GCA_036009645.1 Conexibacter sp.
AGACCTTCTTCGCGAGCATGCCCGCGATCAGGCCGCCGATGATGCTCACCGGTGCGAAGAGGAGCCTCGCCATCCCGCTTGTATACCCGCGAGACCGCTTATACAAGCCCTTGCAATGCCCGGGGTGGGACTCGAACCCACACGTCCTCTCGGACAACCGGGCTTAAGCCGATCGCGTCTCGCCAGTTCCGCCACCCGGGCGGCAGCAAGTCTAGGAGCGCAACTTCCGCATTGCTACCGTGTCCAGGCGTTCGTGGAGGCGTCCGCCCTACAGCAGACTGCACGCCTGCCCGCGCTCGCGGGGCGCTCCCCGTTGCTGAGGCTGCAGGGCGATGAGCGACTCGTCTCTCTCATCCGGCGCGGCCATCACGGCGCCTTCGAGGCGCTCGTGCAGCGCTACCAGCCGCGGCTACTCGCCTTCTGCCGCCACATGCTCAGCTCGCAGGAGGATGCGGAGGACGTGCTGCAGGAGGTCTTCGCTGCAGCCTTCCGCGCGATCTGCGCCGACGAGCGCCCGATCAACGCGCGCCCCTGGCTCTACCGGATCGCGCGCAACCGCTGCCTGAACCACCTGCGCCGCCCGCAGCCGGCCGGCCAGGACTCGATGGACGTCTTCGAGCGCGACGGCGGCGCCACCACGGCCGACACCGTGCACAAGCGCGAGGAGTTCCGCCAGCTCGTCTCCGACGTCCACGACCTGCCGGAGACGCAGCGCACCGCCCTGCTCCTGCGCGAGATCGACGCGCTCTCGTACGACCAGATCGCCGAGGCGATGGAGACGACGATCCCGAGCGTCAAGTCGCTGCTCGTGCGTGCCCGCGTATCGCTCGCCGAGGCGGCCGAGGCGCGCCAGCTCAACTGCGAGGACGTGCGCATCGAGCTCGGTGAGATCGCCGAGGGTCTGCGCCGCCGCACGACGCCGCCGGTGCGCCGCCACCTGCGCACCTGCGAGCGCTGCACGATCTTCCGCACGGAGATGCGCGCCACCAGCAAGGCGCTCGCGCTGATGCTGCCGGTCGGGCCGATGCTGCTCGCGAAGAGACTCTTCCTCGCGCACCTCGGGCTCACCTCGCTTGGCGGTGGCGCCGGTGGTGCCGGCAGCGCCGCGTCGGGCACCGCCGCCGTCGGTGCGGTCGCCGGCACGGCCGGCGCTGCGAGCAGCGGGGGCCTGGTGTCGGCGGGCCTTGGCGCACTCGGCGCGAAGGCGGCGGCCGGGCTCGCCGCCGCGGCGCTCGTGACCGCCGGCGCGGTCGAGATGGAGCAGACCCCGGCCAAGCACACGACGTCCCAGCCGCAGGTCATCGCCCAGCAGATGCCGCACCAGTCAGCCGTCGCCGCCGTCGTCCAGCCGGCGCCCGCCCGCGTGCAGCGCGCACTCGACGCACCGGCAAAGCGAGCCAAGCCGGCGGAGAAGCCCGCCACCACCACGACCCCGGCGGCGACCACTCCGACGACGCCCACTCCCGCCGCGCCAGCCCCCGACCCGACCGCAGCCGCAGACCCGGGGCACACGCACGTCGAGACCGGCGCCACGACGCTCCCGTCCACGCTGCCGGCCGAGACGCCTCCGCCGACGCTCGTGCCCGTCCCGTCCGCCGCCGCCGGCACGCCCACGGCGACCACGCCCACCCCGCCGGCGACGACCACCGTCCCCACACCGCCCCCGGCAAGCACAACCCCGGCCCCGCCGTCGGATACCACGCCGACACCGCCACCGGGCACGCTCCCTCCAGCCAGCGGGGACGACACCGGGACGAACACCACGCCCGCCCCGCCGCCCGTCTCCACGACGGACGACGGCCCCGCCGCCTGAATAGCGGTCCCGCCGCGCCCGCTCAGGCGGCCGCGACGAGCCCGATGACCTTCATGCGGCGCTCGAGTGCTCTGAGCGCAAACGCGCGCGTGTCAGCGATCGAGGTCCCAAACAGCTCAACGGTCTCGTCCTCGGGCGCCCACTTCGGTTTCAGCACGCCCTCCGCGATCGGGGCGACCTCACCGAGCGTGCGCTGAATGGCGGTCGTGTAGCGCGGGTCCTCGCGCGCCATGTCGCGCAGGAAGCGCGCGCCGAAGGCGACGTGGCGGTGCTCGTCGCGCGCGACGTTGATGAAGCCCTCGACGAAGCCGGGCAGCGTCCCCTCGCGCTCGTTGTAGTCGATGATGAAGTGCTGGCCCGTGAGCGCGAGCATCCCCTCGATCACCATGTGGTAGATCGTGATCGCCTCGACGAGCGTCTCGAGATCCTCCGGCTCGACTGCAAGACGGTCCACCCGCTGCTTCAGCAGCTCGTCGAACAACACGCCGAACTCGGGGTTCAGATGCTCGCTCGTCTCGAGCAAACGCTCGTCGAGCCCCTCGGCCTGGAGCACCCCAACCTCGCTGTAGAAGCGGTCGAAGAAGGCGACGTGGCGCGCCTCGTCGGCGATCTGCGTGGAGAGGAAGATGCGCATGTCCTCGCTCGGCGCGGCACGCATCATCGGTCCGAGCTCGGAGGTGACGCGCTGCTCGCCGATGAAGAAGGCCGACAGGCCGTACATGCGCTGGAAGCGCTCGTCGGCGTCGATCCGCTCGTGCCAGTCGATCCGGTCCTGCGTGAAGTCGATGTCCTGTACGGCCCAGTGCTGGCGCTCCCACAACGAGTACAGCTCGTGATACGTGAGCAGATTTGCCTCACCGCGGTCCGCGCTCTCGAGCAGCGCCGGATCGCTCGTGGCACGGAAGTCGACGCGGTCGGTGCGTGAGCCTGCGGCGGTGTCGGACACGACGGGCCTCTCTCCTCTAAAGGACGGTGAGCGCAGCGTAGCGGAGGCCTGGCTGGCCAGCCAGTCGTTACGGACCGACCTCGCCGCCGGCGACGAGCGCCCCGGCGCGGCTGCCGTCGAGCGTCACCGGATAGCGACCGGCTCTGAGGCCTGCGATCCGCACGGCAGCGCGCTTGCCGGCAGCAACCTGCAGCGTGTGCGGCTGTGGGGTCTGGAGCACGAGCACGTGCGCTCGCCCGTCATCGGAGCGGATCGAGATCTCGACCGCCAGGAACGGCGGAACGGTGATGGTGGGCGGCGTCAGCCGGCCGCTCTGCGTGACCACGAACGACGCAGGCACCCGCACCTGCTGCTCCCCGCCGCCGCCGGTGTCGCCTGACGGTTGGGTCTCGGTCGGCGCCGTCGTCGTTGCCGGCGGCGTCGTCGTGGGCGCCGTCCCTGGTTGCGTCGCGTTGGTCGGCGGCGCCGTCGCGTCGGGGGCGCTCGCGGTGGGGTTGGTTGTGCCTGGGCCGGTGTTGCCGCCGCCGCAGGCACTCGCGGTCGCTGTCAGTGCGGTCAGCACTGCCAGCGTGGTCAGGCATCGAGGGGAGCGCACGAGCCCGAGCCTACCCGTCGATCCCGACCGTTTCGCCGACCTGTGCGGATCCGGACCCCTATATGGCGCCCTTTCCCGCACAGCTCGCCTGCGCGCCGTCATAGACACCCATCAGCCCGGCGTACCATGCGTCGGGGGAATGCCTTATGCGGGCGCGGGCGAGCGCGGCGGCGCCGGCGGCGGCGCGAGCGGCGGGGTCGGACCAGAGGGCTGTCAGGGCGGCATTCCAGACGGCTGGGTCGTCGACCGGCAGCGCGGCGTCCTCACCGACCAGTTCCCGCAGACCGCCGCGGTCGCTCCCCAGCACCGGCAGGCCGTCGGCGAGCGCCTCGATCACGGTCATCGGGCAGGGGTCGTCGCTGCGCGCGGGCGCGAGCAGCACGGCGGCCCCGCGGCGCTCGTGCGCAAGCGCGTCGTCGGACAGGCGCCCGAGGAACGTCACGTCCGCACCCGCCGCGAGCGCACGCAGGCGGGCCTCGTCCGGCCCGGCGCCGGCGATCCGCAGCGGGACGCCCGCGTCCCGTGCCGCTTGGATCGCCACGTCGAAGCCCTTCTCCTCGACGAGCCGGCCGGCTGCGAGCGCGTAGGCGCCCTCCGCCGCGCGCGAGCCCTCCGCGATCGAGCGCACGGCGTTCGGCAGCACGGTCATCGAGTCGCGCGGGATCCCAAGCGCCCCCAGCCGCGCCGCGAGCGCCTCGCTGACGGAGACGAGCGCATCGGCGTGGGCGAGCAGGCGCGGCTGCTGGCGCGCGAGACCGGCCGCGTAGACGGCGGCCTCCGAGAGCGAGCCGCGGCAGCGATGGCGCACGCCGGGCAGCGTGTCGCGGCCGTGGCACTCGTAACAGGGGCCGCCGTCGCGGTATGCCACGCCGATCGCGCAGACGAGGCGGTAGTTGTGCAGGTGCAGCACCGTCCGAGCGCCGGCGGCCCGCGCCGCGGCGAGCGCGCGCCAGCCGAGCAGCGGATGGACGTTGTGGGCGTGCACGACGTCGGCGTGGTGCAGGCGGACCGCCTTCGCGACGTCGCCCGGCTGCAGTCCCCCGCGCAGCAGCCCGGCAGCGGCCTGCACTCGCCCGGCTTCCTCGCTGTCGCGCTCGAGCCGCGCGACCGCATGGCCGCGCGCGCGCAGCAGCGCCTCCAGCTCGTCGACGACGCGTTCCTCCCCGCCGGCGGCGCGATAACGGTTGTGCAGCAGCAGCACGCGCGCATGCGCGTCCGCGTCGCGCGGCGGAAGCAGGGCCGGCGGAGTCATCAGCCGGCGATTCTGGCACGCTGCGGGGCCGTGGCGATCGCGCTTGTAACGAACGTGCTGGCGCCCTACCGCGTCCCGCTCTACACGCTGCTCGCCGAGCGGTACGGCGTCGAGGTGCTGTGCTTCGGCGCCGGCGCGAGCTACGTGCCCGAGTGGTTCGGGGATCTCGACGGCCAGCTCGCCGCCGCGCCGTTCCCCGCAAGACGGATCGCCGGCCCGCGCGCAGCGCTGGCGCTCGGCAAGCGCTACGACGCGGCGATCGCCCCCGTCGCGGGCGGCGCGATGCTTCCGGCGACGTATCTCGGCATGCGCCGCCGCGGCAAGCCGTTCGTGCTGTGGGGATCGGTGTGGGCGCACCCGCGCGGCGGCGCGAAGGCCGCCCTCGGCTTCCCGCTCGTGCGCCACGTCTACCGCCACGCCGACGCGGTCGTGACATACGGCGAGCACGTGCGCCGCTACGTCGCGCGTTACCGCGGACACGACGACGACATCGTGATCGCGCCCCAGTCGGTCGAGGCCGAACTGTTCGGCCGCTCGGTCGCCGCCGAGGAGATCGCCGCATGGCGTGCCGAGGCTGGGCTGCCGGACGGCCCGCTCGTCCTCTACGTCGGCCGGCTGGTCGAGGAGAAGGGCATCGAGGAGCTGCTCGCGGCGTGGCGCGCCCTCGGCAGCGGCCCGTCCGTCGAGGACCGCGAATCTGACCCGCTCCCACCGGGTCTAAGTCGCGATGCTCGTGCAGCCAACCCCTTCCCCCTCGCTGCCCCTCGCCACGCGGCGCCAGCCACGCTGGCAGTCGTCGGCGACGGCCCGCTCGCAGCCGACGTCCGAGCGACCCCGAACGTGCGCCTGCTCGGCCCGCTCCCCCGCGAGCGCCTGCCTGTTGCCTACGCCGCCGCCGCCGCGCTGGTTCTGCCTTCGATCCCCACCCCGCGCTTCTGCGAGCCGTGGGGGCTCGTCTGCAACGAGGCGCTGCACCAGGGCACACCCGTCGTCGCCACCACCGCCGTCGGCGCGGTCGCTGGCGGGTTCGTGCGCGACGAGGAGACCGGGCTCGTCGTCCCGCCGGGTGACCCACAAGCGCTCGCAACGGCGATCGGACGCCTCCTCGCAGACGACGTCCTGCGCAACCGCCTCGGCGCCGCCGGCCGTGAGGCGCTCGCCGGCCACACCTACGCGGCGATGGCCGACGCCTTCGGCGTCGCGCTCGCGCGCGCCGGCGCGCTGCCCTGAGCTACTCCCCGAGCGAGAAGAGCGAGTCGAGGTCGTGTCTTGAATAGACCTCGAACGCGAGCAGCGTCTGCGTCTTGACGATGCCCGGCAGCTGCGCGAGCTGCTCGGTGATGACGTGCGCGAGGTCGTCCTGCTCGCGCAGCCGCAGGATCGCCGCGAAGTCCCACTCGCCAGTGATCGAGTAGGCCTCCGCCACGCCCCGCACGTCAGCCAGCTGGCCGCCGAGGTCGGGCAGTGCCGTCCGCTCGGCCTGGATCAGGATGATCGCGTGCGTCATGACGACCAGCTCTCGCCCGGCGCCAGCACGACGACCGAGCTCGGAGTCTGCGCCTCGACGTCGGCCTTGAACGCCTGGGCGTCCGTCTCGATCGGCGGGAACGTGTCGTAGTGGATCGGCACGACCGTTTTCGCGCCGATCAGCCGCACCGCATCGACCGCGTCGTGGCGGTCCATCGTGTAGTGGCCACCGATCGGAACCAGCGCGACGTCGATCTCGCGACCGCGCCCGACGAGCTGCAGGTCCGAGAAGAGGCACGTGTCGCCGACGTGGTAGATCGTCGTCCCCGCGAACTCGATCAGCAGGCCTGCCGGCGTGTGCGCCGTGCCGCTCGGCGAGACCGCCGTGTGCCAGGCCGGCACGAGCTTGACGGTGCCCCAGTCGAACGTCTCGGTGCCGCCGAGGTTCGGGTCGCGCACGTCGACGCCAGCGCCGCCGATCTCGTTCGCCAGCTCGACGATCGCGACGACCGTCGCGCCCGTGCGCTTGGCGATCGCGACCGTGTCGCCGAGGTGGTCGCCATGGCCATGCGTCAGCAGGATCGTCGTGGCGTCGAGCTCGTCGGCGCTCGCCGCGGCTCTCGGATTGCCCGTCAGGAACGGGTCGACCAGCACGGTCGTCCCGCCGTCGCTCAGCGCGAAGGCCGAATGGCCGAGGTAGCGCAAGTCCATGTCAGTCCCCTTCCGTCGAAGTCCCGGTATCCAATGTGCGCGCCAGCTCGAAGCCAACGGCCACGCCGACGAGCATGCCCAGGCGTGTCTCCTCCTCGACGAGCGTCCCGATCGCCTGCCGGCGTCCGTCCGCGTCCTCGACGTCGGCAGCCGCGCCGACCGCCTGCTCGTGCGTCTCGCCGAACCAGCCGCCCGCCGCGAGCGCCTCATCGAGCACTCGGTGCAGCTGCGGCGCCGCACGAGCGACGAGCCGCTGCGCCTCGCGCAGCCGGCCCTCTTCGCTCAGCGCGGCCAGCGCCGCATCCAGCTCCCCGTCGGTGTAGGCGCGCTCCACTGCGCCGGATCATACGGCGGCCCGGGGGCCGCGCGCGGTCGCGGGGGTCAGCGGCCGCCGGCTAGCCGCGCCAGCGGATAGCCGAGCGCCGCGCCGGCAGCGAGCCCGGTGATCCCCGCCAGCGGATCGGCCCACTCGCCCGCGAGCGGAAGGAGCAGCAGCACGACGGCGAACACGGCGGCGCCGAGCAGGTCACCGTCGACCTCCCGCCTGCGCCGCAGATCGCGCACGTCGGGGATCGCCCACGCGACGAGCAGCGCCAGCGCGGCGCCGTTGCCGCCGAGCGCCGTCGGAAACGTCTCGGTCGCAGCCGCGACGGCCATCCCGCCTGCGCCACCGGCGAGGAACAGCAACACGACGACGATCGGTCCGTGGCGCCGCTCGACGAGCCAGCCAAACAGCGCGATCGCGAACAGTGCGACGAACGCGTAGCCGCTGTTCTCGTACGCGAACGGCGCCGTCAGCACGTGCCACCAGTCGCCGTTCGGCGTGCCGACGATCGCCACGTCGATGAGATTCACGATGTCGGCGCGCAACAGCACGAACAGCACGAGGCTCGCGCCGACGAGCGCAGCTGTCGCGTACGGCCGCCCATCGGGGCGGATGCCCGCTATCTCGCCGCGCCTCAGCGGCCCGAGCGACGGCGCCGGGGAGCGGCGCTTGGCGCGCCGGCGGTCCTTCTCGGCCGGCCGACCGTCGCGGTCGAGCTTGGGCGCGCGCTTGCGCAGCCGGCTGCCGCAGTACGGACACTCGGTGATGTAGGGGCTGACCTCGGATCCGCAGTGCTTGCAGATCACGAACAGGTCGGGGCCGCCGCTGGTCACACGGTCGATTCTAGACCGCTGGGGGAAGCCGCCGGGACGGCCGCTGGACGCGGCATCACGCGACGTCGACGGTCGCCGCCGCGATCTCCCCGACGACCTCACGCAGGTCGTGGTTGGCCTCGTGCACCACCAGCTGGCGCGCTGCTCCGTTCCCGCGCTCCAGGAGGTCCTCGACGCCCGCCAGCTCGGCGACCGATCCCAGCTCCTCGGCGTGCGGTCGCAGGCGGTCGAGCAGCCGGCGTGCCAGCTCGCGCGTGGCGACGCGGTCGCGCGAGGGCAGATCCACGAGCTCGCCGTCGAGCCCATGCCGTGCGGCCAACCACTTGTTCTCGTCGACCATCTGGTGCGGGTAGCGCGTGAGCGCCTTGCCGGCCTCGAAGTGCTCAGCCAGCTCCTTCACCATCGCCTGGATCAGCGCCGCCAGTCCGAGTGTGTGCTCGACGCGCGTCTGCGCGTCCATGACACGGATCTCGACCGTCCCGAGGTTCGGATGCGGGCGCACGTCGTACCAGAGGTACGTGTAGTCCTCGATCACGCGCGAAGCGACCATGAACTCGATCTTCTGCTCGTAGTCGGCCCAGTCGTCGTACGTGGGCGGGATGCCGACACGCGGGAAGGCGCGGAAGATCGGCGTCCGCGTCGAGGCGAGCCCGGTCGCGTCCGCGCGCCAGAACGGCGAGTTGGCCGACAGCGCCAGCAGCACCGGCAGGTGGACGCGCATGCCGTTGGCGACGTGGATCGCCTTCTCGCGGTCATCGAGGCCGACGTGCACGTGCTGACCGAACAGCAGCTCCTGCCGCGCGACGAAGCGCAGGTCGCTGACGAGGTCGCGGTAGCGATCGCGTCCGACGATCCGCTGGTCCTCCCACATCGCGAACGGGTGCGTGCCGGCGGCGCCGATCGTCAGGCCCTTCGTCGCCGCCGCCTGGGCGACCCGCGCGCGCAGCGCACGCAGCTCGGTGCCCGCCTCCGCCGCGTTGGGCTGCGGCGAAGTCGCGATCTCCAGGACGGACTCCATCAACTCCGGCTTGACGCGCTCCGGGGGCTGCCCCTCCAGCAGCGACTCGACGGCGTTGACGAGCTCGAGCGACTCGGCGTCGAGGATCATGAGCTCCTCCTCGATGCCGATCGTGTAGTTGGGGCCGGTGAAGTTGGCGTCCACGGGCGGCCAGCGTAGCCGGCCCAGAGGCGGTGCAAACGGCCACGCACGGGTAAACTCGCGCGGCGGCAGCTCCGCCAAGCACGCCCCCGACGAAGGACGACCTCACTATGGCTCTCGGCTACGACGGCAAGCTCTACATCCTCGCGTTCGACCACCGCGGCTCGTTCCAGAAGAAGATGTTCGGGATCGCCGGCGACCCAAGCCCCGAAGAGACGGAGACGATCGCCGACGCGAAGCGGCTGATCTACGAGGGCATGGAGCTGGCAGTGCAGCGTGGCGCCGAGGCCGGCGCGACCGGCGTGCTCGTCGACGAGCAGTTCGGCAGCGACGTGCCGGACCAGGCGAAGGCGAAAGGCCTGAAGCTCGCGATGCCGATCGAGAAGAGCGGCCAGAACGAGTTCGACTTCCAGTACGGCGACGACTTCGGCGCCCACATCGAGCAGTTCGACCCCGCCTTCAACAAGGTGCTCGTGCGCTACAACCCGGACGGCGACGCGGAGATGAACGAGCGCCAGCTCGGCCGCCTCAAGCGCCTGTCCGACTGGCTGCACGCCGACGACCGCCTGTTCCTGTTCGAGCTGCTCGTGCCCGCCGAGGACGACCAGCTCGCCGCCGTCGACGGCGACAGCGATCGCTATGACGCCGAGCTGCGCCCCGAACTGATGCGCCGTGCGCTCGAGGACATCCAGAACGCCGGCATCGAGGTCGACATCTGGAAGATCGAGGGCGTCGACGCGCAGGCCGACGCGCAGATGCTCGCCGAGCAGGCGCGCTCGGGCGAGGGCCGCGAGAACGTCGTCTGCGTGCTGCTCGGCCGCGGCGCGAGCGACGCAAAGGTCGATCACTGGCTGCGCGAGGCAGCACCGGTCGACGGCTTCGTCGGCTTCGCGATCGGCCGCTCGATCTGGTGGGACGCGCTGAGAGGTTTCCTCGACGGCTCGGTCTCGCGCGAGGACGCCGCCTCGCGGGTGGCGGACAACTACCTGCGCTTCATCGGCGTCTACGAGCAGCAGAAGGTCGCGTAGCGGGCACGGCGCCCCGCGCGCCGTGCAAAGTCGTTGCGAACCGAGGCTGCGCCGTCACAGGCAGGCGCCGTAGCCTCGGCGCATGACCTGGCCGCGCGCGCTTCCCTGGATCGTCCTGCTGGTGCTCGCCGGGCTCGTGCTCGGCGATGTGCACGTGCCGCGGTGGCTGGGCGGCGACGATGCCGCGCTCGTCGCGAATGGATCGGCGAGCGCCCAGCTGGAGCGCGTGATCGACGGCGACACGATCGTCGCCGAGGTCGGCGGGCGCGAGGAGCGGGTCCGCCTCATCGGGATCGACACGCCTGAGACGGTCAAGCCAAACACGCCGGTCCAGTGCTTCGGACCGCAGGCACACGACCTCAACGCGCGCCTGCTCGGGACCTCCGGCACGGCGCTCACGCTGCGCTTCGACCGCGAGCTGCGCGACCGCTACGACCGCCTGCTCGCCTATGTCTACCGCGCGCAGGACGGTCTGTTCGTCAACGCGCGCCTGATCGACGCGGGCGCCGCGCGGACGCTCGAGATCGCGCCAAACACGGCACATGCGGCGCAATTGAGCGACCTCCAGCACACCGCACGTGCCGCCGGCCGTGGCCTCTGGAGCGTCTGCTGAGGGCGACCGCGCCCGGGGCGCGGCCGTTCGACGCGCTGCTAGGGTTTCCTCCCCTATGAAGATGCGACAGAGCCTCGCTCAGCTCGAGCAGGCCTTCTTCGAGGAGACCGCGCAGGATCGCGTCCGTCGCGAGCGGTTGCACGAGACGGCTACCCAGCGCTCCCGGCAGCGTCAGATCCAGCGCGTGCACAAGCACGGCAACTGGCGCTTTGCGTTCCTCGTGCTCTCGATCGTCGTGACAGCCGTCGTGGTTACGATCGCGATGTTCGAGACGCTCTACTACGTGATGGGCTGAGGCCCACGCGAAGCGGCGGCGCGGCCCGCCACGTCGCGTAGACGATCAGCTCTCGGTGCTGATGTCGCGGAGCGCGGCGTCGACTTCCTCGCGCGCACCCTCCCCCGCGGCCTCCTGCTGGATCTCCAGGTACACCTCTCTGCGGAAAACGGGTACGTCCCGCGGCGCCTGGATACCGATCCGCACCTTCTCCCCCATGATCGCGAGGACTGAGACCTCGATGTCGTCCCCGATCATGATGCTCTGGTTGGACTTGCGCGTCAGGACCAACATTGCGCCGATGCCTCCCTGCTGTCCATGGTGGCCGGATGAGCGATCGGACGGCGAAGGCGAATAACGACACCGATCCCTCAAAACGAAGAATAGCCGTACCCCCCGCCGTCCTCCCCACTTACCGGCGGATCGCCGACGGCCCACATTCGCTAGTCTGCCCGGCCGATGCCACGCAGATCGCTTCGCCCCCAGCTGAACCAGATCCGCACGTGGGTCCGACAGGGCCGCACCGATGCCTGGATCGCCCACCAACTCGAGGTCACGACGCAGCAGATCGCCGCGTTCAAGCGCGAGAACGAGCTCGTGCCCGATGAGGCGGAGCCGAACGGCGCCGTCGACTTCGACGACGAGATTGACCTGCGCGCCGAGGACGACGCGCTGATCGCCGCCGAGCTCGAGGCCGCGCAGAAGGCCCGTGAGAAGGAAGAGGCCGAGGCTGCCAAGAAGGCGGCGGCCAGAGCCAGAGCCCGCAAGGCAGCAGCTGCTGACGACGATGAGGCGGAGGACGAGGACGACGACAGACCGTCACGTCGCCGCGGACGCCGCGGCGGTCGTCGCCGCAAGGCGCGCACCGGCCCGCTCGAAGGCACGTTCGACCACGGCGACGAGGGCTACGGCTTGTGGCTCGACCCCGCCGTGCAGGACGACCCCATCTACGCCGAGCACTGGGCCGGTCACCGTCCCGTCGAGATCACGATCGAAGAGGACCAGATCGTGATCAAGCGGGTCGAGTCCGACGAAGACTGAGCCATCCGTTCGGCGCTGAGCCGGACGGATCGTCGTGCCTGGCGCGGCGACGTGCCGGGCTCAGGGCTGGTCGAGCGGCTGCTCTTGCCGCTCCAGCTCGTCCGGATCGCGGCGGCGGCCTCCAGACCAGTCGGACGCCTCGCGCACGTAGCGCGCGAAGGCCGCGTCGCCGGCCGTCTGCGCGTCCCAGGCGCGCGGATTGTTCGGCACGGTCGCGATCGCAACATCGAGGCACCAGTCGGTGCCCGCGCTGTAGAGGTCCGCCAGCTCGCGCGTCGTGAACGGCCCGCCGAGCCTGCGGCGCAGCTCATCGACGATCCGCTCGCTGACGCGCTCGAGCAGGCGCCGCTCGTCCGGCTCAGCGCGGCTCAGCCGGCGCTGGCCATCGCTCCACAGCTGCAGGGCGGTGTCGACGTGCATCGCCGCGCAGGGTACCCCGCCGCGGCGCAGAAGCTAGTCCCCGGACAGCCCGCGCACGACGTACGAGCGCTCGCCCGGCTTGACCATCCCAAGGCGACGCGCCTCGGACTGGACGGTGCGCGGGTCCCGCAGCTCTCTCGCGCGTCTCAGCAGCGCGTCGTGCTCGCGCTCGAGCGTCTGCAGCTGCGCCTGCTTCGCGTTCGAGTCATGCCACGTCGACAGCAGCGAGCGCGCGGGGCCGACATACGCCACTGCGACTCCCACGAGCAACACGAGCAGCGCAACACGCCCGACGCGATCCCAGCGCACGCGCAGCGCGGCGGCACCGAGCGCCGTCGCGGCAGGCGGACGAGCGGTAGTGCGGCGGGCGGCGGGCCTGGCAGGAGGCATTGCGACACCTTCGCGAGTCGCAGGTGGACTCCTGCAACGTGGAGCAGAGTCCGCGGGAAGCCATGGACGTCGATCGGGCGGTGGCAGTGAGGATGCACGTGCGCCGCCCGAAGGGCGGTGTGCGCGCACCCGGAGCTGACAGGCCCCGGCCCGTCATCCGCGTCCGGGCCGAGGTCAGCCAGCGCGTCTGAAGGCAGAACGCCCCGGGAAGGCAGCGTCCGCGCCCAGGGCCTCCTCGATCCGCAGCAGCTGGTTGTACTTCGCCACGCGATCCGAGCGCGACGGAGCGCCGGTCTTGATCTGCCCGCAGCCGGTAGCGACTGCAAGGTCGGCGATCGTGACGTCCTCGGTCTCGCCCGAGCGGTGCGACATGACGGCGCTGTAGCCGCTCTCGCGCGCGAGCTTGATCGCGTCGAGCGTCTCCGTGAGCGTGCCGATCTGATTGACCTTGATGAGGATCGAGTTGGCGGTTCTCTGGTCGATCCCGCGTCTGAGCCGCTGCGAGTTCGTCACGAACAGGTCGTCGCCAACGAGCTGGACCTTCTCGCCGAGGCGCTGCGTGAGCGTCGCCCAGCCGTCCCAGTCGCCCTCGTCCATGCCGTCCTCGATCGAGACGATCGGGTAGCGGGCGGCGAGGTCGGCCCAGTAGTCAGCCAGCTCGGCGGCGGACAGCGAGCGCCCCTCGTGCTCGAGCACATAGCGGCCGTTCTCGTAGATCTCGCTGGTCGCGGGGTCGAGCGCGATCGCGACGTCCTCGCCAGGTGTGTACCCGGCAGCTCTGATGCCGGCCATCAGCACCTCGAGCGCCGCCTCGTTGGAGGCAAGGTCGGGCGCGAAGCCGCCCTCGTCGCCGACGGCCGTGCCGAGACCGCGGTCGTGCAGCGTCTTCTTCAGGTGGTGGAAGATCTCGGCGCCCATCCGCAGGCACTCCGAGAACGTTCTCGCACCCCACGGGACAACCATGAACTCCTGGAAGTCGACCTTGTTGTCGGCGTGCGCGCCACCGTTGAGCACGTTCATCATCGGCACCGGAAGGATGTGCGCCGCATCGCCGCCGAGGTAGCGCCACAGCGGCTGGCGCTCCTCCGCCGCCGCCGCGTGGGCGGCCGCAAGCGAGACCGCAAGGATCGCGTTGGCTCCGAGGCGTGACTTGCTCGGCGTGCCGTCGAGCTCGATCAGCAGGCGGTCGATGCCGGCCTGGTTCGTCGCGTCGCGACCGCGAACGGCCGTGGCGATCTCGCCGTTGACGTTCTGCACGGCCTTCGTGACGCCCTTGCCGAGGTAGGCGTCGCCGCCATCGCGCAGCTCGGTCGCCTCGTACTCGCCCGTCGACGCACCAGACGGCACGGCCGCGCGACCCCATGCGCCAGAGCGCAGGGACAGCTCCACCTCGACGGTCGGGTTGCCCCGGCTGTCAAGGATCTGGCGGGCATGCACGTGCTCGATCTGGCTCATTCGCTGGGTTCTCCTGGTCGGGGGGATGCGGCGTCGTGGAGCATGCGGCCGCGCGCGTAGAAGGTCAGCTGCTCGTCAGGCGTGAGATCGTCCCAGGAGCGGCCCTCGCGTGCGGCAAGACCGACCCCGGCCTCGACACGTCCGCGGAAGCGCTCACTCGCCGCGCGCAGCGCAAGCTCCGGATCGACCTTCAGCTTGCGCGCAACGTTGACGGCCGCGAACAGTACGTCCCCGAGCTCGTGGAAGCGCTCGTCGCGAGCCCCATCGCCGTCGGCGTGCGCAACGGCCTCCAGCTCGTCGAGCTCGTCGCGCACCGACTGCAGCGGCCCTTCGACGCCCGGGAAGTCGAAGCCCGAGGACGCGGCGCGGCGCTGCACCTTGCGCGCATGCAGCAGCGACGGGAGGTTCTCCGGCACCTCGCCGAAGATCCCTTGCTCGCGCCCCTCCTCACCCTTCTTGATCTCGTCCCAGTTGCGCAGCACGTCAGCCGCACCCTCGACCTCGACGTCGGAGAAGACATGCGGATGGCGACGGATCAACTTCTGGCGGCAGTGCTCGGCGACCGCGGCGAGGTCGCCCGCGCCGCGCTCCTCCAGCAGCAGCGAGAGGAAATGGACCTGGAAGAGGACATCGCCGAGCTCGTCGAGCAGCTTGCCATCGTCGCCGCGGTGAGCAGCATCGGCGAGCTCGTAGGCCTCCTCGAGCGTGTGCGGCACAATCGTGCGCTCGTCCTGCTCCCGGTCCCAGGGGCACCCGCACCGCAGGCGGCGCGTGAGGTCGTCGAGACGCAGCAGCGCCTCCTGGATCTCCGGCCGGCTCGCGCTCACGCGCGGGAGGTTATCTGGCGGTCGTGCTGCCGCCGGATGCGGGCGGCGTCGCGGCGGCCGTCGAGGTGGTTCTAATCACCGGTGCGTTCTTGCACAGCTGAACCACGTAGCCCTCGCGGCAGTTCGTCTTGCCTCTCCAGCGGGTCTGGAAGCTTCTGACGAACGTGGTCATCTTCTGCTGGGAGCCCTGCTGTTGGAGCAGTGCTCTGATCTGCGCTCTCGCCTCGGCGATCGGCGTCTGTCTCGCGGGCGTGACGGACGTCACGCGCACGACGTAGTAGCCGAACTGGCCTCTAACCGGCCCGACAATCACGCCCTTCTTGGCGCTGAAGGCGGCCTGGTCGAGCGCTCTGTCCTGCTGGCCCTGGCTGACGCCGCGCTGCACGCCACCGGTCGCCTTCGAGGCGGCGTCGGTCGAGTACTGTCTCGCGACTGCGGCCCAGCTCGTTCCGCCTTCGACGGCGCTCTTGGCAGCGTTCGCCTGCGCTTGGTTTCTCGTCAGGACGAGCTCGACATCGCGCCGCTCCGGCACTGCGAACTGCGCTCTGTTTCTGTTGTAGTAGCTCTGGATCTGCGCGTCCGTGACGGGCGCCGAGCTGCTCTGAATCTTTCTCGTGAGCGCCGCGGCAAGTGCCTGAATGCGCACACGCTCGAGCACGTCCGCTTCGGTCATCCCCGACTGCTTGAGGAATCTCTGGTACGCCTTAGCGGTCGGGAAGGACTGTCTCTTCGTCGCCGCGAGCTGTCTCTGCACGTCGGCGTCGGAGACGGTCACGCCCTGCTCTTTGGCTTCCTTCTCGATCCACGCGTTCTGGATCAGCGTGCCCATCGTCTGCTGGATGAGCTGCTCGTTCTGCTGTCTGCACTGGGCGCGCAGCGTCACGTCAGTCGGCGCCGGCTGTCCTCTGGCCGGTCTCGACTGTCTGCGCAGCGTCGCGATGCAGTTCGTGTACGCCGGCGGATCGGGAACCGCGACCGCAGCGCCCTGGGCGGAGCCCTTGAGGGTGACCTCGGCCCACTTCTCGTATTCCGCCTTCGTGATCGGCGTGCCGTCGACGTTCGCGACCGCGTTGCTGGGAACGCTGTTGTCGTCGCTGCTGCCGCAGGCGGCCAGCACAGTTGCGGCCACAAAAAAGGCGCTGAGCGCCAGAAGGATGCGAAGTGTTTTCCTCACGAGCAGGGGCACTCTAGCGAACCCGCGAAGCCGTGTGCGTCAGTTGCGCCAATCGTTATCCAATTTTTAGCGAACCGCGGTGGAGACATAACCAACAAACCGCCCGGATGCAGGGAGTTCGCCCTCCGGCGCCCGCAAGCGGACGGCCTTGCGGGCAACGTCTCAAGCGGCCTCGCGCGTCACCGCGAGCAGCACATCCGCAGCCCGCACGACGGCCGGGAAGCGTGCCGCTGGATCCTCGGGCACGCGCATCGACAGCTGCGACTTGCCGGACTCGTAGAGCGCCTCCGGTATCTCCTCGCGGATGCGCTTCGCGCGGCGCGAGTCGAGCTCGATCGGCGTCACCGCGAGGCGCCCGCTGCGGAAGCTGACGGCGCGCGCGCCCGCCTCGCCGAGCTTGATGCGCGCCTGCTGCAGCAGCAGCAGATTTTCCAGCGGCGCGGGCACCGGTCCAAAGCGATCCTCCAGCTCATGGCGCAGCTCGTGCAGGTCGGCAACCTCACGTGCCCCCGCAATGCGGCGATGGACGTCGATCTTCGCCTGCTCATAGGGGACGTAGTCGGCAGGCACGTAGGCGTCGACGTTGACGTCGAGCCGCACCGGCTCGCGCTCGTCCTCCACGCGGCCCTCCTCCCCACCAAGCTCCGCGACCGCGTCGTCGAGCATCTGCATGTACAGCTCGAAGCCGAGCGCGGCGACGTGTCCGGACTGCTCGTCGCCCAGCAGGTTGCCGGCGCCGCGCAGCTCGAGGTCGCGCATCGCGATCTTGAAGCCCGCGCCCAGCTCGGTGTAGTCGCTCAGCGCGGCGAGGCGATTGGCGGCCTCCGGCGTCAGCGCCGCCGCGCTGGGATACAGGAGGTAGGCGTAGGCGCGCTCGCGGCTGCGCCCGACGCGCCCGCGGATCTGGTAGAGCTGCGAGAGGCCGAAGACGTCCGCGCGGTCGACGATGAGCGTGTTGGCCTGCGGGATGTCGATTCCCGACTCGATGATGCTCGTGCAGACGAGCACGTCGGACTCGCCGCGCAGGAAGGTCATCATCCGGTCCTCGAGGTCGTGCTCGTCCATCTGCCCGTGGGCGACGTCGAAGCGCATCCCCGGGCACAGGCCGCGCAGCCGCTCGGCCGTCTCGTCGATCGTCTCGACGCGGTTGTGCAGGAAGAACGCCTGCCCGCCGCGCGCGTGCTCGCGCAGCAGCGCCTGCTTGACGAGCTCCTCGTCGTACTCGCCGACGTACGTCTTGACCGGGCGGCGGCCCTCCGGCGGCGTGTTGATGACCGAGATGTCGCGCAGGCCGGCAAGCGACATCTGCAGCGTCCGCGGGATCGGCGTCGCGCTCATCGAGATGACGTCGACGCGCAGCTTGAGCTGGCGCAGCAGCTCCTTCTGCTTGACGCCGAAGCGCTGCTCCTCGTCGACGATGATGAGGCCGAGGTCCTTCGCGCGGACGTCGCGCGACAGCACGCGATGCGTCCCGATGAGGATGTCGACCCTGCCCGACTGGAAGCCGGCGATCGCCGCCTTCTGCGCGGCGGCGCTGCGGAAGCGGCTGACGTGCTCGATCGTGAACGGGTAATCCTTCAGCCGCTCGGAGAACGTGCCGAAGTGCTGCTGGGCGAGGATCGTCGTCGGCACGAGCATGAGCACC
>DASYLH010000020.1:0-38739 GCA_036009645.1 Conexibacter sp.
GTCCGTTCACGCCGAGAGGCGAGCGGCCGGTCGCGCTGTCGAACTCGTTCGGGTTCGGCGGCCACAACGTCGTTCTCTGCCTCGAGGGGGTCGCATGAGCGTCACCGCAGCACGCACCGAGTCCACGCAGGCTGCCGCCCCGGCGGCGAGCGAGCGCCTCAGCCCGCATGAGCGGCTGGAGATGCTGTGCGACGCCGGCACGTTCGAGCCGATCCGCTCCGGCGTCATCTCGCCGAAGCTCGGCGCGCGCGCCCGCGCGGGCGACGGCGTCGTCGGCGGCCTCGGCCGCGTCGACGGGCGCCCGGTCGCCTGCTACGCGCAGGACGTGTCGTTCCTCGGCGGCTCGCTCGGCGCCGCGCACGCGGACACGATCAACCGTGTGCTGCAGCTCGCCGGCCGCTCGCGCGTGCCGGTCGTCGGCTTCATCGAGTCCGGCGGCGCGCGCATGCAGGAGGGGACGGCGGCGCTCGGCGGCTACGGGCGGATCTTCCGCCACAACGTCGCGCTGAGCGGGGTCGTGCCGCAGATCTCGATCATCGGCGGGCTGTCGGCCGGGGGCGGCTGCTACTCGCCGGCGCTGACCGACTTCGTCGTGATGACGCAGGACGCGGCGATGTTCCTGACTGGCCCGAGTGTCGTGAAGGACGTGATGGGCGAGGACGTGAGCGCAGCGGACCTCGGCGGCTCGAAGGTCCACGACCGCAACGGCGTCTGCGACCTGGTGGTGGAGGACGACCGCGCGGCGGCGGCGCTCTCCCGCTCGCTCCTGTCCTACCTGCCGCAGCACAGCGGCGCGGGTTTGCCGCGCACGCTCGCACGCGAGCCGCAGCTGGCCGATCCGGGCGCAGCGGTGCCGGACGACCCGCGCAAGGTCTACGACGTGCGCGACGCGATCGCGGGGATCGTCGACGCCGGCTCGCTGCTGGAGATCCAGCCACGCTGGGCGCGCTCGATCGTGACCGGCTTCGCGCGCATCGACGGGCGCCCGGTCGGCGTGATCGCCAACCAGCCGCGCTTCCTCGGCGGCGTACTCGATGCGGAGTCCTCGCAGAAGGGCGCGAGATTCGTCGAGACGTGCGACGCGTACGGCGTTCCCTTGGTGGTGCTCGTCGATACGCCCGGCTTCATGCCCGGCACGCGTCAGGAGCAGGCCGGCGTGATTCGCTTCGGCGCGACACTCGTGCGCGCATTCGCGGCGGCGACGGTGCCGCGCGTCACGGTCGTGCTGCGCAAGGCATACGGCGGCGCGTACATCACGATGAACTCGAAGGACCTCGGCGCCGACATGGTGTTCGCGTGGCCGAACGCGGCGCTTGGCGTGATGGGCGCGCAGCCGGCGGTCGGGATCATCCACCGCCGCGAGCTGGCGGCCGCCGCCGATCCCGTCGCCGCACGCGAGGAGCTCGCGGCCGCCTACACGGAGGAGCACCTCGGCGCGGACGTCGCCGCGGCTGCGGGCTTCGTCGACGAGGTCATCGAGCCGAGCACGACGCGTCGGCGCCTGTCCTGGGCCTTCTCCACAATGGACGACCGGCGCGCCGGCGCGTTCCTCGCGTGAGCGCCGGCGTGATGGATCTCGCCGGCAAGCGCGTCCTTGTGACGGGCGTCATCACGAAGGAGTCGATCGCGTTCGCGACGGCGGAGCAGCTGCAGCGTTGCGGGGCGGAGATCGTGCTGACCGGCTTCGGCCGGGCGAGACGGCTGACCGAGCGCGCGGCGGCACGGCTGCCGAGAACGCCGGAGGTGCTGGAGCTCGACGTCAACGACCCATCGCACTACGCGCCGCTGGTCAATCAGCTGCGCGAGTGGTGGGGCGGGGTCGACGGTGTCCTGCACGCGGTCGCCTACGCGCCGGAGGACGCGCTCGGTGGGAACTTCCTCAACACGCCGCCGGAGAGCGCGGTGACGGCGTTCCAGACGAGCGCGGTGTCGTTGAAGCAGCTCGGCGCGGCGTTGCTGCCGCTGATGGATCGCGGTGGCTCGATCGTCGGGCTCGACTTCGACGCGACCGTCGCCTGGCCGATCTACGACTGGATGGGCGTTGCGAAGGCAGCCTTGGAGTCGACCTCGCGGTATTTGGCTCGCGACCTCGGCCCGCACGGGATCCGCGTGAACCTCGTGAGCGCCGGCCCGCTGAAGACGGTCGCCGCCGGCGGCATCCCCGGTTTCGAGCGGCTCGCCGACGCGTGGGGCCGCCAGGCGCCGCTCGGCTGGGACGTCACCGACCCGCTCCCCGTCGCCAAGACGATCTGTTTCCTCCTGTCCGACTGGTCCCGCGCGATCAGCGGCGAGATCGTCCACGTGGACGGCGGCTTCCATGCGATGGGGACGGCGCTGAGCGAGTAGTCGGTTGGCCGCCTTTACGCTACGGTAAAGGCATGCCGCGCATCTCTAGCAAGCATCAGGTCACGCTGCCGGTCGAGAGCCTCGAGCTGGCCGGCTTGAAACCCGGCGACGAGGTGCGGATCGAGGCCGATGGACCGGACCGGATCATCGTTGAGCGGATCCCGCGCGACCCGGCGGAGGCCTTTGGAGTCTTCTCTGGGTTGTACGAGCCGGGCTATCTCGACCGTCTGCGCGCCGGCGAGCGCGCGTGAGCGGCTGCGTCCTCGACACGGACGTCGTGATCGCGGCGCTCGACCGCGACGACGCACATCACACAGCTGCGGCGAGAGCGCTGATGCGCATGATCGAGCGGGAGACGCCGCTCCTGCTATCGACCGTGAACTACGCCGAAGCACTCGTGCGGCCGGCTGAGGACGAGCGCACGCTGCGTGCGGCGACCGACTCGATCGCGGTCCTCGGCGTGCGTCTCGTCGTGCCCACGCCGCCGATCGCGCGCGACGCAGCGCGCCACCGCCGGCTCGCGATCAGTCTTGCCGACGGCTTCGCGATCGCGACGGCGCAGGCGCACAGAGCGTCGGTAGCGACCTTCGACCGGCGGGTGCGGCGGGCGGTCAGAGGACTCGGCGTCGCGCTTGCGCCGGGTCTTGGCGAAAGCTAGCTGGCTGGCTCGCCCTTGCGGCGGCGGTGCGTCATGCGCCAACCGACGGCTACGGCGCTCTGGGCGAGGACGGTCCCGAGGAGTGCCCACGCCGTTGCGTCCTCGCCAAGCGCCTCGCCAAGCATGCCTCCGCCGATAAGGCCGCCGAAGGTCGCGCACAGGTTCATCCAGAAAGGCGTCGGATCGGGGACCGGGAGGCCACGCCTCTTCGCCAGCCAGCGCGGCGGGTCGGTCTCCCAGCGGCCGGGCTTCGCGTAATCGTTGGGATCCTTGGACGGCCAACGCACGGCGGGCATCCTACGGATCGGTGAACGGCTGGATTGGGATGCCGTGGTCGTGCTCGCGCATCCCGAGCTCGTAGGTGGCGCCGCCTCTGACGGTGAGCGTGTGGGGCGGCTGGTCGGGGCGCAGGACGGTGAGCGTCATGTCGGCGATCGCGCAGTGGGCGGTGTGGTGCTGGGGGCCGGCGGGATCGCTGTAGACCCAGCCGACGACGTCGGAGCGTGGGGCCGAGACCTCGCCGCGCACAGCGATTCCGTCGCCCGGCAGCGTGAAGCTCGCGCGCTCGGGTTGCTCGTCGACCTTCACCCCACGCGTCTTGCCGAGCCCGCCAAGGCGGTGGCGCACGCCGTCGAGCGAGAGGCAGCCGTTCGCGACCCACGGCGTCGTCCACGACCCGATCTTCAGGCGGCCGATCGTCACGTCGAGCCATGCGTCGGGTTGCTCGGCGAATGCAGTGCCGTGCATCCAGATCCAGCGCTCGGCGTGCTCGGCGCCCCAGTTGTGGCCGACCATCCCGGGCCAGTCGTCGAGTGTGACCGTCCGGCCTCTGACCGTGACGGTCCCGCTGACAGAGATCGCGGGGCGCAGGCTGAGCGCCTTCGTGCGCGGCAGCTTGGCTGTATACATCCAGCCGCTGGGGAGATAGGGGAAGGGCGGCTCGTCGCCGCTGAAGCGCAGGTCCCACGTGGCGAGGTCGGGAATCGTTCCGGAGCAGCCGTCGGCGCCGATCCGCCCGTCGCCGATCCGCACCCAGTCGACGTCACCAACGCTGAGTTGCTCGGGTCCCGGCGAGACCTTCGCGGCGTGCGGGCCATCCTCGTCGAACAGCGTCGCCCACAGCGAACCAACCGGCGTCTCGCCCGGCCGCTTGTGAACGGTGTAGCGCAGCCACAGGGCCTGCCGGCCCGCTGCGTCGCCGCACTTCAGGTAGAAGCTCTCGTAGTGCCCTGCGGCCGGGCCTACGGCAGGGAAGCGCGCGTCTGACGGCTGCATCGCGGCGACCGTACCGCTCGCGCCGGGCGAGGTGCGCCGGTTTGGGTCCGGTGGGGGGACCCGGGACGACACAGCTCAGCGAAACAGATCCTCGCCGGCCGGGCGCAGGAGTGCGGCAGCGCCGGGGCCATCCTCGCCGGGCGGCAGGACGTGGCGGTCGAGGCCGGAGAGGACGACGACCGGCTGACGGGAGTCCTTGCCACGGGCGAGGTCGGCGGCGCCGGCGATCTGGTCGGCGAGCGCGATCCAGGTCGCCTGGAGCTCGCGGCCGACGCTGTCGGTGCGCCCGCGCCAGTCCTCCAGCGCCGCGATGCCGGCTGCGCCGATCGCGACGTCCGTCTGGCCGTGGCGCCAGGCGCGGCCGAACGAGTCGGTGATCACGACGGCGGGCGCCGCGCCCGTGAGCGAGCGCAGGCGGGCGCGCAGGTTGCGCGCGGAGGCGTCCGGATCGGTGGGCAGGAGGATCAGCGTCTCCGGTCCGTCCGCTGCCGCGTTGGATGCGTCGACGCCCGCGTTCGCGCAGACGAAGCCGTGATGGGTGACGCAGATCAGCACGCCGCGCTCCGCGCGCAGCAGCTCGCGCGTCTCGTCGAGCACGACCTGGACGTGGCGCGGGTCCTTGCGCTGTTCGGCGGCGAGCGTCTCGGCGCGCACACTCGGCGACACCTCGTCGAGCCGCCGCACGCGGCCCTCCGCCTTCGAGACCGCCTTGTGCGCGACGACCACGACGTCGCCGTCGCGCAGCGGGGCATCGGCTGGAACCGCTGGCGCGATCAGCGCGCTCAGGTCTGCGCCGGCAGCGATCTCCGGCAGGCCCTCCAGCGCCCGCGCGGTCAGCATTGCGGCACGGCGCTCAACGGCTCGTCGCGCTCGAGCGCTGCAACTGGTGGAGCATCCCGCGCGTGTGCGCGGCGCCGCCGCGACGGGCGGTCAGCCGCTCCTGCAGCGCTGCGAGGTCCTCGGGCGTGTCGACGTCGAGGCCGATCGAGGCGATCTCCGCAACCTCGGCCGGCACGCCTCCGGCCTGCGCGAGCTCGAGGTGCCGCGCGAAGCTGTCCGGTCCGTAGCGCGGCTCGAGTGCGTCCGGCGGAGCCAGCAGCAGTCCGTTCGTGCCCGTCCTGTGACGGTCGGGGATGATCACGACGAAGCGCTCAGCGGTGCGCGGCTTGCCGAGCAGCGTCTCCAGCTCAAGCGGATCGATCAGCGGACAGTCGCCGGCGAGGCACAGCACCTGGGCAGCCCCGAGCTCGCGGGCGACGGCGGCGGCGCGGACGACCGCCTGGTCCTGTCCACTCTCGGCCGGGTCGTCGAGCGCGCGGGCGCCGTAGCCCTCGGCGATTCTCTGTGCACCCTGGTCGGCGCTGACGACGAGGATCTCGTCGATCGCGTCGACGCGCCGCAGCGCGGTCAGGACATCGGTGAACATCGCCTCGGCGAGCGCGCGCCGTGCGCCACTCGCGAGTGCGCCCTCAAGGCGCCGCTTCGCGTTTGCGAAGCGCTTCACAGGCAAGATCGCGACGGTCTGCATCGGCGCCGTACGGTATCCGCTCGGGGTGGGCGGGGTCGGGCCCGCGTCGTCAGCCGGCGAGCGCCGTCGCGAACGCGAGCGTCTCGCGCGCGAGACGCTGGCGCCCGGCGGCGTCGCTCATCAGCAGATCGGTCTCCAGCAGCGGCAGCGCCGTTCCCTCGGGCAGCCGCTCGTCGGCGACGAGGCCGTCGAGCAGGTCCCCGTATACCGCCGCCACTCCTGCCACGGTCGTTGGCTGGCCGGCCCACTCCAGGCACGCGGCGGTCGGGCCCTTGAGGACCGCGCCGGCGACGATCGGGCTCACGGCGACGATCGGACCCGGCGCTGCCTGGAGCGCCTCGCGCATGCCCGGCACGGCGAGGATCGGGCCGATTGAGACGATGGGGTTGGACGGGCCGATCACGATCGCCCGCGCTCGCGCGATCGCGTCGAGCACCTCTGGCGTCGGGCGCGCGGCGTCGATCCCCTCGAACGTCACGTCCTCGATCGGGCCCTCGCCTCTGCCGAGGATCATGAACTCCTGGAACGGCCGCTCGACGCCTTGTGCGCGCACGCGCGTGCGGACCGGCTCGTCGCACATCGGCAGCACGCGCCCCGGCGCCTCCATCGCACGTCCGAGCTCCTCGATGGCCTTGGTCAGGCGGGCGCCCTCGGCGAGGCGCCGCGCGCGCTCGATCCCGATCGCGAGGTCGCGGTCGCCGAGGTTGAACCACACGTCGCGGCCGAGCGCGCGCAGACCCGCCATCACCTCGAACGTGTCGCCGGCGAGGCCCCAGCCGCGCTCGTCGATCACGTCGGCGAGCCAGAATGTCACGAGGTCGGGGTCGGGGGAGACGTGCGCGCCGTAGGCCTCGACGTCGTCGGCCGTGTTGGCGATCACGATGAGCGCATCGGTGCCGGCGACGCCCGCCATGCCCGCTCCGAGCTTCGCTCCGCCGGTGCCGCCCGCGAGGACGACGACCGGTGCGCCGGCCGGGGACATCTAATCCCCGAACGAGCCGGCGGCGGGGAGGCCGGTCAGCTTGATGCCGGCGGTCGCCTTGTGGCGGATGTTGATGCCGATCGTGAGGGCGGTGATCTGCTCGACGATGCGGGAGGTCTCGAGGCGACCAGCGTCGATCGGGCGCAGGCCGGGGATCTGGCGGATGAGTGTGGCAACGCGCTGCTTGGCATCTCTGTCGTCCCCGGTGATGAGGACGTCCTCGTCGAGCGGGTGCTCGAGCTGCTGGAGGTGTCTGGCGGCCACGGTGTGCAGGCCGGCGACGACGGTGACGCCGTCGGGTGCGAGCTCCTGGGCCTGCTGGGCGGCGGAGCCTTGCGGGACGATCAGCGTGCGGGTCGGGCGGCCGCCGATCGCGGTCGCGAGCGGGACGGTCACGTCGAGCAGCAGCGTGCCGGCCTTCAACGTGTCTCTGATAGATCTGAGCGTGCTGGCCTGGCTGGCGAACGGGACGGACAGGACGACGAGATTCGATGCGGCGGCGGCGTCGGGGTTCGCGAGGCCGCGCGCGTCGGCGCCTGGGACGGTCGCGGCCACACGCTCGGCGGCCTCGGCCGCACGGCCGGCGTCGCGCGAGCCGATCACGACGGGGATGCCGGCGGTGGCGAGGCGCAGTGCGAGGCCGAAGCCGAGGTCGCCGGTTGCGCCGATGATCGTCACGGGGGTGGGCATGCGGCCGGAGTCTAGGGCCGCCCGCCGACTGCCCGCGTTCCGGAACGAGACGCCGTCAGCGCCCCGCGAACTGCGGCAGGCGCCGCTCGGCGAGCGCCTTCGCGCCCTCGGCGAAGTCCTCCGACTGCGCGCACAGCTGCTGTGCCGCGACCTCCTGCTCGAGCGTCAGGGCGAGCGCGGGCTTCGCGGCGGAGTCCATCACGCGCTTGGCGAGCCCGACCGCGAGCGGTGCGCAGGCGAGCAGCTCGTCCACCAGCTGCTGTGTTGCCGCTTCCAGCTCCTCGGCCGGCGCGACGCGGGTCACGAGCCCGATCCGCTCAGCCTGCTCGGCGCCGATGAGCTTGCCCGTCATGATCAGCTCCTTCGCGCGCCCGAGCCCGACGATCGCGGGCAGGCGGGAGGAGCCGCCGACGTCCGGGATCAGGCCGACGCGCGTCTCCGGCATGCCGATCAGCGCGTCAGACGCCATTACGCGGAAGTCGCAGGCGAGCGCCAGCTCCATCGCGCCGCCGATGCAGCCGCCGTGGATCTCGCAGATCACGGGCTTTGTCATCTCCTCGGCGACGTTCCAGGCGTCGAGGATCTCGCGCCGGAAGACGCGCAGGTTCGCGGGCGCCTCCACCAGTCCGCCGAGCGCCTTGAAGTCCATGCCGGAGGAGAACATCGCACCGGCGCCGCGCAGGACGACGCAGTGGACGTCGGCGGCGGCCGAGGCCTCCTTCATCGCCATGCCGATCGCCAGCACGAGCTCGCCGTGCATCGCATTGCGCTTCTCGGGGCGATTGAGGATCAGGTGGCGGACCGCGCCGCGGTCCTCGGTCTCGACGAGCGCCATGTGTGGCCTCCGGGCTGGGATCGGTGCGGGCGTGCCCGAGGCTAGCGCTCGTCGCCAGGCTCGCGAGGCAGCTCCCGCGGGCGCACGCCGCCGCGCCCGAGCCGCGCTTCGTCGCGGGCGGCCCGGCCGGCTCCGGCTGGGCCCAGCTCGCTCCAGGCGGAGAAGGCGACGCGGATCGCGCCGATCAGGATCAGCCACTTCGGCCAGAAGGAGCCGTCGGCGCCGGTCGCGAGCCAGATCGCCGTCGCGGCTGCACTCACGAGCACCGCTATGCCGATCACGTGCAGCAGGCGGCTGCGTGCTTCCTCGCGCTGCGCCGAGCGGGCGGGGCGCCGGGCCGGGTGCAGCACGCCGGCGCCCGCTGGAAGGTCGTGCACGAGCGCGTCGAGCTCGCCGACGGTGCGCGCGGCGTAGGCGACGTCGAGCCGCTCGTCGAGCTCCTCCGGGGTCAGCCGCCCGGCGGCAGCGTGATCGCGCAGCAGCGTCGCGGTGCACTCGCGCTCAGCGTCGGAGGCGCGCAGCGTGGGCGCGGGGCCGGACTCGGTGGGCTGCTCGGCGTCGGCCATCGCGGCCGATGGTACGAGACGCGGCCGCGGGCGGCGGAATGCGGCGTATGGCGCCGGTCACGGCCGTTAGGCTGCCTGAGATGGCCGAGGCCAACGACCTGCGCGCCCTCGCCGGCAGGGGCCTGACGGCGCTGACCCCGCATCCGCATCGCGGCGACCTGGTCGCCGCCGGCGCCGTGCCGCTGGCGCTCGGGGTGCTGCTCGTCAACGTGCGGCTCGACGCGACGTGGGGGACCGGCGTCTTCCTCGTGATCAACGCGCTCGCGTGTGCGCTCGTGCTCAGCATGGGCGTGCTCGCGCCGCTCGAGGGCGAGCGGCCGCGCTCCTACCAGGAGGTGCTCCTGCTCTCCGGGCAGCTGCTCGGCTTCGCGATGTTGGTGCGGCTTGCCCAGGTGCTGGGCGCCGATTCTCCGCTGACCTCGCCCGGCTCGCGGCTGTGGATCTTCCTCGTGGTGACCGTCGGAGCCGCGTGGATTGCGCGCACGCGGCGCAGCGCGGTCTGCGCGCTGGTCGCGGCGCTGTCCGGGATCGGTGCGGCGGTGGCGTTGGTCGACTGGGCCTTCTCGCCGGAAGGGCCGGGGACGCTGCGCTGGGTCCTGCTCGCGCTGGCGATCGTGCTCGTGCTGGCGGCGCTCGCGCGACGCGACGCGCAGCGGCGCGAGTCGGTCTACCTGATCGACGCGGCGGGCGTGGCGATCCTCGCGCTCGGACTGACGTTCCTGGGGGCCGCGGTCGTCGCCTTCACCCCGCTGCCGGACGCGGCGCTCGGCTTCCTCGGGATCCCAGTCGGCGTCCCCGGGGGCGGCTGGAAGCTCGTCCTGCTCGCTGCCGGCTTGGGACTCGTCGCGTACGCAGGCGTCGACAGAGAGTCGGGACCGGCGTATCTCGGCACGGCGATCCTGCTCGTGTTTGTCCTGCTCGTCGGGATCCCGGGCGCCGACGGCGCGAGCCTCTGGTTCTGGCCGCTCGCGCTGCTGCTCGTGGGCGGCGCCGCGGTCGGCGCGGGCCTGCGGCCCCGGCGGGAGCTGCCGCCCGAGCCGCCGGGTCCTGGCGTCGGTGGCGGCGATTCGCCGACCGAGCCGCTGCCGGGGCCGGGATCCAGCGGCGGCCTGTGGGCTGGGCGCGACGCCTAGACTTTGGGCAACGGGACCTGGGGGGTCCCGACCACCCAAAGGGGGAAGTCGATGTCGGTTCGCAGCAGGCTCCTGCTCGCCATGCTCGCGGCTGCGCTGATGCTTGCGCTCACCGTCGGGACGGCAACTGCGAGGAGATTCAATCTCAGCTCGACGAACTTCTCGATGAGATGGAGAGAATTCGCCGTCCCGACTGGAACGACAGAAGAATCGAGAGAAGAAAGGATTCGGTACTGCCCGCTCACTCTCTCCGGCAGCTTCCACTCGAGAACGATCACGAAGGCGATCGAAACCCTAGTCGGCTATGTCACCTCCGCGACGATGGGCACGTGCACCGGAGAAGGCGGGAGAGTGACATTCCTAAGCACGGGGCTGCCGTGGCATCTCCGGTACAAGGAATTCGCCGGGTTCCTACCGCAGATAACGAGATTTCGCCTGGCGTTGCTGGGTTTCGGCATGTCGATAGAAGTCCCGCCGCTGTTCGGGACGGTGTGCCTAATAAGAACGACCGCCATGGAACCGCTGAGGATCGACTTCACGCGGGAAACCGCAACCGGGGCGATCACCACGGTCGGCGGCACTGAAAGCCTCATAGACGCGAGGGACACCACCGGGTTCCTGTGCGATGGCTCGGTGCCGCCGCTGGCCTGGAGAATGGGCGGCAACGGGACGCTCGACAACGGAGCCGGCGCAAGGGTAACGGTCACCCTAATATGAGGGCTCGCTAGGGTCGGACGCAATGGATGATCAGGAACTGCTGCGAGAGGCGATCGCGCTGGAGCGGGCGGCGCAGCAGGCGCTGCTGCGCGGCGACGCGGCGCGCTCTCGCACGCAGTTCCGCGCGGCCGCCGAGCGCTACCGCGCGTCGTGGGAGGCGGCGGGACCACGTGCGTTCGGGCGGCTGATCGGACTGCTGAAGGCGTCGGTGCTGTGGGGAGAGGGCGGGCATGCCGCCGGGTACGTGCGTGCGCAGCTGGAGGACGGCTGCGACTCACCGCCCGCGTGCTACGCGCTCGCGCTCGCCGCGCTGATCCAGGGCGACGACGAGGCGGCGCTGCCGGCAGTCGAGGGCATGCGGGCGAGCGAAGACGAGGCGTTCGCGCGGACGGCAGCCGCGCTTCTCGCGCTCGCCCACGGCGAGCGCGACGCCTATGAGACCGCAGTCACCGCGATCGTCGCCGACTTCGCGGCGCGCGACGACCACCTGACGGGCGTCGCGTTCGCGGACACCGCCGTGATGCTGGAGCGCCTCGCGGCGCCGCGCGGGATGGCGGTGCGCCCGGCGTCGGCGGTCATGCCCGTGCTCGGCTGACGCGGCACGCGCCCGCCCCGCCGGCCGGTACGCTGCGCCCGGCCATGGACCGCACCGACCTCGCCTTCGCCGGACTCGCCCGCCAGGCCGAGCTCGTGCGCGCGGGCGAGGTCACGCCGCGCGAACTGGTGGAGCTCTACCTGGAGCGGATGGCGCGGATCGATCCGCAGCTGAACGCGATCCGCGTCGTCTTCGCCGAGCGCGCGCTCGCGGAGGCCGACCAGGCTGCCGCCCGCCTCAGAGCTGGCGACGAGCGTCCGCTCCTCGGCGTGCCGGTCCTGATCAAGGACGACACCGACGTCGCCGGCGAGGTGACGTGCAAGGGCAGCCGGGCGGAGGACCGCCCGGCGAGCGCCGACGCCGAGGTCGTCGCGCGCCTGCGCGCGGCCGGTGCGATCGTGCTCGGCAAGACGCATGTGCCGGAGCTGATGCAGTGGCCCTTCACCGAGTCCGCCACCTGGGGCGTGACGCGCAACCCGTGGGACACCGGCCGCTCGCCTGGAGGGTCGAGCGGCGGCTCGGCCGCGGCGGTCGCCGCCGGGCTGGCGGGCGCCGCGCTCGCGACCGACGGCGCCGGCTCGATCCGCATCCCCGCTTCGTGCTGCGCGCTCTTCGGGCTCAAGCCGCAGCGCGGCCGCATCCCGACTGCGCCGTACGAGATCTCCTGGCAGGGCCTCACCCACATCGGCTGTGTGACGCGCTCGGTGCGCGACACGGCGCTGTGGTGGGACGTCGTCGCCGATCGCTTCGAAAGCGATGTGCCAGGGTCGTTCGTCGAGGCCGCCGGGCGCGAGCCCGGGCGGCTGCGGATCGCCTGCGCGACGAACAATCCGCTCTTCGCGCCGCTCAAGGCCGAGCAGCGTGGCGCGTACGAGGAGACGATCGCGCTGCTGCGTTCGCTCGGGCACACGGTGGAGGACGTGAAGGTGCCCTACGGCGACGTGCTCGGCGATGTCGTTCCGCGTTATCTGCGCGGCGTCGCCGAGGACGCCGCCACGCTTGCACATCCGCGACGGCTGGAGCGCCGCACGCGCGCGATGGCGCGCATGGGGCGGATGCTGCCCGACGCGGTCGTCGCGCGGGCGCGCGCACACGAGGCTGCCACGGCCGAGCGTCTCAATCAGGCGGTCTTTGCCGCCCACGATGTGCTGCTGACGCCCGGCACCGCCCAACTGCCGCTGCCGGTCGGCAGATACGAGGGCCGCGGCGCACTGTGGACGTTCAACGGCGTTGCGCGCTATACGCCCTACACGCCCGCGTGGAACGTCACGGGCCAGCCGGCCGCGTCGGTCCCGGCCGGCTTCACGCCCGAGGGCGTCCCGCTCGCGGTGCAGCTCGTCGGGCGCCCGCACGACGAGGCGACGCTGCTGTCGCTGTCGGCACAGCTCGAGTCGGCGCGACCGTGGGCCGATCGGCGTCCGCCGCTCGCGGCGTGAGCGACGCGCCCGACCCGGTCCCCGAAGCGCTCGAAGCCGAGCTGCTCGACGTCGCGCGCGCCGCCGCGCGCGTCGCGGCGGCTGGGCTGCTCGCACGCTACGAGCACACTGCGCAGGGTCTCGACACGAAGACGACCGCGACCGATCCCGTCAGCGACGCCGACCGCGCCGCCGAGGCGGCGATCCGCGCGCTGCTCGCCGAGCGCCGGCCGGGCGACGCGATCCTCGGCGAGGAGGGCGGCGAGACGGCGGCGACGGGGGAGGGGAGCGGCGTGCGCTGGGTCGTCGATCCGCTCGACGGGACCGTCAACTACCTGTTCCGCTACCCGCAGTGGTCGGTGAGCGTGGCGGCTGAGGACGCCGACGGGACTGCCTTGGTCGGCGTCGTGCTGGACCCGCTGCGCGACGAGGAGCTGAGCGCGACACGCTCGGGGCCGTTGCTGCGCGACGGCGCGCCGGTCGCGCAGCAGCCGCGAGCGGCGACGCTCGACGTCGCACTCGTCGCGACCGGCTTCGGCTACGACGCCGCCGTGCGTGCGCGCCAGGCGGAGGTCCTGCGGGATGTGCTCCCGCGCGTGCGCGACGTGCGCCGCGGCGGCAGTGCCGCCCTGGATCTCGCCTGGACTGCGCTCGGCCGCTGCGACGCCTACTGGGAGCGCGGCGTCAAGGCGTGGGACGTCGCCGCCGGGGGCCTGCTGTGCGCGCGCGCCGGCCTCGAGCTGCACGAGCTGCCGCCCGCCGATGGAATGCCGTCCGGCCTGCTCGCGGCGCCGCCTGCGCTGGCGGCCGAGCTGCTCGCGCTCGTGGCCGGCCGCGGCTGAGCAGCCCGCTGGCCCGTAGACTCAGGAGCGTCACCGGGGCGGTGGCGGAATGGCAGACGCGGTCGCCTCAAAAGCGACTGTCCGAAAGGACGTGCGGGTTCGACTCCCGCCCGCCCCACTCGTGCCGGATCACAGGTACCACATCTCCTGTGTAGACGCCCGGCCGCGCGTCCGCCAGCCTGTGTCGCGTGGCCGATCTGACGCTTGCCGAACTGACATATGAGCAGGCGCAGAAGGCACTTGAGCAGCAAGAGCGCCAAGTCAACGAGCTGCGCCAGCGCATGGGAACGCTACTCGCCGCGGCGGCGTTGACCGCCTCGTTCTTTGGTGCTGCGGCGCTGGGTCGCGACGGCGTCGCGCTGCCTGTCGCACTCGCTGGCATCGCGTTGGCGGTCACCGTGCTCAGTGGGCTGTACGTGCTCTACCCGCACGAGATGGAGTTCGCCACAGACGCGCGTCGGCTGTACGACGCGCTCGAGCCGGACCGCGACGATCCAGAGCGTCTGCAGCTGCGACTCGCGTTCGGGCTGCGCGACACACGCGAGGAGAACGGCCGCCGGGTCGACTGGCTCGCACGGTGTCTCGCCATCGCCGCTGTCTCGCTTGTCCTACAGATCGCCTGCTGGACGTGGGCGCTCGCGCTACTGTGAGGTTTCGATGACGAAGGACGCAGCAAACAACCCTCAGCCGCAGCCGGCACCCACGGCGCCGCCGTCGCAGAGCATTCCGCCTGTGCCCCGATGGGTCTTCATCCCCGAGAAGCGCGGTGCGAACGCCGCGCCTCGGCAGAGCTGACGACTGCGTCCGTCCGAAGCCCGTGACACCGTGAAGCGGTGCGGCAAATCGGTGTTGCGTACCCAGCAGTAAGTGCGCGCAAAGCTACCGCTAGGCATCCCGAACCCGAGTGACGGCCGCCGCGTCGCCTCACGAGAGACAAACGCCGCCACTGCGGGCAGGCGAGTCGCAGCCCCGGGCTTTCCTTTCCAGCGTGATGCGTGGCGAATTCATGGAGGCTCGCGAGGCCGCGGTCAACGCGCTCGATCGCGTGCCGTTTCTCGCGGTATGGGCGTTCGAGTTCACACCGCCGAGTCCTGAGTCGGCAGATACCACCTACCTGCGACATGTTCGCGAAGCCGACCTTGTGATCTGGCTGACGGGGACGGAGGTCACCGACGCGGTCGCCGCAGAGATCGAGGAGGGGTTGGCTCACCATCGCGACTTCGTGGTGATCCGGCTTGGTTCGGCTGCCCTCACGCCCCGGTGCCAGGAGCTGTTCGACCGCGTGAAGTCGAGGGCCAAGTATGGCCGCGCAACATCGGTCGACGACATCCCGCAGGTACTCGAGCTTGCGATGCGCGATGTCGCTGCACGGGCCCTGCGCGGAAGGCCGAGCCTCGGTCGTCTCCCGCTGATCGAGCAGCTCGGACGCGCCTCGCGGGCGCGCTGTGTGCTGCGCTGGCAGACCCCAGGCCTCGGGCGTGCAGAAGCGCTGACGATGGCCGACGATCCGAGCATTGGTGCTGGCCCGGAATCAGTTCTTCCTAACGCTGAGCATCCGGTGGTGGTGCTCTCGGGCGAAATGGGAGCAGGCAAGTCGCTGTGCGCGGAGCGGCACCTGCAGAGAGCGCTTCAAGTACTCCGCGAGAACGGCAGCCCTCCGGTCCCCGTCTGGCTCAGAGCCAAAGAGGTCCAGGGAGGACTGCGCGCCGCCGTAAAGGCCGCCTGCGATGGGATCGGCGATCCGCGCGTGCGAGGGGCGAGCATCGTGATCGACGGCATTGACGAGGTCGGTTCGGATTTAGGTGCGGCGATGCTCGACGAGGCACGCGAAGTGGCCTTTACGTGGCCGACCACCACGATCTTGCTGACGACTCGACCGCTCTCCTCGCTGCGAGGGGTTGAAGAGCTTCGCCTCATGCCAGCGCTTGAGGATGACGAGGCTTGGGAGATCGTGGAACGAGTGGCCGGTCACGAGGTACCACTTGGCGCTCGGCACGGCTTGCCGAAGCAGGTACTCGACTCCATGAGGCGACCGCTGTTTGCCTTGATCTACGGCATTTGGCAACGACAGCGCCAGCACGGGCAGCCGAGATCACAGGGAGATCTACTCGCGTTCTTCGGTGAGCGGATAGAGCGGCAGACCGGAAGGAACCTCCGCGAGGTACTCATTCGCCTTTCCGTGGCATCGGTGCGACGCGAACTTGACGGCGTCCCTGCGGCCGACGTTGGAAGCGCAAGTGAGGTGCAGTCGTTGCTGGACGCCGGTGTCGTCACGGAGCGCTCCGGCGACATCGTGCCAGGCCTACCGGTCCTGGCGCAGTGGTTTGCTGCGCAAGCGCTTCTCGAGCAGCGCGTCACGATCTCCGAGATCCTCGAGCGTCTGGATGACATCGACCTGTGGCGGTACCCACTCGCCCTGGCCGTCGCAACTGGCTCGTCTGCGAAGGCCAGCGGGCTGCTCGACCCTTTGATGCGTGAGGTTCCGGGCTTTGCCTTTGTCGTGATAGATGAAGCGCTCCCTAGCGTCGCGCTCGATGGGACGCCAGCGCCGCCGTGGGAGGAGGCTGGAGCCGCAATGCGGCAGGCCCTTGAGGCTATCGCGGTGGGAATCTCGCCGCTTGAGACCGCCACCCTGCCGGTGGATCAAGCGGGACGCCTCCTGTCGCTCGGGGTCCGTAGTTCTGGGCAGCACGTGGACTACTCCTTTTGGCACGGCAGAGATGAGCGCCCGCCTCTCTTCCCGTTGACCCTTGACGACTTGCGAACTCCTGGTCCCGAGTTTCCTGTCAGTGGATTCTCGGCCGTCGGGAGCGGCGCGGCTTGGGCATGGCGCTGGGCGCGTGATCAGCTCAAGCGCGAACTCGACTCCCAGATCAAGCAGCGAGCCTTTGACCTTCCAGAGTGTGAGCCCTGGATCGCTGAGCGCATCTGGGCAGCGGCCATTGCCCTTGCGGGCGTCTCCGACCTGCGTGTCGACCGCCTTGAGATCGCGCCCTTGAGGGAGGAAATCGAGGAGATCGTTCGTGACGCAAGATCGATGGGAGCGCAGCGTGCGACCTTCCAGCGAGACTCACGGCCAGAGTTCGACGCTTTTTGGTTTGCCACTGAGCTTGGGGAACGACTGGATCGCGGCGAGACAGAGCTTCGCTCCCCGCTGCCGCGGGCCGACGTGTCTAACTCGAAAGGCGGAATGGTTGGCATGTTCTTCAGCGACGAGCAGCTCGTCGCCCTTGCGACCGCGATGTACGAGAACGCTTTGGCGATATACCAAGCCCTGGTCGCGCGTTGGTTCGGGAAGCTCGGGCACCGACTGTGTCTAAACGCCATGCTTCCGGCGCGGTTTGTCGGCCGCGTCATCATCAATCGCACCGAGAGAGAGGGCCGCTTTGACTATGGCCTTCCATACGTCGAGGGCGAGTTCGAGGTCCAAGACATCGGAGCGGAGTCATCGGCAGGCTTTGCGATCGGCGAACGTAGCCGCGATTTGTGGGAGAGCAGCGAGCAATATGAACGCCTGCTGCACATGCGTCCCGACGCAGCCCGCTGGATCACGGCTTGGCGAGGCGGCAGCTACTTCCGCCCCGGCGACATCGAGGCATCAAGCAAGCTCGCATACACCTGGCTGCACCGCGATCTCGCCCATCTGAGACTTGCCGGCATGACCAGGCCCTTTGTCTGAGCCCTGTCCGAGGTCATGGCCCGGGCTGAGCGCAGCATCGGCGATCGTTGCCATCGGACAGCGACCGAGGCAGCCCAGTCTCACGAACCCATCCGATACCGGCTGCCGCTCAGGCGCTCGAGCCGAGCTGTCTCGCCCTCAGTGCCGGAACTGTGGGGCGAGGCGGCACGTCGCCGGATAGGGGTAGCGGTACAGCGATGCTGCGCTGAGGTCTGGCGATGAACAGCTGTCGGGGATGATGACACCGACAGGTCGAGTGATATCATTGGTTCGTGGTCCGGACGATCGTGCAACTCCCCGACGAGCAAGCCGCTGCGCTGGACCGCGCCGCGCGCCGGCGCGGAGTTTCCAAGGCAGCGGTTGTCCGGGAGGCGCTGGGCCAGTTGCTCGCTCCCGAGGAGAGCTCCGAGGACGAGGCGCTGCGCCGCGCGCTCGCTGCGGCGGGCTGCTTCGCGTCCGGCGTGCCGGACCTGGCAGAGCGCCACGACGATTACCTCGCCGAGCGGTGACCTTCGTCGACACGTCCGCGCTGCTCGCGTTCCTCGACCGCGACGCGACACGCCACTCCGACGCCGTCGAGGCGATGACGCCAGTCCTCGCCCAGCGCACCGGCGTGACGCACAACTACGTGATCGTCGAAGCGGAGGCCCTCATCCACCGCCGCCACGGCGCCACTCCCGCGCGACGCCTGCTGGAGGACATCGTGCCGCTCCTCGACATCGCCTGGATCGACCCTGACCTCCACGCCGCCGCGGTCGAGGCGCACCTCGCCGAGCTGCGCCGCCGCACCTCGCTCGTCGACCACATGAGCTTCATCGTCATGCGCGAGCGCGAGATCGACGACGCGCTCGCGCTCGATCGCCACTTCACCGAAGCCGGCTTCAACACACGCCCCTAGACGCCATCCGTGTTGTGTCCCGGGTGGATCCCAGGCGATCTGCCCCTGGATCGCGACACCTGGAACAGAACCGCTAGCGTCCCGGCGATGCACGCCGCAGTCCTGCACGAATACGGCGCCACGCCCGTGTATGAGACGTTCGAGGATCCGGTCGCCGGGGAGGGACAGGTCGTCGTCGAGATGGCGGTCGCGGGGGTCAACCCGGTCGACGTGCGTAAGGCGTCGGGGACCTTCGTCTCAGGCCCTCCGCCGCTGCCGTCGGTCGTGGGGACGGAGGGCGTCGGCAGGATCGCCGGGGACGGACGACGCGTGTACTTCGACGCGCCGGTCGCGCCGTTCGGCTCCTTCGCCGAGCACGTGCTGGTCGGCGCGCAGGACCCGATCGAGCTGCCAGACGCGATCGACGACGGCGTCGCCGCGGCGCTTGGGATCTCCGGGCTCGCCGGCTGGGTGCCGCTCGCGTGGCGGGCGCAGCTCAGACCGGGGGAGACTGTCCTCGTGCTCGGCGCGACGGGCGTCGTCGGGCAGATCGCCGTACAAGCGGCGCGGCTGCTGGGCGCCGGCCGCGTCGTCGCGGCCGGGCGCGATCCGGAGATGCTCGTGCGGGCCACACGGCTCGGGGCCGACGCGACCGTGGACCTGAGCAGCGGCTTGGAGGGCGAGGACCTGACGCAGGCATTCCGCGAGGCCGCCGGTGGCGACGTCGACGTCGTGCACGACCCGTTGTGGGGAGCGCCGGCCGCCGCGGCCGTCGAGGCACTCGGCGTCGGCGGACGGCTCGTGCAGCTCGGCCAGTCGGCGGGCGCGGAGGCGACGTTCGCCTCGGCGCCGATCCGCGGCCGCCACCTCGACATCCGCGGCTACATGAACTTCATCGTCCCGGCCGACGTCCGTCGCGACGCATACCGAGCGCTCGTCGAGCACGCCGCGGCCGGACACATCGAGGTTGACGTCGAGCGCGTCCCGCTGGCCGACGTCGCGGATGCGTGGGAGCGCGTCCAGCGCAGCGCGCACCGCAAGCTCGTGCTGGTGCCCTGAGGAGCGGTGCTCAGACGGGTGTGTGCGCCGAGCGATCGAGCCGCCCGACTGGCCGCTCGACCTCGACGTGCCACTCCTGTCGGAAGGCCTGCATCGAGAAGAAGATCAGCAGGACCTGCACCGGCACCAGCAGGAGCGTGACCGTGCCGAGCGTGGCCGAGTCGAGCCCGGTAGAGCCGAAGATCGAGTCGGGCGTCGAGAAGCCGGCCTTGTCGCGGTCGAACCACTGGGGGCCGGCGATGATGGCGAAGATCGCGAGGATGATCGCGAGTGCCGCCGCGACCGGCAGCGGGCCGCGGTTCCACTGGGCGACGTAGTACGCCATCCCGACGTAGATGATCACGTAGGCGAGCTGCAGGACGGCTCCGCTCTGCAGCGCGGACCAGCCGCCGAGCATCACGATCAGCATCAGCGCGGCGGACAGCAAGAGCAGCCCGACGACGATCGCGCGGGTCGTCTTCGACGACGCCTTCTCGCGATTGGGGCGATCGATCACGTAGCCCGCCTCCATCGACTGTGGACCCTACAATCCCGCGGGCCACTACGGTGGCAGTTGCGGGTGTGGTGAAACGGTAGACACGCCGGCCTTAGAAGCCGGTGGCCAGGTAGAGGCCACTGGGGGTTCGAATCCCTCCACCCGCATGGAGCGCCTGAGACGCGGTCGGCCGACTTATCGGGCGCGCCCGTCGAAGCGCAACAGCTCGATCTCGCGGAGCTGCATCGCGGCGGCGCGCGCGGCAGCGGCTCGGCCCGGGTTCATTGCGGTTAGTGCGCGGTCCGAGTGCTGTGCGACGCGTTGACAGCTTCGGCGCAGGGCGACGAGCGTGCTCGACGGGATCGTGGCGGCTTCCCGCTCTCCGGGTTGGTCGCTGACGTGTAGCTGCACGCTGAGCGTTTCGAGGTACGCGATCGCCGCGGCGATCTCGGCGACGACCTCTGCGACCTGGGGAGCGCTGCCGCCCGTCCGTCTGCGTGAGGCGTCTCCGTCTTGCGGCAGCGCCATATCCGGTCTAGGAGACCGAGCGCCGAGCGGTGGGTGCGCGAGACCCCGGCGACGTGTACAGGGGGATCCGTCGCCGGGGCCTCACACCCTCTCGCACGTCCCGGGCGCTCCGCCCCATGGGGGATGAGGGAACGGTGCGCGCTGCCCGCGACGCGCGCCGGGCGGTTGGGACGGTGAGGTTCACCAGTCGCATCTTTCCTGGCTGCCACGCAGCGATCTACTAACCGGGTTAGTGCTTACCTGGTTGAATAGTGACCGCTACCGGCGGTAGGCTCCGCCGTGGAAACGCAGGCGTTCTTCTAAGAGACGCTGAGGACGGGATGGGCCGTCCGCGTTCGGTGGGAGGAGCGACATCGCCGTGGTGGGAAACGCGAAGCTGAAGCCGAGCGCGAAGCTGGCAGTGCTTGGGCTGGTGCTCGAACGTCCCAGCTACGGATACGAGCTGGTGGCGCGCTTCGATCGCGCCTTCGCCGCGCAGCCGTGGGCGTGGCGGGTGACCCCGCAGGCGATCTACGGAGCGCTCAACGACCTGGAACGAGACGGCATGATCGAGCCGATCTCCGCAGGCCGGGATCGCTGGACCGACTCCGCCCAGCGTCGCCAACGTCAGGACTACCGCGTCACGGGCGGCGGGGCGCGCGCGATGCGCGAGTGGCTCACGGCGCCGATGCCGAGCAACCCATCGCGGGAGGAGCTGCTGATCCGGCTGCACTTCGGCGACACGAGCGACGAGAGGCTGCGCGACATGCTGCGGCGGCATGCCGAGGTCTGCCTGGAGGAACTGGAGCGCATCGCCGCGACACCGGCCACGACGCGCATGCAGCGCTTGGTCCGAGAGGACCGCCGTCTGGCCGTGCAGGCGCGCTTGTCGTGGATCGACTTCGCGCGCGCCGAGCTGCGTGGTTCTGAGGACCGCCCGGTCCGCCCTGTCGAGCCATGAGCGTCCTCGCGCTGCAGAACGTCAGCAAGCGCTATCGGCGCGGGCACCGCGAGCTCGTCGCGCTTCGCAACGTGGCGATGGAGATCGAGAACGGCGAGGTCGTCTGCATCTCCGGCGGTCGCGGCTCGGGTCGTACGACGCTGCTGCGGATCGTCGCCGGAACCGAGCGGCCGGACGAAGGCCGCGTCCGCTTCGCCGGGCTCGACCTGGGCGATGCGAGCGATGCGGTGAGGCGGCAGATCGCCTTCTGCAACCTGCGCTTTCTGCCGGCCCACGGACGGGACGCGTGCGAGCACGTGATGATGCCGCTCCACGCGATGCACGTCGCGCACGACGAGGCTGGGTTGCTTGCGCATCGTGCGCTGGAGCGCGTCGGCGCCGCCGACCTGGCGTTCACGCCGCCGAGCGAGTGGATCCCGTCGGAGGCGGTCCGCGTCTCGCTCGCACGGGCGATCGTGCGCGAGCCGCGGCTGCTGATCCTCGACGAGCCGACGAACGGCGTCGATCCGATGGAGCGCGACCCGCTGCTCTCGATGATCCAGCGGATCGCGCACGAGTCGGGCATCGCGACGCTGCTCACCGCGGGCGACACCGCGTCGGTGACGGGCGCCGATCGCGTGCTGCGCCTGAGCGAGGGTGAGCTGCTGGGCCGCGCCACGTCCGCCGCCGCAGACGTGGTCGAGTTGCGGCCCCCTGCGTCGGGGTCCTCGCGGTGAGCGCCGGCGGGCTGGAGCTGCACGAAATCGTCAAGCACTACCGCGGTGGCGAGATCGTCCGCGCCGTCGATGGGGTCTCGCTGCGGGTCGAGCCGGGGGAGTTGGTCGCGCTGTACGGGCCAAGCGGGTCGGGCAAGACGACGCTGCTGTCGATCGCCGGCGCCTTCATGGCACCCGACGCGGGAGCAGCACGCTTCGAGGGCCGCGACATCACCGGCTTCTCCGCGATGGAGCGGGCGCTGTACCAACGGCGCGACCTGGGGCTCGTCCAGCAGGGCTATCACCTGAGCGCGGGCTCGAGCGCGATCGACAACGCGGCCGTGAAGCTGCTCGCGGATCGCGTCTCGCTGGAGGAGGCGCGCCGTCGTGCGATCCCGTGGCTGGAGCGGGTCGGGCTCGGTGAGCGGCTGAGCTACACGCCCGACCGGCTCTCCGGCGGCGAGGGGCAGCGCGTCGCACTCGCGCGCGCGCTCGTGAACGAGCCGCGGCTCGTGCTCGCCGACGAGCCGACCGCCTACCTCGATCGGCGGCGCAGCCGCGACATGCTCGCACTGCTCTCGCAGATCGCGCACGAACGGGCGGTTGCGATCCTCGTCGTTACGCACGACCCCGAGGCGGCCGCGATCGCGGATCGCACGCACACGCTGAGCGACGGGAAGCTGAGCGACGGCGTGCCGCACGACTTCGTCGCTCCGCCCGTCTCGACTGCCTCGGCGGGAGGGCAGGGATGAAGCTCGAAGCGCTCCTGCACTTCTACCGGCAGCGGTTCCGGACCCATCCCGCCCAGGAGCTGCTCGCGGGCGCTGGCATCGCGATCGGCGTCGCGCTCGTCTTCGCCGTGATCGTCGCGAACACAAGCATCACGACCTCCGCGAGCCAGATCTCGCGTGGCATCGCCGGCCACGCGCGACTCCAGCTCGGTGCGCGCGGCGAGCAAGGCTTCGACGCCGGCCTTCTGCAGGTCGTGCGGTCGCTGCCGAGCGTCGAGCACGCATCGGGCATCTTCGAGCAGCGCGCGATCCTCCAGGGCACGCATCGCACGACTGGCGTCGCGCTGATCGGGGTGGACGCGAGCCTCGCGCTGCTCGGCGGCCCGCTCACGCAGAACTTCGGCTCAGAGCGAAGCGGTTTGATCTTCCGCGATGGTCTGCTCGTGCCGAGCGGGCTCGCGAGCAGCATCGGGATCGGCACGGCGCGACCGGGACAGGACCGCACGGTGACGCTGCGCCTTCGTGGGAGCGCCGACCGCGTGCCCGTCGCGGCGGTGATCGGCAAGGACGTGATCGGGAAGCTGTCTGGCGCGCTCGTGGTCGTCGGCCGGCGCGAGTACATCAACAGACTGGCGGGGCTTCCCGGCCGGCTGACGCGCATTTTCGTGGAGCCGCGTCCGGGACAGGACGAGCAGGCTCGGCGTCAGCTGGAGGCGATCGCGCGCGATCGCCTTACGGTCGCACCCGTCAGCCGGGAGAGCCGCATCCTCGCCCAGGCGTCGGCGCCCAACGACCAGTCGACCCAGCTGTTCGCCGCGATTAGCGCGGTCGTCGGGCTGCTGCTCGCGTTCAACGCGATGCTCCTCACCGTGCCCGAGCGTCGCCGTGCGATAGCGGAGTTCCGCACGCATGGCTACACGCCTCGTCAGATCGTCTTGATGGCCGGCTTCGACGCGCTCGTCCTCGGCGGGGTCGCATCTGCCGTCGGACTCGGCGCGGGGCTCGTGCTGTCTCGCACCGCCTTCGACGGCTTGCCGACCTACTTGGCGTTCGCGTTTCCGTTCGGCGCCGAGCAAACGGTGCCGACGAGCACGGTCGTCCTGTGCTTCCTCGGCGGCGTGCTTGCGACCTTCCTCGCCGCCGTGCAGCCGCTGCTCGATCTGCGGCCGAGCCGGGCGTCGGATGCGGTCCATCGCGAAGAAGGTGAGCCGGGGCAAGGGCTCGGTCCGGGGACGCGCCGCCGGATGGGCGTGGTGTCGCTCCTCCTGCTGCTCGCGACGAGCGTCGTCGTGTCGGTCGCACCCTCGGCGACGATCCTCGGCGTGGTGCTGCTCGCGTTGAGCATGCTCTTCGCCCTGCCCGTGCTGCTCGCGGTCGTCATGGGCGTCGCCGAGCGAATCGCGTGGCGTCGCCCCCGCTTGAACATGCTCGCCGTCGCCGTCATGTCGATGCGCGCGACGCGTGTGCGAGCGATCGCGCTTGCCGCGACGGGCGCGGTCGCGGTGTTCGGCAGCGTGTCGATCGAGGGTGCGCATCGCGACCTGGTCGACGGGCTGCACCGCAACTTCGTCGAGAACAACTCGACGGCAGACCTGTGGGTCACGACCGGAGGCGACGACCTGACGACCGAGAACTTCCTCCCCGGAGATACGGAGGAGCGCATTCGCCGTGCGCCGGGAGTCGCGGCAGTGCGCTCCTACTACGGGGGCCTGCTCGACATCGGGGAGCGGCGGGTGTGGGTCATCGGGCGCTCGCGGTCCGATCGCCGCATGCTGCCTGCGGGCCAGCTCGAGGCGGGCAGCGCCACGCAGGCGGACCTTGCGCTGCGGCGAGGGGGTGCGGTCGCGATCTCCGCACAACTCGCCGACGCAACGGGCGTGCGCGTGGGCGAGACGCTCGCGATCCCGACGCCGACCGGCAACCACGGCTACCGCGTCGTCGCAACGCTGACGAACCTCGGCTGGGGACCGGGTGCGCTGATCGTCAACGCCGCCGACTATCGCCGCGACTGGAACGCCGACGACCCGACGGCGTTCCAGGTGGACCTCAGACCCGGCGTGTCGCCGGTCGTGGCCAAGCGCGCCGTCCAGCAGGCGATCCCGCCCTCCGTTGCGCTCCACGTGCAGACGGCGACGGACCGCGTGCAGCAATACGACACGCTGGCCGGCGCGGGGCTGCATCGGCTGACGCAGATCTCGCTGCTGCTGCTGATCTCCGCGGCGATCGCGCTTGCCGCCGCGACGGGCGCGGCGATCTGGCAGCGCCGCGCCTCCTTCCTTGACTACCGGCTCCAGGGCTATCTGCCGCGGCAGCTGTGGGCCTCGCTGCTGATCGAGAGCGGCCTCATCCTTGCGACAGGATGCGCGGTGGGCGCCGCCGCCGGCCTCTACGGACATCTGTTGCTGGGCCGATGGCTGCGGCTCACGACTGGCTTCCCGGCACCGTTCGAGCCGTCGATGCTGGCCGCTGGCGCTACGTTCGTCATCGTCGTCGGGGTCGCTCTGCTGGCCATCGCACCTTGGAGCTATCGGGCCGTAAAGGCTCCGCGAACTGGCATGACCTGAGCCGAGCGGCCTCCCCAATCGGTCGGGGACGGGGGAGACTCGCCACCCATGGACACAATTCGCACCCGGTCGCGGGGGCGTGCGCTGGGCGATGCGCTTGTGCTGGCCGCGACGCTCGGTTGCTACTGGCTCACGATCTTCCCGCTCGCGCGGCGCGAGCTGCGGCGCTGGCGCGGGCGGGCGGCCGCGATCCCGCAGCCGGCACTGCGCCAGATCGCATGGCGGACGCTCACGTACGAGGGGCTCAACGCAGAGGGAGCAGCTCTGTTCGCGATGCTGGCGCCCGTCGGCCGACGCCGGGCCGCGACGCGGCTGCTCGTGGCGTTCCAGATCATGTACGACTACCTCGACGCGCTCACCGAGCGGCCGGCTCCGGAGCCGCTGAGAACGAGCCGGCAGCTCCATCTAGCGTTGCTCGTGGCGCTCGGTGGTCCAGTGCCGGCCGGCGGGTACTTCGCGCACCATCCGCTCGGGTGCGATGGCGGCTACCTCGCGGAGCTCGCAGTGAGCTGCCGGACGATCTTCTGCCGGCTACCCGGTGCGCGCGAGGTCGCGCCGCACGCCATCCGCGCGGCGATCCGGTCGGCCGAGGGGCAGAGCCAGAGCCATGCTGCCGCGTTCACGACGGAGCACGAGCTGATCCGCTGGGCGGAGCGGGAGACGCCGGCCGGGCTCGACCTCCGCTGGTGGGAGACGGCTGCCGCAGCTGAGTCTTCGCTGGTGATCCACGCCCTGCTCGCGAGCGCCGCGGCACCCGGCCTGACGGCGACGCGCGCCGCGAGCGTCGCCGCCGCCTACTGGCCCTGGGTCACTGGCTTGAACGCGCTGTTGGACGACCTGATCGACACCGCCGAGGACGCTGCCGAAGGGACCCACAGCTACATCGCGCGCTATCGCAGCCCGGCGTTGCTGGCCCAGCGGTTAGGTGCCATCGCCGCTGAGGCGAGCAGCGGCATCGATCGCCTTCCGCAACGCCGGCGCCACGCCGTGATCTTCGCGGCGATGACGAGCTACTACCTGGCCGTGCCGCAGGCGGGGAGCGCCGAGATCGAGCCGGTGGCGCAGCGGGTGCGCGAGCAGGTCGGGATGGATCTGCGCCCGCTGCTCGCGGTGCTCCGCATCCGGCGCAGGCTTGCGCAGTCGTGAAGGCACCGGGCGGCGGTACGCTGAGCCTCGTGGCCAGCTGGGACGACGTGCGCCGGATCGCGCTGGCGCTGCCGGAGACGAACGAGCGACCTTCTCGCGGCAGCGCGTTCTGGCGCGTGCGCGACAAGGGCTTCGTATGGGAGCGGCCGTTGCGCGAGACGGACCTGCGCGCGCTCGGCGACGCTGCGCCCGAGGGGCCGATTCTCGGCGTGCGTGTCGAGCACCTTGGCGCGAAGGAGGCGCTGCTGGCGGACCCGTCCGGCGTCTTCTTCACAACGCCGCACTTCGACGGCTACCCGGCCGTGCTCGTGCGGTTGCAGGCGATCGAGCTCGCCGAGCTGGAGGAGCTGATCGCCGAGGCCTGGCTGTGCCGGGCGCCGAGACGGCTGGCGCAGGCGTATCTCGACGGTGCTCGCTGACAGGCCGTTAGGGTCGGCGGAGGGGCGGCCCTCGATGCAAGGCGGGCCGGAGCTGACGGCCAGGAGGGGGAGGTGGGCATGTTCGCAGCGAGGGTGGCGCGCGTGGGTGCGGTGGCGGCGCTGGTGGCTGCCGCGCTGCTGGCGGGGTGTGGCAACGGGGGCGAGCGCGGTGCGACGGCCTCGCGTGAACGCACCGTGGCCATCCAGACGCAGCCGAGCGCGCGGCACAGTGCGCCGCAAGGACACCCGGACAGGCCGCCTGAGCCGCATCACGGCGCCGGGTGGTGGGCGCCGAACGCCGACCTGTCGAACACGCGCCGGATCGCATCGCGCATCGCCGCTGCGAACGTCGCGCGGCTGCGGGTCGCGTGGAGGGTGCCGCTCAGAGGCAACTACGCGGCGACGCCGGTCGTCGTTGACGGGGTCGCCTATACGGCGGACCTGATGTCGAACGTGTACGCGATCGACCTCCGCAACGGTCGGCTGCGATGGCGCAGGGACTACAACTCGGCTGACACCGGCCCCAACGGCGTCAACGTCGCCGACGGGCGCGTCTTCGGGGTCCTCCCGGACGAGGCCTACGCGCTTGATGCCCGCACGGGAAGAGAGCTCTGGCGCACCGTTCTCAAACGCGCGAACGAGCTGGTCGTGATGACGCCGGGCTACAACGACGGCATCGTCTACGTCTCAACGAACCCGCTCAGCGGCGGGGACATAGGAACCCTGTGGGCGCTGGACGCGCGCACCGGCCGCACGCTGTGGAGCTGGGAGGAGACTCCGCGCACGCTCTGGGGCGACCCGTCCGTCAACGGGGGCGGCGGCCTGTGGCACCCGCCGGCGTTCGACCGCAGCGGCGCGCTCTACATCTCGATCGCGGATCCCAGCCCGTGGCCGGGGACGGAGAGACAGCCGTGGGGGAGAAGCCGCCCCGGCCCGAACAGATGGAGCAACTCGATCGTCAAGCTTGACGCGCGCACTGGCAGGTTCCTCTGGGGCAGGCAGCTGCTGCCGCACGACTTCTACGACTGGGACCTGCAGTGCCCGGTGATCCTCGTGCACGTCCGCGGGAGACTGGTCGCGCTGACTGCCGGGAAGATGGGCTTCGTCTACGCGCTCGACGCGGCGACGGGCAGGCTGCTGTGGAAGCGCTCCGTCGGCATCCACAACGGGCACGACCGCGACAGCGTCCGGGCGATGCGGGGCGACTACTCGAACATCGGCTACGGGAGGCGGATCTACCCCGGCGACCAAGGCGGAGTCGAGACGCAGATGGCGACGGACGGCCGCACCGTCTTCGTGCCGGTCAACAACCTCTGGGCGACCTTCCGCTCCCAGACCCTGCCGGCGATCCAGGACCTCGACAAGGGAACCGGCGAGGTCGTCGCGCTCGACGTCGCGACCGGCCGTGTGCGCTGGGTTCGCAGGCTGTCGCACGGCATGTACGGCGGCGCGACCGTCACGAACGACCTCGTCTTCACGACGACGTGGGACGGGACCGCGTGGGCGCTCGACCGCCGCAGCGGCCGTGTCGTGTGGAAGGCGCCGCTGCCGGCCGGCTCGATCGCGCCGGTCGCCGTGGCGGGCGACACCATGCTGTCGGCTGGCGGGATCAGAACGGGCGTCAGGAAGGCTGGTCGCCAGCGCCTGGCGATCGTGGCGTTCCGGCTCGACCGGCGCGCCCATCAGGGCGGCTGAGGCGGCTCCGTCAGCGCCGCGTCAGCTCGAGGACGCCGACGCTCAGCGCGGTCGGTCGATAGCCGACGTGCTCGAGCCAGTCGACCTGCTCGACGGCGGTGTCGCCCTCCTGGCGCAGCCATCTGCGCGGCTGGGCTGTGTAGACCCGCCGCACGTGCTCGCGCCGCAGGGTGCCGACCAGCGTGCGCATCTGCGCGTGCGTGACGACCGCGTTCATGAACGCGTAGGGGGAGACGTTCCGCAGTCCAAGGTCCTGCGCGATGCGGTGCCCCATCGGCACCAGCAGCGCGACCGTCTCGCCGGGGTGCGTGCGCGGTCCGACGAAGTCCCGCACGCTCGCCTCGTACGTCGGCGGCGGCAGCGGCTTGGTCAGGCGGGCGATCTGGTCCTGCGGCAGCGAGATGCGCGGCAGCGAACAGATTGCGAGCCCGAAGCCGAACAGCACGAGCAGCTGCGGCGCGGTGGGCCTGCGCCAGCTGCGGGCCGCGAGCGTGCGCACGACGAGGACCGTCAGCAGGGCGAGCGCGAAACACCACGCCGACAGCATGCCGTCGAGCTTGTACGTGTCGGGACGCCCGACGAAGTAGCCGCCGGCCAGCAGGCCGAAGACCCCGCTCCAAGCGAGCATGCCGGTCAGCAGCGTGTCGTCGGCCCTGCGCGCGACGCGCACCGCTGCGGCGCCGATCGCCGCGGCGAACGTCGCATAGATGACCAGGTGGAGCCCCGTCGCCGGCAGCGGGATCGAGAACCATCCGAGCTTGGTGAAAATGCGCGGCCACTCGAGCAGCACATTGGGATCGGGCAGCCTGCCGGTGCGTGCGAGCGTGAGCAGGCAGACGGTCGCGACGGCGGGGAGCGCTCCGGCCGCGAGCTGGCCTGCGAGCTTCAGCGCGGCGATGGCCGATCGTGGCGGTCGCGTGCACAGCAGCGCGACGAGCGTCGCGAGCAGTGCACCGACGCCGAACTCGAGGTTGTCGATCGCGATGAGGGTGCCGATGAAGGACAGGACCCAGACCTGTCGCGGTCGGCGGCCCGCGACGTGTCGGGCCGCCAGCCACGCCATCAGGTAGGCGCCGCCGTAGCGCATCGGCCACATCGCGGGGAAGGTGAGCGGGCTGGTCGCACCGGCGCTTATGTGCGCGTCGCTGATGTCGCTGGTTGCGAGGAACGGCGCGAACAGCGCGAGCGCGAGCAGCGAGCTGCGCGTGACGAGCCGGAAGACGGCGTAGACGGCGACGAGCGCGAGAGCGTCGAGGATCGCCATCCACAGCGTGAAGACGAAGATCGTCGAGCCGAAGGCTGCGAGCACCAGCGCCGTGGGGTAGGGCAGGAGCTTGGCATACAGCGCGTGGTAGTCGACGAGCGGGGTGCGCCCGTTCAGCACCGCGGACGCGTCATTCATCGTGAAGGGGAGGTTCAGCCCGACGACGTCGCCCGCCAGGTCGTCCGTCATGAGCACCTTCAGCAGCCATATCGCGGTGAGGGAGACCGCGATCGCGAGCGCCACGGCGCGCCGGGTCGGCGTCTCCCGCACGAGTTCGGCGACCCGGGCTGCGACGGCGTGGCGTCGCAGCGCGACGACGCCGATCAGCACGAGCGCGGCAGCCACGATGGCGCTGACGAGGCCGAAGACCGGCGGTGCCGGCTGGTTGATGTTGTAGAGCACGTTCTGGCGCAGCAGCAACGCGACGACGCACGCCACGACAGCCGCCTGGTTCGTCAGCGAGAGCGCCCGAGCGATCCGCGGCGGCAGCACGGCGCCGCGCCTCGAGCCGATCAGGACCACGGCGGCGAGCAGGATCGGCGCGAGCATCGCGAGCAGGTACCGCGCGTGCTTCGTCGGTTCCGCGTGTCCGGTCGCCTCCCACCAGCCGGCCGGCCACAGCGCGTCCGAGCCGGGGGGGAACAGCAGGTGGCCGAGTGGCGGACCGAGCAGCACGATCGCGGCGACGGCGAGCGCTCCGCACGGCGGCAGTGCGATCCATGCGAGCGCAGCGGGCGTGAGGGGTTGCCTGCCCGACGCCGCAGACGCCAAGCGCGCAGGGCCACGGCGATCGGCCGCTGTGCTCATGCGTCTCGTGCCGGAGCTCCGGCAGTCCGCCGCTCCGCCTCGTTCACGTCCTCCCCCGTGGGGCTGCACCCCTGGCCGGCTCGTCCCGCGGGAATAATACACATAAATTATGTAAAACGGACGCGAAGCAAGGCGTTCCCCAACGCGTGCCAGCCTTCGTCGAAGCGACGCGCTCGGACCCTAACGCTGACGACTCGACGTTCAGCTACGTGGTGCGGCGCTGGCCGTTACAGACACGCCACGTCCGCAATACGGGCAGCAACAGCTTTGGCAACGTGCCCCCCGCGGCGACCACGCGTGCAGTCGCGTCACGCAGCTCTGGCGTTCGCACGCTGTCCTTGCTGAGATAGAGGGCGATCATGCAGCCGAGAAGGACTGCATGGCGTTCACCGTCGGGCAGGGACCGCACGGAATGCGCGGCCCGTCGGATGCACTCGCAGAGTCGTTGGACCGCTGCCTGGCGGGACTCGAAATGGATGAGGTAGTTGTGATTGCCTGCAGCGGCGTCTTCGGCCTCGTCGGCGTAGCTGTCGAGCAGGGTGAGCGTCAGCGCAAGCCATGGGAAATACGCCCCGTACATGGCCTGAGCGTCTGCGGACGTCGCCGTAGGCTGAGCCGCGAGGGCGAGCAGGGCATGGGTGGTGATCCATCCGCTGGCGGCCGCCGTCAGCTCGTACCAGTGCAGCTCGGGCTCGCCCGGGGCCTGTCGCGCGGCCCATGCGTACAGCGCGCGGTCACGGGTCGTGGGGCACGAATCGTGGTTCAGCAGCAGCACGTCGGCGCGCTGGGCCTCACGAACGAGCAAGGGACGCACCGCCTCGTATCCGGGAAGCCCGCGGCACCCCTCGCGGCAAGCTGCGACTAGTGCGGCCAAGTAGCCGCCGTCGTCGCGACCCCGATCGTGCAGGTAGTAGTCGGACAGGGGACGGTCGATGTCGAGCGCGTCGGTCAACGCGAGGTAGAGGTGACTGCCATTACGGGGCCCCAGCGATGCGCCGTGCTCGGTCGTGCTATCGAGGAAATCCTGCAACAACTCGTAGCGCACCAGCATGCGCAGCAGCGCGGGATCCCGTCGGTCGGAAAGGGTCCAGAACAGCGCGGCGCCATCGGCGTGCCCGCGCTTGGCGTCCAGCGCGTGCAGGGCGTCGCGTTGCAGCTCTGGGTCGCGGATCACCTCTGCGCGAGCGCGCCAATGGTCGACCTCGCGCGAGACGGCGCGCAGTCCCCATCCGAGCTCTCGCACGGTTGCTGCGACCAGCGCCCACCACTGCGAGCGGCTGAGTGGCAGGGCGTTCGGCGTGTGAGCGGCACGCATCCCCCTCTGATGGGAGCGTAATCGCGCGATGGGAGGCAGGCGAGCTACCGCAGAGCGGTCTCGGCCGGAATGCGCGCTGCGCGCTGCCCGAACGCGGCGATGATGCCCACCGCCACGATTGTCACCGCGGCGCAACTCAGCAGCGCGCCGACGACTGCCGCCGAGTAGTCCACCGGGAAACCGGTGACAACGGTCAGCGTCCGGCTGAGCAGGCTCTGCCCGAGCAGTCCGAACGCTGCGCCCACGATGCATCCCGCGCCCATCAGCACTGCTGCCTCGAGCAGCAGCGAGCGCCACAGCTCGGCGGTGCTGTAGCCCTCGACTTTCATCGCGGCGAGGAACGCACGCCGCTGCCAGATCATGCCGGCCATCGCTGCCGCCATCGCGATCATCGCCGAGACGAGCACGAGCGCTGCAATCTGTGTCAGCCGCGCCAGGCCTTCGCGGCTGGCCGCACGCTGGTCTCGCTCGCGTTGGGCCGCCGTCTGCACGTCGAGGCCGGAGCGCGGGCCGAGCGCCGTGCGCAGCGCCTGAGCGCCCTGCCACGGAGTGACGCCGGGTGCAAGCGTCGCCTGCAGGGCGCTGACGTCCTTGCTGCCCCACGCCCCGGCGTAGTCGTCGGCATTGACGATGATCGCGCCGGGCGGCCATCCCATGTTGGTCGAGAGCGCCGAGATGCGCAGCCGCGCCGGGACGGGCGACGGCAGCGTGAAGACGTCGCCCACGTGCCATCTCTGTTCGTGGGCGAGGGCAGAGGAGACGACGGCCCAGCCGCCAGCTCGCAGCAGCTGTGTCGCGCGTGCGGTGTCGCCGTCGACCATCTGACCGTGCGGGAGAGGCCTCGCCGCGGTTGCCGGGGAGCCGAACACCCACACCCGGCGGTCGCCGATGTCGAGGAACGAGCCGCGATAGTCGGCGATGCTGCTGACGATTCTGCGTTGAGGTCGGAGGGCTGGCGCACGGAACGGAGCCGTCGCCAGCAAGTTCGCCCCGCCGGGCGCGACCACCCACAGGTCGCCGATCGACGACAGGTCGGCCGATGTGCGGTCGAGACCGCGCTGGAGGTCGGCGTGGGCACCTTGCAACGCGACGCTGCCGAAGACCGCGACTGCGCCAGTCGCGGCGACGGCGAGCGAGCGCAGGCGGGTCGCCGGATCCCGCAGGTCGGTCAGCGTCAAGAACACCACGATGCTGCGTATGCCTCGCGTCAGCAGGTCGAGCCCGCCGACGAGGGCTCTGAGCAATCCCGGGAGCATCAGGAGCATCGCAAGCGTGAGGCAGACAAGACCGGCGATCGCGACGCTCGCCGAGCTCGGTGCCGCGACCACGATTGCTGCTCCCGCTGCGAGCAACGCGAGCCCTGCGACAACGAGACCCGCGTGTGTTCGTGACGATCCGTCGGTCAGGGGCCGGTCGTCCTTGCCGAGCAGCGAGGAGGCCATCGGGCCGAGCACGGCGATCAAGCTCGCCGCGATCCCTCCCGCAGCCGCGATGGCGACACTCGAGAACGTGACGATGCGACCGGAGCCGAACGGGAATGCCATCTGCAGGAACGTCGGCTGGTCGAACAGCCGGCGGGCGAATTGGTCGCCGACGAGGATCCCCAGCGCCGACGCAGTGACACCGAGCACGAGCGCGTCGAACAGCAGGACCTTCGCCGTCGTTGCCGGCCCGTAGCCCTCGATGCGCAGATCGGCGACGAGCTGTCGGCGTTGCGGAACCGTCAACAGGACGGCGCTCAGCGCGAACAGGAAACCGACCATGGCGCTGAAGACCGAGAACATCGCGGTCGACTGGTTCGTCGGCTGGGAGGCCTGACGGAAGAGCGCCGCGTCGTGGTCGGCTGGGAGCACGTCGGCGCGCCCCGCGGCAAGCAGTCTCAGCTCCCGCTCGACCTGGGCGTCGTGGCCGGGCTGTGGGCGCACGAAGATGCGGCTGATCTGTCCACGGTGGCCACTCAGCTCCTGCGCGTAGGTCAGCGGCGCGATCGCGATCGGACTACTGAAGAGGCCGCCGGCTTCGGTGGCCTGCAGGCGCGCCGCGACGCGGGCCTCGACCGTTCGCCGGCCCAGGTTCAGCGTGACGAGCTGGCCCAGCGCGACGCCGAGCGAGTCGCCCAGCGGTGTCGGAAGCGCGAGGGCGCGCACGTTCACGAAGAACGCGTAGGAGAAGCCATGCGTCAACGCGCCGTCCAGCCGCGCGAAGTCAGGCGTCACGCCGAACAGCTCGACCGAGCGAGATCCCCGCGGACCGCGGGCCTCGCCGCGGACCTCGATCACCGCCGCTGCGGCGTCGACCCCCGGGAGCGCCTGGACGACTCTGAGCTCGTCGGGCATGAATGTCCCGCCGCGCGCTGCGAGCTGAAAGCGGGCGTCGCCCACGACGCCCCTCGTGACGCGCTCGAACGAGCCCGTCAGGCTCGTGTTCGCCACGAGCGCCGAGAACAACAGCGAGACGCCGACCGCGATGCCGACAAGCGCGAGCAGCTCTTGACCGAGCTGCGCGCGCAGCCGCATTGTGTAGAGACCGGCGACGTTGGACAGCTTCACGACTGCGCGCCATCAGCGACGTAGCTGCGCAGCTGTCCGTCATGCAGCTCGAGCGCGCGATCGGCGTAGCCGGCCACCAGCGGATCATGCGTCACGAGCAGCGTGGAGACGTTGCGCTCGTGGCACAGCTCCGTGAGCAGGTCCATCACCTCGCGGCTGCGGCGACTGTCGAGGTTTCCCGTCGGCTCGTCCGCGAGCAGCAGCGACGGCTCCGTCGAGAGCGCGCGTGCGATCAACACGCGCTGGCGCTCCCCGGTCGAGAGCTGCTCGGCCGTGTGGCGCAGACGGTCGCCGAGCCCGAGCCGGTGCAGCAGCGGCTCTACACGATCGCGTGCGGCGCGCCGGCGCAGCTCGTCGAACAGCTTGAGAGCCGCGTTGTCGATGGCGGTTGCGCCCGGGACGAAGTCGGGCTGCTGGCGCACGAAGCCGACGTCGTGCAGTCGGTAGCGGGCGGCGTCGCGAGCGCTGAGGGCCGTGATGTCGCGCCCACCGACGCAGACCGTGCCGCTGTCTGGCCGCAACAGCGCCGCGATGATCTTGAGCAGGGTCGTCTTGCCCGAGCCGCTCGGGCCGTAGAGCGCGACCATTTCGCCCGGGTCGATCGAGACGGTGACGCCGTCGACCGCGCGCACGACCTCGCCGCCGGGTGCGGCGAAGTGCTTGACAACGTCGCGAAGGTCGAGCACCTACCCGGTTTGCTGATCGCCGCGGGGAAACGCGATGACTTCGCCACGGCGGCGGGTCGCGTCGGTGACGGGTATGAGCCGACCGTCGCTCAGCGTGAATGCCTCGTGTGCCTCGGTGATCGCGGACAGCACGGAGGAGGTCATCAGCACCGCGATCCGATCGTGCGTCGCGAATGCGCGCAGCAGGTCGACGACCTCTCTCTGCTGGAGCGTGTCGAGGCCGGCGGTCGGGTCATCGACGAGCAGCAGGCGCGGCTCACGGACGAGGCCGTGCGCGAGCTTGACCAAGGTCTTCTCCCCGTCGGAGAGCTGGTGCCAGAGGGCGTCGCGGCACTCGACAACGTCGACTCGCTTGAGCGCCGCGAGTGCACGGCTGCGTGCATCGTGGCGTTTGCAGCGGCCGAAGAGCGGGATCGCGACGTAGTCAAGAACCGTCAGTGTGCTGCACTGTGGCCCGGCACCTTGCACGAGGCCGATCTCGCTGAGACGCAACCGGTCTCGACGCGCCTTAGAGAGCGTCGCGAGGTCGCTGCCGTCGAAGCACACGGCTCCGGCGTCGGGAAGCTCGAGGCCGGCGACGAGTCGCAACAGCGTCGACTTGCCTGAGCGCTGGGCGCCCCAGACGCCGAACAGGTCGCCGCTGCGCATCGAGAGCGAGACGTCCACGAGGACGCGCTTCTCGTAGGGGCCGACCCAATGGGTCTTCCGGACGTGCTCGACCGAGAGGAGCGTCATGCGCGCATCAGCCTATGGCCGCCGCCGGCCAGGGACGCCAGTGGGGTGGTCGAGCAGGTTCTGCAGCGAGGCACGGGTGCGCTGCGCCCACTCCATCGAGGTCTGCAGGTGCGACACCAGTGCGTCGTGCACGAGCGTCGCGCCGATCGAGTTGCCGCGTGGCGAGTGGCTCCCGAGCGGGCGCTCCATCACCTGACGCAGCTGCACGCGGCACTGTTCCTCGAAGTCGCGCAGCGCCTCGATCAGGTGGGGCGCGTCCTCGGGGTCCGCTGCCATCAGCTGCATGTGCAGCTCCTCGCGCAACGGAGTCTTTCTCGGTGCGCTGCTCATCCAGTCGCGGTAGCGCTCGCGCCCGGTCGCGGTGACCTCGTAGTAGACGCGTGAGGCGGATTGGCGCGAGCCCGCGGTGCGTGCTCTGGGGTGACGGGGATCTGACTGCTCGCCGTCGCGGTTGACGACGGCCACGAGCCCCTGTCTTTCCAGAGCCAGGAGGGCGGCGTAGACGAACGTGTCGGAGTAGCCCAAGGCCTCCGAGAACTCCCGCATCTGGTCCCGCAGCTCGTAGCCGTAGCCGTACCCTCGCCGCTTGATCAGCTCTCCGAGTACGACGTTCTGGACCGACACCTCATCCCCCGATCGCCATCCAATTACGGGATCAGAAACGTGACCGTACAGCAGGGCTGGCCGGATGGCCAGTCAAAGCTGCCTGGAGGGCGTTGGGCAGTGAGGAGCATCAGCATCTGCGAAGCGACGACACACGCTCTGCCCCACAGTCGCAGTGACCGAGCCGCTGCGATCACTCCCGACCGAGGACGAGGTCTATCCCGGCAAGGACGAGTTGCAGATCGCTGGCGGTGAGGCGTCCGATGCGCTCGGTCAGCAGCGAGCGGTCGATGGTCACGATCTGCGAGACGTTCGCGACGGAGTCCTTGGGCAGGCCGGTGCGCTGAGCGCCCAAGACCACGTTGCCGGGCGCGGCGCTCAGGCGCAGGTTGCTGGTGAGGGGAATGACGACGGTCGTGGCGATGCGGCTCGCATTGAAGCTGTCGCCTTGGACGACGGTCACCGGACGCCGGAATCCAGGAGACGAGCCGCTCGGGTCATCGAGCGACGCCCAGCAGACGTCGCCTTGGCTGATCACCATTCGCTCTGCGCGAGCGTCTGACGGGCGGCCTCTGCGCTGAACGCGCGGTGCTCTACGGAGATCTCGTCGGCGATCTCGTCGAGGGCACGGGTGACGGCACCGGGCTCCCGTCGCGAGACGTAATCGTTCAGCGCATCGCGGTAGACCTCGCTGCGGCTCTTGCCCATCCGGCTGGCAAGCTCGTCGGCCTTGCGAAAGAGGTCATCGGGAATCGAGACGGCAGTCTTCATACCAGAAGTATAACCGTGGCCGACTCAGTGCGCCAGCAAGCGGGGGACCCAGGAATCGAACCTGGCGCAAGGGTTTTGGAGACCCCTATGTTACCGATACACCAGTCCCCCAAAGGACCGATCGCCCATTGTAGAACGGTGCGGCGGGGCGTGGCGCGAGGCAGCCGCCCCGCAGCTTCAGCCGAGCGACAGGTGCCCGACGATCTCCTCGGCGATAGCCAGCGAGGAGGTGGCGGCGGGGGAGGGTGCGTTGCGGACCCAGACGACGCGCGTGTCGCCGCCGATGCGGAAGTCGTCGACCATCGTGCCGTCGCGGTCGACGGCCTGGGCGCGCACTCCGGAGCCTGCGCAGACCGCATCTCCGGGCTGCAGCTCGGGTACGTAGCGGCGTGCCTCGCTCACAAAGGCACGCTTCGACAGCGAGCGTTTGGTCTCGTCCGCGCCTACGCGCCAGTGTCTGCGCATCAGACGCCAGGTGCCGCGCCACGTGAGCGTCTCGACGAGGTCGCGGCCGTGGACCGCGCTGCGTCTGTAGCCCTCGCGAGCGAAGGCGAGGATGGCGTTGGGCCCGATCAGCACCGACCCGTCGAGCGTCTTCGTTAGGTGCACGCCGAGGAACGGCAGTGTCGGGTCCGGCACGGGATAGATCAGCCCTCTGACGAGTGAGCGGGACTCCGGACGCAGCGCCCAGTACTCGCCGCGGAACGGCACGATGCGCGGCGCGGCGTCCTCGCCCGAGCGTCGTGCGAGGCGGTCGGCGTGCAGGCCGGCGCAGACGACGACGCGGTCGGCGGCCAGTGCGGTGCCGTCGGCCAGCTCGACCCGGGTAGTGGGGGATGACGTGCCGGCCGCTGTGGTGCGGACGCGCGCGACCTTGGCGTCCGTCCGGATCGTGCCGCCATGCTCGGTCATCTCCTGCGCGAGCGCGAGCGCGACGGCGCGGAAGTCGGTGATGGCGGTCTCCGGCGAATGCAGGGCAGCGATCCCGGCCGCGTGCGACTCGACCGTGCGCAGCTCAGTCGCGTCGAGGCGGCGCAATCCGGGAACGCCGTTTGCGTGTGCGCGCGCTTCTAGCCGCTCGAGGCGCGGCAGCTCGGTCTCGTCGAGCGCGACGACGAGCTTGCCGCACGCCTCGTAGGGGACGCCGCGCTCGGCGCAGAAGTCGCGCAGCAGCACGACGCCCCGGCGGCACAGGCGGGCCTTCAGCGAGCCCGGCTCGTAGTAGATGCCGGCGTGCGCGACCCCGGAGTTCCGCGCCGTCTGGTGGAGAGCGAGCTGGGGCTCCTTCTCGAGCACCGTCACGTCCGCCGTCGGCTGCTCCCGGGCGATCAGGCGCGCGGTCGCGAGGCCGAGGATCCCTCCGCCGACGACTACGACATGCACGGTGTGTGTTCCATCGTCCGGCGTGCCGAGTCTATGTCGGGTGCGGGCCGAGGGGTGGCGACGCCGCGCCGTCCGGGCTGAGAGGATTCCCGACCATGAGAATCGGTGTTCCTAGAGAGGCCGTTGAGGGTGAGCGTCGCGTCGCGCTTGTGCCTGAGGTCGTGAGAAAGCTGGTTGGCGCTGGGCATGTGGTGTTGGTTGTGGGTGGTGCGGGTGCTGGGGCGTTGATTCCGGAT
>DASYLH010000021.1:0-24612 GCA_036009645.1 Conexibacter sp.
CTGGTCCCGGACGAAGGTCTTCCGCGCCGGCGACCGCACGCTCTACAAGGGCCTCCCTTACCAGGCCAGCTGGTACACGCAGGGTGACGTGCCCGGCGCCACCGGGCCGGCCGGTGCGCCGTCGCCGTGGAAGCCGCTCTACCGGATCCCGGGCGAGCCCCGGCCGACGGGCGGCTGACGCGCGTCGCGGGTTCCGCGCCCGAGGCGTGCCGCGCTCACGGCGTCACCGTCAGCCTGGCAGCCTGGCTGGTGACGCTGCCCGCCGCGTTCGCGAAGACCGCGCGGTAGCGGTTTCTACTGAGCCCCAGTTCCGCGGTGAAGGCGAGGGTAGGCGCGGTAGCGCCCGCGAGGTCGGCGAACGTCGTGCTGCCGTTGGGCGCGACCTGCCATTGCACCGTGGGGACGGGGAAGCCAGACGCAGCCACCGCGAACGTCGCCGTCTGCCCCGCTCTGACGCTCTGCGCGAGCGGCTGGGTCGTGATCGCCGGCCTCACCTGCACGGTCAGCCGCGCGGGCTGCGTCGTCGCGCTGCCTGCGACGTTGGAGAACACCGCACGGTAGAGCTCGCCGTCCTGTTCAGTGCCCGCAACCGTGAAGGCATACGTCCTCGCGCTCGCACCTTCGATGTCGGCGAAGGTCGCCCCGCCGTCGACCGAGCGCTGCCACCGCACGGTCGGCGCGGGCGTGCCGGAGGCGGCGGCATGGAAGGAGGCGGTCCTGCCCGGAGCGACCGTCGCCTCGGATGGGTCGGTGGTGACGGCCGGCGCCTGCGACGCCCTCACGGTGAGTCTGACCACTCTCGTGATCGCGAGGCCGGCGTCGTTGAGGAACACCGCCCGGTAGCGCGCGCCGTTCTGCCCGAGCGTCGCAGCGAACGAGAGCGTGGTTCCAGTCTCGCCCGGGATGTTGGCGAACGTCTGCCCGCCGTCGGTCGAGACCTGCCAGCGCACGGTCGGGAACGGACTGCCGGTCGCGTTCGCGAAGTACGTCGCCTGCTCGCCGGCGTAGACGTTCTGCGCCGTCGGCTGCATCCCGATCGCCGGCACGAGCTCGACCGTCACGCTGAAGGCGGTGCCAGCGCTGTTACCTGCCGCGTCGCCTGCTTCGCACGTCACGAGCGTCTCGCCAACGGGGAAGAGCGCCCCCGACGGCGGATTGCAGCTCACGGAGACCGGGCCGTCGACGAGGTCGAGGGCGCCCGGCAAGGCGTACGTCACCGGCGTGCCGGCGTCGCTCGGCGCGACGATGACGATCACCGAGACCCCGGCGACCCTCGGCGGCGTGGTGTCACGCACCGTCACCGCGAACGTCGCGCTCGCCTCGACGCCAAGCGAGTCGACCGCGCCGCACGTCACCGTCGTGACGCCCAGGTCGAACGTCGCGCCGGAGTCCGGGTCGCACGAGACCGGCACCGACCCGTCCACGACATCGGTCGCCGTCGGCGGCGCGAACGTGACGCCCGCTCCGGACGGTCCGGTCGCCTCGGCGACGATGTCGGCTGGCACGTCGGCGATCCGCGGACCTGCGACCAGCACGGTCTGCACGATCTGCGGCGCCGGAAGGTGGTCGTCGTCGCCGGCTTGATCGGCGGCGACCACACATCTGCCGCCGGCCATCAACACCACGGCACCGCCGACGATCGCGCAGGTGCCCTCGGTGCTCGACGAGTCGATGGAGAAGGTGACCGGGTTGCCGGACCCGCCGCCGGTCGCTTCGACGTCGTAGACGTCCCCGGGAATCCCCGGCGCGGGCGGCGTGGAGGTGAAGGCGATCGTTTGGGTCGCGGGCGCCGTCCACATCGTCGCGTGCTCCATCCCGCTCGGGAGGGTTGCCAGACCCGCCACCTGACCGGCGTTGTTGACGGCGGCAGCCGAGCTGTAGCTGCCGCCGAGCGTGCCGAGGTCGAGCATCCCGTCCGAAGCGGTCCACGAGTAGGCGTGCGGGCCTCTCTCGCCGGCGAGCCTGCTCGCTCCGACGACGCGGCCGTTGTCGCTGATCGCGTTCGCTTCGCTGACGAGGCCGCCGAGTGTGCCGAGGTCCACGAGCCCGCCGGCCGCCGTCCACAGGAACGCATGCTGTCTCGTCGGCTCACGGAAGCCGGCGGCGTAGTTCGCGTAGCCGACGGCCTGTCCGCTCGCATTGACATCGAGCGCCCGGCTTTCCGTGCCGCCGAAGGTTCCGATATCGACGAGCCCACCTGCGGAGGTCCACGAGATCGCGTGGATGTTGTGTCTCGGCCCTCTTTCGTTGGCGAGGCCGACGACCTGGCCGGAGTCGCTCAGCGCTAGCGCCTGCGTTTCCTGACTGCCGAGCGTGCCGATGTCGGTTAGTCCGCCTTCCGGAGTCCAAACGAACGCGTGATTGGCACCGTTGCCCGCGATCGCGCTCACCCCGGCGACCATGCCGGCGTCGTTGACGACGGTTGCGTTACTCGCCCCGCCGCCGAACGTGCCGAGGTCGACGAGCCCACCGCCGGCCGTCCACGAGAAGGCATGGGTATCGATGTTGTTCGACAGGCGGCTGAAGCCGACAATCTGACCGCTCGCGTTGATCGCATTGGGCGAGCTGTAGTTGCCGCCGAAGGTACCGAGGTCGACCATGCCACCGAGTGCGGTCCACGAGAACGCGTGGTACTCGCCGTCGCCCACGACCTGGCTCACGCCGGCGACCTGGCCGGCGTCGTTGACGTCGATCGCGAGGCTGTTTGTTCCGCCGAGTGTCCCGATGTCGACGAGCCCGCCTTCTGCTGTCCATGAGAACGCGTGGCGTACTTCGTCGCCCGGCAGGTAGGCATAGCCGACGACCTGGCCCGACGCGTTCATTGCGAGGCTATTGCTGTAGCTGCCTCCGAAGGTTCCGAGGTCGAACGTCGCGGCCTCGCTCATCGCCGGCGTCCAGGCAATGCACGCGGCGACGCAAAGCAGCAGCAGCGCTGCCGCCCCCCGCGCGCGCACCAACACGTCAAACGTCGTCCCCCGCACCCCAGTCCCCCTTCTCCGATATCCGGAGCGATAGTAGCGGCGCAGTGCTCGGATGCGGTGCAGCGGCGCCGCAACAAGTGTGAGCGTCGTCGGAAGCGCTCGAGGACCTCTGTCCACACACCGCCACACGCCGTGTCGCGGCCACGACACTCACGGTCGCGGGCGAGGGCGAGACTGTCGGTGCTCGACATCTCCGGTCACGCCGACACGTCAGGAGCCAGCACCGATGTCCACCTTCATCCGACACCACCGGTCCGTCGTCCCACAGTCGCGGGGCGGCGTAGCCGCGGTCATGGTCCTGGCGGCCATCGCCGCGCTGGCGCTGGCGTCCGCGAACGCCGGCGCCGCCGCGAGCTCCGCGTGGTCGTTCGCATCCGTGCCCGGAACGGGTCCCGCGCCGGCCGCCCACGTGCTGGACGTCTCGTGCGCGGGGAACCGCCTGTGCGTCGCGCTCGACGACGCCGGCAACGCGCTGAGCAGCACCCTGCCCCTCAGCACGCTCGGCAGCTGGCAATGGACGCCGGTCAGCCCCGGCCGCGCGCTCAACGACGTCTCGTGCACCGCGAGCGGCTTCTGCGCGGCGGTCGGCGACGACAGCTGGACGGCGACGACGAGCCAGCCGACCGGCGCCGGCGCCGCCTGGTCGGTCAAGGACCTGGGGCTGTTCTCGGATAGCGACCAAAGCGGGCACAGCTCGGACGAGCTGCTGGCGGTCGGGTGCGAGTCCGCGAGCCTGTGCGCGGCCGTCTCGTTCTCGAGCGCGCGCAACCTGATCGTCTCGCTCGACCCGGGCGCGAGCGCGCCCGTGTGGGACTCCCACAGCGTCGGCAGCATCCGCAGCGGAGAACTCTTCTCCGCGGTCGCCTGCCCTGCCCGCTCGCTGTGCGTCGCGGGCGGCAGCTACGGCAAGGTCGCGACCTCGACCGACGCCGGGGCGCACTGGAGACGCACCTACATCGAGGCGCCGCGCGCGCGCAACGGCAGTCTCACCCCGAGCATCCAGGACGTCTCGTGCCCGACGACATCGTTCTGCGCCGCGGTCGACGACCACCGCACGGTCATCACCAGCCGTGCCGCCACGGGCGGCGCAAGCGCGTGGCACCGCGTCCGGCTGCACCACAGACACTGGCTCACCGCGATCTCGTGCGCGTCGGCGTCGCTCTGCGTCGCGCTCGACCGCAGAGGCCACGCGCTCGCATCGACCCGGCCGGCCGGCCCCGCGTCGGGCTGGAAGCCGCTCCGGATCGCGCAGCCAATCAGCCGCGTCTCGTGTGCCTCGAACCGCCTGTGCCTGTTCGTGACGCGTGCCGGCGAGCTGATCGCCGGTACGCGCATGGCCTGATGCAGACGCATGGAATCGAGACGCCGCGACGTTCCATCCGTGGGTCGCGCCTCACGGGACGGCCGGCGCAGGGGCAGGTTCAGTCGTCGTCGCCGGGGGTGGCTGGGGCTGCGTCGTCGTGACGGCGGGCGCGGGCGTCGTAGGCGTCGTCGCCGGGGGCGGCGCGGGCTGCGTCGTCGTGTCGACGGGCGCGGGCTCCGTGGGCGTCGTTGCGGTCGGTGGCGCCGGCTGAGCGTTCGCGCGGCGCCGGGCCTGCTCTCTCAGCCGCCGCATCGCGCGTCTTCCCTGCGGCGTCCCCGTGAGCCACATGCTGCCTGCCAGCCCGGTGGCGAGTCTCGTCGCCTCGGTCCGGCCGGCGAGCTCGGTCCGGGAGGACCAGGTTCCGCCGGGCTCGATCGTGATCACCACGCCACGCGGGAGGTGCTGCATGCGCGCCAGCAGGCGCCGGCCCTCGACGCTCGAGACCAGCCACTGGACCATGGCAGTGTCGACCCACTGCGCCCGCGCCTGCGGGTCGCGCGGAGCGCTCGCCAGCCCGGCGGGCTCAAGCGCCCCGTCGCGCCAGACGAGATGGAACCCTCTGATCCGCGCGATCTGCTTCCGCAGCCCCGGGTAGCGCGGGGTCGCCCAGGCGGGCCGCGCACGCGGCCGACCGGCTGCGCTCTCGGAACGTGGGTGTCGCGACGTCGTCTGCGGGTGCCGCGGCTGCGGCGCCCTCTGCGCGAGCGGCACATTCGCGAGCACCGCACTCGTCGATCGGGCCACGGTGAGCGTCTGATGCGCCGGGTGCCGCTGCGGGGTCGAGCCGGATCTGTCCTCGAGCGCCACGATGCCTCCGCCGATGCCGATCGCGCCCGCTGCGGCAAGCGCGGCGAGCTGGCCGCCGGTGAGGCTGAGCAGACCGCCACCGGCGCTCGCACCGCCGGCCGCCGCTCCACCACCGATCGACGACGCCGCGCCCGCACCACCGCCAAGCAGCGACGCGCCGCCGAGCAGCTTCGCGAACAGCGCACCCGGACCGAGCGCCGGCGCAAGCGCGGCAAGACGCCGGGCGGTCGCCTGCAGCTCTCGGCGGTACGCGCGGCAGGCGTCGCAGTCGTGCAGGTGGCGGCGTACGAGTCCGTCGAAGCGGACGCCGCGCTCGTGCGCCGCGGCGAGCTGAGTCCGGATCTCATGGCAGGCAGCGCCGCGGGCCTGCGCCGCGGTCGTCAGCGACATGCGTGCGCGCATGAGCGTCGACTTGACGCTCGCGACGGTGATCGTCAGCGCCGCCGCGACCTCGTCGTAGCTCATGCCGCCCAGCTCCCGCATCAGCAGCGCGGCGCGCTGCTGCTCGGGCAGGCGGCCGATGTCGGTGACGAGGCGTCGCAGCGACTCGCGCCGGAGGGTTGCGGCAATCGGATCCTCCGGCGGCGGGCGCAGCAGCGCGAGCGACTCCGGGCTCGGCGGCTGCGGACGGCGGAGCTCGTCGATGCAGCGGTTGTGCACGATCCGGTACAGCCACGCCCGCAGCGAGATGTCGCGCGCGTCGGTGCGCAGGGCCGCGTGCGCGCGCACGAACGCGTCTTGCAGCGCTTCCTCGGCGTCCTGCCGTGAGCCGCGCAACATCTGCCGCGCGTACGCGAACAGGCGCGCGCGGTACCGATCGTGGATGACCCGGAAGGCGTCCTCGTCCCCGGCACGGAAGCGCCGCACGAGCTCCTCGTCGGAGCGTATGCGCAGCGGCACCGCCGAGCTGCGCAGCGGGCGGCGCGGACCGCCCGTGGGCGGGCCGGTCGAAGCTGGTTCCCTCGCTCCCATCGCCGCCTGCAACGAGTCCATGGGCGAAAAGTCTCCCACTCGTCCGCCTGCCGGCGACGACGGCTCGTGGGGGTAACTCCGGCGCGCGCCGCTCGTCCGAGCGAGATGACGAACACCGTCCCGGCGCGAGCCGGGCAGAGGAAAGGAATCGCCTTGCAACGAACACTTGCGCGCGTCACCGCGGTCGTGACCGCAATGACGCTCCTCACTGCTGCGGCTGCGAGCGCCGACGGCGTGATTCCGCTGCCGATCGAGGGCAGCGTGCGGCTCGCCCCGATCCGCGCGGCCGATCCGTTCGGCGGTCCCGCCCACACCTTCGCGACGTATCGCTCGACGCTCACGATCGGTGGCCGCACGCTTCCCGTCCAGTGCATAAAGAGCCTGCGGATCGACGGGCACCGGCTCGGCACGATCGACCCCGTGACCGGCGCGTTCGTGCCGACGACGCTCAAGCAGTCCGTCGCCGACGGCATGAGCGACAACTGCGGCGGCGGGCTGCCGATGACCTGGATCGCCGTCCCGGCCGGGCCGGGACCCACCGTCACGCTCGACGGCGGGTGGTTCGGGCCCGGGATCACGTCGGTCGCAATCCGGGACGGCGGCCGCTGGAAGCCGCTGCCGTTCACCGCCGACGGCCAGTTCCTCGTCGCCCTGCCGGGCGGCTGGGCCCCTGAACCGAACGATCCGATGGGCCTCCCCGTGCTGCCGACGGTGCGATTGACCGCCACGCTCTGCGGCCCGCATGCGCGCCGCGACCTGCTCAACGTCGGCGACACCACGCGCACGGGCGCCTGCGCGCTGGCGAGTTACCTGCCCGCGCGGCACTCGCCCACGGCGCGCGTGCAGAGACAGCGGGCGCGCAAGCACGGACGGTAGACGTTGCAGCCGGCGTGCCGCGTGGCGGGCGTGAGCTGTCCGCGCTCCGCCACGCGGCCGATGCCCGCCAGGCTTCGCGCACTAACATCGCGGCCAGTGGCAAAGCTCAACGCCGCCGAGCTGGCGAGCTTTTACGTCGACTACGTCGATACCTGGAACAGGCGCGATCTAGAGAGCTATCGGCTGACGGCTCCGGCCCACTTGAGAGCGGCCCTGTTCGTCGAGGTCGCCGCAACTCTGCCGCGGGGTCGGGGAGTCGACACAGGCTTGGACCGCACCGGCTTGCGGTAAAACGTGCCGTCGGAGATACTCGCGTCGTGGCCGACATCGCGGCGATGAAGCAGCAGGCCCGTGCGACGTGGGCGGCGGGCGACTTCGACTCCGTCGTGCCATTCATCTGGGAGGCGGGCACCGCCGCGGCCGAGGCTTCGGGGTGCGGCCCGGGCGACCGCGTGCTCGACATCGCCGCCGGGAGTGGCAACGCCGCGATCCAGGCTGCCATGCGCGGCGCGGACGTCGTCGCCTCGGATCTCACGCCCGAGCTGTTCGAGCCCGGCCGGCGCCGCGCGATGGACCACGGCGTCGAGTTGGAATGGGTGGAGGCCGACGCCGAGGCCCTCCCATTCGAGGCGTCGAGCTTCGACGCCGGTGTCTCGACGTTCGGGATCATGTTCGCGCCCCGCCAGTCGGTCGCGGCGGCGGAGCTGGCGCGCGTGGTCAAGCCCGGCGGACACATCGCGCTGTGCTCGTGGCGGCCCGCGGGCTTCGTCGGCGAGATGTTCGCGACGATCGCGTCGTTTCTGAGCCCGCCGCCCCCGCCGGAGGGACCTCCGGCCCGCTGGGGTACCGAGGAGGGCGCCCACGAACTGCTCGACAACACGTTCGAGATCGTCTGCGAGGAGCGCACGCTGCTCCAGCGTTACGACGGATCGGTCGACGACATGACCGACTACTTCATGGAGCGCTTCGGTCCGATGGTCATGGCACGACGCGCGCTTGAGCCGCAAGGCCGGTGGGAGGAGTTTCTCGAGGCCTATCGAGAGCTGACCCGCCGCTGGGACCAGGGCGAGGCCAATTCCGCAGCGCTCCCGGCCGCGTATCTGCTGGTGACCGGAATCCGTCGTACTTGACGACGCGTGCACTGCCAGCACGCCCAGCCCGGACCGCGGGCTACCGGGTGCCCTGCGGGTTTGACCCGGAAAACAGCCAACTGGCAGCTGCTTCACGGGAGCGACGGGACTCGAACCCGCGACCTCCGGCGTGACAGGCCGGCGCTCTAACCAACTGAGCTACGCCCCCACAAGGGGGCGTGAAGTATGGCATGCACGGCCGCGCGGCGACGGAGCGCCGCGCGGCCCCTGACGCGTCGCCTACGAGCAGCCCTCGACGCCGAGGCTTCTGGCCGCAGCTTGGAGCTTTCTCGCAGCCACTTCGGCCTCAGGCTGCACAGCTCTCAACGTTCTCTGGACGTCCGCTCTGTCAGCCGACGCCACTCTCTCGACCAGGTCGATCCGCGTCTGAACGCCCTCTTTGAAGGCTTCGAAGTCAGCCTTGGCCGCGCCGGTGGTGGTGACACCGTCAAGCGCGTCCAACTCCGCCTTCTGACCGGCGAGAAGCGCAGCGAGGAACGTCTCCTGACTTGCGGACCCTCTCGCGGCTCTCGTCTGCTTCGTCGCCTCCCTCTGCCCTTCTCTGCACGCGGTCTCGATCCGTCTGACGAGCGCTGCTCCCGTGAGCGTCTCGGATTCGCTTCCTCCGCAGCTCGCGACGGCGAGTGCGAGCGCGGCGACGAGCGCGGCCGCGACCTTGCGATGCATGGTTCCCCCTCATGCGGTGAATACGTTGCGGCCCACACTACCTTCTGGTCAAGTCGCGCGTGACCGCTGCGCGCCACCATCCTGGCTGCGCAGCCAGTACGCTGTCTCGCATGAGCGTCGTCGCCCCCGAGCCACTGTCGAGCAACGCCTTCCGCCGGATCCTCGTCGACCTCGCTAACGAGCGCTCGGCGCCAGTCCCGTATCCGCCCGGCCCGAACGACTTCAACGTCGAGCGCACGTTCCGCTTCGTGCGCGATCCGCTGCCGATCCTGCTGCCGCTCTACCGCGAGCACGGCCCGATCTTCAGCATGCGCGTCTTCCACGGGCGCGTCGTGTTCATGCTCGGGCCCGAGGCGAACCACTTCATGACGGTCTCCAACGCCGACAAGTTCCACTGGCGCACGGGCAGCATGGGGGACCTGATCCCGCTGTTGGGCGACGGTCTGCTGACGGTCGACGGCGCCTACCACCGCCGCGCGCGGCGGATCATGCTGCCGGCGTTCCATCGCGAGAAGATCGCCGCCTCCTACGCCACGATGGTCGAGGAGACTGAGCAGGCGCTCGCGGGCTGGCGCGAGGCCGAGACGCTCGACGTCTACCACTGGGCGCGCCGACTCACGCTGCGCGTCGCGATGCGCGCGCTGTTCGGGCTCGACCCCGACGAGCGCGGCAAGGGCGCCCAGGCGGCGATCGAGTTCGAGCGCGCGCTCTCCTTCTACGGGACGGACTTCGCCGTGCGGATCATGCGCGGTCCGCGCACGCCCTGGAACCGCATGCTGGCCGCGCGCAAGGCGCTCGACCACATCGTCTTCGCCGAGATTGAGCGCCGCCGCCGCCATCCGGACCCGGAGCGCACCGACGTGCTGTCGATGCTGATCGAGGCGACCGACGCGGAGGACGGCTCGCGCCTGAGCGACCGCGAGGTCCGCGATCAGGTGATGACGCTGCTGTTCGCAGGCCACGACACGTCGACCTCGACGATCTCCTTCATGCTCTACGAGCTCGCGCGCCATCCCGCTGTGCTCGCGAAGCTGGTCGACGAGCAGGATCGCGTGCTCGGCGACCGCACACCGACCGCCGCCGAGCTGATGAGCGGCGAGGCACTGCCCGAGCTGGAGATGGTGCTCGACGAGACGCTGCGCCTCTACCCGGCCGCGTGGGTCGGCCCACGCCGCGCGGTCGAGACGTTCGAGTTCGGCGGCCATCAGGTCCCCGCCAACGCCTACGTCTACTACAGCTCGTGGGCGAGCCACCGCCTGCCGGACGTGTGGCCCGAGCCGGAGGCGTTCGTGCCCGAGCGCTTCGCGCCCGAGGCGAAGGCGAAGCTGCCGAAGGGCGCCTACATCCCCTTCGGCGGCGGCTCGCGCACGTGTATCGGGATGCGCTTCGGCCAGCTCGAGATCAAGACGATCGTCACGCTGCTGCTGCAGCGCTACCGACTGGAGCTCGTGCCGGGGCGCACGATGACGGTGCGCCAGATGCCGACGCTCAGCCCGCGCGAGCCGCTCCAGATGACGGTGCGCGAGCGGGGCGTACCTGCTGGGCTCGCGGCTTAGCGGCGGCGGACCCCTGCGATACTCGACCGATGGCTGAGCGCAAGGACTCGTTCACGACGCTCTCGGGGGAGCCGATCGATCCGCTGTACACAGCGGCCGACCTGCCGTCCGATCCGGACGCCGCGATCGGCCGGCCGGGCGAGTACCCCTTCACGCGCGGCGTGTACGACTCGATGTACCGCGGCCGCCTGTGGACGATGCGGCAGTTCGCCGGCTTCGGCACCGCCGAGGAGACAAACGAGCGCTTCCGCTATCTGATCGACCACGGGCAGACCGGCCTCTCGACCGCGTTCGACATGCCATCGCTGATGGGCCACGACTCCGACCACCCGCGCTCCCTCGGCGAGGTGGGGCGCGAGGGCGTCGCGGTCGACTCGCTGGAGGACATGACGACGCTGTTCGGCGGCATCGACCTCGGCGAGGTGACCGTGTCGATGACGATCAACGCGCCGGCGGCGATCATGCTCGCGTTCTACGTCGCCGCCGCCGAGCGCCAAGGCGTGCCGGCGGACCGGCTCGGCGGCACGATCCAGACGGACATCCTCAAGGAGTACATCGCACAGAAGGAGTGGTGCTTCCCGATCGACCCGGCGATGCGGCTCGTCGGCGACATGATCGAGTGGTGCTCAACGGCGATGCCGCGCTGGCATCCCGTGAGCATCAGCGGGTACCACATCCGTGAGGCCGGGTCGACAGCCGCGCAGGAGCTCGCGTTCACCCTCAAGGACGGATTGACGTACGTCGAGCAGGCGGTCGCACGTGGGCTCGACGTCGACGACTTCGCGCCGCGGTTGTCGTTCTTCTTCAACGCGCAGATCGACTTCTTCGAGGAGATCGCGAAGTACCGCGCCGCACGCCGGATCTGGGCGCGCGAGCTGAAGGAGACGTTCGGCGCGAAGAACCCGAAGTCGTGGTTGATGCGCTTCCACACGCAGACCGCCGGCGTCTCGCTGACCGCCCAGCAGCCGCTCAACAACATCGTGCGTACCGCGATCGAGGCGCTCGCCGGCGTGCTCGGCGGCACGCAGTCGCTGCACACCAACTCGTATGACGAGGCGCTCGCGCTGCCGACCGAGGATGCCGTCCGCATCGCCCTGCGCACGCAGCAGATCATCGCCCACGAGACCGGCGTCGCGAACACGATCGACCCGCTCGGCGGCAGCTACTTCGTCGAGGCGCTGACCGACAAGATGGAGGCGAAGGCGTACGAGTACTTCGCCAAGATCGACGAGCTCGGCGGGATGGTCGAGGCGGTCAAGCGCTCCTATCCCCAGCGCGAGATCGCCGACGCGAGCTTCGAGCTGCAGACGGAGATCGACGAAGGCCGCCGCATCGTCGTCGGCGTCAACGCCTTCACCGAGGGCGGCGACGACCAGACCCCGTACCTCAAGATCGACCCCGCGTTGGAGCGCAAGCAGATCGACCGCGTGCAAGCCGTCCGCGCTCGCCGCGACAGCGCGGCGGTCGAGCAGGCGCTCGCCGCGATCCGCGAGGCGGCCGCGCGCGACGGCGCGAACCTGATGGAGCCCTTCCTCACTGCCGCGCGCGCCGAGGCGACGGAGGGCGAGATCGTCGAGTCCCTCCAGGCCGTCTTCGGCCGCTACACCGAGGCGCCGGTGTTCTGAGCCGCCGGCTTCGGCTCGGCGAAGTCGCCCTCGTGGCTGCGAACCACCGCGAGCAGCTGCGTGATTGAGTCGAGTGCCTCGTCGCTGAGCGGGTCCATCGCGAAGCCCGCCTCGTTCAGTACAACGGTCGCGCGCGCGGCGACGTCACGGCCAGCGGGCGTGATCTCGATCAGCGTCGAACGGCGGTCCTCCGCGTGCGCGACACGCGTCACGAGCCCAGCCTCCTCAAGCCGGTCAGCCATGTGGGTCATGCTCGTGCGGTGCACCTGCAGGCGCTCGCCCATCTTGCCGACGGGCAGCGCCCCGGTGCGGCTGAAGACGAGCACCATCAGCGTCTCGTAGCGCGGGAACGTGAGGCCGAACGGCCGCAGCAGCTCCCCGAGCCGCGCGAGCAGGATCTGCTGCACGCGCATGATCGACGTGACCGCCGCCATCGGACGCGCCGGCTCCTCGCCCCAGCGGTCGACCCACTGGCTGCGCGCCTGCGCGATCGGATCGAAGGACAGCGGCTCGTTCATCGCGCGCGAAAGGGTTGCAGACCGCCGTCGCAGATGCCGTGACGACGCGCGCAGCGCACACGAGCGGTTGCGCCGGGACGCGAGACAGCCCACGCATGTTCATGCACCCCTCATACTCAGGTCTCTTGCGCGGGAGACCTGAGTATGAGAAGATTGGTTCATGATCGAGCGAGACACCATTCCTCGCCTCCACCGCGTCGTGGAGCACCTGCACGACCAGCTCGTCGGCATCGCCGACGGTGCAGTCAGCTTCGAGGACGCCCGCGTCCGCTACGGCGACACGCAGGAGCGCCTTGCCCGTCAGGGTCGCGGTCGACTCACGACCAGCCGCGTCCCGGAGAACGAGCGGAACTGGTCGCCGGCACGCGAGACGCTCGCCGAGCTGATGAAGATCGGGGCGCTCAAGAACGCCAAGCTGCCTTCCGCACGCAAGTTCGTCGACGGCTACCGCAACGCCGCGTTCGAGCTGACCGACGCCGGGCACGAGCTGGCCGAGATCGCTCGCGCCGGAGGAGCACCGTTCGTCGACCGGATCGCCGCCAGCCTGATTGCCGCCCACCCTTACCTGCGCCGACTGCTCGTCGTGCTCAGAGATGGGCCGATCGTCTGTCCCGTCGTCTCGGAGCGCGATGTCCAGCGAGGCCGCGACGAGGCCTACGGACTCGAGGGCTGGGGACGTCGGGGCGCTGAGCAAATCGGCGCCGACGTCGACCCTGCGCAGGTAGCTAGAACGATCGCCGAGCATGTCAAGCGTCGGTTCGGCAACGCCGCGCAGGAGCGGCCCTCGAACAAGGCCATGTCTGAGGTGCTCAACGACGCGCTGGCCGTCGCAGGGTTCGAGGCGCGCGGCCTCTCGATGGACGCCAACACCATCAAGACGCTCATGCGATGGGGCGGCGAGCTGATGATCTTCGACCAGTCGCGGTACGTGCCCGAGCACCCGGATGCCAACGTCGTCTGGCTGGCCTGCGACCTCGTCGCAGGCAACGGCGGCGCACCGGTCGCTCGCCGCCGCGGCCTTCGAACGCACGGCGACGCGGTTGGGAGCGCGCTCGTGCGCGCCTACGACGGGCAAGCCGCTGCGCTCGACACCATGCTGGCCCAGCCCTACCTGCCGATCTTTCGCATCCGCGCGCAAGCCGCGTTCGAGACGAACACGATGCGCGCCCTCGGCGACCTGGTCCTGGCGCAGCTGATCGACGGCCACGGCGAGGCGCTCGACATAACAGCGATCGCCTACATCGGCACGTCGTCGCTCCCCGCCTCCGAGCCGCCGTTTCGCCACCGCAACCGGCGACGTCTGGACGTCCAGATCCTCAAGAACACATCGACCGCAGCCCATGCAGCAGAAAGGAGCACGTCGTGAGCAACTCGTTCGACCACATCGAGGAGGCGTGGGGACTCGACGAGAACCCGTTCCCCCATGCCGCGATCTCCAACGAGCGCAGCCCGTACAGCCCGGAGGTCTTCCCCGACGAGACCTCCGAGTTCCAGCAGAAGATCATCCGCGGCGCGCTCCAGGGCGGCCGTCAGGTTGCCTTTCTGTGGAGCAAGGGTCCCGGCGGCGACACCGGCTACGGCAAGACGTCGCTGATGCGCCATACAGTCGCCGACATCAACAAGCGCGACTGGGGCGAGGGGGTCCAGCTTGCCACCGGTATGAGACCGGCACGGGTGAAACGCATCGCCGCCGGCTTCAGCGAGCTCAACACCAACCAGCGGACCGGCCTCTACCCGGTGCTGTTCAACGCCGTCCTGACGATGGCTGCCGGCGCCGACGCGCCGCTCGTCCGCGCCCACGCCGCGATCGCCGAGGAGCTCGACACCGACTCGTCAGCGGCCATCCGCAGGAAGCTCTCGGAGACTCGCCTCGAGATCGCACCGACCTCCGCCCCGCTTCGCCCGGACATCACCGACTGGTTCTGCACGAGCCCAGAGGAGCTCCCCGGCCTCCTGGGGCAGGTCTCCACGACCACGCAGCTGCGCTCGGGTCTGGACTTCCTGCACTTCTCGCTCATCGCACTGCGAGCAGCGGGCGTCGAGCGCGTCTTCCTGATGATCGACCAGCTGGAGGACCTGGCGACGAACAAGGCCCTGCCCGCCGCGAAGCGGCGCCGCGAGATCGGTCGCATCCGCGACCTCCTGGAGACGGAGCCGTTCGCCGGCACGTTGCATCAGACGTACACCTTCCACGCGACGGCAGCCCGCGAGCTCGACAGCTACTGGGAGGCCAACCGACTGCCGTCCTTCGAGGACATGCCCGGCAACCAGGCAGCCGTCGTCGTCCTGCGCGGCATGCGCGATGACGACCAGGTCGAGGCGCTGCTCAAGGCGTGGATGGGACCGCAGCGCAACGACGCTGAGATCGACGACGACCTCGTGCCGTTCGACCGCAGTGTCCTCAGCGTCCTGCGCCAGGTCTCTCAAGGCCGGCCTGGCCTGCTGCTCAACAAGGCCAACGAGGTCTTCGACGCCGGCGCGCAGGTGCAGGTCGGGCGCATCGACGCCGAGTTCGCGCTCAACCACTTCAACAACGGCCAGAGCATCCTCGCAGGCGACCCCGCCGACGACGACAGCGACTACGCCGCCGAGGTGGAGGACCTCCTGGCGTGAGCGTCGTGCCGCGCGAGATCGCCGGGCTTTCACGGGACGCGTTCCTGCTCGCTCGCTACGCTGACGCGCCGACGGGCCGCCCGGACGGCCGCGCCTGGGAGCAGGCCGCATCCGGGCTGCTCATACGCCCCGGTCTGGACCGTCGCCAGCATGCCGGAACCCTCGGCCTGTTCGGAGCTGGGTCGGCCTCGGGTGTACGGCACGAGCTCGACGGCGTCGGCCACGGCCATCGGGTCGGCATCTGGCTGGAGTGCAAGGCCCGCGCGGAGCTCGACAAGACCGCCGTCGCCGTCTTCGCCTTCAAGTGCCTGGACCTCTATCGCCAAGCTGCCCGCGACGACGCGGCCGCCACCGCCGCGGCGAGCTGGTGGCCGATACTCGTCTCCTCCGAGCCGGTGAGCGAGGCAGTGCACCGCAGCTGCATCGGGCTCGGCATCGCACTCTGCGTGCCCGACCGGATGCCGCTGCCGATGTTGCTGCGTATGGCCAGCCGGCCGAGCGCCGACCTGTTCGTCGACAAGGCGATCCTCTCGGAGCTGGTGCGCTTGGCCGAGCCGGTCGTCACGCCTTTGCAAACCCGCTGGCGGATCGACGTCCCGACCTCAGAGATCCGCTGGACGCTCCACGAGCCCACAGCCCGTGAGATCGGCGACCTGCTCTTCCTGCAGGAACAGATGACCGCCGACGTCCTCGACGGGATGGATCTCCGCGGCTCGACGGCCTTCGAGCGGATCGGCAGCGAGCTGGCCGACCGCATGACGGCGGCGTGCATCTTCGCCTGACCTCATGGGCGGTGCTGGGTTCGAACCAGCGACCCCTTCCTTGTAAGGGAAGTGCTCTACCAGCTGAGCTAACCGCCCGCGTCCCGCAATGGGATGGTAGCCGCGGAGCCGGGACGGCGGGCAGGCACGTGCGTGCTCAAGCCTCCACTCGCTGCTGAGCCTCGCCACGGATGGCGAGTACGGTCTCCTGCGTCAGTTCGACAGGTGCGCCCGCCTGCGCCGCGTTGAGCGTCTCGCCGGCCGGCGAGACGCTCGGAGGCAGGTACCCCCAGGGGGAATCGAACCCCCGCTACCAGCGTGAAAGGCTGGCGTGCTAACCGCTACACCATGGGGGCAGGGGGACCGCGGGATGCACGAGGCGTCCCATACAGCTTAGAAGCACCTTCTCATTCCGCCCGGACGCGCGGCGTGCGAGGATGCACAGGCGCGTCTAGCTCATCGGGTTAGAGCACCGGACTTTTAATCCGGCGGGCTGGGTTCGAGTCCCAGGGCGCGCACTCATCGGCGCCCTGGGCTGCGAGCCTCCGCTCAGGCGCCCTTGGCGAGCTTGACGCCGCCGGAGCCCTCGGGTTCGAGAATCCCCTTGCGCTTGAGCTGGGAGATCGTCGTGTGCACCGTCGGCTTGGCGATCTTCGTGATCTCGGCGACCTCAGCCGCGGACACGCCCGGGCGTTCGCGCACGACCGTGAGAATTGCCTCGCGGTTGGCACCACGCGGAGCGCGGCGACCCTTGCCGGCGGCGTACGGAGCCCGTCCGGCCGTCGAGCGCGGCGCCGTCGTGGCACGTACGCGCGGCGCGGCTGGGGCAGCAACGGTGCTCCCGTTCGTGAGCGCGACCAACACGGCCTCGAGCTGCTCCTTCTCTTCGATCAGCGGCCGCAACTCTGCAAGGCGCTTCTCGATGTCGCGCTGAATTTGCCCGACGAGATCTGCCATGTACGTGACTCCTAGTAAGCCTGGGGGGGTGTGTCCTAGGCTAGCAATATACGCACCTGCATTGAACCTGTGGGAGGTTCTCGTCAAGAAGCTGGCGCCCTTCCGTTACAAAGTCTCTGAATAGTGAAGCAAGTCTTACGAACCGACGCAATCGCGATCAAGCCGTGCCGCAAGGGGCCCTGGGCGTCCAATGTGGAAACCCTGGGCATAGTCGACACCCAATTCTCGCAACAGATCGACCGTCGCTTCGTCGCCAACGTACTCCGCAATCGTCTTCTTCCCGAGCCCACGGGCGATGTCGACGGCCGCACGGATCAGCAGCTGGTCCGTCGTGCTGGTGGTACATGAGCGAACGAACTCGCCGTCGATCTTCAGAAGATCGAACGGAAGATGCTTCAAGTAGTAGAAACTGCCAAAGCCTGCTCCAAAGTCGTCAAGCGCAAACCGACAACCGAGCTCCGCGAGTCGTGCGGCGAACTGCTGTGCACGTGGAATGTTGGCGACGGCGGTCGTCTCCGTCACCTCCAGCACCAGGTTCACCGGATCCACGCCGGTCTCCGCAAGTGCGTGCTCAATGATCGTCAGGAGTTCTGGATCGCCCGTCGAGCTGCCTGAGATGTTGACCTCGAAGACCAGGTCCCGGCCTGCCGCCTTCTGCTCACCCATCAGCCTGATCGCGCGTGCGACGACCCAGCGGTCGATGTCCTGCATCAGGTCGAAGCGCTCCGCCACGCCGATGAACGCAGCCGGCGGGATCACCTCGCCGCGCTCGTCGATCATTCGCAGCAGCAGCTCATGCTGGCGCACCTCACCGTCGGACAGGTCGACGATCGGCTGGGCGTACAGCGTGAAGCGGTCCTCCTCGAGCGCTTCCCGGATCCGCTCCGCCCACGTGATGCGCGCCTTCATGCGCGACGCGCCGCGCTCCTGCGAGGAGTACGTCGCCGAGCGGTCGCGGCCGGCCTCCTTCGCGTCGTACATCGCCAGGTCGGCGTTCACGAGCACGTCCTCCGCGCTCAATCGCTCCGTGTCGCTGAACAGCGCGATGCCGATCGAGGCCGTAATAGGACGGCGGCGCCCGGCGGCGGTCAACACTGACTGCGCACGTACGGCGCCGAGGACTGCCTCTGCGACGCGGGCTGCCTCGGCCGCCCCGCCCCGCGGCAACAGGATCGCGAACTCGTCGCCGCCGAGGCGCGCGAGCACGTCGCTGTCGCGCAGGCGGGTGCGCAGCGTCTGTGCGACCTTGACGATCAGCTCGTCGCCGACGTTGTGGCCGAGCGTGTCGTTGATGTGCTTGAAGCGATCAATGTCGAGCACGAGCGCGGCGCCCTCCGGCCCATAGCGCTGCACCTGCACGATGTGCTGGTTGAGCTCGCGCTCGAACGAGCGCCGATTCAACAGACCCGTAAGTGGATCGTGATCGGCCATGTGCTGCAGCTGCGCCTCGTACCGGACGCGCTCGCTGACGTCCTGGATCTGGCCGAGGAAGTGCTGGGGACTCCCGTCAGCAGCGCGCACGAGTGTCGCGTGCACCGCGACCCACACAACTTGGCCGACGACGTCGACGTAGCGCTTCTCCATCCAGTAAGTGCTCTGCTCGCCGGACAGAAGGCTGTGCATCATCTCCTCTTCGCGCCCGGCGTCAGCCGGGTGGCTGAGATCGGCGAAGCCCATCTCCTCAAGCTCCTCGCGGGTATAACCGGTAATCGCGCACAGCGCATCGTTGACCTGGATGAAGCGCCCGTCGAGGCCGGACAGCGCCATCCCGATCGGCGCCGCCTCGAACGCAGTGCGGAAGCGCTGCTCGGCGGCGGCGATGCGCTCGACGCTCTCGCGCAGCGCGGCCTCGGCGGCGACGCGCTCGCTGACGTCGCGAACGATCGCCTGCCCCTCGATCGGCGCACCGGTCTCCGCGTCGTGCACCCCCCGCACTCGCGCCTCGATCCACACGTAGTGGCCCTCGCGGTGGCGCAGACGGCTCGTGACGGTGATCGTCCCGCCCTCGTCTGCGACGCGCGAACGCGCCTGCGTGACCGCACGGCGGTCATCGGGGTGGACGAAGTCGCGCGGCTGGCGCCCGACGATCTCCTCCGGCGCGTGCCCGATCAGCTCGCTCGAGGCAGGCGAGACGTACGTGATCCGCCCGTCGGCGCCGAACGCGAGGATCGTGTCGGTCGCGTTGTCGGCCAGCAGCCGATGGCGCAGCTCGGCGGCGCGCAACTCCAGCTCGACGCGGTCACGCTCGGCCGCCTGCTGGTCGACCAACCGCGACACGCTCCGCTCGCGCTGGAGCGCATGCAGCGCGAGGATGCCGAGCGCGACCGTCAGCAGCATGCCCGCAACGGGCACGCCCCAGTGGTCGACCGCGAGCATCGTCGCGACGAGCGTGGCGATCGCAGCCAGGACGGTCCCGAACAGCGCCGGCACGCTGCGCAGGCGGAGGTGCATCAGGCGGCGCCCTCCGGCGCGGCACGGCTCATCGATCTCGCTCCCAGCGTCACCTCGTCCCTATCGGCAGAGCGCGCGTGCGCCTGTAGCCGTGGGCGTTCAGCAGCGCGTGGTAGGGACCAATCCCTACTAGTGCTTGAAGTGGCGACGACTCGTGAAGACCATCGCGACGCCGGCCGCGTCGGCCGCGACAATCACCTCGTCGTCGCGCACCGAGCCGCCCGGCTGCACGATCGCGGCGATGCCCGCGTCGATCGCGAGCTGCGGACCGTCCGGGAAGGGGAAGAACGCGTCGGAGGCCATCACGGCGCCCTTCAGCGTTCCCTCCTGGGCCTTCTCGATTGCGATCCGCACCGAGTCGACGCGGCTCATCTGCCCCGCCCCAATGCCGACGGAGGCACCGTCTCGCGACAGCACGATCGCGTTGGAGCGCACGTGCTTGCAGACGCGCCAGGCAAACAGCAGCTCGCTCCACTCAGCGTCGGTCGGCTGGCGCTGCGTCGCGACCGTCATCTCGGCGCGTTCCTGCGTGTCGAGATCGCGGTCCTGCACGAGCAGGCCGCCGACGACCTGCTTGAGGTCCGGGTCCGCCAGATGCAGCGCCTGCTGCTCGTCGTCCTGGAGGATCCGCAGGTTCGGTCTGCTGGAGAGCGTCGCGAGTGCCGCCTCGTCGTAACCGGGCGCGAACAGCACCTCCGCGAACTGCTGCACGAGCGCCTCAGCGAGCGCGCCATCGACCGGACGGTTGAGGCAGATCACGCCGCCGAACGCGGACACCGGATCGCCTGCGAACGCCTGCGAGTAGGCGTCAAGCGGGCTGTCGCCCATCGCGACGCCGCAGGGGTTGTTGTGTTTGACGATCACGCACGCCGGACCGCCGAACTCGCGCGCGAGCAGGCGCGCGGCGTTGAGGTCGAGCAGGTTGTTGAACGACAGCGGCTTGCCGCCGAGCTGGCGCACGTTCGACAACAGGTGCGTCGGCGAGCCGACCTGCGCGTAGTAGGCGGCGCGCTGGTGCGGGTTCTCACCGTAGGAGAGGTCGGTGACCTTCTCGAAGGCACGCACGAACAGCGGCGGGAAGTCGTCGCGCTTCTCACTGAACCAGCGCGTGATCGCGGTGTCGTAGCGAGCGGTGTAGGCAAACGCCTCCGCCGCGAGCGACTCGCGCGTGGCGAGCGAGAGCTTTCCTGTGCCGGCGCGCAGCTCGTCGAGGATCGCGTCGTAGCTGGCAGGCGAGACGACCGGCGCGGCAAAGGCGAAGTTCTTCGCAGCGGCGCGGATCATCGTTGGGCCGCCGATGTCGATGTTCTCGATCACCTCGGCGTCGGCGACGCCGCGCTTGGCGACGGTCTGCTCGAACGGGTAGAGGTTCACGCACACGAGGTCGACGAACTCGACCTCCGCGTCGGCCGCGGCCGCGAGATGCTCCGCGTTGTCGCGCACCGCCAGCAGGCCCGCGTACAGCTTCGGGTTGAGCGTCTTGACACGCCCGTCCATGATCTCCGGGAAGCCGGTGTAGTCGGTGATCGAGCGATGCGGGATGCCCGCGTCGGCAAGCGCTCCGGCGGTGCCGCCGGTCGACACCAGCTCGACGCCGAGCTCGGCGAGCCCGCGCGCGAAGTCGACGATGCCCGTCTTGTCGGAGACCGACAGCAGCGCCCGTCGGACCTGGACCTCGCCGGGCGCCGTGAGCGGCTCCGTCTGGGCGATCTCCGTTCCTTCCGTCATGCGCGCCCGAGGATAGCTACGGCTCCAGCAGCACGCGGCGCGGGTCGGCCGGGTCGATCCGCACTGCCCCACGCGCGATCAGGCGGATCGCCTCCGGCAGCAGCTCGTGCTCGACGGCGTGCAGCTGCTCGAAGACGTCCTCACGCGTGCGCGCATGCGGCAGCTCGAGCGCACGCTGCAGCACGATCGGGCCCGTGTCGACGCCCTCGTCGACGAAGTGCACGGTGACGCCGAAGACCTTCACCCCGTGCTCCAGCGCCTGCCCGACGGCATCGAGGCCGGGGAAGGCCGGCAGCAGCGCCGGGTGCACGTTGACGATGGCGTGCGGGAAGCGGCCGAGGAAGGCAGGCGTCAGCAGCTGCATGTAGCCGGCGAGCACGACGAGCTGCACGTCATGCCCGGCGACCCAGTCGGCGAGCGCAGCGTCGCGCGCCGCGCGATCCGCGAAGTCGCCGGTCGGGAACGTTGCGGTCGGCACGCCCGACTCCTGCGCCCGTTCCAGCGCACGCGCGCCTGGCTTGTCCGACGCGACCGCCGCGACGACGATCCCCTCCGGGCCGCCATGGACCGTGTCGAGAATCGCCTGGAGGTTGGAGCCCGTGCCGGAGGCGAGGACGGCGAGGCGGAGCCCGCTCACGCCGCCGCCAGCTTCGGGAAGCGCCCACCGGTCGAGCGCAGTGTGCCGGCGGCGAGCAACTCGTCGACGCGCGCGAGCACGTCGTCGCGGCGCAGATGGGCGAACGTGCCGTACGTCGGCAGTCCGTCGTAGGAGTACTTCTCGACGACCTTCGAGCGCCCGCCGCAGAGGATCTCGACCGCGCGCGTGCGGCCGACGGCCGGCTCGGCGGCTTGGACGACCGCGAAGATCGCGGTGTCGAGATCCCCGTCGACCGGCGCGACGCCTGGGCGTGCGACGCGACGCGGCGCCCCGGCACGCTCACCCGTCTCGGCAGCACGCTCCGGCGCGGCGGGTGCGGCCGGCACGAGCGAGGGATCGCAGACGTCGCAACAGGACACGCCCGGATCGGTCTCCGGCGCCGACGCGTCGCCGAAATGCCGCAGCAGCGTTCTGCGCCGGCAGGCGCGCTGCTCGACGAATGCCCAGATGGCGCGGTACTGGCGCCAGCGCACGCGCTGCGCGTCGCCCGCCGAGGATCGACACGTCAGCAGCGCCGCGCGGTCCCACGCGCCGACGATCCGCCCGACGGCGCGATCCGGCGGCGACGGCGACGGTCTGATCATCCCCGCGCGCGCGAGGTGGCCGACGATCGCGCGCGCCTGGTCGGCATCGCCGCCTCTGCCGGTGAGCGCCGCCAGCTCGCGCAGCTCAACGTCGTAGCGGCCCTGCTCGGTCGCCTGCTTGTGCAGGCGCCGCGCGACCGCCGCGAAGGCCGCGTCGTCGACCTCCGAGCGCTGGATGAAGAAGACGTGCAGCCCCTTGTCGCGCGACTCCGCGAACAGCAGGCAGCGCGCGGGCGCGCCGTCGCGGCCGGCACGGCCTGCCTCCTGGTAGTAGGCCTCGACCGACTGCGGGACGGTCTCGTGGCAGACGGTTCGCACGTCGGCCTTGTCGATGCCCATCCCAAACGCGTTGGTCGCGACGACGACGCGTGCGTCGCCACCCATGAACGCCCGCTGCACTGCGGCGCGGCGGTCGCGGTCGAGCCCCGCGTGGTAGACGAGCACCTCCTCGTCGAGCGCGTGATGGAGCTTCATCGCCAGCTCCTCGCAGCCGTTGCGCGTACCGGCGTAGACGATCGCCGGCAGCATGCCCGGCTCGCCAAGCGCAGCGGCGATGCGGCGGTGCTTGTCGGCCTTCGTTCTGCACGGCACGACCGCGAACGAGAGGTTCGGCCGATCGAAACCGGTTGTCACCTGCGCCGGCTCCTCGAGCCGCAGGCGGGCGACGATGTCGCGCGCAACCTGCGGAGTCGCCGTCGCCGTCAACGCGACGATCGCGCGCGCTCTCAGGTAGCGCGCCGCGTCGGCCAGGCGGAAATAGTCGGGGCGGAAGTCGTGGCCCCACTGCGAGACGCAGTGCGCCTCGTCGACGACGAACAGTCCGATGCGGACGCCCTCGACCTGCTCGATGAACGAGGGCGATGCGAAGCGCTCGGGCGCGATGTACAGCAGCCGCAGCTCACCGGCGGCCGCGCGCTCCATCACCATGCGATTCTCGCCCGCGCTCTGCTGCGCGTTGACGAGCGCGACCTTGTCGGGAGCGATCCGACGCAGCTGATCGACTTGGTCCTGCATCAGCGAGACGAGAGGAGAAACCACAATTGTCAGGTCCTCCCGCATCAGCGCTGGCAGCTGGTAGCAGAGCGACTTGCCCGAGCCGGTCGGCATCACGACGAGCGTGTCGCGGTCGGCGAGCGCGGCGTCGACCGCCTCCGCCTGCCCGGGGCGGAAGTCGTCGAAGCCGAAGTGGGTGCGCAGCGCGTCGCGGGGGTCCATCAGTGGTTCCTTCGGTGCATGCGCGTGCCGGTCAGCGAGGCACGGGGGCCGACTGGCAAGGACACAGGATCGAAGGAATACCAGCGGTATTTCGAGATCCGAGGACGCCGCCAGACGGTCATCCGTGTCCGCTGGGCGGTGCGTGCATGTGCCGGAGGGACCACCAGCACGACCATAGCGCCGGGATCGGCTGGCGACCGGCTCGTCACCCGCACGTTGCGGACACCGCGTGCGTACGCCGTCGCAGCCCTGCGCGGAGGCTACGCGTGTATGACCGGCAGTGCCTGCTCGAAGGCGAGCTTGTCCTGCCCGCCGGGCCCGTGCGGCAGCGGGTACTCGCCGGTGAAGCAGGCGTCGCAGTGCGTCTCGCGCGTCGCGCCGACGGCCTCGTAAACGCCTTCGAGCGAGAGGTAGTGGAGCGAGTCCGCGCCCAGCTCGGCGGCGATCTCAGCGACCTCGCGGCCGTGCGCGACCATCTCCTCGCGCGTCGACATGTCGATCCCGTAGTGGCAGGGGTTGCGGATCGGCGGCGCGGTGATACGGAGATGGACCTCCTTCGCGCCGGCGTCGCGCAGCATCTGCACGATCTGGCGCGTCGTATTGCCGCGCACGATCGAGTCGTCCACGACCACCAGCCGCTGCCCTCTGACGATCTCCGGCATCGGGTTGAACTTCAGTCTGAGGCCGTGCTTGCGCAGCTCCTGGCCGGGCTGGATGAACGTGCGCGCGACATAGCGGTTCTTGACGAAGCCGTCGTCCTGCGGGATCCCGCTCTCGCGGGCGTAGCCGCGTGCTGCCGGCGTGCCGGAGTCGGGCACGGCGATCACGAGGTCCGCTTCGACGGGCGACTCGCGCGCGAGGATCTCGCCCATCCGCCCACGCGCGCCCTGCAGCACGGTGCCGCCCATCTTCGAGTCCGGGCGCGCGAAGTAGATGTACTCGAAGACGCAGAAGGCCTCGCGCGCGCCATCGACGACCTGGCGGGTGCGGATGCCATCGTCGCCGATTGAGACGAGCTCGCCGGGCGCGACGTCGCGCAGCCGCTTGGCGCCGATGATGTCGAAGGCGCACGTCTCGGAGGCGACGCAGTAGCGATCGCCGATCATGCCCAGCGCGAGCGGCCGCACGCC
>DASYLH010000022.1:0-100330 GCA_036009645.1 Conexibacter sp.
CGACGCCGTGCTGGCGACGACGACATCGTCGCTGTCGGTCGCGCAGCTGGCGCGGGAGTCGGGCAAGGCGGACCGGTTCGTCGGGCTGCACGTCTTCAACCCGGTGCCGAAGATGGACCTGATCGAGCTGGCATACGCGCCGGACGCCAACGGCGACGTGCGCGAGCGTGCGCGCAACCTCTGTGCCGCGCTCGGCAAGACGGCGGTCGAGGTGCCGGACATCGCCGGCTTCGTCGTCAACCGCCTGTTGTTCCCCTATCTCTTCAGCGCCGTCGACCTGCTCGAGGAGACGTCGATGGACCCGGCCTCGATCGACCGCTGCATGCAGCTCGGCGCGGGCCATCCGATGGGTCCCCTGGCGCTGCTCGACTACGTCGGGCTCGACGTCTCGAAGGCGATCGGCGAGGCGATCGCGTCGCCGGTGCCGCAGACGGTCGAGCAACTCGTCGCCGCCGGCAACCTCGGCAAGAAGACCGGCAAGGGCCTGCTCGACTATTCCTAGGGTCGCGGCGGCGGCTCTGTGAGAGGACTCTCAGCGACTGCTTAGGGTCGCTTCATGGCGCGTGGGCATAGTCCCCAATGCGACGTACCTCACAGCAGCACCTCCTCCCAGAAGCACGAAACCGGCCCGCGCAAGCGGGCCGGCTTCGTTGCGAGGCGGACCCACCAGTCCACCACTGCCTCTCCTCCTCCAACCGCCGGCTAGGCCAGCGATCTGCGGGCAAGGTAGCGCGTCGTGAGCTTTGTTGCGTTCTGGTGAGGATTAAGGGGTTTCGCCCTCTGGTCACTGCAAGCGGCGACCTACGGGCGACGTCACACGCGACGCTCGCTGATCCGCACCGCCTCGATGCGGTTCTCGCGCACCGATTCGACGCGGATCGAGAAGCCATTGGCAGCGATCGTGTCGCCGCGCTTCGGCAGACGGCCGAGCTCGGCGAAGACGAAACCGCCGACCGAGTTGTAAGCATCCGTGTCGACCGGCAGTTCCAGGCCGTAGTCCTCGAGGTCCGTGACGGCGACGTGACCGCGCACGAACCAGTCCCCGTTCGGCAACCGGCGCACCCCGCCGGCGGTCGGATCGGTCTCGTCGTCGATCTCGCCGACGACCTCCTCGATGATGTCCTCGACCGTCACGACGCCAGCCGTGCGCCCGTACTCGTCGACGACGACGGCGAGCGAGCTGCGTTGGCGCTGCAGGTCGGCGAGCAGGTCGTCGAGCGGCTTCGTCTCAGGGACGATCGGCGCGTCGCGCACGAGCCCGGCGATCGACGCGTTCGGACCGTCCTCCATCAGCACGCGGGCGAGCGAGTTCGCGTGCACGAGGCCCTTGATGCGATCGGTGTTCTCGTCCTCGGTCACGACCAGCCGGGTGTGACCCGACTCGACGCAGCGCTTCAGCGCGGCTTCGGCGCTCTCGGAGACGTCGACCGTGACGACCGCCGGAATCGGCGTCATCACCTGCCGCGCCTCCTGCTCGTGCAGGTGGAACACGCCGGCCAGCATCCCCGCCTCCCCCGCGTCGAGCTTGCCGCCGGTGTAGGACTCGGCGATCAGCAGCTTCAGCTCCTCGGGCGTGCCGCCAGCCTCATCGCCGAAGTCAGGGTCGACTCTCAGCAGCCGCAGGATGCCGTTCGAGGCGCGGTTGAGCAGCACCACGAAGGGATGGAAGACGCGCGCGAAGATGTGCAGCGGCCGCGAGATCCACTGCACCGTGCGGTCAGCACGCTGGATCGCCCACACCTTTGGCACCTGCTCGCCGACGGTGATGTGGATGGCCGTGACGATGAGGTAGGCGATCGCGATCGAGATCGCGGCGGCAGCGCCGTGCGAGAGCCCGCCGAAGATCGGCTCGATCAGCACTGCGATCGCCGGCTCGCCGAGGAAGCCGATGCCGATTGAGGCGAGCGTGATGCCGAGCTGGCAGGCCGACAGGTACTCGGTGATCTCATGCAGCTCGGCGAGCGCGACTCTCGCGCCGGCCTCGCCCTGCGAGGCGGCCTCCTCGATGCGGGAGCGGCGGGCGCGCACGAGCGCAAACTCCGCCGCCACGAAGAAGCCGTTGATCGCGACCAGCAGCAGCAGGCCGACGAGCAGCAGCGCGGTCATTTCACCGCGGCGACGTGTGGGCCGCTACTTCGGGACAGGTCGTCGTCGTCGCTCATCGACTGGTGGGCGAACCGTAGCAGTCGCCCCCGGCGTCACCCGACACCATCGAGCTGCTCTGCGAGCGCCAAGTCCGCAGCGGTGATGCCGCCCTCGGAATGCGTCGAGAGCGTCAGGCGCACCTTGTTCCAGCCGTGGACGAGGATGTCGGGGTGGTGGTTCGCCGACTCCGCGACCTCGGCCACGCGCTCCACGAAGGCGATCGCCGCGCCGAAGTCCGCGAAGCGCCGGTCACGCACGATCGTCTCGCCTTCGCGCCGCCACTCGGTGCCCTCCAGGCCGTTCGCGACCTGCTCGTCGCTCAGCAGTGACATATCGTCCCTCCTATGATCGAGCTTGACCCGAGGCGGTCGCCATGCGGATCGTGAGCCTCGTCCCATCCGCGACGGAGATCCTGTTCGCGCTGGGACTCGGCGACGAGGTCATCGCCGTCACTCATGAGTGTGATTATCCGCCTGCGGCGCTGGAGCTGCCGAAAGTCACGCGCGACGCGCTGCCGCAGGACCTCACCGCCGGGCAGATCGACGCCGCCGTGCGCGCCCGCACCGACCAGGGCGAGGCGATCTACGAGCTCGACGCCGAGGCGCTGCACGAGCTGCGGCCCGATCTGATCGTCACGCAGGCGCTGTGCCCGGTGTGCGCGGTCTCGTACGACGACGTGAAGGCGATCGCCGATGAGCTCGAGTCGCGCCCGCAGGTGATCTCGTTGGACCCGCACACGCTCGGTGAGGTGCTGGGAGACGTGCGCACGCTCGCTGAGGCCACTGGTCGCAGAGACGCCGGCGTCGAGCTGGTGAACGAGTCGGCCGCCCGCATCGACCGCGTGCGACTGGCCGTGCGCGACCGCCGGCGACCGCGCGTACTCGCACTTGAGTGGCTGGACCCGGTCTACGTCGCCGGCCATTGGACGCCGCAGCTGATCGAGCTGGCTGGGGGGATCGACGTGCTCGGGATGCCAGGCGAACACTCCGAACGGCGCTCCTGGGACGAGGTCGCCGCGAGCGAGCCGGACATCGTCGTGGCGATGCCCTGCGGGTACGACGCGGAGCGCGCGCACGCCGAGGCACTGGCTTATGGAGAGAAGCTGGCCAAACTCGGTGCGGGCCAGATCCTCGCGGTCGATGCGGCCGCCTACTTCTCCCGTCCCGGGCCGCGGCTGATTGACGGGCTGGAGTTGCTCGCGCATGTGCTGCAACCCGAGGCGATACCCGAAGTTGCGGCCGGCAATCCGCTCGTAGTCGAGCTCTGACGGCGCATTCACTTCCCCCTGGACGAGCCGGTACAACCACGTTTACCATCGACGGATGCAATCCATCCGCGTAGGACGTATCGCGGCCGCTGCGGCGGCCGCCACCCTCATCGTCGCCGGGGCCGCGACGGGGGCCGAGGCACCCGGGCTCACGACGTCGATCACGTCGAGTGTCTCACCGAACCATCTGGTGAGAGGGCTCACGAACAGACATGGGATGCCGATCACCCTCAAGTTCGGGATCAAGATCAACCATCCCAGCGACAGCCGCTACCGGCTGGAGAAGGTGGCGGTGAAGTTCCCCTCCGGCGTCGGCGCGCCGCACGGCGAACTGTTCCCCTCGTGCAGCGTCGCGACGCTCGAGAGAGCGCGCAACCGTCTCAGCGCCTGTCCGAGAGGCTCTCTCATCGGCAGAGGCAGAGCCACGGGCACCGCGGTCGACCTCGGCGTCACGTCGAGCGCCAGACTGACGATGTTCAACGGGCCCGGGGGCAAGAGCATCACGTTCAACGTGAGCATCATCACGCCGGCGCTCATCAACAAGACGTTCTCGGCGCCGCTCAAGAAGACATCGGGCAGATACGGCTACACCCTGACGAGCCCGATCCCGACCGAGCTGCAGAACATCCTCGACGGCCCGATCATCGTCAGAAGCATCGACGTGACGAGCGGGGCGACGATCGTCAAGAACGGCGTCAGACGCGGCTTCATCGAGGCGTTCAAGTGCCCGAGAAGCGGCAAGGCTCCGATCCACGCGGACTTCTCGTTCAACACGGACACCGGCCTGACGGCGACCTCCGCGGCCGACACGAACATCCTCTGCCACTAGGCAGCGGCTTCTAGCAATCTGTCATTCCGGCGGCGGCGCGAGAGCGCCGCCGCCGCTCGTTAAGCGTGACCGCTGGCGACCGCGACTGAGGCGATCACGGCGACCAGCCCCAGCGCGCTGGCCGCGGCGAGCGAGACGGCACGCGGCAGGCGGCGGCGGTCGCACTGGTCGTAGATCACGCCGACGAGGATGCCGCCGACGAAACCTCCGAGGTGCGCGCCGATCGCGATGTTGGGGCCGATGAAGGTGAAGGCGAAGTTCAGCAGCGCGATCTGGATCAGGCCGGTCGACCACAGGTCGATACCGCGTGAGCGCGCCTCGACGATGAGCGCGCCCATCAAGCCGAAGGCCGCGCCGGAGGCGCCGACCGCGACCGAGTCGAACTCCAGCAGCATCACGCCGAGCGAGCCGCACAGCAGCGAGGTGCCGTAGGCGACGACGAAGCGCGCCGAGCCGATCGCCGGCTCGAGCGAGCGCCCGATGAACCAGATGAAGACCATGTTGAACGCGACGTGGAAGAAGCTCGCGTGCAGGAAGCCGGTCGTGACGAGCCGCCAGTACTCATCCTGGTACTGGAGCAATGGGCCGAACAGCGCACCCTTCTCGTACACGGTCCCGCCAACGCTGCCGAAGCCGCTGCCAGTCGCGATCTCCGCGAGGTAGGCGATCACGTTGATCGCAATGATCGCCTGGGTCGCGACCGGGGCTGCAGAGGCCATCGCGCGAGCCTGGACGACGCGTGTGCGCTGCTTCGAGCACTCCGGGCAGCGCATCCCGACAGTGGTCGGCGTCATGCAGTCGGTGCAGATCGGCCGACCGCAGTTGGAGCAGGCGACACCCGTCTCGCGCGTGGGATGGCGGTAGCAGGTGGGCATCGCGGCGCGGACGGTAGCAGCAGCGCCTTTAGGCCCGCTCAAGCCAGATGAGAGGCGTTTCGCTGTCCGGCGATCGCAAGCGACCGCCTTGGAAACGGGTTTCGCCGTCCGACGATCGCAAGCGACCGCCTCCCGGCGACGTTACAGCGCTGCGTTGATGAACGGCTGTGAGGTCGGTGCCTGGCTGCCGCCGTCAGGCTCGGCGGTCACGAGCACCGCCTCGACGCCGACGACGCTCGGCAGCGCGACGCGGCCGCTCCCGCGCGTGCTCACGCTGAAGAGCGCATCGGTCGGCGACGGGGCGGCGGCACCGCGACGCAGCAGCCACACCTCGTAGACCTTGCCCTTCGGGGGCGCGGGAAGCCCGGTCACGCGCAGTGTCGCGACGCCGTTGCGCATGACGATCACCGCGGTGCCACGTGGCGCGGCAGCTGCGTCGACTCTCGCTTGCACGGTGCGCACCTGGACGACGGTCTGCGTCTTCGTCTGGTCGTCGTTCGTCGCCGCGCCAATCCCAAGGCCAAGCGCGACGCCGAGCACGAGCGCCGCGGCAGCACCCGCGAGCGCGAGCGGGCGGCCAAACGAGAGCGCGAAGCGGCGACGACGCTGCCGCTGCGGCCTGTCGGCGGCCGGGCCGGCAGCCGACAACACGTCGGCCTCAGCGCGGACGGTCTCCATCAGGCGATCGCGCAGCTGCGGCGGCGGTGCAATCGGCGGGACCGCGAGCGGGAGCGCATCCGCAACGAGGCGCAGGCTCGCAACGTCCTCGCGACAGTGCGCGCAGGTCGCCATGTGCGCCTGGAACTCGCGCTTCTCCGTGTCAGAGAGCGCGCCGAGCAGGAAGGCGGCGACCGTGTCGGCATGCTGGCAGCGCTCGCTCATGGCAGCACCTCCGCCGGCTCGAGCCGATCGCGCATCTTTTCCATGCCGAGCCGCATGCGGCCCTTCACGGTGCCGATCGGGACACCAAGCATCTCGGCGATCTCGCTTTGCGTGAAGCCGCCGTAATACGCCAACTCGATCGCCCGGCGCTGCTCGTCGGGCAGCACGTCGAGCGCGCCGCGCACCTCGAGCGCCTCTTCGCGCCGTGCCACCTCGACGTCGGTACGGTCAGCCGCCTCGAAGCGCTCCTCGATGCCCTCGTCGGACGCGCGGTGGCGGTCCTGCACGACGCCGCGGCGCAGGGTGTCGATCGCGCGGTGGTGCGTGATCCCGAGGATCCACGTGCGCACGCTGCCACGGTGCCGGTCGTAGCGGGCCCCGCTGCGCCAGATCGAGAGGAACGCCTCCTGCACGACCTCCTCAGCGAGTTGTCGCGCTCCGCACATGCGATAGGCGAGCGAGAAGGCGGCGCCGGCGTGGCGGTCGTAGACGACCTCGAACGCCGACGCCTCCGCACGCTGCACGAGCTGCATGAGGTCCTCGTCAGCGAGGTCGCGGAAGGACGGGCGATGGGCGGCGCGGTGGTCGGGCATCGGTCACTGGGTTTACGCGGCCCGCCGCTGAGCGGATCAGCGCACCGGACCACTGTGCGGCGCATCGGCTCTCCGCCGGTCGGCGATCGCAAGCGACCGCCGGCGAACTTCCCGCTTTTCGCCGTCCGGCGATCGCAAGCGACCGCCTTCCGGCGACGTCACAGTCAGTCGCCGCCGGGAAGCAGCCTACGAGCCTCGTCGGCCAGATCCCGGACCGTGCGCTCCGCGAGGTCGAGCACGTTGGCGGACTGGGCCCTGCGCCGACGGTGGCGGCTGCGCACGCGCAGCACGACCAGTGCGGTGCCGGCGCCCGCGCCGACGACCGCGGCCGCTGCCGGGCGCGCCCAGTTGCGCGGATCGCGCATCGCCGAGAGCTCCCACGCCTCCAGCTCGTCGGCGGCCAGCTCGCGCAGCTCGACGAGCGTGCGCTCGAGCCGCAGCGGAAGGTCCTCCGGCGGCTCGACCGGCTGCAGCGCCGCGCGCAGGCGAGCTTCGAACTCGGTCGTGCTCATCTCGGCGTGACCTCCGCGGCCGGACCCGACCCGTTCTCCCCGACGATCCCCTCCAACTGCTTGATCGCGCGATGCAGGAGGACCTTCGTCGCGCCGTCGCTGCGCCCGAGCGCGCGCGCGATCTCGCGGTTGTCCATGCCGAGCGCGAAGCGCATGATCAGCGCCTCGCGACGGTCGTCGGGCAGCTTTTGGACGCCGGCGAGGATCTGCTCGAGCTCCTCGCGGCCCTCGACGAGCGTCTCGGTCGTGTGCGGCGCGCTGATCACGGCCGCGTCCTCGATCGCGGACTCGGGCCTGCGGGCCCGGTCGCGGTAGTAGTTGGCGGCGAGGTTGTGCGCGATGCGGATGAGCCACGGACGCAGCGGACGGCCGTCGGACTCGCACAGCGCGCGCTCGTAATGGCGATAGGCCTGCAGGAACGTCTGCTCGGTGAGGTCCTCCGCGTCATGGTGGTTCCCGACCCGGTAGTAGGCGTAGGAGTAGACGTCGCGCAGATGCGTGCGATACAGCTCCGAGAAGCTGCCGTCGAGCTCCGACTTGGAGAGAGGCTGGGGATCAGACACCGCATACGCAGTATCCCCCTTCGCGTGCGCCTGCGGAGGGCGGCGGCGGAGGGCATGGCTTAGGCGGCGCGGGCTCTTCGCGGCCGGCGGGTTGGCTGGGTGATCGCCGCAGTCCAGCTCTCGGGCTCGATGCTGCCCTCGACGAGCGCCGCGAGGCCGAGCGTCGCAGGGGCTGACAGCTGCGCCTCGAGCAGCAGCGCGGCGAGCAGCGGCACGGTGTCGACCGCCTCCGCCGTGTGGCCGAGCGCCGGTCCGATCTCCACCGCCGGCATGCCCTGGGCGAGCAGCTCTCCGGCGCGCCGGTTGCGGCTGCCGTCGGCGACGACGGTCGCGACGAGATCGCCTGCGCCGGCCAGCCCGGCAAAGGTGTCGGGCGCCGCGCCGAGGCGGCGCGCAAGCTCGTCGATCTCCGAGAAGACCTTGCCGGCGGCGGCGCCGGCGACGTTGGGGCCGGCGGTCGCGGCGGCTGCGGCAGCGGCGAGCGCGGCGGCGTTCTTCGCGCAGCCGGCGAGCTCGACGCCGGCGACGTCGCGCGTCGTCTGCACGTCGAAGCCGGCGCTCGCGAGCACGCTCGCGAGCTCGTGGGCGAACGCGTCGTCATGCGCCGCGAGCACGACCGAGGCGCCGTGCTCGAGCGCGTCCGCCGCGTGTGACGGACCAGCGAGTGCGGCAACGGTGCGCGCGTGGACGCGCTCGGCCGCATAGGCCGATGGGAGCGTTCCGAGTGGCGGGACGAGCCCCTTCGAGACGACGAGCACGCCGGCGCGCTGGGGGATCTCACTGCCATGTGCGCCAAGCACCGCCGGCAGGTCGCGCGCCGGGACTGCGAGGCAGACGAGGTCATGGACCGCCAGCTCCAGCTCAGCGGCATGGCAGGGTCTGACGCGCGCGGGCAGTGTGACGCCCGGCAGGTAGCGCTCGTTCTCGCGGGTCGTGCGCAGCGCCTCCGCCTGCTCGCGCGAGCGGCAGCCGAGCTCGACGTCGAGGCCCGCGCGTGCGAATGCGATGGCCAGAGCCGTCCCCCACGCCCCGGCGCCGACGACGGCCGCGCGCCGCAGCGGCGAGATCCCGCCGAGCCACTCCCACTGCAGCATCACGCACGGCCAGATGCGGTCGGTGACGGCCTGCGCGAGCTCGCGCGACGGCGACTCGACCTGCGGGAAGGTGAGCGCGCGCCCGGCGCGGATGCGCACCTTTCTCGGGCGGATACGCCAGCCGCGGCGGATGTCCGTCGTGCCGATCACGGCGATCGGGACGACCGGCACGCCAGTCTCGAGTGCGAGCCGGCCGACGCCGCGCTTGGCGGAACCGGGCGGGCCGGGCCGAACGCGCGTGCCCTCCGGGAAGATCAGCACGCAGTCGCCGCGGGCGAGGATCGCCTTGGCGGTGTCGACCATGTCCTGGTCGGCTTTGCCGCGATCGACCGGGAACGCGCCGAGCGCGTTCAGGAGCCATCCCTGCACGCGATCGCGGAACAGCTCCTTCTTGGCGACGTAGTAGATCGGCCGACGCATCATCGTGCCGATCACGAACGGGTCGAGGAAGCTGCGGTGGTTGGCGGCGAAGATCACCGGGCCGTCGGCCGGGATGTGCTCGCGTCCGACGCGGGAGAGGCGGAAGTAGAGATGGAAGAACGGCTGCAGGACTGCGCGAGCCAGCCAGTACACGATCGGGTTCACGCCGCGGTCGCGTGCACGCCGATGCAGTCGCTCGAGATCCATTCCGCGTTACGTACCCTTGGCCGGTGCTCGCGTTACAGTCGTGGCGATGGCGCTCGACCCGAGACGGATGCTGCGAGGCGCGCTGGCCGGCGGGATCGCCGCGGGCGTGTGGGCACTGCAACAGCCGCTCGACAAGCGCGCGCTGCGCTGTGACTACGACGACGTCGAGCTGCTCGGGCGGGCCGTGCTGCCGCGCGCCGATCGTGCTCGCTGGTTGCCCGTCGGGCTCCTGTTGCACGTGCAGAACGGGGCGATGTTCGGAGCCGTCCACGCCGGTGTGCTGGGGCCAGCGCTCGCGCAAGGCGGCGTCCCGCGGGCGCTCGGCGCGCCGCTCGTCGCACTGGTGGAGAACTTTGGGCTTTGGCCACTCGGACGCTTGAGCGACCGCTTCCATCCCGCACGTGACGACCTGCCGGGCTTGACCGGCAACCGCCGTGCCCTGGCGCAGGCGACGTGGCGGCACATGCTGTTCGGCATCGTGCTGGGAGAGCTCGAGCGGCGACTCAATCAGGAGCCGGCAGAGGCGCCGATCCCGGCTCCGTGAGCGCGCGAGCGCCCCGGCTCGGAAGCCGGGGCGCTGTCATGCTGAGCCCGTTGGGGGTGGCGGGCTCGTCAGCCGGGGATCCGCGGCGGCGCGCCGAGGTTGAGCCGGGGGGCGCCTCCCAGACCCCTTCGACAGGGGAAAATACCCCCTGCACAACACATTTTGAACCCTCTGGCGGGTGGAAAGCAACTCGGAACCACACAAGAGTTCCCGCGGTGCCTCCGACCATCGACGCCGAGCTGCGGGCCCTCGCCGCCGCGATCCGCGAGATCCGCGCTCGCCAACAGCTCTCCCAGGAGCGTGTCGCCGGGATCGGAGGTGTGGGCCGCAAGTACGTCGGCCAGATCGAGCGCGGCGAGATCGTGCCGTCGTTCGCCGCGCTGGTCGGCATCGCGCGTGGCCTCGACGTGCCGCTCTCCGAGGTCGTCCGCGTCTACGAGGAGCGGCTGCGTGCACGCACGCAGCCGGGCACGGACGGCTCAGCACCCGCCGGCTGAGCCACACCGATCCTTTACGCTGAGCCGGTAAGCCGGGATAGCTCAGCTGGCAGAGCGCCGCTCTTGTAAAGCGGAGGTCACGGGTTCGATCCCCGTTCCCGGCTCTCCTCCTCCACGCTCTCGGTCGGCAGGTTCTCGTCACCGTCTGGCGTGTCGACGACAAGTGCCGCGACGTGTGAGGGATCGGCCGCCGCGCGCTTCCGCGCGTCCTTCTTGGCTTGCTTGTCCAAGCGACGCTCGCGGAGCTTGGTCTCGCGCGTGAGCTTCGCCATCGTCGTCTTCTTCTTGCCATTCGAAGCCATGTCGGTCCATCCTCGGTGGGGGTATGGGCGGATCCGCCCAACGGACGACGCAGCTACGCGCTACGTGTTCAAATGCCGATCATCGACCGGCTGCAGCTCGCCGAACCGGGCCGAGCGCTTCGTGACGACGCGTCGCGGGACGGGGATCGCGTCACTGCACATGACGATAGCGCAGGTAAACCTCAGCACACCACCGACTGGTCTGCCACCGCGCTCATGCCCTGGTTGAACTCGAACTCGCCGTGGATCGCGGAGCCGCCGCCCTTCGGGCAGGACCCGGCCTCGTAGTAGCCTCGTCTGCGGCCGTCGATCATGCGGGTCGCGCCGGTGGTGATGTCGATTCTCTTCACGACGACGTCGCCGTCGAGGATTCTCTGGAGCTCGGGTGGGACGCTGGTGGAGAGCTTGAAGGCGTATCTCCCGCCGTGCACACGAACGATCGGCGCCTGGAACGTCGCGTTGATCAGCGCGGGGTTGATGACGACGAAGTTCAGGACGATGCTTCTGCCGCCGGGCCCATTGAAGATCGTCATTCTGCCGCTCGACGTGATGCCGACGGCGACGGCCCGCCCCGTCGCGACCCCGCTGCCGATCTTCGAGCCCGGTGGGCAGGCGGACAGCCGGCCGTGCGCGGCGCGAAGCTTCGCTGCGCTGCACGAGGGGAACAGCTTGCCGTTGAAGCGCGCGCCCTTGCCGAACATGTAGGTGGCGCGCTGCAGCACGAAGTTGCCACCCGCGGGCACGCTCTCGAAGGTCGTGTTCAGTCTCAGCGTCAGCGGCGCCCCCTGCGGGATCGGCCGCTGACCCGGCGAGACCTGTGCCGAGATCGTCACGACCGGTCTGGGCGTCGGTGCCTCTGCCGCCGGAGCGACGGCGGCGATGACAAGGACCGCGAGTGCCGCCGAGGCGACGACGGTGCGAGATCTGGACATACGACACGGCCTCCCGTCAGCGAATGAGGTCCACACGATCGCAGTGATAGGGGTAAGCGGGACGCACTTTGAACAGTGGACGCACACCGATCAGTCGTCATCTCACGGCAGGTAGCGGGGACAGGGCACCTCCAGCGTCGTCGTCTGGCTCGGCATCGGGGGCGGGTAGGCGGAGAACAGCTGCGCGCTGAAGTGGCCGGATGCGGGGCATCTCGGAATCACAAAGAGCGACGCATCGGCTCGCTGGCGGCGTACGCAGCGACCGCCATGAGCGCCCGTAAGGCATGTCCCTCTGCGCAGCTGGAGCGAGCGCGCCGTCGCGTTGACCTCAGCGATGCTTACTTGGAAGCCGTTGATCGGTCCGATGTGGATCAGCAGCTTGAGCCCATACAGCCCATCGGGTGTCGGATCGGACACGAAGTTCTCCACCTCGACCGCGTGCACGCCGGCGACGACCGGGTATCTGCGCACGATTGGCGCGCGCTCGTCGGCGGAGCCGATGATCACCAGAGCGGCGACCGCGCCGGGGATCGTCCCGCGACTGAGGAACATCGAGATGCCAAAGGGGATCGGGTCCGTGAGCACCGCGATCGCATCGCGCGCGTCAATCAGGCCGGTGCCGCCGCCGAGGCGCCCGCGTGCGCAGGCGCGAACGTTCGCGAGCTGCGCCCGGTCGTGCTTCGTGTGGCTACGCGCCAGCTCGCGCGCGAACGCGTCGAGGTGCGCGAGGCGCTGGGTGAACGGCATTCCGGACGGGCGAGCATCGAGCGCGTCCCGCAGCGCCGGACCGTCGCACAGATAGCGCGGCGTCAGGAAGGCCCGGTCGAGCCCGACCCCGCGGGGCATGCGCATTGACAGCTCGGTCGGCGTCGCCGGCACCACGCCCGTCGTGTCGAACCGGCGCACGTGCACGCGCACGCCGAGGTCTCCCGGTCGCGGATTTTTGACCTGGAACAGGAACTGCTGTGCTGGCTCGGCACGGGCGAGTCCACACAGACCGAGAATCGCCATCGCGGCGATCACAACCAGCATCGGGACAACGACCAGCGCCTCAACAGACCTCTTCATGGCACGCTCCTCTCATGTGGGAGGAGTCTCGGCGCCGGCGACAACCATCGCCACGGGGCGAGCACCCTGAACCGGACCCCGAGACCGCGTGAGCGGCCTGCTCGAGCGTGAGCGCGAGCTGACCGAGCTCGGCGAGATGGTCGCCGAGGCGCGCGCCGGCCAGGGCCGTCTTGCCGTGATCGAGGCGCCAGCCGGACTCGGCAAAACACGGCTGCTCCAGACCGCCCGCAGCTCCGGCGAACAGGCTGGAATGCGCGTGCTGGCCGCGCGCGCGACAGAGCTCGAGCGTGACTTCCCGTTCGCGCTCGTACGCCAGCTGTTCGAGCCGCCGCTGCTCGGGCTCGACCCACCCTCGCGCGAGGCCTTGTTCGAAGGCGCCGCCGCCGCGGCGCGCGGCGCGCTGGGCCTGAACGGCCAGGCGCCCGCCGCCGACACGTTCGCCGTCCTGCACGGGCTCTACTGGCTGACGGCAGCGCTCGCCGAGCAGCAGCCGCTGCTGCTCGCGATCGACGACGCGCACTGGGCCGACGCCGCCTCGCTCGATTACGCGGGCTTCCTGCTGCCGCGCCTCGAGGAGCTGCCGGTGCTGCTCGTCATTACCTGCCGTCCGGACGAGGCGGGTGCCGAGGGCAGCCTCGCGCGGATCGCGACGGACGGACTCGCGCGCCGGCTGACCCCGCACGCGCTCAGCCGCACGGCCGCCGCCACGCTGCTCGCCGCCGAGCTCGACGAGGAGCCGGACAGCGCATTCGCCGCGACCTGTCATGAGGTCAGCGGCGGCAATCCTTTCTTGCTGCACGAGCTGGCGCGCACCGTCGCGACGGAGGCGATCAGCCCAAGTGCGGAGCAGGCACCCCGCGTTCACGAACTCGCGCCGGAGCGCGTTGCGCGAACCGTGCTGGTGCGCCTCGCACGCCTCTCCGGAGACGCACAGGCCATCGTGCACGCACTCGTCGTCCTCGGCGACGATGCGGATCACCGGCTCGTCGCCGAGCTCGCCGGCCTCGACGCCGAGCGGACGCTCGCAGGCGCCGACGAGCTGCGCAGTGCAGCGATCCTCGATCCCGACGCGTCACTGCGCTTCGTCCATCCACTCGTGCGCACCGCCTTGCACTACGAGCTTCCAGCCGGAGAGCGCGCCGACGCGCACGCGCGCGCGGCAGACTTGCTGCGAGCCCGGGGCGCGAGCGCACAGCAGCTTGCGGCCCATCTCGTGGCGACCGAAGCCCGCGGCGACCGTGCGACGGTGGAGACGCTGCTGGAGGCAGGCGGCAAGGCGCTCGCGACCGGCGCACCCCGTTCAGCGATCACGTACCTGACGCGCGCACTGCGCGAGCCGGCGCCCGCGGACATGCGTGCCGACGTGCTGCACCCGCTCATCACCGCGTGCATCCGCGCGACTGACCACACTGCTTTCACGGCGATCCAAGCGGACGTGCTCGCCGAGCTTGACCGCGATCCGGCGCTGCTCCTCCGGTGGGCGGTCAAGCTCTCGACCTGGATGGCGATCACCGGTCGCACCGAGCAGGCGACCGCGCTGCTGGAGCGAGCGATCGCGGTCGCTGTCGAGCAGGACAACATCGATGTCGCCTTCCAGCTCGAGGCGCAGTTCGGAAAGCTCGCCCAGCTGTCCCCTGAGGCCGCGCGCGCACGCGTCGCCCGCTACCGCGAGCGCATCGATCCGGACAGCATGACCGGCCGACTGTCAGCGGCCCTCGCCGCTCGCTGGGCGCTCAGCGACGGGACCGCGGCACAGGGCATCGAGCTTGCGCGGCACGCGCTGCGTGACGACGGGGCGATCCTCATGGAGCAGCCGGAGCTCACCGCCCCCGGCGACGCGGTGATGGTGCTCGCGCTCGCTGACGATCTCGAGCACGCAGACCGCGCAGCGAGACAGGCGCTCGCCTACGCGCGTAGACGCAGCGCTGTACCGGAGCTCGCGGGGGCCTGGTGGCTGAACGCGTTCGTCGCGATGTGCGCCGGCGATCTTGCAGCTGCCGAGGCCGACGCACGGCAGAGCGTCAGCGTCGCGCGGCTCGGCGGCTTGATCGCCGCGGAGCTGATCCTGACGCCGGGGCTCGTGCTCATTCTCGCTGCCCGCGGCGAGACCGATGCGGCCGCGGCGGAGCTCGCGAGGACGGGCCTTGCTGAGGGACCGATCCCGGACAGCCCATGGTTGATGACCGTGTCGATCGCGCGCGGCGTGGTGCGGTTTGGGCAGGGACGCTTCCGCGAGGCCGCAGACGACCTCGTCGAGTTGCACGAGCGCAAGCAGCGGTGGGGAATCGGCGGCAGCGTCATGGTTCAGGCGGGCGGGTTCGCGGCAATGGCGCTGACCGCCTGCGGAGAGCGCGAGCGCGCGTGCGAGCTGGCAGCCGCGGATCTCGCTCACGCGGAGCGCTGGGGCGCGCCGAGAGCCCATGCGTTCGCGCTCGGCGCGATGGCGACAGCCGTCGGCGGCGCGGACGGCGTCGCCATGCTCGAGCGGGCGACGGACATCGTCTCCGAGCGCACCGCGATGTACGCGCGGTCGTACCTGTTGACCCAGCTCGGCATGGCACTGCGGCACACGAATCGCCGATCTGAGGCCCGCATCCCGCTGCGCGAGGGACTTACGCTGGCGCGGCGCTGCGGCGCCGGCGGCGTCGCGAAGCAGGCCTACGACGAGCTGGCGGCGACCGGCGAGAAGGTGCGCCGTTGGACACCGATCGGCGTCGAGTCGCTCACCCCGAGCGAGCGGCGAGTCGCAGAGATGGCGGCGAGCGGCATGACGAACCGCCAGATCGCGCAGTCGCTGTTCCTGACCGTCAAGACGATCGAGACGCACCTTGCGGCGACGTACGACAAGCTCGGGATCCGCTCGCGCCTGCTGCTGCCGGAGGCGCTCGGCGAGCGGCCCGAGCGTGCCCACACTGTGGCGCCGACTCCGGTGCAGCCCCCGGCGGCCGCCCGCTGAGGCAGCTCGTCAGCGCCGCGCGGCGAGGGCGATCCCGTCGCCGACCGGTGTGATCGTCGCGACGAGCTGCGGGTGGTCGAGCAGGCGCTCGTTGAATGCGCGCGCCCGCGCGATCTGCTCGTCGGTCCAGTGGCCGTCGCTGCGGTTCTCCGCAACCGTGCCGGACATCAGCACGTTGTCGACCGCGACGAGCCCGCCGGGCCGCAGGAGGGGGACGACGAGCGCCAGGTAGTCCTCGTACTCAGCCTTCACACCGTCGAGGAACGCGAGGTCGAAGGGGGCGGTCAACTCCGCGAGTCCGGCGCGCGCGTCTTGGAGCCGGAGGTCCACGTCCGCTGCCAGCCCGTCCCGGTCCAGGTAGCGCTGCGCGGCCGCATGCCGCTCCGGATCGATCTCGAACGAGACGAGCTCTCCCCCGGCTGGCAGCGCCCGCGCGAGGGCCAGTGTCGATACGCCGATCGCCGTGCCGACCTCGACGACACGGCGTGCCCCGATCGCGCGTGCGAGCACGTGCAGCAGCGCGCCGCTCTGTGCGTCGAGGATCGGGATCCGCTCTCGCGCGCCGTGCGCCTGCATCTCAGAGAGCAGCGTGTCGGGGGGCGGACGCGTCGTGTCGAGGTAGCCGCGGACGGCGTCGGTGACGATCATCCGGCGAGGCTAGCGCGTGGATCGATCGTCCAGGGGGCGAATCCCTCGCCCGTGCGCCCTCCGGTGCTTCATGACCGCACTCGCAACCGCCTATGACCATGATAACGTGACCATGGTCATGCAACTCATCCCCGCCAGCCAGTTCAAGGCCCGCTGCCTCGCCCTGCTCGACGACGTCGCCCTCACCGGCGAGGAAATCGTCGTGACGAAGCGAGGTCGCCCCGTCGCGCGGCTCGTCGCGATCGACGAGCCGCAGCCGCTCGCCGGCTCCGTCACCTTCCACGTCTCCGACAGCGAACTGGTCGCCCCGCTCGACGTCGTGTGGGACGCGCAGTCGTGATCGTCCTCGACACGCACGCGTGGCTGTGGTGGCTCGCCGAGCCCTCCCGACTCTCGAGAGCCGCCCGCCGGGCGATCGACGAGGCGGAGACGATCGGCGTCTCCGCCATCAGCGCCTGGGAGCTGGCAATGCTCGTCCGGCGCAGACGCATCTCGCTCGACCGCGACGTCGGCGCATGGGTCAGACAGGCGCTCGTGCCCGCGCGCGTGCGTCAGCATCCCCTCACGGCCGACGTCGCGGTTGCGGCGGGCATGCTCGATGGTGGCGGCTTCCCCGGAGACCCCGCCGACCGCTTCATCTATGCGACCGCACAGGCAATGCGAGCGCCTCTCGTTACGCGCGACGAGGCGATCCGCGGCTACGACGCGCGCACCACCGTCTGGTGACCACAATGACCCCTCCTGTCCGGATCACGGACAGCGGGGCTGATCGAGCTCGGCGGCGCGGCGAAAGCGGGCGAGGATCGCGGCGTTCGCAACGATGAACTGATCCGGCTGGTCGCCGGCGATGCGACGACCAGCCGCGAACGCAAGGTACGGCGGCCCGCTCGAGGCGACGCCGGACGGGCAAGCTCGCCGCACAACGACTGCCTGTCGAACCTGCGTCGGCGACAGCATCCACCGCGGGCCCGAGGCGGCGAGCGGGCGCGTGAAGAGACTGGGGTCTGCCGGGCTGGCGAGCAGCGAGCCGACCTCGACCGCCGCGAGCATGGCCGCGGCGCCCACGAGCGCCAAGCGGCCGGTCGCGCCCTCGCGTACGGCCGCCACGACACCCGCAGCGGCGAGACACAGCAGCGGCGGCTCGGCGACGAGCACGACCGTCAGGTAGCTGCCGTGCTTGAACAGCGTGAGCAGCAGCAGGAGCGAGCCGGCGGCAGCGGCGGCGAGCGTGCGCAACAGCGCCCGCTGGTCTTGCGACGCCGCCACTCGCCAGACGGGCCAGGCAAGCGCCGCGCACGCGAGCAGCGGCACAAGGTTCCAGCCGGCCTGCGCCCACAAGCCAGTGACGTAGTGGAGTCCGGACGTGCCCGTCTGCCGCTGCGCGCGCACGGCCCCGTCGAGCAGCGGCCCGCCGAAGGCGAGCAGGAAGCCAACCGCCAACAAGCCGCCGACGACGGCCGTAGCCAGCAAGGCCCTCCCGCGGTGCCGTGCTACCAGCAGCACGGCGAGCGCCGGCAGCACGAACGCGAGCTTGAAGGCGACCACGAGTGCAGCCAGCGCACCGGCGACCGTCGCGCCCCGCCCGCTGCGGCTGCCCGCCAGCGCCGCTCCCAGCACGAGCGGCGCTGCGAATGTCTCGGGCACCAGCTGTGCGTGCTCGCGCAGCGCCCACGGCGTCACGAGCGCCAGCAGTCCGGCGATCACGGCAGCGGGGCGCGAGCCTGTGAGCCGCCACACGCACAGCAGGACGAGCAGTGACGTGACGAGGGCGACGACGCTGAGCCCAGCGCGCAGTACCGCGACCGAGTCGCCGAACGCAAGGATTCCCGCGCCGGCGTAGTAGACGGGAGGCGGCTGAGCCGCCGCCACGTCGCGGTAGAGGTCCGAGCCGTGCAGCACGAGCCGGCCCGTCAGCGCGTAGACGCCGTCGGAGTACTCCCAGTAGGCGTCGCCCTGCCACAAGCGCAGCAGCAGGAGCAGGGGGATCGCCGCACACGCCCAGACGACGAGCGTCCTAGGCCCGAGCGGCTCTCGCGCTTGCGCATCGTCGCATGCCGGCACGGCCGGGCAGGCTAGTCAGCGGAGCGGTCGCGGCGGCCAGCCGCGTCGGTCAACCGCCGATCGGGGCGCGCGGGTTGGCGCCCCAGAACAGCTGGGTTCCGAGCATGCCGATGAGGTGCACGTAGACGATGTTCAGCACCATCGACTTCGCCGTCGCGGTGCCGACGCCCACGGGTCCCCCACCCGCCGTGTAGCCGTAGTAGCAGCCGACGATGACGATCCCCGTCGCCATGAAGGCGCCCTTCAGCATGCTGTAGAGCAGGTCCGTCGGATTCTGGAACGCCCAGAAGATCAGGTCGTAGCCGCCCGGCGACACCTCGTGGATCTGGATCACCACCGCGAGGTAGGACGCGATGAACGCCGCTCCGACGCCACCGACGTACACGAACGGCAGCACCATCCAGGAGGCCAGCAGGCGCGTCCCGCACAGGAACGTCATCGAGCTGATGCCCATCACCTCAAGCGCGTCGATCTCCTCGGTGATCCGCATCGAGCCGATCTCCGCGACGATGCCGGTCCCGACCTTCGCGGCCATCATGTAGCCGAAGGCGTACGGGACGAGCTCGCGCAGGTCGCACCAGGCGGTGAAGACGCCTGAGTACGCCGGCGTGCCGGCCGCGCGGGTGAAATACGCACCCTCGATCCCGCACTGCAGGCCGATGATGAACACCAGACCCCAGATGACGAGCGTCGAGGAGAGGATCAGCAGCCCGGACTGGCGCAGCGCCTCGCCGAAGAAGCGGAAGACGCGACCGCCGTACACCTCTCGGAAGCACTGTGCCGTGAAGCGGGCGATGTCGCCGAAGTTCTCGACCCAGCCGCGTGGAACCGCAAACCAGCTCACCTGCCGAAGTCTAATAGTGCGCTCACAGGGTTGCGCCGCCTGCCGCAGGCGGGTCCCCCGGCTCAGGTGGTGACGTCGCGGCGTCGCAGCAGCACCGCTCCTGCGACCGCGAGCAGCACCGCGTAGCCGACAAGGACGAGGCCCGCCGGCACCTGCGCGAGCGCGTCGGCGTCGCCGTCCGCCGGCGCGGTGAGACCGGTCGAGAGCGCGGCGAGCCCATAGGTCGCGACCGCGTCGCGCACCCCGGGCACCAACGCCAGCAAGCTCTCGGCGACGAACAGCCACGTGAGCGCGCCGACGAGCGCGCCGACCTGGTTGCGCACGATCGTCCCGACGCCGACGCCGATCCCCGCGAACAGCGCGCCCGCGGCGCCGTAGCCGGCAGCCCAGCCCAGTGCGTCTGCGATCGAGGTGCCGCTCTCGATCCCGCGTATGGACAGGATCGCCTCGACGAGCACGATGTTCAGCAGCACGACGAGCAGGCCGAGCACCAGTCCGGCGAGCATGTGCGCCAGCAGCTTGGCGGTGACGACGCGACCGCGGCTCGGGACCGTCAGCAGCGTCGGTGTGATCGTCCCGTGGCGGAACTCGGTGCTGACGGCGAGGACCCCGAGCACGAGCGTGAACAGCTCCACGAACGTCGCGACGCCGACGAGGTCGTACCCGGGCTCGACGCCGTTCTTCCAGGTGCCGAGCGCGGCCCCCAGCGCGGAGATGCCGCCGATCAGCAGGACCGCGCTGACCGTCAACGCGAAGAACGTCCGCGTGGTGCGCAGCTTCAGCAGCTCGCTCGACAGCGCGTTCCTCACGCCGGCCCCTCCCCCGCACCGTCGGTCAGCTCGAAGAAGACCTCCTCGAGCGACTGGACAAGCGGCGACAGTTCCGAGATGACGATCCCGTTCGCCGCGATCGCCCGGCCGATCTGCTCGCCGCTGCGGTCGCTGACGAGGATCGACCCGTCGCCGTCGGCGGCTGCCTGGACGGTCGCGCCGTCGGCGCGCAGCAGCTCGCCGAGCCGGGCGACATCGGGTCCGGCGACGCGGACGCCGCCACTGCGCTGTGCCATCAGCTCGCTCAGCGGCGCCTGCGCGACGGAGCGCCCGCGATGGATCACGACGACCTCGTCGGCGGTCTGCGCGACCTCGCTCAGCACGTGGCTGGAGACGAGCACCGCGCGGCCCTCCGCCGCGAGCGAGCGCAGGAAGTCGCGCAGCCAGCGGATCCCCTGCGGGTCGAGGCCGTTCGCCGGCTCGTCGAGCACGAGCACGCGCGGATCGCCGAGCAGCGCGGCGGCGAGCCCGAGCCGTTGACGCATGCCGAGCGAGTAGCCCTTTGTGCGGCGACGGCTGTCAGCGCTCAGCTCGACCAGCTGCAGCAGCTCATCGACGCGTGCGTCGCCGATCCCCGCCGCCCGCGCAAGCGTGCGCAGATGGTTGCGGCCATTGCGGCCGGGATGCAGCATGCCGCCGTCGAGCAGCGCGCCGACGGTGCCGGTCGGGTCCTCCAGCTCGACGTAGGGGCGACCGTCGATCGTCGCGGTGCCGTCGCTCGGGTTGATCAGCCCGAGCAATGCCCGCAGCGTTGTCGTCTTGCCGGCTCCGTTGGGGCCAAGGAAGCCGACGACGCGTCCGGCTGAGACGGAGAAGGAGAGATCCTCAACGGCCGTGTGCGCGCCGAAGCGCTTCGTGAGGCCGTCGACCTCGATTGCGTGCGCCATCGCGGTATTCGTAGCGGTTGGCGCGGCGACGCGCCGGCCGGCGACGAGCGGTGGGCCTGCCATGATGGTCCACATGGCTGATCTCGAACGTCGTTCCCCCTCCCGTCTCTCACGCCGCCAGCGCGAACAGCGCGCCTACCGCCTCACCATCGCGACCGGCGGCCTCGGCGTGATCGCCGTCGTCGGCATCGTGCTCGCGATCGCCGGCGTGGTCGGTGGCTTCATCCCGTTCCTCGCCGCCGTGTTCGCGGTCGTCTGCGGCCTGCTGCTGCGGCGCACGCTCAGCGCGCGCTGAGCGCCTCGCCCGCGCGGGCGTCGTCGCCGCCGCCGCGCAGGTAGCCGGCGATGAGCGCGACCATCCCGGCGAGCGCGAAGCAGGCCGCCGCGAGCCCCCAGCCGCCGGCGACGTCCGAGAACCAGTGAGCACGCAGGTAGATGCGCGTGAGCCCGACCACGACGGCGATAGCGATCCCCGCGATCAGCAGGCCCGCGCGCACCGCCAGCTGCGGGAAGGCGTGACGCAGCGCGACAGCGATCGCGACCCAGCAGACCGCGTAGGCCGCGTGGCCTGAGGGGTAGGCGGATCCCGCAGCGTCGACGAGCGGGTCGAGCGGGCGGGGGCGCCCGAACGCCGCCTTCGTGATGTGCACGCCCGCAAACGTGAGCGCCAACCCGCCGATAAGTGCGAGCCCCTCCCGCCCGTGGCGTCTCCACATCAGCACAAGCGCCGTGACGACGAGCGCGCCGCCCGCGACGGGCAGCGCTCCGAGATGCGTGAGCACTTTCGCGAGGTCCGTCAGCCAGGGGGTCTGCAGCGCGTTCGACCAGCGCACGCCGCGGCGGTCGCCGGCCGTCAGCTCGGTGACGGGCTCGATCGCGATCAAGTAGCCGAAGAAGACGAAGCTGCCGACGGCCGCGACTGACAGCAGCGTCGTCAGCTCCAGCCCGAGCTGGCCAGGAGTGAGGCGGTCCCAGACGAAGCGCGCCGGCCGCGCGAGGCGGTGGCCGGCGACGCGACCGCCGCGGATCGCCAGCCCGAGCACCGGCGTGCGCTCGTGTGCGGCGAACCACGCCTCCAGCTTCCGGCGGTTCTCCTGCTTGCGCAGCCACTGCACCGCGGCGACGAGCCCGACGACGAACGCGATCGTGATTCCCAGCGCCAGCAGGCCCTTTCTCGCGATCTCCAGCACCTTGTCGAGCGAGTGCCAGAAGATGTAACCGAGCAGCGCGAAGACCGTCACCATCCCGCCCGCGGCGAGAACGTCGTACGGAAGGAAGCGCCGCAGCGGCATCCCAGAGGAGCCGGCAAGGAACGGCGAGACGGCGCGCACGAGCCCGACCCAGCGCCCGAGGAAGACCGCCTTGCCGCCGTGACGGTCGTAGAAGTGCTCGACCTGCTCGATCCGCTGCTCGGTGATCTGCACCTTCGAGCCGTGCTCGACGAGGAACTCGCGTCCGAGCCGACGGCCGAGGCCGAAGCTGACGAGGTCGCCCGCGACCGCTGTGAACCAAGCGATCGCGATCAGCAGGATCACATCGATCTCGCCCTGGCCGGCGACGAAGCCGCCGACCACGATCGCCGTCTCCCCCGGGATCAGCAGCCCGACGAACGCCCCGCTCTCGAGGAAGCACAGCATGCCGACCAGCAGGTACGTCCACGCGCCGAGCGTCGAGCCGACGTCCTGCAACAGCGTGTCGAGGTTCGGCAACTCGAACAGGCCGAAGCCGTAGGCCCCCATCGCGACTGCGGCGAGCCCACCGCCGACGAGCAGTGTCGGCTCGAGCCTGCGACGGCGCCAGATCACATAGGCCAGCAGCAGTGCCGCGGCGGCGAGCCAGACGGGTCTCATCCGTGTCAGTCCTTCCCGAACGCCTCTTCGGCGGCACGCCGAAACGTCGCCGGATCGATGGCCGGATAGCGACCCTCTGGCACTGGCACGAAGTCACTCGGCGAGGCGAGCTCGACGTTCACCTCCAGCTCCTCTTTCAGACGAGCGATCGCTCGGAGGAGATCGTCTCGCTCCGGCTCGATGCGGAGGTCAACGTCGACCGTGGTGCCGCGCAAGCCGTTGAGCACCATGGTGGCGCCGCCCACCAGATAGAGGCGTGTCTCCTCGCGTGCCTCCTTCCCAAGCGCACGGAGCAGCTTGTCGATGCGCTCCGCGTCGGCAAGCCTGCGCACGTCAACGAGCCGTGACGGCAGCGGCGCGCTCGTAACTCACCAAGCGCCGCAGCAGAGCGTTGTACCGGCCATGGGCCGCATCGACATCGTCACGAGCGAGCAGCGCGTAGAGCCGATGCTCCGGGGTCGCAATTGGCTCGGGGACGTCGATCCCGAGCATGCGCAGGCGTGGGAAGCCGATCGACACGAGCAGTGCCTCCTGCGTCTCGCGGCGTGCACGCAAATCGCTGATGCCCTGCTCGACGAGATCCGCTCCGGGAAGCTGCATGCTCCAGATGCTAACGGGGCGTCAGGCTGGGTCCACGCCGATCTGTGCCTCCTCGACCGCGACCTGGACATAGCGGGTGAGGCGGCGAGTGAAGGCCTTCGGCGCCTCGGCGTAGATGCGGTGGCCGAGCTGTGTGGCGGCGGTGCGCAGCTCGTCACTGCGATGCTCGACGAGCGTGAGCAGCGCAGCGCGGTCGGCGTCGACCACCGGTGGGAGCGACGGTGTGTCGTCGGAGAGGCGGGCGGCCAACACGGCGAGGTCGTGGTCGTCGCCGAGCAGCTCCGTGAGTGTGTGTGCCGCCTCGGCTTGGGCGCCGAGCACATCGGGCCAGGCGGGCGCAAGCAGGCGCTGGTGGTACCAGAGGTCCTTCGCGCGCTTGCGCCAGGCGTGCAGCAGCTCCGGCTCAGGCGTGCCGCGTGCGACGGCGAAGGCATCGCGGCCGCGCGAGTAGGCCCGTGCGACGCCGGCGAGCACCGTCTCCCAGTTGGCTTCGTCCAGCGGCCATGCCTCGACGCGGAGCTCGGCGGCTTGCAGCAGCTCGATCACGTTCGCCAGCTCAGGGACCGGCTCGCCGTCGGCGACGCTCCGTGCCACCGCGGCTTGCGCGGCGAGCGCGTCGCGCAACTGGTCGAAGGTGTCAGCCGGCAGACGCCCCGCCGCGTGGTCAGCCAGCTTGCCGACGGTCTGTACGAGCACGTCGGCGTCGCGCGTGCCGGAGAGCGCGAGGCCGGCGTCGCGCAGCGTGTCGTTCTCGCGCCGGTAGGCGGGCTTGCCGAGCGCCGGGCGCACGAGCCGCAGCAGCGCGCGCGTCTTCTTGAGGTGCTTGCGCGCCTCGTGGACTGCCTTGACGGGATCTTCGTCCGCGCGTTGGAGCCGCTCGATCGCGCCCGCAAGTTGCTCGCGTGCGCAAGTCCGCACGCTGCTCGGGACTTCGTCCGCGATGCTCAGGCGATAGGCCATCGCACACTCAATGGTGCCCGATCAAAAGACGACCGTGCGGTTCTCGTGCACGAGCACGCGATCTTCGAGATGGCGCTGGACCGCGCGGGCGAGCACCGTGCGCTCGACGTCGCGACCGAGTCGCACAAGCGCGTCAACGTCGTCGCGATGGCTCACGCGCACGACATCCTGCTCGATGATCGGACCGGCGTCGAGGTCCTCCGTCACGTAGTGCGCGGTCGCGCCGATGATCTTCACGCCGCGCTCGCTCGCGCGGCGGTAGGGGTCCGCACCGGCGAACGCGGGCAGGAACGAGTGGTGGATGTTCACGATCGGTGCGCCGACGGCGGTCAGGAAGTCGCCCGACAGGATCTGCATGTAGCGCGCGAGCACCACCAAGTCGAAGTGGCCGGTCAGGTGCTCGAGCATCGCCGCCTCGGCCTGCGGCTTCGTCTCGGGCGCCACGGGGATATGCACGAACGGCACCCCGAAGCGCGCGGCGTCGTCCTCGACCGTGCGGTGGTTGGAGAGCACGAGGCCGACGTTGGCGTCAAGCTCGCGGCTGCGCCAGCGCCACAACAGGTCGAGCAGGCAGTGGTCCTCGCGCGAGACGAGGATCGCGACGCGCTTGCGATCGGCCGCGTAGGCGATCGACCACTCCATCGCGAACGGCTCGGCGACGGCTGCCGCGAACGCCTGCTCCAGCTCGGCACGGTCCAGGTCAAGCCCGTCGAGGTGGAAGGCCATGCGCATGAAGAACGTGCCGCCCGCCGGGTCGGTCGAGTGCTGATCGGCGTCGAGGATGTTCGCGCCGTGCTCGAACAGGAAGCGCGAGACGGCCGCGACGATGCCCGGCCGGTCGGGACATGAAATCAGCAGCCGCGCGACGTGCGGCGGACCCGCATCCCCACCCGCGGTCGGCGCCGCCGTCATCGAGTTCCTAGCGCTGGTCCTCGAGCGCCGCGGCGTACCAGGCGCCGTCGCGGCGACCAAGCGTCAGGCGGCTCTCGGCGCCATCTGCGGCGACGACGAGGAAGATCGCGAGGTCTTGATCGGTGCCCGGCTCGTCGACAATCCCCACCAGCGACAGCTCGGCGATGCGCGTGTCCGGACGCTTCTCGACGAAGGCGCTGCGCGCGCTTGCTTCGAGCGCCCCCCGCTCCCAGCCGTGGTCGGCGGCGACGGCGCCAGCGAGCTGGCGGTCGACGGTGGCGAGGCTCTGCTCGAACGCGATCGCACCGAGCGCGTTGCGGCGCGAGGCCATCGCGGCTCCGATGAGCGCGAGCAGCAGCAGCACGCCGAGGACGACCAGCACGACAAGCAGGACGACGGACACGCCGCGGATCCTAGTCTGACCGCCCTGAAGGCGGGCTAAAGCATCACGTTGCGCGCTGCCAGGTGCGTGCCGACCTTGCGCTTCACGCGCTGGAGCGCGTTGTCGACCGTCTTCGTGTCGCAGTCGAGCCGCTTGCCGACGTCCTCGTAAGAGTGACCGTCGAGGTACAGCGACAGCACGCGCGACTCGAGCTCCGACAGGACGGTGGAAAGGCAGGCGACGAGCGCCTGCAGCTCCTCCGAGCTGATCACCTGGTTGACCGGATCGTTGACGCTCGGGCCCGGAATCACCTCGTCGAGGGTGGGCTCGCCCTCACCCGCTGCACTGGACGGCGACGACGAGAATGAGAGGTACTGGTTCAGCGGCGTGTGCTTGTTGCGGGTGGCGGTCTTCACGGCCGTGATGATCTGGCGCGTGATGCACAGCTCCGCGAAATTGCGGAAGCTCGACTCGCGATCGGTGCGGTAGTCGCGGATCGCCTTGTAGAGGCCGACGAGGCCTTCCTGGATGAGGTCGTCGCTGTCGCCGCCGGCGAGGAAGTAGGAGGACGCCTTGAGGCGAACGAACCCGTAGTAGCGGCGAACCAGGCGGTCATACGCATCGGGATTGCCCTGCTTGGCAAGGGCGATGAGGAACCCATCCTCAAGCGGAAGCTGAGACTGAGAGTTCTGGGAGATTCGAGCCACGAGAAGTCCTTTCGAGGGTCGCGGAGACCGCAACCCGTCGCTTCGTGACGCTTTACCTCCCCAGGCGCCGCACCGATCACGTATATGAGTCGGATGGAATGAGCCTCAAGCTCAAGTCCACCCTTATGAGGCCGGCAGCTTGCCAAGTTATGGACCCCGTGTCAAGGGGGATCCGCAAGTTCGTGTGCAACAGCAGGAATCGCCCGTCGCACGGGCGGTTGCGGCAAGCGTCTTGCCCTGATGTCGCCCTGCGACACATGCCCAGCAGGCTTCAGCGCGACGCCGTGCGGTTGCGCGTGATCTCGTAGAGCAGCGCCGCGGCGGCGGCGCTGACGTTGAGCGAGCCGATACGGCCACGCAGCGGCAGCGCGATCAGCTCGTCACACGATCTCGCGACGCGCGGGCGCAGCCCACTCCCCTCCGAGCCCATCACGAGCACGACCTTGCCGCGGTAGTCCGGCTGCGCGTAGCCGACGCGGGCGTCACCGGCGGCGCCATAGCTCCAGGCGCCCGCTCTACTCGCTTCGAGCAGGAAGTCAGCGAGGTTGCGCACGCGCGCGATCGCGAGATGCTCGACCGCGCCCGCCGACGCCTTGCAGACAGCAGGCGTCACCTCGGCGCTGCGCCGCTCCGGGATCACGACGCCGGTCGCGCCGGCGCACTCGGCCGTGCGACAGATCGCACCGAGGTTCTGCGGGTCCTGGATCTCGTCGAGCGCGACGATCAGCCCATCGGGCGCCGCCAGCAGCGTGTCGGCGTCGGCGTAGCGGTACTCCTCGACCTCGGCGCAGATCCCCTGGTGGTCGGTCGAGCCGCACCGGCGCTCGATCTCCTCCGCCGCCACGGTCTGCACCGAGACGCTGCGCAACCACGGCTCGCGAGCTGCCCGCTCCGTCGCCCGCACCTGCCGCACTGCGCGCGGGCCCCGCAGCGCCTCGTGCACGGCGTTGCGGCCGTAGAGGACCGACGGTCCGGTGGCCGGGTCCGCTGCCGCAGGCTCCCGGCGCAAGCGATCGCGCTCGGGGCGCGGGCGGGCGCTCTTCGCGCCATCGCGCTCCGGGCGCCGGCGGCCGGGTCGAGGAGCCGGCTTCGCCATCAGCCGCGCGGGACGAGCGTCGGGCCGCCCGCGCTGTCGCGGACCTCCCAGCCGAGCGCGGCGAGCTCGTCGCGCAGGCGGTCCGCCTCGGCGAAGTCGCGTGCGGCGCGAGCCGCCTCGCGCCGCTCCAGCAGCTCATGCGCGGCGGCGTCCGGTCCGCCAGCCGCCGTATCGGCATCGAGCAGCGCGTCGAGCGCGAAGACGCCGAGCATCTCGCGCAGGTCGGCGTCGCCGACAGCCACGCCGGTCTCGCTGCGGCGATTCGCCTCGCGCACCCAGTCGAACACCGTGGCAAGCGCTCTCGGCGTGTTGAAGTCGTCCGCGAGCGCATCGAAGAACGTCTCGCGCAGCGGTGTCAGCTCGGCCGGTGACGGGCCCGGCACGAGCCGCCGCCCCGCGTCGCGGATCCGCTCGACGCTGCGCGCTGCCTCTCCGAGGCGCTCCTCGGAGTAGGCGATCGGCTGGCGGTAGTGGCCGCCGCAGAAGTAGGCGATCAGCGCGTCGCGACCGTGCGCGGCGAGCACCTCGTGCAGCAGGAAGATGTTCCCGACCGACTTCGCCATCTTCTCGCCCTCGAGCCGCACCATCCCGTTGTGGACCCACAGGCGCGTGAGCGGCGCTCCGCGCGCCGCCGCCGTCTGCGCAGCCTCGTTCTCGTGGTGCGGGAAGACGAGGTCAGACCCACCGCCGTGGATGTCGAAGCCAACGCCGAGCAGCGCCTCGGCCATCGCCGAGCACTCGATGTGCCAACCCGGGCGGCCGCGTCCCCACGGGGCGTCCCAGGCCGTGTCCTCCCCCTCCTTCTGCGCCTTCCAGAGCGCGAAGTCGAGCGGGTCGCGCTTGAGCGAAGCCCCTTCGATTCCCTCGCCCTGGTCCATGTCGTCGACCTGGCGGTGCGACAGCTCGCCGTACTCCGGATACGAGCGCACGTCGAAGTAGACGTCGCCGTCGGCGGCGTAGGCGTGGCCGCGGTCGATCAGCGCCTGGATCAGCTCCACGATCTCGTCGATCGTCTCGCTCGCGAGCGGCTCGTGGTCGGGACGGCCCAGCCCGAGCGCCTCGGTGTCGGCCATGTACGCCGCGGTCATGTCCCGCGCCAACTGCTCGCTCGGTACGCCAGCCGCTCGCGCAGCGTCGTAGATCTTGTCGTTGACGTCGGTGACGTTTGCGACGAACGTCACGTCGTAGCCCTCGTGCGCGAGGAAGCGCTTCAGCAGCGAGAAGACGACGTACGGGCGCGCGTTGCCGACGTGGATCCGTCCGTAGACGGTCGGCCCGCACGCGTACATCGAGACGCGAGCCGGGTCGCGCGGCTCGAGCGGCTGCAGCTGCCCGCTTCTGGTGTCGTGGAGCTGGATCTGGCGCACGGCGGAAGACCCTACCGCGCCGGTATATCGAGTCGCGACCGGACGGCGGCTCAGACAGCGACGCCGGGCAGCTCGATCGTCGCGATCGCGAGCGCCGCAGCGCCTTCGACGCGACCGACGAAGCCCATGCCCTCGCCGCGCGTCGCCTTCACGTTCACGCGGTCGGGTCCGAGTCCGAGCACCTCCGCGAGGTTTGCCCGCATCGCCGGCTTGTGATCGAGCAGCTTCGGCCGCTCCAGCATGATCGTCGCGTCAACATTGACGACCGCCGCGCCGCGCTCGCCCAGCAGTGCGTCGACGTGGCGCAGCAGCACGAGCGAGTCCGCCCCGCGCCACTCCTCGTCGGTGTCGGGGAAGTGCTCGCCGATGTCGCCGACCCCGATCGCGCCCAGCAAGGCGTCGATGACCGCGTGCGTCAGGACGTCGGCGTCGGAGTGGCCGTCGAGCCCCAGCTCGCTCTCGATCTTCACGCCACCGAGGACCAGCGGACGGCCCGGGACGAGTCTGTGGACGTCCCAGCCGATGCCCGTGGCGATCAACGCGTCACCCGATCGGCTCCAGCCGCCGCTCGCGGCCCTCGAACACGCACAGCTCGCGCACGCCCTGCTCGGCGAGCCACGCGATCGTCGATTCGTACTCGAAGCCGACGTGTCTCGGGTAGTGAGCGTCGCTGTTGAGCGCGATCTGGCAGCCGGCGTCCAGGCACATCGCGAGGAACGCGTCCGAGGGGTAGCGCTCGCCGACCGGCTTACGCAGGCCGGCGGTCGACACCTCGACCGCGATGCCCGACTCGGCGATCCCCTCGATCGCCAGCTCGTAGAAGCGACGCAGGTCGCCCTCGGGGCGCGGCCGCTCACCGCCCCACACCTTCACGAGATCGGGATGGGCGAGGATGTCGAACAGCCCGCTGCGCGCCGCCTCCCCGAGCCACTCGAAGTAGCGCCGCCAGACCTTCTCCGGGTCCACCGACCGCGCCGACCAGATGTCCCAGTCGGGATGGTCGACCGCCTCGTCGCCGACGAAGTGCACCGAGCCGATCACGTAGTCCCAGTTGCGGCCTTCGAGCAGCGACGCCATGCGGTCCTCGCGGCCGGGCACGAAGTCGGCCTCGACGCCGACTCTCAGGCCTTGCTCGCGGGCGAAGTCGACGTACTGGTCGATGTCGTCGACGGCGTTCTCGCGCCAGAACGGGTGCTGCCACACGTCGAGCGCCTGGCGGAAGCGATAGACGTGCTCGGACGCCCCCAGTTCGGCGATTCCTCGCTCGTCGGCCGCCTCGCGGTAGCGCGCGACGTTGGCGGGCGTGAAGTAGTCGGCGGCGGGCGTGCCGGCGCCGTCGGGGCGAAGGTGGACGTGGTAGTCGGTCAGCATCTAGAGGCGTTCTCGCAGGAGCAGCTCGGCGAGCTGGAGGTCGACGGGGGTCGTGACCTTCAGGTTCTCGGCCGGGGACTCTACGACGTGGACCCGACCGCCCGCCTGCTCGACGAGCCCGGCGTCGTCGGTGGCAGCAGCGAGCACCTCGTCCGGCTGGGCGAGTGCGCGAGCGAGCGCGTCGCGGCGGAACACCTGCGGCGTCTGCACGGCCCACAGCACACTGCGGTCGAGCGTCTCGGTCACTCGCAGGTCCTCGCCCGGCGCGCGCTTGATCGTGTCGGTCACGCGCGCGGCCGCCACCACCGCATCACAGCCGCGCGCGGCGAGCGCCCCAAGCGCGCGCTCGAACAGCTCGGGAGTCGCGAGCGGACGGGCCGCGTCGTGCACGATCACCGGCTCGTCATCCGGCAGCGCGCCTGCAGCCTCCAGCGCGGCCCGTACCGAGTGCGAGCGCTCGGCGCCGCCCGTCACGCCGATCGTCCCGTCCGGCGCGCGCGCCCCGGCAGGCAGCGCGACGACGATGCGCTCGACCGCCGGCACGAGCCGCAGTGCGTCGAGGCTCCACTCCAGCATCGCGCGGCCCGCCAGCACGACGAACGCCTTGGGCCCCTCGGCACCAAGGCGTTCGCCACGACCAGCGGCCACGAGCAGGGCGACCGCCATCTCTGCTTCCTCGACCTCGAGCGCTACTTGGCGGCGACCGTCACCTGGCTGTCGGCGGAGTTGGCGAGCAGGTCGTCGAGGTGCTCCTCGGCCTCGTCCTCGCCCATCTCCAGCGCATACATCAGCTCCGAGGCGAGGATCTTCTTCGCCCGCGTGAACATCTGCTTCTCGCCAGTCGACAGGCCCTTCTCCGCCTCTCGGATGGCGAGGTTGCGCACGACCTCGGCGAGCTCGTAAATGTCGCCCGTCTTGATCTTGTCGCGGTTGTGCTTGAAGCGCCGGTTCCAGTTCTTCGGCATGTCCGAGCATTCGTCCTGGAGGACGGCGAGGACTCTCTTCACAGTCTCCTCGTCGATCACGCGACGGAGGCCCGCTATCGCGGCATTCTCCGTGGGGACCATGACGGTCATGTCGTTGTGGAGGATCTTGATCGTGAGGTACTCGCGTACCTCGCCGAGCACGTCCTTCTGCTCCTTCTTGAGAACCTGCCCCGCGCCGTGATGGGGGTAGACGACGTTGTCGCCGATCTCGAACTCGATGTGCTCGAGCTCGACGACGATCTCCAGGTCCTCGATCTGCTCTTCGGTCAATTCGGTGATGATGGCCTCCTTCTCCAAGCGGGCCGCCCTGCAGCCCCCCGATGGTCAGGTCTGCAGGTAGCGGTCCACGAGGTTGATCTCCTGCTGACGACGAAGGCCCTCGCGGATGTCCTTCGCCCGAATCTCACCGACGCCCTCGACGGTCTCCAACTCACCGTCGCCGGCTGCCAGCAGCTCCTCCAGCCCGCCGAACTCCTCCACGATGCGCTGCACGACGAGCCGTGGAAGACGCGGGATACGACCGAGAATCCGGTAGCCCCGCGGCGAGATGGGAAAGTCGAGTGTGTTGACCTTGCGGTCGTAGCCGAGCAGCTCGGAGAGCCGCCCGAAGTCGAGCAGGTCCTGGTGCGGCAGGCGCACGAGCTGGTCGAACGCGTCGGCGAAGCGCTCGTCCGTGTCGTCGGCCAGGTAGTCGCGCACGAGCGCGGCCTTGTCGCCGGCGACGCCGACCATCGTCTCGTCGAGCTGCATCTCGATCAGGCGGCCCTCGGTGCCGAGCTCGACGATGTAGCGCTCGATCTCGACGCCCATGCGCGTGACGAGCTCGGCGCGCTGGAGCACGGTGAGCACGTCGTGCAGCGTCGTGCCGCCCTCGAACTCGAGTGCGGTCAGGCGCGTCGAGACCTGGTCGAGGCGGCTGCGGTACTTGTCGAGCGTCGCGAGCGCCTGGTTGGCCTTCGCAAGCACGACGGGGATGTCCTCGAGGATGTACTTGGCGCCGTCGACGTAGAGCGAGACGACCTCGCGGCGCTGGGAGATCGCGATCACGAGCGCCTCGGTCTGCTTGCTGATGCGCTCCGCGGTGCGGTGGCGCGTACCGGTCTCGAGCGTGAGGATCGTCGGGTCCGGCGTCAGCTGGACGTTGCCCCACACGATCTTCGTCGCGTTCGTGCTGAGCACGAGCGCGCCGTCCATCTTCGCCAGCTGGTAGAGGAAGGCGGGCGTGTAGTCGATGTCGAGCTTGAGCCCGCCGGAGAAGAGGAAGGCGAGGTCGTCCGCGTCGCCGACGACGATCAGACCGCCGGTACGGGCGTGGACGATGTTGTCGATCCCCTCGCGCAGCGCCGTCCCGGGGGCGACCATCTCGAGCGCCTTGACGAGCCGGGGCTCTTGGCGAGACTCGAGCTCCTCTTTGAGCTCTTCCCCGGTGCGTGGCGCCATACGAAGCCCATTCTACCGGGTTTTCCTGTGATTTTCGGCAAACGCGCAGGGATTTCTCAGCGGCTCGCGACGAAGTCTGCGCGATTACCCGAACGCGGCTGTTCAGAACGCGGCGACCGGACGCTCCGCCGGTGTCCGCTCTCGCGCGCGCAGCGGCCGTAGCGCCGCACGCAGCGTCCCGGCCTCGGGCGAGACGACCGAGGCGAGTCCGAACTTGCGCGCCTCCGCGATCCGACGCTCGGCGTGCGCGACGCTGCGCAACTCCCCAGTCAGGCCGAGCTCGCCGAAGCAGGCGAGTGGCGGGGCGTCCTCGCCGGCGCGTTGTGGATCCTCGTGCGAGCCGGTCAGGGCGACGCCGCGCGCGGCGCTCGCGACCGCCAGCGCAACGGCGAGGTCAGCGCCAGGCTCATCGACGCGCACGCCGCCGACGACGTTCACGAACACGTCGGAGCTGCCGACGCCGACGCCGCCGTGGCGCGCGAGCACGGCCAGCACGAGCGCGAGGCGGTTGCGGTCGATGCCGGAGACGACCCGCCGAGGGATCTCCAAGTCCGACTCGGACACGAGCGCCTGCACCTCCACGAGCAGCGGCCGCGAGCCCTCCATCGCGGCGAGCACGACGGAGCCGGGCGCACGCGTGGCCTCGCCGACGAAGCGCGCAGAGGCGTCGAGCACCTCGACGAGCCCGTCCTGACGCATCTCGAAGACGCCGGCCTCGCTGGTGGAGCCGAAGCGGTTCTTGAGCGCGCGCAGCGTGCGATAGGTGCGCTCGCGCTCGCCCTCGAACTGCAGTACGCAGTCGACCAGGTGCTCGAGCACGCGTGGGCCGGCGAGCGCGCCCTCCTTCGTCACGTGGCCGACGAGCAGTACGGCGATCCCGTGCACCTTGGCGACGCGCATGATCTCGCCCGCGACCTCGCGCACCTGCCCGACCGAGCCGGGGGCGCCGCTGAGGGTGGACGCGTGCAGCGTCTGCACCGAGTCGACGACGCAAACGTCGGGACGCTCGCGCTCCAGCGTCGCGAGCACCGTCGAGAGGTCCGTCTCGGCGATCGTCGGGATCCGCAGGGCGTGGCCGCCCGGAAGCCGCTCGGCCCGCAGCTTGATCTGCGCGGCCGACTCCTCGGCCGATACATAGAGGGTTCTGCGCCCCGCGCCGGCGAGGTTCGCGAGCGCCATCGTCGTGAGCGTCGACTTGCCGATCCCGGGCGAGCCACCGATCAGGACGAGTGAGCCAGGCACGACGCCGCCGCCGAGCACGCGGTCGAGCTCGCCGATGCCGGTCGACAGGCGTGCGACGTCGGCTGCCTGGACCTCTCCGAGCGCGACGGGCGTCACTGCCTGGCCAGCGGCCGCGGGTCCGCCGGCGCCGCGTCGGCCTCTTGTAACCGGTCGCGCGACCGCTTCCTCGACGAGCGTGTTCCACGCCCCGCAGCCGGGGCACTGGCCGTGCCAGCGGGGTGTCTCGTGCCCGCAGTCAGAGCAGATGTGGATCGAGGTCGCGCGCGCCATCGGAGGATCGAGGGTACGTGCGGGCGAGGACGGTTCGGCGCCGCCGCCCGAACGATCCGAACGGCAGGGCATCGAGGGGTTGCCCGGTGCCGCGCGGCGGCTCGTGCGCGCGAACGCTCAGGCGCCGACCGGCGGCACCCAGCCGCCGAAGACGCGCTCGAGCTCGACCGCGACCGCGATCGAGACGTGGTCGCGGCCCGGCGCGGCAGCGACCTGGACGCCGAGCGGCAGGCCCTCCCGCCCGAGCCCGAGCGGGACCTGCGTGACGGGCACGGCGGCGAGGTTGAAGACGGCCATCGGCTGCGCCCACCACAGGCGCCCGACCGTGCGGCCATGACGCGGCGCAACGCCCTGGTAGGGCGGGTGCAGCATCACGCCGTCGCCGATCGTGGTGGCGACATCAGCGGCGAAGGCGCGCCCGGCCTCGATCGCGCGCTGCGCCCGGCGCGGCGAGGAGCGGGCGGTCAGGCGCTCGGCTGCGAGCAGCACGCGCGTCGGCGTCGTGTGCGGCCCCCGACGGCTCAGCAGTCCGCGCAGCGTCACTGGGTCTGCGCCCTCGCCGACGATCAGCTCATGCAGACCGACGTCACCGTCGCCGAGCGAGGTGAGGAACGGCTCGTACGGATTGCGCATCTTGCGCATCGAGATGCGCTCAACTACCGCCCCCGCCGCCGCGAGCGCTCCGGCAGCCTGCTCGCGCGCGCCCAGCAGCTCCGGCGAGATCGGCCGGTTGAACGCCTCGTCGCTGATCAGCACGCGCAGCCCGCGCAGCTTGACCGCGCCCGGGTCGCCCAGCTGCGGATCCTCGTGCAATACGGGATCGACGCCGTCGGGCCCGGACAGCAGCCGCAGCACGGGCATCAGGTCCTCCGCGCGCCGCACGAGCGGGCCGTTGGCGACCATCCGCGTGATCTCGCCGCTCGCCGGCGGATACGTCGCGGTCATCGGCACCAGCCCGAGCGACGGCTTGTGCCCGAAGACGCCGTTGAAGAAGGCCGGGCCACGGATCGAGCCGCCGACGTCGGACCCAAGCCCGACCGGCGAGCCGCCGCTGCCGACTGCCGCGCCCTCGCCGCCTGAGGAGCCGCCGGCGATGCGGCTGCTGTCGTACGCGTTGCTCGTACGGCCGTAGAGCCGGTTGTCGGACTCGATCCACATGCACAGCTCGGACGTGTTCGTCACGCCGAGCGGGATCGCGCCGGCGTCGACGAGCCGCTGGGCAGCCGGCGCGCTCTCCGTCGCGCGGACAGCCGCACGGGCTACGAGTCCGGCGGAGTTCGGCATGCCGGCAAGCGCAATCGACTCCTTGATCGTGCACGGCACGCCGAGCAGCGGCGGCAGCGTGGCGGGATCCTCGGCTGCCGCGACGCGCGCGTCGGCGGCGTCAGCCTCTGCGAATGCGGCGTCGTAGCGGTCGGCGACGACCGCGTTCAGCGTCGGGTTGACACGGCGGAGCAGCGCGACGTGTGCCTCGACCACCTCGCGCGCGCTCGTCTCGCCGGCGCGGATCGCAGCGGCGAGCTCCCTGGCGGAGCGGTGGGTGAGCGGGCGTGCCTGGGCGGGCGCCTTGCGTCTGCGGGGCTTTGAGGAAACGGCCATGTGCCGATGCTACGGGCGTACCAGCACCCACGCGCCAGTTGGCTGGCTGGCCAGCTTGCGTGCCTGAAACGCAGTCCGTCCGCCGCGCGTCAGCCGCCGAGTCCCGCAGCCGCCCGCACGCACGACGAGAAGCCCGTCTCGCGGTGTGCCTTGTCGCAGAACGGCTTCGTGCGCGAGTGCCCGCAGCGACAGAGCACCAGCGGACGCTCGGAGTCGAACGTAATCTCGTTCCCCTCCGGGTCGACCAGCCGCACCCGGCCCGTCACCTTGTACGGCCCGTCGTCCCGCACTCTGATCTCGACCGGCTCGGTCACGGATCACACGCTAGCCGAGAGCTGCGCGGATCAGGGTCCCCATGAGGGACCCAATCCCGCACACATCAGAAAGGGCGGCCGATTGGCCGCCCTCTCGATGCAATCGTTGAACGCCGCGCTACTCAGCCGGCGTTTCGGACGGAGCGCCATCCGAATCGGCGTCGCCGTCGTCGTCCGAGCCCTTCGCGGCCCCAACGCCGACCGGCGTCTTCGGCGCGATGATCTCGATCGAGACCTCGCGGTCGTCGCCCTCGGGCGCTCTGTCGACCATCACGATCCCGCCCGGCATCAGCTCGGACCGCAGCACGAAGTCGGCCAGCGGATCCTCGATGTAGCGCTGGATCGCCCGGCGCAGCGGGCGGGCGCCCATGCCCGGGTCCCAGCCCTTCTCGACGAGCAGGTCCTTCGCCTCCTCCGTCAGCTCCAGTTGCAGCTCGCGCTCCGCCAAAGACTCGCGAATCCGCAGCAGCAGCAGCTCGACGATCTGCTTGATCTCGTCCTTCGCCAGCTTGTGGAAGACGATCACGTCGTCGATGCGGTTGAGGAACTCGGGCCGGAAGACCTTCTTCAGCTCGCCCATGATCCGGTTCTTCATGTCGTCGTACGTGATGCCGGTCTCGTCGTCGGAGACGGCGAAGCCCAGCGGCGTGTTCCGAGCGATCTCGGACGCGCCGATGTTCGACGTCATGATCACGATCGCGTGGCGGAAGTCGACCGTGCGCCCTTGCGCGTCGGTGAGCCGCCCGTCCTCGAGGATCTGGAGCAGGATGTTGAAGACGTCCGGGTGGGCCTTCTCGATCTCGTCGAGCAGGAGCACGCTGTACGGCTTGCGCCGCACGGCCTCGGTCAGCTGACCGCCCTCGTCGTAGCCGATGTAGCCCGGAGGCGAACCGACGAGCCGCGAGACGGCGTGCTTCTCCATGTACTCCGACATGTCGATGCGCACCATCGCGTCCTCGTCGCCGAACAGGAACTCGGCGAGCGTGCGGGCAAGCTCCGTCTTCCCGACGCCCGAGGGGCCGAGGAAGATGAACGAGCCGGTCGGGCGCTTCGGATCCTTCAGACCGGCACGCGAGCGACGGATCGCCTTCGAGATGACCTCGACTGCGGCGTGCTGTCCGATGACGCGCTTGTGCAGCTCGTCTTCCATCCGCATCAGCTTCTGCGTCTCGGCCTCCGTGAGCTTGAAGACCGGGATCCCCGTCCACATCGAGACGATGTCCGCGATCTCCTCCTCGCCGATCGACGGGCGCTCACCGCCCTCGCCGGACTCCCACGCTTCCTCGAGCTCGCGCTTTCTCTGCGTGAGCTGACGCTCCTGATCGCGCAGGTTCGCGGCCTTCTCGAACTCCTGCGCCTCGATCGAGGCCTCCTTGTTGCGCCGCGTCTCCTCGATCTCGTCCTCGAGCTCCCTGTAGACGGGCGGGGACGTCATCGACTTGATGCGCATGCGCGAGGCGGCCTCGTCGATCAGGTCGATCGCCTTGTCCGGCAGGAAGCGATCGGAGATGTAGCGATCGGCCAGGTCGGCGGCGGCTTGCAGCGCCTCGTCGGTGATGTTCACCTTGTGGTGCTGCTCGTAGCGGTCGCGCAAGCCGCGCAGGATCTGCACAGTCTCGTCGGTCGACGGCTGGTCGACGCGGATCTGCTGGAAGCGACGCTCCAGCGCCGAGTCGCGCTCCAAGTACTTGCGGTACTCGTCGAGCGTCGTCGCGCCGATCGTCTGCAGCTCGCCGCGCGCCAGCGCCGGCTTGAGGATCGAGGCCGCGTCGATCGCGCCCTCGGCCGCGCCGGCTCCGACGAGGTTGTGGAGCTCGTCGATGAACAGGATGATGTCGCCGCGCTGGGTGATCTCCTTCATCACCTTCTTGAGGCGCTCCTCGAACTCGCCGCGGTACTTCGAGCCGGCCACCAGGGCGGCCAGGTCGAGCGTGTAGATCTGCTTGTTCTTCAGCAGCTCCGGCACGTCGGAGTTCGTGATGCGCTGCGCGAGACCCTCGACGACAGCCGTCTTGCCGACGCCCGGCTCGCCGATCAGGACCGGGTTGTTCTTCGTGCGGCGCGAGAGGATCTGCATGATCCGCTCGATCTCCGTCTCGCGACCGACCACGGGGTCGAGCTTGCCGTCAGCGGCGAGCTTCGTGAGGTTGCGGCCGAACTGGTCGAGCAGCTTCGAGGACTTCTTGCCCTCGCCCTGCGCGCCGGCTGCCGCGCCACCACCGCCACCACCGCTGCCCTGGCGACGACCGCCGGGCCCCGACAGCATGCGGATGACCTCGTTGCGGATCTTCTCCGAGTCGGCGTCGAAGTCGAGCAGGATGCGCGCTGCGACGCCCTCGTTCTCGCGCACGAGGCCGAGCAGGATGTGCTCGGTGCCGATGTAGTTGTGCCCGAGGCTCAGCGCCTCGCGCAAGGCCAGCTCCAGCACCTTCTTCGCACGTGGCGTGAAGGGGATCTGACCGGAGGTGACCTCCTCGCCCGAGCCGACGATCCGTACGACCTGCGCACGGACGCGCTCCACGGTGATGTCAAGGCTCTCCAACACTCGAGCTGCCAGGCCCTCCTCCTCCCGCAGGAGGCCGAGGAGGATGTGCTCGGTGCCGATGTAGTTGTGCTTGAGCGTCCGGGCCTCCTCTTGGGCGAGGACGACCACCTGGCGGGCTCGCTCTGTGAATCGCTCGAACATGGGTGCGACGTCCTTCCCTACTGGGCGATGAGGCGGGATGGTCGAGAGGGATACGAACGCTCCCGCTCACTCGGGTCATCGGCCGCAGAGGGCCTCAGGCTGAGCGGTCGGGTTTGTTCGCCGGGCATAGGCCAGTCTACCAACAGGCTGCACAGCACTTCGGCGCAGACCGTGGCTCGAACTCCGCCGAGGTGTCACACGTGGTTCCCACGCCCCTGCCGCGGAGGATTACCGGCCCCCGTTGGGCCGCGTGTCGTCAGTCGCGCATGGCCGGGAACAGCACGACCTCGCGGATCGATCTGCGCCCGGTCAACACCATCACGAGGCGGTCGACCCCGATGCCGACGCCGCCCGTCGGCGGCATGCCCTGCTCCAGCGCCTGGATGAATGCCTCGTCATAGGGCTGCGCCTCCTCGTCGCCAGCCTCGGCGTGCGCGCGCTGCTGCTCGAAGCGGCGGCGCTGCTCGTCGGGGTCGTTCAGCTCGGTGAAGGCGTTCGCGATCTCCATCCCCTGGCAGTAGGCCTCCCAGCGCTCGGCGAGCCGCGGGTCGTCGCGGTGGCCCTTCGCGAAGGGCGACAGCTCGACCGGATAGTCGAACAGGAAGGTCGGCTCGATCAGCGTCGGCTCGACGTGCTTCGTGACGAGCTCGTCGACGAGCTGCGCCCACGTGTCTCTCGGCGGCGCGTGGAGGCCCTTCGCCTCCATCGCAGCGGCCAGCGCCTCCCGCGTGCGCGCTTCCAGGATGTCGATCCCGGTGCGCGACTCGATCGCACCAGAGAGCGTCTCGCGTCTCCAGGGCGGCTGCAGGTTCAGTGGGCCGTCGTAGCCCATCCGCTCGGCGGCGGCCGCCACGAGCTGCTCCGTGCGCGCGGCGACGTCTCTGTAGTCCGCATACGCCTCATAGAACTCGACCATCGTGAACTCGGGGTTGTGCTTCTGCGAGATCCCCTCGTTGCGGAAGTCCTTGCCGAGCTCGTAGACGCGTTCAAGGCCGCCAACGATGCAGCGCTTGAGGTACAGCTCGGTCGCGATCCGCAGGAACAGCTCGCGGTCCAGCGCGTTGTGGTGCGTCGTGAAGGGCCGCGCGGCAGCGCCGCCGTAGAGCGGCTGCAGAACCGGCGTCTCGACCTCGACGAAGCCGGCCTCGTCGAGGTGCCGGCGGATGCCAGCGATGATCGACGCGCGCGCAAGGAACAACGCACGGGTCTCCTCGGAGGCGATCAGGTCGAGCTCGCGGTGGCGGAAGCGCGTCTCGACGTCCTGCAGGCCGTGGTGCTTTTCCGGCGGTGGGCGCAGCGACTTGGCGAGCAACGTCCAGTCGTCGACGCGCAGTGACAGCTCACCGCGGCGCGAGCAGAAGACGGTGCCGTCGATCCCGATCAGGTCGCCGAGGTCGAGGCCGACGAGGCGCTCGAACGACTCCTGCGGGAGCACGTCGACGCGGGCGTGCAGCTGGATCCGGCCGGAGCGGTCGACGAGGTCGACGAACGCCGCCTTGCCCTGCCCGCGCCGGGCGGCGATGCGCCCGGCGATCCGATACTGCGCCTCCGTCTCGGCGCCCGCCTCCAGCTCAGCGTGCGCGGCGCGCACATCGGCGATCGGCACGACGCCCTCGTAGGCGTGCGGGAACGGCTCGACGCCATCTTCGCGCAGCCGCTCCAGCTTGGCGCGTCGCGCAGCCAGGACCTGCGGCAGCGCTTCGGCGTCGTCGTCCTCGGGAGCAGCCATCGCGGCCGGGAGGCTACTTCAGCCCGATGTCGATCTTGGTGATCTTGAGCTCGCGCTTCTTGCCGTTGGGCAGCACCACGGCGACGATCTCGTTGCGCTTACCGCCGATCAGCGCCTTGCCGACGGGCGACTCGTTCGACAGCTTGTGCTCGGCGGGGTTGGCCTCCGAGGAGCCGACGATCGTGTAGGTCTCGCTTCTGCTGGTTCTCTGATCCTTGACGTGGACCGTGGTGCCGATGCTGACGACGTCGGTCCCGACCGCTCTCGCGTCGATCACCGTCGCGGCACGCAGCTTCTCCTCGAGCTGGGCGATCTTCGACTCGAGCATCGCCTGCTCGTTCTTAGCGTCGTCGTACTCGGCGTTCTCGGAGATGTCGCCGAACTCGCGAGCCTCCTTGATGCGCGCGGCGACCTCGCGGCGCTTCTCCGTCGAGAGGTACTCGAGTTCGCCCTTGAGCTTCTCGAGACCGTCCGGCGTGAGGATGACGTCCTTGGGCATGAGTGTGACCTTGAGCGTGCGAGGGTGGGCGTGACGGATTCGACTGACCGGAGAAAGCACAAACCCCGCACAGGGCGGGGGAGATTCCGGCGAGTCGGGCTCGGCGGCGGGCAAGTATAGCGGCGTCGTCAGGCAGCACCCGGCACGCAGCGCCGCTGCCAGATGCTTGCGCGCTTGGGCGCATGTCGGGCATAGTCGCTGTATGGGGGATGGCTCGACGGGGGGATCGGTCGAATGCGCGTAGTGGTGGTCGCCGCGAACTCGATAGTCAACGCGGTCTACCGCGGGATGGTGCTCACGGAACTGCGGCGTCTCGGCCACCAGGTCGACGTCGATCGCGACGGCGAGGCGCTCACCGATGGACGCGTGCGAGATGTCGACGTGGTCCACATCCACCGCTACAGCGAACAGGAAACACGCCAGGCTGTCGGCCGGCTGCGTGACCAGGGTGTCGCGATCGTGTGGGACAACGACGACGACATGGCCGGCTCGCCGTTCAAGACGAAGGGCGCGATGCGCGCGCAGCAGGAACAGTCGCTTGTCATCGCCATGCTCGAGGTCGCCGACCTCGTGACGACGACGAGCCCATATCTGGCTGAGCAGTACCACGGCTGCGGCGCGGCTGAGGTAGCAGTCGTCGAGAACTACATCCCTGCCAACTACGTCGCCGATCGCCACGTCGACCGAGCACCCAGCGACAGCATCACCATCGGCTGGATAGGAGCCGGCGAGCACAACCACGACCTCGAGCAGCTCCAACTGAGAGCGACCTTCCGACGACTGCTGGAGACCCACCCCGATGTGCGTTTCGCGACCGTCGGACTGAAGCTCGGGTTACCGGCCGAGCGCTGTCATCACACAGCTCTTGTCCAGTACCGCGACCTCGCGAGGCACGCCGCGTCCTACGACATCGGAATCGCGCCGATCGTGGACATACCGTTCAATCGCGCCCGCTCCAACATCAAGCTGAAGGAGTACGCCGTCATGGGCGTGCCCTGGCTGGCGTCGCCGATAGGCCCATACGCCGGGCTCGGCGAGCGCCAGGGCGGGCGGCTCGTCGCCGACGACCGCTGGTACGAGGAGCTGGAGCGTCTCGTTGTCGATCGACGCGCCCGACAAAAGCTGGCGAAGCGCGCGCTGAAGTGGGGCGAGAGCCAGCGCATCCACCACAACCTGCGCGCCTGGGAGACTTCCCTGCAGCATGCGGTGAAGCGCGCTGGAAGCCGTATGGCTGCGACCGGCTGATCGCGATCTACGCCGCAGCGACTGTGAGCGATGTGATCCCGAGGGCCTCGCGCGCCTCGGCAATCGACTGCGTGCGCTGAAGACGGTCCTGCAGGACCTTGCCCTCGCCCAGCCGCGTGACGTACCAGGGGTAGAACTTGCGCAGGTAGCGAGCCGCGCGGGGCTCACCCATGTGCTCGACGGCGCGATCGAGCACCCAGTCGAGCTCGGCGAGGATCTCCTCGCGGGTCGGCTCGTCCTCGCGGGCGCCCAGCACCTGCTCGAAGATCCATGGGTTGCCGAGCGAACCGCGTGCGAGCAGCACCGCCTCGGCGCCGGTCCGCTCGAACACCTCGTGGACCTTCGCGGCGTCTCTGAGGCCGCCGGAGATCAACACCGGCACCGGCAGCTCCTCCACCAGCTGGCGCACGAGGTCGTAGTCGGCTCTGCCGGCGTGGCGCTGCTTCGCGACGCGCGGATGCATGCAGAGCCCGGAGATCCCGGCCTCCTCGACGAGCCGGTGGGCGAGCTCGACGCCGGTCCGCTGACCCGGCTTCAGGCCCGGCCGCAGCTTCACCGTCACCGGCAGCCCGCTGCCCTCGCGCGCAGCGCGGGCAACCGCGACCGCGCGGTCGGGGTCATCGAGCAGCGCCGCGCCGGCGCCGGTCTTGCAGACCTTCGGCACCGGGCAGCCCATGTTGAGATCGATCACGTCGACGCCGCCGAGCTTGGCGACCTGCTCGGCCGCGCTCGCCATCACCGCCGGGTCGCCTCCGAACAGCTGGATCGCCGTCGGTCCACTCGCGCGCTCGTCGGGGTGGATCCGCAGCAGCTCCGTGCAGGTCCGCTCGTTGCCGTGGTGAATCGCGTGGCTAGAGACCATCTCGGAGATCGTGTAGCCCGCGCCGTGGCGCTTGGCCTGCAGACGCACGAACCAATTGCCGATGCCGGCAAGCGGTGCAAGCACGACGCGGTTCGGGATCGTCACACCGCCGAGCGTCCAGCTGTCGTGGAGGGAGCGCATCATGCCCAATGGTAGGCGTACGGTTCGCGCCATGGGAGAGCTGCGTGCTGCGGACCTCGACGTCGAGCAGCTGGGCGACGGGCCGCCGGTGGTGCTCGTCCACGGCAGCATCGTCGGACCCGAGCAGACGTGGCGCGCACAAGCGGAGCTGGCTGCACGCTGGAGGTTGGTCCTCCCGCACCGGCCCGGCTTCGGTGGGAGCCCGTCGCTCGCACGCGGGGACTTCGAGGCCGAGGCACCGCTGATCGCCGAGCTGCTCGGCGACGGTGCGCACCTTGTCGGGCACTCCTACGGCGCCGTGATCGCCCTGCACGCCGCCGCGCTGCGGCCCGAGGCGGTGTGGTCGCTGACGGTCACCGAGCCGGGCTCACTGCGGATCGCTGCCGGCGATCCCGAGGTGGACGCAACGATCGCCAACGGCGAGGAGCTGTATCGCCACTGCGCCGAGATCGCTCCGCGCGACTGGGTGCACCTGTTCCGCTCCGGCGTCGGCTCCGCCCACGCGACTCCCGAGGACATGCCTGACTGGCTCGCGCGCGGCGCGCAGCACGTGATGGATGAGCGGCCGCCGTGGGAGTCTGAGCCGCCGCTGGACGCGCTCGCGGCCGCCACCTTCCCGAAGCTCGTGATCTCCGGTCGCCACTCGCCGGTCTTCGAGCATGTATGCGACGTGCTCGCGGAGCGGATCGGCGCCGAGCGCGCGACGGCGTCGGGGCGCGGTCACTCAATCCCAGTCGTCGGCGCGCGCTACAACGAACTGTTAGAGGACTTCCTCAGGCGGAGTTGCGCTCGTGGAGGAGACGCAGCCCGGTGAGCGTGAGGAGGTCGTCAACCTCGTCGATCTCGTCCGTGTAGGGAACGATCGCGCCGGCAAGGCCGCCCGTGGCGATCGTCGCGGTCTCGGCGCCGAGCTCGGCACGCAGCCGCTTCACGATCCCGTCGACCTGGCCGGCGAAGCCGTAGACGACGCCGGAGCGGATCGCGTCGACGGTCGTCTTGCCGATCACCGAGCGCGGCGCGATCAGGTCGATCTTCGGCAGCGCGGCGGCACGTTCGGTCAGTGCCTCCATTGAGATCTCGACGCCCGGTGCGATCACGCCGCCGAGGTACTCGCCCTCAGCCGAGACCGGGTCGAACGTGATGGCGGTGCCAAAGTCGACGACGACGCACGCATCGCCAATCTTGTCGTAGGCCGCGACGGCATTGACCAGACGGTCCGCTCCGATCTCGCGCGGGTTCTCGTAGCGGATCGGCATGCCGCTTCTGATGCCGGGTCCGACCACCAGCGTCTGATGACCGAGATACCGCTCACCCACCTGCTGCCACTCGGCACCGAGCTGCGGGACAGTTGAAGAGACGATCGAGCCCTGCAGGTCGCCGAACCCGAGGCCGCGCAGCGCGAGCAGGTTGGCGAGCTTCGCGCCGAGCTCGTCGGCCGTCGACTCGCGCACCGTCGCGTAGCGCCAATGCTCGCTCAGCTCGCTGCCTTCGAACGTGCCGAAGTGGGTCTGGGTGTTGCCGACGTCGACGACGAGGAGCATGGGAGCGGAAGTATCGCGGGTGCGGCGGATCGGAGCGGCGAAGCAGCGCACCAGCTGGCCAGCCAGCCATATGCTCGACCTATGCCACACACGCTCTACGTCATCCACAACTCGCACCCGTGCGTTACCGCCGAGCGGGCGCTCCAGCTGAAGGGCCAGCCCTACCGGATCCACGAGATGGCGCCGGCGCTGCATGTGCCTGAGCAGTGGCTGCGCTTCCGCAAGCTGACGGTGCCCGCGCTCGTGCTGGGCAGCGGCGAGAAGGTCGTCGGCTCACGCGAGATCGTGCACCGGCTCGACCAGCTCGTGCCGGAGCCCCGGCTGCTGCCCGAGGACGCGGCAGCGCGGGCCCGCGTGGTCGAGGCAGAGCAGTGGGGCGACGAGGTGCTGCAGCCGGTGCCGCGACGGCTCGTGTGGACCGGCGTGTGCGCTCGACCGGATGCCCTCGGGAGCTACTCCGAGGGGTCGAGACTCCCGCTGCCAGGCTTCGTGCAGCGGCTGGCGGCACCGCGGATCGCACGCGTGGCGCGCTGGCGCAACAGAGGCGGCGTCGAGCAGGCACGCAAGGATCTCGCCGCGCTGCCCGCGCAGCTCGACCAGGTCGACGCCTGGATCGCCGAGGGCGTCATGGGCGGTGCGGAGCCGAACGCGGCTGACCTGCAGATCGCGCCGAGCGTCGGCCTGCTGGCGACGATGGACGACGTGATGCCGCTGCTGAAGGGCCGCCCCTGCCTCGCGCTGGCACGACGGCTGTTCCCGGGGTACGGCGGGCACCTGCCGGCGGGCGCCCTGCCCGTCTAGACGAGCGGGTCGCCGGCGCGCGTGACGCGCACCACCGGGTCGAGCACCGCGAGCGCGTCGGCCAGCGCGCAGCCGTCCGGCGTCGCGAGCGCCGGGTCCAGCTCCAGCAGGGGGATCAGCACGAAGCGACGGCTCGTGACCTCGGCGTGCGGCAGGCGCAGCCGCTCGGACGCATAGGTCAGGTCGCCGAGCAGCAGCAGGTCGACGTCGATCGGCCGCGGCGCGTGGCGCACGCCGCCGGCCTCGCGGCCCAGCTCGCGCTCGACGGCCTTGCAGGCGTCGAGCAGCGCCTCCGGGTCGTGCGCGGCCGCGATCCGCACGCAGGCGTTGAGGAAGTCCGGCTGGTCGAGGATCTCCCCGACCGGCTCGGTCTCGTAGGTGCTGGAGGAGGCGAGCACGCGCACGCCGTGGGACGGCAGCGCCTCGATCGCGGCGGCCAGTTGGGCGCGCCGGTCGCCGACGTTCGACCCGAGGCCGAGGTAGCCGACCCGCTCGTCACTCATCCGCGTCGCGCACGACCTCGACCGAGACTTCCTGGACCGGCAGCGGGATCGGCGGCTCCGGCTTCGCCGCTCTCACCCACACCGATTCGGCCTCGTAGTCGCTCAGCAGACGATCGGCGATCGCCGTGCAGAGACGCTCCAGCGTCTTGTAGGAGCGCTGCTGGGCGACGAGCGCGACCGTCTGGCAGACCTCGCCGTAGTCGACCGTGTCCTCGACACGGTCGGTGACGGTCGCGTCGCAGGCGCCGACCTCGATCCGCAGGTCGATCACGAGCCGCTGGCCGATCTCGCGCTCCGCCTCACTGACGCCGTGATGCGTGTACAGCGAGAGGCCCGTGATCTCGATCGTGACGAGCGGCTCGGAGGGCTCGTCGTCCGCGTCCACCTCGTCGAGGTCGTCGTCCTCGAACTCGTCGTCCTCGTCGCTCATCGGCCGCGCACCGTAGCAGCCGTCACCGCGAGCGCGTCGGCGACCGGGCCGACGTCATGGACGCGGAAGACGGCCGCCCCGCGCTCGAACGCGAGCACATTCGTCGCGATCGTCCCGGCGAGGCGGTCATCCGCCTCGCGCCCGGTGAGACGCCCAAGGAACGACTTGCGCGAGGTGCCGATCACGACTGGCCGGCCGAGCGCGACCAACTCGTCGAGGCGCCGCAGCAGCTCGAGGTTGTGCTCGACGGTCTTGCCGAAGCCGATGCCCGGGTCAAGCATGATCCGCTGCTCGGCGATGCCGGCCGCCACCGCAGCCACGAGCCGCTCCTCCAGGAACGCCTTCACGTCTGCGACGACGTCGCCGTAGACCGGGTCACGCTGCATCGAGCGCGGCTCGCCGCGCATGTGCATCAGGCAGCAGTCGAGGCCGCGGTCGGCAACGAGGCCGGCCAGCTCGGGATCCTGGCGGAACGCGGTGACGTCGTTGACGTAGCGCGCGCCGGCCGCAACCGCAGCCTCCGCGACCGCGAGTCTCGTCGTGTCGATCGAGATCTGGGCTCGCACGCCGCGCGCGACGAGCCCTTCGATCGCCGGCACCACGCGGCGAACCTGCTCCTCGGGCGCAACCGCCTCAGCGCCCGGACGAGTCGACTCGCCACCAACATCGAGGATGTCGGCCCCCTCGGCCTCCAACGCAAGCCCATGCGCGATCGCCGCCTCCGCGTCGAGGAAGCGCCCGCCATCCGAGAACGAGTCCGGCGTGACGTTCAAGACCCCCATGATCCGATACGGCCGTTGCACGGCCGCATCGTCGCATGAGTGGCCGGCTAAGCCAGTTCCGGCTTCTCTGGGAAGTCGAGCCCGCGCGCCTCAGCGGCACCACCGGCCAAGCCCGGCCGCGGGAGCGGGCGCGGGGCGTCGCGGCCGGCGCGCTCGGGCGTGCCAGGCGGCGTCGGGAGCTCAGGCGGCGGCGACACCTCGGCGCCGAAGACGTCCTCCTCGCTCTGGCCCTGAAGCAGCCCCTCGAACTGCTCGCGCTCGATCGTCTCGCGCTTGATGAGGATCTCGGAGATCGTCGCGAGCGACTCGCGATGCGTGCCGAGGATGTCCTTCGCGGACTGGTGGGCGCCCTCGACGATGCGACGGATCTCGTCGTCGATCTCGCGCGCGATCTCGTCGGAGTAGTCGGGCTCGGAGCTGAACTCGCGGCCAAGGAACGGCTGCGAGTGCTCGTGGCCGAAGACGCGCGGCCCGAGCTTCTCGCTCATCCCGAAGCGCATCACCATCTGCTTGGCCGTCGCCGTGACCTTCTCGAGATCGTTCGAGGCGCCGGTGGTGATCTCGCCGAAGACGATCTCCTCCGCAGCACGGCCGCCGAGCGTCATCGCCATCGTGTCGGTCAGCTCCGCGCGCGTCGTGAGGAACTTGTCCTCCGTCGGCAGCGAGATCGTGTAGCCGAGCGCCTGGCCGCGCGAGATGACGGAGACCTTGTGGACCGGGTCGCTGTGCTCGAGGTAGTGGCCGACGATCGCATGGCCCATCTCGTGGTAGGCCGTGATGCGCCGCTCCTTCTCGCTCATCACGCGCGTCTTCTTCTCGGGGCCGGCGATCACGCGCATGATCCCCTCCTCCAGCTCCACCTGGGTGATCTCGCGCTTGCCCGTGCGAGCGGCGAGCAGCGCCGCCTCGTTGACGAGGTTCGCGAGGTCCGCGCCGGTGAAGCCAGGGGTCTGGCCGGCGAGCGCGTCGATGTCGATTTCGCGCGCAAGCGGCTTGCCGCGCGTGTGCACCTCGAGGATCTTCGCGCGGCCCTTGCGATCCGGCCGGTCGACGGTGATCTGGCGGTCGAAGCGACCAGGACGCAGCAGGGCCGGATCGAGGATGTCGGGCCGGTTGGTGGCCGCGATCATGATGATGTTGTCCTTCGCCTCGAAGCCGTCCATCTCGACGAGCAGCTGGTTGAGCGTCTGCTCGCGCTCGTCGTGACCGCCGCCCATGCCGGCGCCGCGATGGCGGCCGACGGCGTCGATCTCGTCCATGAAGATGATGCAGGGCGAGTTCTGCTTGGCCTGCTCGAACAGGTCGCGCACGCGCGAGGCGCCGACGCCGACGAACATCTCGACGAAGTCCGAGCCGGAGATCGAGAAGAACGGCACGCCCGCCTCGCCCGCGACCGCGCGCGCGAGCAGCGTCTTGCCGGTACCGGGCGGGCCGTAGAGCAGGACGCCCTTCGGGATGCGCGCGCCGAGCGCCTGGAACTTCTTCGGGTTCTCGAGGAACTCCTTGATCTCGTGCAGCTCCTCGACCGCCTCGTCGACCCCGGCGACGTCGCGGAAGGTGATCTTCGGCGAGTCGACCGACAGTCGCTTCGCGCGCGACTTGCCGAACGACATGACCTTCGATCCACCGCCCTGGACCTGGTTCATCAGGAAGATCCAGAAGCCGATGAAGATCAGGAACGGCAGCACGTAGGTCAGCAGCGACAGCCAGCCGTTCGTCTTCGTGCCCTCGACGTTGAAGGCGACTCTCGCGTCCGTCAGCTGGTTGACGAGCTCGTTGCCGTTGTCGGGCACGAAGCCGAGCTCGTGCTGCTGCTTCGCCGGCTCTCTCAGGGTGACGACGAGCGTGTTGTCCTTCGTCTTGATGACGGCGGACTTGACGTTGTCCGAGGAGAGATCCTGCTGGAAGGCCGGGTAGTCGTAGACCGGACCCTTCTGGCTCGGGTTGATGAGCTTCTGGGCGAAGAACGCGAGCACGACCACGATGAGGATCGGAAAGGCGGCGCTCTTGAAGAACCTGCTCATGAAGAGATCCCGGGCGCGCGAGGCACCAAGTCGTGGACGGGCTGCCTAGCGTAGCAGCGGGCTTTCCCCTGCATCGGCAGGCGTCGTGCAGAACCTGAGAGTCGCGTCACGCCTCCCGTAACGCGGCAACGTACGGCAGGTTGCGGTAGCGCTCGGCGTGATCGAGCCCGTAACCGACGGCGAAGCGGTTCGGGATCTCGAAGCCGACGTAGCGCGGCGAGAGGTCCACCTCGAGCCGCTCGGGCTTTGTCAGCAGCGCGCAGACGGACAGCGACGCCGGGTCGCGTGCCTTGAGATTGCGCAGCAGGTACTGCAGAGTCAGGCCCGAGTCGACGATGTCCTCGACGATGATCACGTCGCGTCCCTCGATCGCCGCGTCGAGGTCCTTGAGGATCCGCACGACGCCCGACGACTGGGTCGCCGAGCCATACGAGGCGACCGCCATGAAGTCGACCTCGCACGGCAGGTCGATCGCGCGCATCAGGTCAGACAGGAAGAAGACGGCGCCCTTCAGCACGCACACGAGCAGCGGCTCTCTGCCCGCGTAGTCGCGCGTGATCTCGGCCCCCAGCTCGCGGACGCGGTGCTGCAGATCGTCCGGCTGGACCAGGATCTCGCCGATCGCCGCGTCGCCCATGAGGGGCGGCAGTCTACGCAGAACCGGCCCGGCCCACGTCCCCGGCGTCCGGCGGCCCTCAACCGCGCTCGGCGTGCAGCACCCCGCGCTCGGCGACCGCGCGCACGCCGCCGCCGAGGTCGAGCATCGCGCGGCCGGTGCGGCGCAGCGCGGCGACCTCGTCGGCGTGCTTCGCCGCTCCCGGCACGAGCTTGCCCGCGGCGCCATCAGCGAGCCGCTGAACCACGAGCCGCCGCAGCGCGGGCGGCAGCGCCGCCAGCCGCTCGAGCGAGATCTCGAACCGCCCGGCGCGTTCGTCGAGCTGCTCGCCGACGAGCGCGTCGAGCACTTCGCCCTCGTCGCGCAGCAGAGCGGCGGTGCGCAGCACGTTCGCGGCAGCGGCCGGGTGGATCTGCTCCAGCGCCGGCACGAGCCCGTTGCGCACGCGGTTGCGCGCGTATCTATCGCCGCCGTTCGTCACGTCATCGCACCAGGTCAGTCCGCGCTGCTCGCAGTAGGCGGTTGTCTCCGCGCGCGTGACGCCAAGCAGCGGCCGCACGAGCAGCCCGTCGCGCGGGCGCATGCCGAGCAGCGCACGGCGGCTCGGCGAGGAGGCGAGCCGGTAGAGGATCGTCTCGACCTGGTCGTCGGCCGTGTGGCCAGCCGCGACGACGGCGTCCCGTTCGCCCCCGAGCGCGAGCCTCGTCGCGGTCGCGTAGCGCACGTCGCGCGCCCATGCCTGGATGTTGCCCCCAGCCTCCGGCCGGCGCGGGCGCTCGATCGCCAGCTCGACCCCGAGCTGCTGGCACAGCTCCACGCAATGACGCTCGTCGTCACCGGCCTCGTCGCGCAGTCCGTAGTTCACGTGCACCACGGCGACGGTGCCGGCGTCGCCCACCGCCCGCATGGCGACGTCGAGCAGACAGACGGAGTCGCGTCCCCCGGACAACAGCACGACGACGGACCCGCCGGCGGGAAGCAGTCCCCCGGCGCGCACCTGCTCGAGCACGCGATCGGCCTCCATCGCACCCGCAGTGTATGCCGGCCTGCGCAGCTCACCCCTCCACGGGACGCGCGAGGAACAGCTCCGTCGAGTCGCTGAAGCCCTTCAGGCGCACCTCGCCGACGCGCTCAAACGCAAGCTGCGCCTCAGCGAGCGAGACGATCGAGCGCGTGACGAGCACCTCGCCCGCGCCCGCGCGCGCGACCACGCGTGCGGCGAGATTGACCTCGCGCCCGTAGTAATCGCCATCGCGATAGAGCACCTCGCCGCTGTGGATGCCGATGCGCGGCCGCGGGCGTTCGGTGTACAGCTCCTGGAAGCCCACCGCCCACAGCGCGAGCGCCGCCCCGTCCGGGCAGACGACCATCACCTCGTCGCCGATCGTCTTCACGACCCGCGCGTCGTCAGGGAGCGTCAGCTCGACGGCTCTCACGAAGTGATCCACCACGTCGACCGCCTTCTCCTCGCCGATCTCCTCCGTCAGGCGCGTGTAGCCGGCGAGGTCGGCGAACGCGATCGCGACGCGCAGGCGGCCGAGCTCCTCCCCCAACTGCTCGTCGAGCTCCATGTGGCCGATCACGTCCTGCTCGAGGAAGTGCCGCAGGAAGCGCTGGTGGACGAGGTCCATCAGCGGCGAGGTGAGCGGCAGCAGCGCGCCCGCGAGCTGCTCGATCTGCTCCGCGATCTCCAACCCGGGGACGCCGTCGCGCATCAGCGGCTCGTGCACGTAGAGGTGGAAGAGGCGCACCTCGGCGTCGGCGATCTGCGCGAGCGCCTGCCCGTACACCCGCACGACCTGCAGCAGCGCGACGAGCGGGAAGCCGGCGCCGAGCGCGTCCGCCGCGCGATGCAGCAACGCCAGCTCGCGCTCGGGGATCTGCTCGGTCGCCCGCTCCGGGTAGCCGAGCGCGATCAGCAGGCGTCTGATCAGCGCCGGCTCGAGGCCTGTCCGCTTCGCCGCCTCCTTCAGCGGAATGCCGCCCTCAGCTGCGGGCAGCAGCTCCTCGGCGTAACCGAATGCGAGCCGCCCCTCCTTACTTGCCGCGCGGATCGCCTCGAGCGAGTGTCCACGCTCGCGCAGGCGCGCCACGATCCGCGCCTGGGCGGCGGCCGCCGGCGTCCACGCGCCGTCCTGCAGCGGGACGATGCCCTGCTCCGTCCAGCGGCGCAAGGTGGCCGGGGTAATGCCCGCGCGCCGTGCCGCCGCCGCAAGCGTCAGCGTCGTCTGACCGTCGCCCTGCGCCATCCCGTCACGCTAGCCGGTCGCCGAATGACCGGCGCCGCGTCGGCCGGCCCCGAGCAGAAAGCGGCGGGACCCCTCTGCGGCCCCGCCGCCGGCGGGCGAAGCGGCCCGCTGCGTCGGTCGGCGGCGCTCGTCGTGTTGGCGGCCCCTCGCAGGCGGTACGCCCGCCGCTCGACCGGCGACCGCCCACTTTCCGACCTGTTGCCTCTATGCACCCTTAGGCCTACTCCCGGCCATGGGCGGTGTCAACCGTGGGAGTCCGCAGACCGGCCCGCTTCGCGGGAGCCGGTGCGGGGACAGGCGGGACCGGTTAGAGCGCGAGGTGCGGGTACTCGTGCTCGAGGAGCTCGCGGTAGTGCGCGAAGAGAGGCTTCGTAATCGGGATCAGCGCGAGCGCGGCTTTCACGTCGCCGCCCGTCTTGATGCGGCGGCGCGCGATCGCCATCGCGACGTTCTCCTTACCCTGGAAGTAGCGGTTAGCTGTCTCCGAGGACATCTTCATCTGCACGCGCGCATCCCACGCGACGTCGTCGCTCCAGACCCACACGAGGTTCGTCGGCTCGTCCGGCGTCGCCGCGCGGATGTTGACGACGAGGTCGAGATCCTCGAACTCGAACCGCTGCGGCACGTCAGCGTCGCGCAGCTTTGGGCCCATGTCCGGGTCCTCGTCCATCAGCGAGAAGATGCGGTCCATCACCTCGCGAAACTCCTTGGGCGATCTGAATGCGCTCATCGCGTCCGGGAGTGTACGCGTCTATCCTCGCCGCCCGTGACGCTGACGCTGCACGTCCACCCGACCGCCGAGCTGGCCGAGCGGGTGCTGCTGCCGGGCGATCCCGGGCGCGCCCTGCTGCTCGCCCAGGCACTGCTGGAGCAGCCGAAGATGTTCAACCACAACCGCGGGCTGTGGGGCTACACGGGCGGGGCCGCCGACGGCGCGCCGCTGACGATCCAGAGCACCGGTATGGGCGGGCCGAGCGCAGCCATCGTGATCGAGGAGCTCGTGCGGCTGGGGGCGCAGCGGCTCGTGCGGGTCGGCACCTGCGGCGCACTCGTCGGCGGCTTTGCGCTCGGCGACGCGATCGTCGCGCAGGAGGCGATCTGCATGGACGGGACGAGCCGAGCGCTCGGCGGCGGTGAGCGGGTTGCGGCGGACCCAGCGCTGACGACGGCCCTCGCGGCCGCGGCCGCGGGCGACGGCGGCGCGCGCAGCGGAGCGGTCGTGACGACGGACCTTTTCTACGACGCCGCCGGCGCGCACGCCGACCCGGAGTCGGATCCCGACCATCCCGCGCTCGCGATCGAGATGGAGACCGCAACGCTGTTCCGGCTCGGGGCGCTGCGCGGCGTGCAGGCCGGCTGCGTCCTCGCCGTCACCGACCTGCTCGGACCCGCACGCGGGCGCATCGATGCCCAGAGGCTCGAAGCGGCGGCGGAGCGGGTTGGCCGGATCGCCGCTGCTGCTCTGTCGACCTGAGACCGTGTTGCCGTGGCAGCCCCCGTCGGGGCGCCAGCAGCGGCGTCAGGCTCTTCTGGCGGCGGCGCGCTTGCTTGCGGCGGCCGCGCGCGTGCGCGTCGGTCTAGCGGCCGTCGGCGCGACGGGCGCAGCGGCGGGCGTCGCGATCTGGCCGGCGACGTCCGTGAGCTGTGTCGCGAGCGCGGACAGCTGGCCCTCGATCGCGTTCAAACGCTCCTCCAGCGAGCTGACGCTGGCGCCGCCCATCGCGCCAACTCGCTCGTCGACGCGATCGAGCGCGTCCTCAACGCCCTCGAGCCGCTGCGAGACAGAGCGCACGCGACGCGTGAGCCGCTCCAGGTCGCCGGCGGACGGCAGGTTGAGCGCCCCCATCGCCACCTCCTGGGCCTGCGCCGCCTTCTCGCGTGCGTCGAACGCACGCGAGAGCGCGCTGCTGACGAAGGGGCTCTCGAGCAGCTCTTGAGCGAGCTTGCCAAGGGCATCCTCGCTCTGACGTGAGATGCGGGCGCGGAGCCCGTCGGCGGCGGCGTCGGTGGTCATCGTTCCCCCTCACGGGGTCGGGGTCGCGGAGCGCGGCGGACCATAGCGCAGGTCTCACGCGCGATCCCCAGCAGGACGACCGTGGCGCTCGCCCCTGCCATCGCGCCTTCTCCGCAACCACGCAATCGCTTCACCGCCCCTTTAAACACGACGTTTACGGTGATGCTGGCACGGGTGTGGTACTCAAGGCCTGCGCGGCGTACGCCGATGGTCAAGGGACCTGTGCAACGCGCGGTCCCAGCCATCTGCAAACACACGGGTTCTTCTTTGCATACGTCAAGATCACTCGGTAGCTTCCAGGAAGATCGCCAACGCGGCGGTCGTACGACCAGGCCGCGCAGGCGGCCGTGCGGGAGGAGCTGGACAGCCGTATGAGGAGCAAGTCGGTTCGCATCACCGCGCTGATCCTGGGGATCGCGCTGCTCCTCGTAGCCGCCGTCTCGAGCCTCGCGACGGCCGAGCCGCGCCATCTGCTCGTGACGCTGCTGGGCGGCAAGCAGGTGTCGATCACGGTCGATGCCGCGCCTGGCACGTCCGCGGGCAACGTCCCGCTGCCGGATCTCGGTGGCCCTGTCGTGAGCGTGGCGGAGATCGGCGCACCGCCGGCTCCCGCCCCGGCGACCACGGCCACGCCGACGACCGCAGCCACCACGGGAACCACGGTCACGGGCCCGCCAACGACGATCGCGCCTACGACCGGCACGACGCCGACGACCACGGCCACCGGCCCCGCCGCCGTCGGCGGCATCGTCAAGCCAAAGGGTCAACCTAAGGGTGAGGGTCCGGACTCGGCGGCGGTTGTGCCGACGACGACGCAGAGCGGCAGCGAGCCGACGCTCGAAGACGCGAACGGCTCGACGACGCCCACCAATCCCGCGGACGGCGCCGCGCCGACGCCGGCCACGCCCGGCTTCACGGTCGCCCCGTCCGGGCCCGCGATCGTCGGCGTCCCGAACTTCTTCATCGACAACTTCCGCATCCCGCCGTTCCTGCTGCCGATCTACCAGGCAGCCGGCATCCAGTACTCGGTGCCGTGGCAGGTGCTGGCGGCGATCAACGAGATCGAGACCGACTACGGGCGCAACCTGAACGTCTCAAGCGCGGGCGCGCTCGGCTGGATGCAGTTCATGCCCCCGAGCTGGGCGATGTACGGCGTCGACGCCAACGGCGACGGCGTGAAGGACCCCTACAACCCGGTCGACGCAATCTTCGCCGCCGCGCGCTACCTCAAGGCCGCCGGCGCCGACACGGACCTCTCGCAGGCGATCTTCGCCTACAACCACGCCGACTGGTACGTCGAGTCCGTGCTGCTGCGGGCGCGCGTCATCGGCGGCATGCCGGCCGATCTCGTCGGCTCGCTCACCGGGCTCACGCAGGGGCACTTCCCCGTCGCCGCCCGCGCCACGTACGCCGACGGCCTCAACGCGAAGGCCGCGACGCAGCAGGTCCAGGGCACGAACGCGGCGGTCCCGGTCGAAGGCGATCCTTCGCGCCGCTCGATCAACATCTTCGCGAGAGCCGGCGCGCCGGTGATCGCCGTCAACGACGGGCGTGTCGTCAAGCTCGGCGAGAACGAGCGCCTCGGCCGCTTCGTCGTCCTGCAGGACGTCTACGGGAATCGCTACACGTACAGCCACCTCGGGTCGCTCGCGACCAAGTTCCCCGTGCCGAAGCCGCACGCGCAGAACACCACGACCGACGACGAGCTCGAGCTGCCGAAGGCCGATGCGAAGCCGACCGTGCCTGCGACCGCCGGCGCCCAGAAGCCCGCCGACAAGGCGAATGGCACCGACGGCAGCAACAAGGAGCGCGTCGCAGCAAACGCGCCCGACGCCGGTGCCGGGACGACCGACGCACCGGCCGCGACGAAGGAGCGCCTGTTCGCGCACCCCGAACGGCCGGCCGCCTACGCCGCCGGCGGGCAGCGCCAGCTCGCGGAGCTCGGCCAGCCGCTGGAGAGCTTCGACGGCTACTTCACCCAGGCGCTCGCGCTCGATCCGCACGACTACCTGCTGAAGCCGCTGCAGCGCGGCTCCTCCGTGATCGCCGGCACGATCCTCGGCCGCATCGGCAAGACCGATCCGGCGCTCGCGCCGCACGTCGAGTTCGCGATCCGCCCTGCCGGCCGCGGCGCGCCGCAGATCGATCCGAAGCCGATCCTCGACGGCTGGAAGCTGCTCGAGTCGACCGCGATCTACCGCGCGAAGGGCAAGAACGCGTTCGCCGCGGCGAACGCGAGCGGCCCCTCGATCGGCCAGATCATGCTGATGAGCAAGGAGCAGCTCCAGCGCTCGGTGCTGGCCGACCCGCGCCTCACGATCTACGAGTGTGGTCGCCAGGACGTCGCGACCGGTGCGATCGACCGCCGTGTGCTCGCGACGCTCGAGTTCCTCTCGGCCAGCGGCCTCAGACTGACGGTGACTGCGCTGGAGTGCGGCCACGGCTACTACACGACTTCGGGCAACGTCTCGGAGCATTCGAGCGGCAACGCGGTCGACATCGCCGCCGTGAACGGCATCGCGATCGCCGGCCACCAGGGTTCCGGCTCGATCACGGACATCACGATCCGCCGGCTGCTGACGCTGCAGGGCACGATGAAGCCGCACCAGATCATCAGCCTGATGACCTACCCGGGCACCGACAACACGCTCGCGCTGCCCGACCACGCAGATCACATCCACGTCGGCTTCCACCCGGTCGGCGATCTGCTCGGCGGCCAGAAGCTGCAGGCGATCCTCAAGCCGCAGCAGTGGACGAAGCTGGTTGAGCAGCTCGGGACGATCGAGAACCCGGTCGTCCCGACGCACGCCTCGAAGTACGCGATCAAGGACGGGCGCGGCGACTGAGGTGGCCGCCGTGTCCCCCGCTGCGACGGAGGGACGCGCATTCCGGTTCGTGCAGTTCGAGTTCCCGTGGGCGCTCGGTCCCGCGGACGGCCGGTACGTCGTGCGCGATGCGGCGGAAGCGCCGCCCTCGCACGTGCTCGTGCTCGCGACGCTCGGCGCACCCGAGCGCCGGCGGTTGCGCGATCGCCGTGCACGTCCAATCGCTGCGGAGCCGCCCCCATCGGCCGTGACGACGGCACGGGCAACGGTCGTCGACGCCGCGCCGGTGTCGATCGCCGAGGCTGAGCGCTGGCTCGCCGACGCCGGGGCCGACGACGCCGAGCGCGCCCTCGCGCAGGTTGCACGCGCGGTGCGTGCTCATCGCCTCGCGAGCGGGGATCCTGCGGTGCACGAGCCCGCGCTCCCACAGGCGCTCGTGGTGCGCGCCGGCCATGGAGCAGGTGAACAGGTCGCCGAGGGCCGCTGGGGCGCCGCGCGCGAGCTGCCGCCGGCGCGCGTGGCGCGACAACGGCGCGTAGCCGGACTGCAGCCTCAGGAGCGGCTCGCCGCGCTGCTGGGCGGCCATGCTCGTCCGCTCGCGTGCGAGGAGCTCACCTTGCGCGCGCGGCACGATCTCGACAGCGGCCACCTGCGCGAGGCGGCTCTGCAGCTGCGGGCGGCGCTGGACGCCGCGCTCGGCGAGCTGCCGAGAGCCCCCGACGCCTCCGCCGACATGGCGGGTCGGATCGCAGAGCTGCGCGAGCGTCGGCCGGCCGTGGCCGCGCTCGCCGACGACGCGCTCGGCGGGGTGCTGCCTCCCGACGCCGGGGAGACAATCGCGACAGTACTCCAGCGCCTCGAAGCTTCGCTGCGAGCGCGCATCGCGAGCACAAACTAACCCTCAGGTCGAGCCTGAGTGTGCGCGCCTCAGCTGCCTCTGAAATCCGGCGTGCGCTTCTCGAGGAAGGCGGCGATGCCCTCTCTCGCGTCCGCCGAGGCGAACACCTGCGCGAACGCCACCTGCTCGGCGGCGATACCCTCATCGAGGTCCGCGTACGCGGAGACGCGCTTGATCTGCTCGACTGCGAGCGGCGCCTGTGCCGCCAGCGTCTCCGCCAGCGCGAGCGCGGTGTCCAGCAGCTCGTCGTCGGGCACGACGCGGTTCGCGAGCCCGAGCGTCTCGGCCTCCTGTGCGCGAATCGGATCTCCGAGCAGGTTCAGCTCCAGCGCCTTGGCCGGCCCGACCAGTCGTGCCAGCCGCTGTGTGCCGCCGAAGCCGGGGATGATCCCGAGCTTGATCTCGGGCTGGCCGAAGCGGGCCGAAGCGGCCGCGATGCGCAGGTCGCACGCCATCGCCAGCTCGCACCCGCCACCGAGTGCGAGGCCGTTGACGGCCGCGATTGTGACGATCGAGCTGTGCTCGAAGGCGCGCAGCAGCTCGTGCATGCCGGCGAGATACGTCCGAGCGGAGGCCTCGTCCATCGCCGTGAAGGCCTTGATGTCGGCGCCGGCGCAGAACAGCCGCGGATTCGCGGAAGCGATCACGAGGACCCGCACGGCGGAGCCGGCGACCTCGTCCCATGCTCTCCGCAGCGTCTCCACCGTGTCAGGCGAGAGGCCGTTCGCGGGCGGATGGTCGAGCCACGCGATCGCGACCCGATCGCGGGTCTCGAGCTTGACGAGGCTCTCCCCCCACCCGGGGTCTGGGCGTGGGACGATCGGCGGGTCGACAGCAGTCACGGCTGAATGATTGTACGCGTAGGCGCATTCCCGCGCCCCGCGGGGCATCGTGCGGACCACCTGGCGCGCCAACATTTAGGTACGCGGACGTTTCAGCTTGACCGCATCCCCGTTCAACCGGTAGTCATCCCCTCTCGCTCGCCTTCAACAAGGGGAAATCTCCATGGTTCCGGCCACCATGGGGCGCAAGGCGATGGTCGCAGCGTTGTGCGCCGTCGTCGTGTGTCCTTTCGCAGTGCTTATGTCAACTCAGACCGCCCGTGCGGACGAACCTGTCCCGCTCGGGCAGGTTCCGCAAACCGATGCGCAAGCCGCCGATGACGGCGGCGGGGACGATCAGCCACACGGCGACTGGTCCGGTGACGACTGGTCCGGCCACGGGTGGTCCGGTGACGACTGGTCCGCAGGTGATTGGTCCGGCGACAGCTCGCCATGGGACGGCGCGTCCGGGAACGAGTGGCTCGACAACGCATCCAGCTCAGACTGGACGTGGGACGACTGGTTCTGGGACGACGGGTCCGCGAGCACGCCAGCGGCCGACGCCTCCGCAACCGAAGCTCCCACGGCGGATGCGCCTGCCTCCGGCGACGCGGCAACGGCGACCACGCTGTTGGCCGCGGCGACGACGCTCGCAACGGACCTGCTTGCCGCGCCGACGATGTCGGTGTCCGGCACGACGGTCTCGTGGAGACCGACCTCCGGCGTCAGCTCGTACGTGTTCGTGCGCAAGCTCCCGGGCCAGGCGCCGCTCTACTCGATCGTCAACGGAACGTCGGCGACGCCTCCGGCCGTCGCCGGCCAGACGGTCAGCTACGGCATCCGCACAAACGTCAGCGGCAGCACGTGGGCGGACGAGGTCTCGATCGCCTACCCGGACGCGACGCCGAGCCCGGCTCCGTCACCGACCGTCGATCCGAAGACGGCGCCGACGATGTCGGTCGCGGGCAACACGGTGCGCTGGACGGCGATCCCGTCCGTGAGCTCGTACGTGTTCGTGCGCAAGCTCCCGGGCCAGGCGCCGCTCTACTCGATCGTCAACGGAACGTCGGCGACGCCTCCGGTCGTCGCCGGCCAGACGGTCAGCTACGGCATCCGCACGAACACCAGCGGCAGCAGCTGGGCAGACGAAGTCACGATCACCTACCCGGGCACCACACCGAACCCAACGCCATCTCCAGCGCCCTCGCCGACTCCGCAACCGATCGACGGCAGTTTCCAGATGGGCGTCGTCGGCGGCTCCGCGCTGTCGTATGAGCTGAGCTTCCTGAAGACGCTCGGAGCACACACGGCGCGGCTCGAGTTTGGCGTCGGCACGTCCGCGTTGAGCATGGCGTCCGTGATCGACGCCTACGCGAAGGCGGGGATCCGCCCGCTGCTGCTGGCCGGATTCGGCGGCCGCCTCCCGACGAGCGCCGAGGCGCAGAACCTCGGCAACTGGGCCGCCGCCTATGGGCCTGGCGGGACGTTCTGGCAGGGCAAGAGCTACCCGGCGAACACGGCGGTGACCGCCATCGAGTTCGGCAACGAGACGAGCTTCAGCTACCAGTTCTCCGATAACTCGCTGTCGACCTACGCGAGCCGTGCGCAGACGTATGCGCTGCGCGCTCGCGACGCGGCCAACGCCGTTCGCGCGGCGAACGCAAGAGTCGGCCTGCTCGCGCAGGGCGACAACGCGGTCAACGGGACGGCATGGGTGACGAACATGCTGAAGGCTGCACCGACGCTCGACGATCTCGTCGCCGGCTGGACGATCCACCCGTACGGACCCAACTGGGCGACGCGGATCGACTCGACGATCAACTCGGCGAAGAGCGCGGGAGCGCGCGATCTGCCGATCTGGATCACCGAGTGGGGGCTGTCGACCGACAACGGCCGCTGCCTGTCCGACAACTACGGCTTCGACAAGTGCATGACGTACAGCGCGGCTGCCAGCACGCTGCATTCGGTGCTGGCGGGCATGCAGTCGCGCTATGGGAGCCGGCTCGGTGCCTTCTACCTCTACCAAGCGCATGACCAGTACGCGCCCGGCACGCAGACAGGCCGCGAGGCGTACTTCGGCGCGTTGCAAAGCAACGGCTCCGCGAAGGGCGCGTTTACGACCGAGGTGAAGGGCGACCTGGCCGCGAACTGACCGCGCATGACAACTCGCGCGTCGGGGCAGTGTTGCGAGGGTCATGAGATCTCCGAGAAGCGCCATCCTGGCGGCCCTGCTGCTGAGCCTCGCGTTTGCGGGGACGGCGCAGGGCGCCAGCCCGACCGTCTCGACAGTGGCCCCAACGTCAATCGGCCAGGCCGCAGCGACGCTGCGGGCTGACGTGAACCCGCACGGCGCGGCGACGACATATGCCTTCCAGTACGGCACGTCGACCGCCTATGGCGCCCAGACAGCGGGACGAAGCGCAGGCTCCGGTACGAGAGCGACGCGCGTCACGTTCCGACTCACCGGGTTGACGCCCGGCGTGCGATACCACTACCGCGTCATAGCCTCCAACGCCGACGGCACGAGCACGGGCGCCAATCACTCCTTCAAGACGCAGCTCCCGCCTGCCAAGCCGCCCGTGGTGCTCGGCACAACGCCCTTTGCCCCGAACGCGAACGGCATCACGTTCACCGCGCTGCTGAACCCGAGCGCGGCGGCGACGACCTACCGCTTCCAGTACGGCACGTCGACCGCGTACGGGCTCGAGACGTTCGGCAAGTCGATCGGCGCGGGCGTCGTGCCGCAGTCGGTGGACTTCCGCATCAACTCGCTCGCGCCCCACACGACTTACCACTTCCGCGTCGTCGCCTCCAACCGCGCCGGCACCGTCTTCGGACCCGACACGCTCGCGCAGACCGGCCCGTTCCCGCCGGGCAAGCTGCCAGTCGCGACGCGGCCGGGCAACGCGAGACGCTCGCACCCGTTCTTCGTCACGAGCGGCCGCCTCGAGCTCGGCTCCGGCGTGTCGGTCGCGGAGGGCTGCAGCGGCGGGACGATCCGGATCCGCTTCACGTCGCGCTTCGGAACCGTCGCACGCGACAGCGTGCGCCTCTCCCCCGGCCACTGCTCGTTCCGCCTGCGCACGCGGGCGCTGCCGCACTCGACGAACGTGACGCACCTGCGCGTGCACGTCTTCTTCGGCGGCAACGCGATCCTGACGCCGTTCGCGGCACAGTCGCACCTCGTGCGGATCTCCTGAGGACTTCGCGTCCCCGCGAAACGCACGACGGCCCCGGTGGGGGAACCGGGGCCGTCGTCGCGCGCGGGGGGTCTCGGGTCGCGTGGGGGAACGCGACCGGGAAGAGACCTAGACGCCGGCGGTCGCCGGCTCCTCGACGCGGCGCGGGAGCAGCGTCTCGCGGGCGATCACGAGGCGCTGGATCTGCGCCGTGCCCTCGTACAGCTGCATGATCTTCGCGTCGCGCATCAGCTTCTCGACGGGGTACTCCTTGATGAAGCCGTAGCCGCCGTAGACCTGCACGGCGTCAGTCGCGACCTTCATCGCCGCATCGGCGGCGAAGCGCTTCGCGTGCGAGGAGACGAGCGTGTTGCGCTGGCCCTGGTCGAGCTGCGTCGCCGCCTTCCAGGTCAGCAGGCGCGAGGCCTCGACGTCGGTCGCCATGTCGGCGATCATGAACTGGATCGCCTGGTGCATCGCGATCGGCACGCCGAACTGGACGCGCTCCTTCGAGTAGTCGATCGCGAACTCCATCGCGGCACGCGCAATGCCGGTCGCCATCGCCGCCACGCCGGGGCGCGTGCGGTCGAGCGTCATCATCGCGAGCTTGAAGCCCTTGTTCTCCTCGCCGATCAGGTGGTCGGCGGGGATCTCGACGTCGTTGAAGGAGACGGTCGCCGTGTTCGACGCCCGCTGGCCCATCTTGTCCTCCTTCTTGTCCACCACGACGCCGGCGTCACGGGGAACGATGAAGGCGGAGATGCCGCGGTGGCCGGCCTCCTTGTCGGTCTTCGCGTAGACCGTGTACCAGTTGGCGTAGCCGCCGTTGGTGATGAAGCACTTCGAGCCGTTGATGACCCACTTGTCGCCCTTCTTGACGGCAGTGGTCTTCATGCCGGAGACATCGGAGCCGGCGTCGGGCTCGGTGAGGCAGAAGGACGCGAGCAGCGGCGCCTCCGTGAGGCGGCCGAGATACTCCTTCTTGAGCTCCTCGGAGGCGCCGAGCACGACCGGGGCGGCCGCGAGGCCGTTGCAGCCAACCGAAGTCTGGATGCCGGAGCAGCCCCAGGAGAGCTCCTCCTCGATCAGGCAGCCGTCGAGGTAGCCGGCGCCGGGGCCGCCGTACTCCTCGGGGATGTGGGTGTTCATGAGCCCCACCTCCCACGCCTTCTTGATGACCTCTTCGGGCCAGGTGCCGTCCTTGTCGTACTCCCAGGCGACGGGACGAATCTCCTTCGTGGCGAAGTCGTGCGCCATCTCGCGCAGGTTCTTCTGCTCGTCGGTGAGGGTGAAGTCGACCACGGTGTTGGATCTCCTTGAAACGGTGGGTCCGCGGCGTGGTCGAGCACGCCCCGGCGCGACAGATTGACTGGTCAGTCAATGCGTGCTTTCAAGGGTAGCGGACCGCCCCGGCGCGCCACAAGCGGCAGCCGACGAGGCCCGTCAGCACGTTTGGATAAGGTGCGCGCATGGCCCGCCCGCGCCGCTACGAGATCGACGAGCTGCTCGTCCGTCCCGGCACCTATCTCAACCCGCAGACCGAGGTGCTGATCGTCGTCGACGACTCAGCCGAGATCGACCAGGCGACGCTCGAAGGCGACAGCGCGGCCGGCGAGGGCGACTGGGTGCTCGTCTCCGACGAGGCCCCGATCGACGAGGCCACGCGCGACGAGCTGCTCGAGCGCTTCCAGGCGACCTACCACGAGGGCGGCCCGAGCGCGGTGCTCGACGACGAGGACGAGGAAGACCTCGACGAGGAGGACGAGCTCGAGCCGGACGAAGATCCGGACGAGCTCTGACGGCGCCGGCATCCCGGCAGGCGGCGTCCTCGCCGGTTCATGTGCGAAGCACACTTCACCGGCTGCGTCCTTGCCTGCCGGGCGCCGACATCCGTCAGGATGTGGCCTGACTACGCAAACGCAAACGCCAGGGCGACGACTGCGTAGACCGCCAAGAGCTGGATCCCCTCAAACCAGTTCGACTCGCCCTCGTTCGTGACGTGGATCGCGATCAACACCGCGAGGAAGACGGCGCCGAGCTCGAAGCCGTTGAAGACGAGCGGCATCGGCCCCGGGCCGAGCACGAACGAGGTGAGCACGAGCACCGGTGCGACGAACAGCGCGATCTGCGCGCTGGAGCCGATCGCGATGTTGACGGCGAGATCCATCTTGTCCTTGCGCGCGACGAGTACCGCGACCCAGTGCTCCGCGGCGTTGCCGACGATCGCGACGACGATCGCGCCGACGAAGAACTCGGTCAGCCCGATCGAGGTCGCCGCCTCGGAGATCGAGCCGACGAGGATCTCCGACATCACGCCGACCGCCACGCCCGCGAGCGCGAGCGCGCCGACCGATCTGCGCACGCTCCAGGGCTCGCCTTCGTGCTCGTCCTCGGCCCCTTCCGGGTTGAACAGGTCTCTGTGCGTGCGCAGGGAGAACACGAGGCCGGAGACGTAGGACAGGATCAGCACGATCGCGACTGCGAGCGAGAGCTGCTCGACGGTCGAGTCGTAGTTGATCAGCTCCGAGCCGGGGCTCGGCAGGCCCTGGCCCTCGACCAGCTCGAAGATCGCGGGCATCATCATCGCGACGATCGCCAGCAGCAGCATCGACGACTGCGCGGTCGCGGTCGTGCGGCTGAAGACCTGGCGGTCGCGACCGAGGCCGCCGACGAACATCGAGGCGCCCAGCACGAGCAGGACGTTGCCGATCACCGAGCCGATGATCGACGCCTTCACCACCTCGTGCAGGCCGGCCTCCAGCGCGAACAGCGCGATGATCAGCTCGGGGGCGTTGCCGAACGTGACGTTCAGCAGCCCGCCGATGCCGGGGCCCGAGCGTGCCGCCAGCTCCTCCGTCGCGCGCCCCATCAGCGCGGCGGTCGGGATCACGCCGAGGGCGGAGCTGAAGAAGATGATCGTCGGCGAGACGTGCGCAAGGTCGAGCGCGATCGCCAGCGGGATAAACGGGACGAGCAGGTAAGGCCAGCCGCTGCTGCTGAGCAGGAAGCGGCGCAAGTCAGGCCGCTGGGTTGGCTCGACGCTCACGGGCGCCGAACCATACGCGAGCGCGCGGCCCCCGCGCCTGCCCGCGCCGGTGAGGCGCGGGCAGGCGACGTGGCTACGTGAGCGCTGCTGCTACTGCGTCAGCAGGTCGGCGCACTTCTGCGCCTCGGTGACGTCCGAGCCGGCTCTCTGGACACAGTCCGAGTAGGCCTGCAGCTGCTCGGAGGATGCTCCGCCGCCGGCGCTACCGGAGCTCCCACCAAGCGAGCCGCCGCCGAGCGCCCCACCGAGGAAGCCCTGCAGCTGGCCGAGCAGCTCGTTGAGGGGACGGGTCGTCGCAGGCGCACTTATCGACTGCGGCTGGTTGAGGTCCGTCAGCTCGATCGAGAGGCTGACGTCGAGCGACGTCGACTCTCTCGGGACGTCGACGCTCAGCGCCAGCGTCAGCTTGCGCAGCGTGTGGTCGTCCGTGCCGCTCCACACGTCGATCGAGGCGCTCTTGACCGCATCCTCGATCTGCGAGCGCGCGTCGGCCGGGATCTTGCTCGGGATCTCCTGGCCGGTCGGCAGTCCGCCCTGGGCGCTGACTCTCGCGAGGATCTTGTCGACGTCGTCGAGCAGCGCGTTCACGTCGACCTGCGAGCTGATGTGGTCGGTCTCGACGCCGCCGATCGTCTCGGTGCCCTCGACGGTCGGATCCTGCAGCCAGCTGAGCGGATCGAGCCCGAGGCTCTTGAGGCTCATCTGCTGATCGGAGGAGCCTTCCTGCTGTGATCTTCTGTAGCTGTCCTTCAGCTGGTCGAGCAACTGCGCCGGCACCTCATAGGAGGTCCCACCGAAGTTGACGAACAGCTGGTCGCTCGTCGAGATCAGGCCGGCTCTGAAGCCCTGGCCCTGAGCGTGGGCGTCGAGCGACATGTCGAACTTCGGCAGCTCGTCCGATCCGACGCTCTGGAACGGCCCGGATATGCTCGCCGTGATCGGCCCTCTGACCGAGTCGTCGCCGGTGACGTCGACTCTCAGCTCGATGTCGGCCTTGCCGCTTCTGATGTCGTGCGTGCCGGTGAAGGTCTGTCTAAGCAGCATCTCGGCGTCAGCCGAGCTGCCGCTGCTGGCATCGCTGCTGCCGCCACTTCCGCCGCACGCGGCAAGCACGAGCGCGACAACCGCGAGCGCGAGCAGCGCGACGATCGCACGTGCCCGGTGTTGGACCAACCGATGGGTGAAAAGCACCTGCAAATCTCCTTGTGCGACGTGGCGGCCAGGCGAGCGAGCGTAGCATTCGTCAGCATGCGCTCTCTGCGCCTCCTCCTATGTACCTTCATCGTCGCAGGTGCCCTGGTCGGGACCGTTCACACGAGCGTTGCCGCCGCGGCGAGCCGCGTGCTGGTGCTCGACCGCGACGGACGGGTGCACAGCCGCATCGACCCGGCGCTGCCGCCCGCGACGTCCCTGCCTGCCGAGGTCCCGCCTCCTGCGGCGACGGCCTCCGACGCCGTCCGCCCCATCGCCCGCGCCTCGCGCGAGCGCACGGTCCGCAGCGAGCTGAAGCGGCTGTTGGCAACAGGTGAGATCGACGCCGCGACGCAGGCGCGCTATCGACGCATGTTCGATGACGCGGTCCGCACGGCGGGCCGCCTGAGCGGCACGCGCCGCAGCGAGCTGCAGGCGGCGGTCGGGGACCTGCACGACATCGCCGCGCGCGGGCAGCTGACGGCGGCGCGCCTGCCGGCGCTGTTCGCAACGCTGCAGCGCAATCGTGAGTGGTGGACGACCGGCAGCCTGCTCAGCTATGGCCAGCGCGTCGAGTTCTCCGACAGCGAGCTCGTGTGGCAGTACTACCCGGGCGAGGGGATCCAGCTGCAGGTGCTCGGCACGTTCGGCAAGGCGAACGGGCTGTGGATGGCGAAGTCCGACCGCAAGCTGCGCGCGCTGCTCGACGAGATGGTGCCGATGGCGGCGGAGCGCGGCGGCGCACTCGCGTGGGAGTACTACTTCGACTTCGGCGGCGGAGCGCCGCCGTGGACGAGCGGCATGGCGCAGGCGACCGGCATCCAAGCGCTGTCGCGAGCAGCGCAGCGGCTCGGGGAACCGGTGTACTTGGAAACGGCGCGGCAGGCGCTGAAGCTGTTCTCGCTCGCACCGCCGGTCGGCGTGCGCCTGACGACGCCGGTCGGTGCGCGCTACCTCCTGTATTCGTTCGCACCAGGAGAGATCGTCATCAACGCGTCCGTGCAGACGCTCGTCGCGCTGCACGACTTCGCCGAGATCACGAGAAGCGCCGCCGCGGGACGCCTGTACCGCGCCGGCGACCGACAGGCGCGGCTCGACGTGCGCGCCGGCAACACCGGTGCCTGGTCCGTCTACCAGCTCGGCGGCGCCGAGTCGGACCTCTCCTACCACGAGTTGCTCACCGGGTTCCTGCACAACCTGTGCGACCGCACGCGGACCGAGATCTACTGCACGACCGCGAAGGCGTACTCGCAGGACCTGAAGGAGCCGCCGGCGATGGAGCTGCTGACGAGACGACTGCGCGCGCGCAGATACGCGCTCGTGCGCTTCGAGCTGTCGAAGGTCTCGCGCGTCGGCATGACGATCCGCCGCAACGGCACGACGGTGCTCAGCACGAGCGCGAGCGTCTCGCGCGGGGAGCACTCGTACGGCTGGACCGTCCCCGCAACGCCGGGCACCTACGACGTGGCACTGACCGGCACCGATCTGGCGGGCAACGCCGGACGCATGACCGGCACGATCGAGGTCCTGGGCGCGAGAAGACCGCGGGTCTGAGGCTGCGCGCGGCGGCGGCGTAGAATCGGACACGTGGCCGCCGACCCCGACAGAACCTGGATCCTCACCGGCTCGCCGGAGAACTACGAGGCCACGCGCGAGCACGGCTACCGCGTGATCGGGCTGAAGGAGCGCAACCGCAACCGCGCGCTCGAGATCGTCCCGGGCGACCGCATCGTCCTCTACCTGACGCGCGTGATGGCGTTCGCCGCCTCGATCCGCGTGATCGGCGAGCTGTACGAGGACCGCGAGAGAATCTGGCCGGGCAAGCCGGGCAAGGCCGACCCCTATCCGTGGCGCTTCGCGACGGAGCCCGAGCTCGTGCTGCCGGATGAGGAGTGGGTCCGCGCGGAGACGCTCGTCGGCGAGCTGGAGCACATCGGCAAGTGGCCGCGCGAGCATTGGAAGCTCGCGTTCCAGGGTCAGATCCGCGCCGTCTCCGAGCACGACGCGGACGTCCTGCTCCAGCGGATGCGTTCAGTCGATCCCGCTCGCGCATGAGCGAGCCGCGCGGCGGGACGCTCGCGCGGATCGGGCGAGCGTGGCGGACACTGACGCCGGACGGGCGGCTCGCCGCGATCGCCGCGATCGCGCTCTTCTTCTCGATGTTCCTGCCGTGGTACGGCGTGCAGGGCAAAGCCCTCTCGGACAGCGTGTCCGCTTTCGGCGCCTTCTCGTTCGTCGAGGCGGCCGTGCTGCTGGTCGCACTGGCGGTGCTGGCGCTGCTGTTCGTCCGTAGTGAGCAGGCGACGTTCCATCTGCCGGGCGGCGACGGCACGGTGCTGATGGCGGCGGGGGCCTGGGTCGCCGCGCTGCTCGTGTGGCGGCTGTTCGACAAGCCCGACGCCGCCGACGCGCTCGTCGGCGTGCAATGGGGGATCTTCTTCGCGCTCGCGGCCGCGGGGGTGCTCGCCTACGCCGGCTCGCGCATGCGCCGAGGGCAGCAGCCGTCCGCACCGCTCGTGCGCGAGCGACCGCGGATCCCGACCGAGGTCCCGCCCCCGCCCGCTCCTGCTCCCGGCACAACCGCCACGCGAGTGCTCCCGCCCGAGCGGCCGCGGACGCGACGCGCGGCGCGGCCGGCGTCGCCCGAGGACCAGCTGACGATCCCGCTGCCGCCGCCCGACGAGCCGAACGCAAGCTGAGCAGCCGGCGGACGGCGCGCTGCCCGTCGCTATCGTTCGCCGTCCGATGACCCCCGTCGAACCCACATCGGTCGCACAGGTCGCTGACGGCCTGCGCTCGGTCGGCTACCTGCCGGGCGAGTCGACGGCGCTCGTCTCCTACCTCGCCGCCAAGCTCGGCAAGCCCGTCCTCGTCGAGGGCCCGGCGGGCGTCGGCAAGACGGAGCTCGCGAAGGCGCTGTCGCGCTTCCTCGGCCGCGAGCTCGTGCGGCTGCAGTGCTACGAGGGGCTCGACGAGGCGAAGGCGATGTACGAGTGGAACTACCGCAAGCAACTGCTGCGGATCCAGGCGGAGGCCTCGGGCACGGGCTGGGACGCCGTGCAGGAGGACATCTTCGGCGAGGAGTTCCTGCTCGCGCGGCCGCTGATGACGGCGATCGCGAGCCCGGATCCCGTCGTGCTGCTGATCGACGAGATCGACAAGACCGATCAAGAGTTCGAGGCGATGCTGCTCGAGCTGCTGTCTGACTTCCAGATCTCGATCCCCGAGCTGGGACGGATCGACGCACGCACGCAGCCGGTCGTGCTGCTGACGTCGAACAACTCGCGTGAGCTGACTGAGGCGCTCAAGCGCCGCTGCCTGTACCTGTGGCTCGACTATCCCGACGTCGAGCACGAGTTGCAGATCGTGCGGCTGCACACGCCGGAGCTGAGCGAGACGATCGCGCGCAAGCTCGTCGCGATCGTGCAGGAGGTGCGCGAGCTCGACCTCAAGAAGCCGCCGTCGATCGCCGAGTCGATCGACTGGGCGCGTGCGCTGCTGCTGCTCGGCGCCGAGGACCTCGACGCGCAGATGTTCCGCGAGACGATGTCGGTGATCGTCAAGCACCGCGCCGATTTGGACACGGTCGCCGCACGCGTCGGCGTGCGGCTCGAGGGAGCGCCCGATGGGGCCGCAGGCTCCCGAGCCGGCGCGTAGGCCGCGCGCTGCGGGGCGGGCGGGAGTGCCGGCGATCCGGCCGGCCTCTGTCGACGCCCAGCTGATCGGCTTCACCGAGGAGCTGCGCGGTGAGGGGGTCGCGATCGGCACGTCCGAGCTGCTCGACGCTTTCGCCGCACTGAGCGAGGTGCCGTGGACGGTGCGCGAGGACTTCAAGGAGGCGCTGGCCGCGACGCTTGCGAAGTCGCCTGACGACCGGCGCGTGTTCGAGCTCGTCTTCGACCGCTTCTTCTTCCGCGCGGCGGAGGCGGAGGCAGCAGTACAGGGCGTGACGGAGGGCGAGGGCTTCGAGGGCGCCGACCAGATCGACGTGGACGCGCTGCGCGAGCAGATCGCCGCCGCCCTGCAGGAGGGCGGCACGGAGGGCGCGATGCGCGATCTCGCACGCCTCGCGATCGCGGCGTTCGGTGAGCGCGGCGAGGGCTCCGGCGTGATCGGCGTGGACGTGCAGCGGATCCGCCGCTCGCTCGGCCTGCGCGCCGAGCCACAGCTGGACTTCCCCGAGGGCGATCCCCGCCGCGACGGCGTGCCGCGCGAGCAACTGCGCAGATTCGAGCAGCAGCTGCGGCGCGAGCTGGAACGCGGTCAGATCGAGCGCACGCGACAGCTTCCCCCGGCGCGGCCGCTGAGCGAGATGGACCGCTCGCTGCCGGGCGGGCCGATCCAGGATCTCGCGGCGGTGCACAAGGTCGTCGCGCAGCTGAAGCGCCGCCTTGCGACGCAAGGCAAGGAGCTGCGCGGGCGCAGACGCCATGCGCACGTGGACGTGCGGCGTACGATGCGGGCCTCGCTGCAGACGGGCGGCGTGCCGGTCGAGCTGCGCTACCGACCACAGCGGCCGCGACGGCCGGAGCTGTTCGTCCTGTGCGACGTCTCGACGTCCGTCACCTCGGCGAGCGTCTTCTTCCTGAGCGTGCTGCACGCGCTGCACGACTCGTTCCGCAAGCTGCGCTCGTTCGTCTTCATCGAGCGGATCTCCGAGGTGACGGAGGTATTCGAGCGCGAGCGCGACTTCCGCAGAGCGAGCGAGGCGATTTCGCGCGACGCCGGCGTCGCCGACATCTCCGGCTACACCGACTACGGCCGCGTGTGGACCGAGTTCCTCGCCGCCGTCGAGGACGACCTGCATCCGCGCGCGACCGTGATCGTGCTCGGCGACGCGCGCACGAACGGCCGCCCGCCGCGTGACGACGTCTTCGCCGCGATCGCCGCGAAGGCCGGCCGCACGTTTTGGCTCAACCCGGAGCCGCGGCTGTACTGGAACTACGGCGACTCGGTCATCTCGACGTACGAGCGCCACTGCACGGCGTTCGAGTGCTGGACCGCGAACCAGCTCGAGGAGTTCGTGAAGGCGCTCGCCGCGGGTCCGCACGCAGTGCCGCCGCGCTAGCATCCGCCGCACGAAGCGACAACCAGGGGGGCTGGCAGGTGAGCCGGCTGAGATAGCGCCTCCGAGATCCCGGCGCTGACCCTTCGAACCTGTGGGGTAATGCCCGCGGAGGGAGCGATGGACGGCGTACGGGTCGACGCAGTGGAGCGGGTCTTCCGTGGCCGTCGTGGTGCTGAGGTGGCGGCGTTGCGCGGGATGGACCTGCGCGCTGCTCCGGGCGAGATCGTTGCGGTCGTGGGCGCCAGCGGCTGCGGCAAGTCGACGCTGCTGGAGCTGATCTGCGGGCTGCAGGAGCCGGATGCCGGCTCGGTCGCCGCCGACCCCGCCGTGCTGATGCCGCAGCGGGACCTGCTGCTGCCGTGGGCGAGTGCGCTGGACAATGCCGCGCTGGCGCTGCGCGTGAGAGGCGTCGCGACCGCCGCCGCGCGCGAGCAGGCGCGCCCGTGGTTCGAGCGCTTTGGACTGGCGGGGTTCGAGGACGCGCGACCGGCGGCGCTGTCGGGCGGGATGCGTCAGCGCGTCGCGTTCGTGCGCACGCTGCTGGCGGGCAAGCCCGTGCTCGCGCTCGACGAGCCGTTCGCCGCGCTCGACGCGCTCACGCGTCAGGAGATGCAGAGCTGGCTCGCGCAGGCACTTGTGGACGAGCCGCGCACCGTCGTGCTCGTGACGCACGACGTCGAGGAGGCGATCGTGCTCGGCGACCGCGTGGTCGTGATGTCGCCGCGCCCGGGACGAGCAGTGGCGGAACTGGACGTCGAGCTGCCGCGTCCGCGGCATCGCACCGACGCTGCCGTGGTGGCGCTGCGCGAGCGGGCGATGGACGCGCTGGGGGCGATCGTATGAGTGGCGCCCGAGGCCCCGCCGACGAGCCGGTCCGCACGGGCGGCGTGCACGCCAACCCCTACGCTTGGATGCCGACGCTGCTGACCGTGATCGGCTGGTCCTCAGCGCTGTTGATCCTGCTCGCGCTGTTCGGAGCGTGGGAGTTGTATGCCGTCCTCGGGCCCGTCGATCCACTGCTTCTCCCCCCTCCGCACGACGTGGCGCGAGCGCTCTATGAAGACCGCGCGCTGCTGTGGGAGAACTTCACCGTCACCGCCGGCGAGGTGCTGCTCGGCATCCTCGTCGCCGGTGCAGCCGGGTTCGCGTGCGCGATCGCGCTGCATCTCTCGCTCGCGCTTCGCCGCTCTGTCTACCCGCTGTTGGTCGCCTCGCAAGCGATCCCAATCGTGCTCGTCGCTCCCCTCCTGGTCGCCTGGCTCGGCTTCGGCATCGCGCCGAAGCTCGTGATCATCGCGCTCGTCTCGTTCTTCCCGATCGTCGTCACGACGCTTGACGCGCTGGCGCGAGTCGATGCGGAGACGATCAAGCTGCTGCGCACGCTTGACGCTCCTCGCATGCGCGTCCTGCGGCACGTCGAGCTGCCGGCGGCGCTGCCGGGACTGTTCAGCGGCGCGAAGGTGGGGATCGTCGTGGCAGTGATCGGGGCAGTCTTCGCCGAGTACGCCGGCTCGTCGTCCGGTCTCGGCCACCTCATCCAGCAGGCAATCCCCCAGCTGTTCACGGCTCGCGCCTTTGCGGCCGTCATCATCCTGTCCGCGTTCGCGATCGCGCTGTTCGGCCTGATCACGCTGGCCGAGCGACTGCTCGTTCCGTGGGCGCACCAACCCCCAGGAGGCAACACCCGATGAAGCGACTGCTCGTGATCGCCGCCGCGCTGTGCGCGGCGCTGGCCCTCGGCGCCTGCGGCGAGAAGCAGGACACGATCGAGCCGGCCGGTGCGACGCGGTCGCTCACGCTGATGCTCGACTACCTGCCGAATCCGGATCACGTCGGGCTCTACCAGGCGCTCGCGGCCGACGACTTCACCAAAGTGGGCCTCGACGTGAAGGTGCAGACGCCATCGGATCCGGCCGCCCCGCTGAAGCTGCTCCAGGCCGGCAAGGTCGATCTCGCGATCTCGTACGAGCCGGAGCTGCTGATCGCGCGTGACAAGGGTGCGCAGCTCGTCTCCGTCGGCGCGATCGCGCAGGTGCCGCTGACGTCACTGATGTCGCTGCAGAGAGGCTTCGACGGCCCGCGCGACCTGAGAGGCGGGCGCGTGGGGACGGCGGGGATCCCCTACCAGACGGCCTACCTGCAGACGATCCTCCAGCGCGCCGCGGTGCCGGTCGACTCGGTGAAGGAGACAAACGTCGGCTTCAACCTCGTGCCCGCGATGCTGTCGAAGAGAGTCACCGCGACGCTCGGAGCGTTCTGGAACGTCGAGGGCGTACAGCTCAGACGGGCTGGCAAGAGACCAACGATCGTCCGGATGGAGCAGGTCGGCGTGCCGACATACAACGAGCTGATCCTCGTCGCGCGCAAGGACACGCTCGGCGATCGCGGCGACGACGTGCGCGCGTTCGTACAGGCGCTCGCGCGCGGCTACGAGGCCGCGAGAACCGATCCGCAGGCCGCGACCGACGCGCTCGTGAAGGCCGCGCCGGATCTCGACAAGGGCTTTGCGCTCGCGAGCGTGAAGGCGTCCCTTCCGGCCTTCTTCCCCACGCAGGCGGGCAAGCCGTTCGGCTGGCAGGACCCGAAGGAGTGGACCGCATACGGCACCTGGATGTTCGAGCACGACCTGCTCGGCGTGCGCCCGAACGCCGGCTCGACCGCGCTCACGAACGAGTTCCTGGCGGGGCAGAGCGGCTGACCAGCGATGTGTGTCGGATTGGGTCCCGTGTGGGGACCCAATCCGACACAGGTCAGGCGGCCGCCGCGACGGCGCGCAGCTCGGGCGCGGTCGCGCGCAGCGCGTAGGCGGCAGCGAGGCCGGCCCACTCGCCGTAGGGCGCGAAGAACGCGCGGACCTCGTCCTCGGTCGCGCGCACGCGCGGATCGCCGCCGCTCTGCAGGCGGCCGACGAGCTTCACGTACGCGAGATCGCCGGCGGGCAGGGCGTAGTAGCGGCCCTGGCCGAGCAGCGCGAGCAGTGACAGCGTCCAGGTGCCGATCTCCGGGATCCGCCGCAGCCGGCGCCAACCGGGCTCTGGGTCCTCGGCGTGCAAGTCGACGCGTCCGCTCGCGACCTCCTCGGCGACGCGGCGCACCGCAAGCGCGCGCTTGGGCGCGAGGTCGAACGCGCACAGCTGCGCGGGCGCCTGCGCCGCGACCGTCGCGGCCGTCGGCAGGTCGCGCAGCCCGCTATGCGAGCAGTGACGACCGAGCCGAGCGACGATCCGCCGCTGGATCGCGGCCGCGCGCACGTACTCGATCAGCTGCTCGGTGACGGCCCACGCGAGCGCCTCGAACGGCTCGGGCCGCCGGCGCAGGCGCACAGCCGGGTCGGCACGCACGGCGGCGCCGATCAGGGGGTCGTCGCGGAAGCGGTCGTGGAACGGGCGCAGGTCGTCGTCAACGCCAAGCGCGAAGCGCATCCGCTCGATCCCCCACGCCGCCGCGGCTGGGTCGGCGGATGCGGCGCCGAGCAGCACACGGTCGCGCGCCGTCTGGGCGACACGCACGACGACCGGCTCGTCGTCGGGGCCGTGGTGCAGCAGACGGTGGATCACGCCGGCGCGGACGCGCAGCACACCATCCGGCCCGCTCGCGCGCGAGAGGCGGAACGGCCAAGCGGGTCTGACCTCGACACGCAGCTCGCGCGTGCCCGGCGCGGGCGAGACCGATGCCGGTCGAGGTCGGGAGCGGCGAACGGGACGGAGCGTGCCGGCGGCGGGGATCACTCGCCGCGGCCGAGCAGATGCACGTCGAGCAGGAACGAGCGTGTGCCGAGCACCGACATCACCTCGGGTCCGGCGTCGCGCTTGCGACGGCGCCTCACGGGCGCGCGAGAGCGCGAGACGTGGCGGCTGATCGCCACGACCGTCGCCGCGCCCGCGACGAAGCCCGTCGCCGCCACCGCGGCCGCCTGAACAGCCGGCAGCTGACGCCGCGGGACGGCGCGCTCCAACGCCCGCACCTCAGCGGCGAGCACGGGCACGCCTTCGACCGTCTCCTCGGGCTCGACGAGATCGGGCTCGGCGACAGCTTCAGTGGACTCAGTCATCGCGAGAAGCGCATCGTGACACCGCAGCCGGTCGGACGGCAGGCGCGACAGCCACAAGCTGAGGGCGGCGCGGGCGCGAGCTTGGACTGCGAGGCGTCTGTTTCAGCGCTCGCAGGGCAAGGCTCGCGATCCGCGCCTGCCACGGCAATCCGAGCTCAGGCCGGCGCGCCCGCACCCACCGGCACGGCCTCGAACTCGGCCGCTTCCTCCGGCATGGCGTCCTCGAACAGCCGCTCATAGAGGCGGTAGCGGCGCACGACCGTGCCCCCCATGCCCTCCATCGCACGGTTCATCGACTTGTTCGACTCGAGGATCCAGCCCATCTCGCCGTACGTCTGCGGCGTGACCTCGGCCGAGTCGAAGTGCAGCTCGTAGAAGCGCGCGGCGACGCCCGTGTGCTGGTACTCGCGCTTGACGCCGAGCGCGAACACGCGCACGCGGTCGATCTTGCGGCGATACCACAGGAACTTCGCCCAGCCGAACGGCAGCAGCCGGCCCTTCATGCGTCTCAGCACCTGGTTGTAGTCGGGCAGCGAGAGCGCCGCGCCGACCGTCTCGCCGTCCTTCTCCGCGATGAACGCCCAGTGCTCGTCGAGCAGCGGCTTGAGCGTCTTCGCGTAGTGGCGGACCTCTCTCTCGGTCAGTGGCGAGAAGCCCCAGTTTCTCTCCCAGGCGGCGTTATAGACCTCGAGGAAGCGGTCGATCTCGGCGTTGATGTCCTTCTTGCGCATCGGACGCACCGTGATCCCGTACTTCGACTCGACCTGCTCGGCCATTCTCCAGATCGCCGGGTGCACTCTCTCGCGGCCCTGGATGTGCAGCTCCCACATCAGCGTGTCCATCGCCTTGACCATCCCCGCGCCCTCGATCAGCGCCGGGTAGTAGCGGGGCGTCCAGTTCGTGAGGATGATCGGGGGGCGCTCGAAGCCTTCCACGAGCACACCACACTCGTCGTTCATCGTGAAGTCCATCGGGCCGACCATGCGGTCGCGACCGCGTGCCCGCAGCCACTGCTCAGCGGCGGCCAGCAGCGCGGCGGCGGCCTCCGGGTCCTGCTCGCACTCGAAGAAGCCGAACAGGCCCCAGGTGTTGTCCTGGAACTCGTTGAAGATGCGGTCGACCTGCGCGGTGATGCGCCCGACCGCGCGGCCGTCGCGCCAGGCGAGGAAGTACTCGGCCTCGCCGTGCTCGAACCAGGGGTTCTTGGCGCGGTCAAGGAACTGGCGGCGCTCGGAGACGAGCGGCGGCACCCAGTTCGGCTCGTTACGATAGAGCTGCCAAGGCAGCTTGATGAAGGTCGTGAGGTCGCGCTTGGACGCGACTGGCCGGACGTCGAGACCCATTGGCGGCGGACACTATATGCCCACCACCATCGACGTCTTCAGCAAGGCACGCACACACGAGCGCGTCGCGCAGCTTCAGGCCGCGCGCGAGATCGACGCAGTGCCCTACTTCCGCCGCCTGGAGTCGGCCGCGGCGCCCGTCGTGGAGATGGAGGGCGAGCAGCGGATCATGCTCGGCTCCAACAACTACCTGGGGCTGACGGCGGACCCGCGCGTGATCGAAGCGGCACACGACGCGATCCGCCGATACGGAACCGGCGTGACCGGCTCGCGCCTGCTCAACGGCACGCTCGACATGCACCTCGAGCTCGAGGCCGAGCTGGCCAGCTGGATGGGAACCGAGGACGCGATCGTCTACACGACCGGCCACCAGGCGAACCTCGGTGCGATCGGCACGATCCTCGGGCCCGAGGACACGGTCGTCGTCGACTCCGGCGACCACGCCTCGATCCTCGACGGCGTGCTGCTCTCGCGCGCGAAGTTGCGCGCCTTCCGCCACAACCGGCTCGACCTGTTGGAGAAACGCCTTGCGCAGGCGGAGGCCGACGGCGGCGGGATCCTCGTCGTCGTCGACGGCGTCTTCTCGATGGAGGGCGACGTCGCGCCGCTGCCGGAGATCGCCGACCTCGCCGAGCGCTTCGGCGCGCGACTGATGGTCGACGAGGCGCACGGGCTCGGCGTGCTCGGCGCGCGCGGCGCGGGCGCCAGCGAGCTGCTCGACGTCGAGGAGCGCGTCGACCTGCGGATGGCGACGTTCTCGAAGTCGCTCGCCTCCTGCGGCGGCGTGATCGCGGGACCGACCGACGTGATCGACTTCCTGCGGATCCAGTCGCGACCGTTCCTGTTCACCGCCTCGGGCGTGCCGGCGGCCGTCGGCGCCGCGCTGGCGGCGACGCGCATCTGCCGCTCGGACGAGGGGCGCGAGCTGTTCGCCCGCGTGCTCGCGAACGGCGAGTACCTCAACGCCGGTCTGCGCGAGCTCGGCTTCCACGTCGTCGACCCGGTCGCGCTGCCCGACGGCACGCGCGTGGCAACGCCGATCGTGCCCGTGCTCGTCGCCGACGACTGGAAGGCGGCGTTGCTGTGGAAGGCCCTCTACGAGGCGGGCGTCTACGTCAACGTGGCGCTCCACCCCGCTGTCCCGCCGGGTGGCGCACTCCTGCGCACGAGCGTGATGGCGACGCACGAGCGGGCGACGCTCGACGCGGCGCTCGAGGCGTTCGCCCAGGTCAAGCGCACGTTCGAGGCCGAGCACGGACCGCTGCCGTCGGCGAGCTGACCCAGGTTGACGCACCGGCATCCGGTGCCCTCAGGAAAAGGCCGCTCCTAGCGCATGAACCGGACGGTTCGGGATTGACCCGGGCAGGGCCGCTCAAATAGCTTCCTTGGTGCCGCCGGGTCGAATCGTCTCAGGGCACAGGCGCCGCCAGCCGCCGCCCATGCAGGAGGGACCGAGATCGCGCACGACGGCATCCCCCCTGGCCGTCGAGCCCCCCGCTCGACGTGCTGAAACACGGCCTACGTACGGAGGCAAGAGAAGAGTGCAGATGGACGGGTTGCCGACGACGTCCCCAGGGCCGCAGCACCTGCAGGCCCTTCAACGTGCCAACCGCGTGCGCCTCGCGCGCGCAGAGCTCAAGCGCAGGATCGCCGACGGAGAGGTGACCGCCGGTGAGGTGATCCTCACCTCACCGTGGGAGGCATCGAGCATGGCCATCGGCGACGTGCTGATGAGCCAGCGGCGGTGGGGCGGTACGCGCTGCCGCAAGTTCCTCGCGATGTTCCGCATCACCGAGACGAAGACGATCGGGTCCCTCACCGAGCGCCAGCGTCACGCACTCGCTGCGCAACTCGACGCGCACGCGACGATCGAACATGAGTGTGCGCCGGTCGCGACGACCGTCGCGCGCGAGCTCGTCACCGTCTAGGGACGACGGTCACCACACGAGCGCGCCACGCGCGGTCCGGGAGTTAGAAGCCCGGTCCGCGCGTGGCGATCTCGACGATGTGGCCATCGGGATCGCGCAGATAGAGCGAGCGGAACCCGCCGCGATCCAGCACGTCGCTGCACTCCACGCCTCTGTCGCGCAGGTAGTCGCGCCAGGCGAGCTGCTCCTCCGCCGACTCGACCGTGAAGGCGACGTGGTGGACCGAGCCGGCGCCAACCACGCCCTCCTCCATCTCCGGGTACTCGAGGAACGTGATCAGCGTGCCGGGCGTCCCCTGCGCGTCGCCGAACCAGAAGTGGCGCGTGTCGGGATCGTCGTCATTGACGCCCTGCTGGACGAGCGCGAGGCCGAGCACGTCGCGGTAGAAGCCGGTCGTACGTTCGAGATCGCGGCAGATCGCCGTGACGTGGTGCAGGCCCGTGAGGCGCATGCGCCGAGGGGCCGGCTGAGCAGGGTCGGCGGACATCGCGCCGGAGGTTAGATGGTCCATCTAACGCACGCGCATGCCGGCGCCGCCGGAGCGGCGCTTGAACAGCTGGCGGAAGCCGACGAACCCGAGGATCAGCATGGCCGGCCCGACGATGAACACGGTTGTGCGCGTGACACCGGCCAGCAGCAGCAGCGCGAGCGTCGCGACGGTCACCGTGCCGGTCAGCACGAGCGTGTGCGAGCGGAAGCCGCCGAGGTGCTCGCGCAGCGCGACCTCGAGCCCAGCTACCGAGCCGAGGAAGGCGGCGCCGGTGAGCAGCACGCCATTGTGCGCGAGCACCCCCCACACGCCGAGCGCGATCGCCGACAGCGCGCACAGCTCGATGAGCGGGAAGCTGCCCCACGGCGGCTTCGGCGCGTTGTCACGGCGGCTGCGTCGCGCGGCGGTGGTGCTCGGCGCCGCCGCTGGCGTGCTGGCGCGGACAGGCGGTGGCGGCGTGGGCGTGCGCACGCGCTCGCGCTGCGGCGCGCTCGCACGCTGGCGGCTACGGCGACCCATCTCTTGCGCTCGTCCTCGGTCGGATTAGGCCGCTAAGCGGCCATGGCTAGCGGACATCCGGAGGACAACTTGACGTGCCACCAACCCGCCAGCATGCCGATCACGCCGAGGCGAGGACGGACGTGCCAGACACCACAGCCGGGCTGGCCGACGTCGGCGGCACTGACGCGCACGAAGCGGTGTCTGCCCGGGTCGCGCAGCATCCGCTCGAGCAGCGCGCGCTTCTCGGCCTCGCGCGCGGCGCGAGCGGCGAGCGTCTCGCGCACCTCGTGCAGGCGCTCGGCAAGGTCGTCACGGACGCGCTCCAGCTCGCCGATGCCGAGCAGGCGTGGTCCCCCCTCCCCGCCGATCGTCCAGGCGATGCGGTCGCGTGGCGAAGCCTGCGAGGCGAGCACGGCGAGTTCGCGCTCGAGCCGTGCGATCTGCGCGCGCAGAGTGCGCCGCGCGGGAGCCTCCTCGACATCCTCGCCGAAGGCCGGTGCCGCTTGACGATCCGCGATGACGACCATCCGATGCACCTCCAATCCGCTCCATCCCAGTCTACCCAGGCCGCAGGGCGTTCGAGCCCGGTACGACACCGAGCGCGTCCGCGCACTGCCACAGCGCCTCCGCGACGTGCACCCGCGGGACGCCGTCGACCGGCACGGCGAACAGCAGCAGGCGCGTCGTGCGTTTGGTAGGAACCGCGGTGACCGCCGGCTCGCCGAACAGCGGCGCGAGCGGGACGCGGGAGTCGGCGACGACGATCTGGCCGGTGGGCAGCGGCAGTCCTTCCTCGCCGCCGCCGAGTCGCTCGCCGGATCGCGCAAGGCGCAGGCCCAGCTCACCGTGGACCGCGTCGGCGTCGAGTGCCCAGATCGGCACGCCCGTCTCGACCAGCGCGATCGTGAGCGCGTCGTCGAGCAGCCCGCGTGAGACGAATCCCCCTTGGACGAGCCGCTCGATCGCCGCCGCCTCGACCGGCGTGTGCGTCGCGTCCGGGTCGAGACCGACGTGGCGGAAGCAGACGCGGTAGGCGTGCGGTACCGGCCGCTGGCGCAGGGTGAGCGCGTCGGCGCCGCGGAAACGAGTGGAGAGCATGGCGAGGTGATCGCGCACGCCCTGCGGACTGCGACGCGCGTGTGGCGCGGGCAGCGTGAGCGCGACGATGCCGAGGCCGGGCAGCTCGGCGCGCAGCTCCTCGGCGACATGGCCGTCGTGAGCCGTGGCCGGTGGGTCAACAGCGGCCTCGTCGCGTGTGCGACGGTCGCTCATCTGGAGGCGCTCCCCCGCCCGGCCTCCAGCCGCTTAACGGCTCTCTCCAGCGCCACCGGGGTCGTCTCGTCGGAGCCGAGCGCGGTGCGCATGACGATCCCGCCTCTGTAGGCGAGCACGACGGTCGGGCAGATCGCGACGCCGTAGAGGTTGGCGACGGCGCCGTCGCGGTCCTCGGCGACAGGGAAGCGCCAACCGTGCTCGTGCACGGCCGCGCGCGCGTCGGTGCGGTCCCCGCGGATCGCAACTGCGGCGAAGCCGACGCCGGGATGGCGGGTCGAGACCTGCTGCATCGCGTCGAGCGCGTCGATGCAGCGGCCGGAGCTGTCGGTGAAGAACGCGAGCACGACCGGGCCGCGGCGCGCGAGCGTGCAGCTGTTGAGCGCGCGCGGGTCGGTCACGGAGCAGGCCGGGCGCGCGCCGGCCTCGCCCTGGTTGGCATGTCGCGCGACGTTCGCGTCGCCGACGAGGTCGCTCGTCACGAGCGGTGCGGCGAACGGCGGCATGTGTGCGCCCCGGTCCAGCCCGCCCGAGCTCGTCGCCGGGGTCGAGAGCGTGTTGTACGTGATGTACGCGAGGATCGCGAGGCCCACGGCGATCGCGATCCAGGCCGGACGCCCGTTCACGCGACCGGCGCGGAGGAGCCGCGTTCCGGCTGGCGGTGCCGGGTCCGCGCGCCGCGGATCCGTGCGAGCAGCCGCTGCCGCTCGGCAAGCACGAGCACCGACGGCAGCACGATCAGCACGCCGAGCAGCGAAACGGTCAGGTCCACGACCGTCACGATGCCGAAGTCGCGCAGCATGCGGAAGTCCGAGACGGCGAGAACGCCGAAGCCGGCGATCGCGGTGACGCCCGAGGCAAGCACGGCGCGACCGGTCGAGCGGTACGTGCGGGCGAGCGCGGCCTCGAGCGGATGGCCTGCGCTGCGCTCCTGGCGGAAGCGCTCGGACAGCAGCACGGCGAACTCGGTCGAGATCGCGATCACGAGCGCGCCGAGCGTCGCCGACATCGGGTTGAGCGGGACGCGCGTCGCGAACAGCACGAGCGCGGACCAACCGGTCGCGAGCGCGATCGGCACGAGTGGCACGAGCGCCCGCTCCGCGCGGCGGAAGACGGCAAGCAGCACGAGGCCCACCGCTGCGAGGCCGGCGAGCAGCGTCAGCACCCGCCGCCACGGCGAGCTCAGCTCGGCGTTCGCCTGCGCGGCCAGCACGGGCAGCCCACCGAGGCGCGCGCTCACGCCGGGCGGTGGGTTCAACTCGGCGCGCATCGTGTCGATCACGCGCTGCTGGTCCTCCAGGTCCATCAGGCGGATCCCGAACGCGAGCGTGGCGGCGTCGCGTCTGGGTGTGAGGACCGCCTGGGAGAAGTACGGCGGCACGGAGGCGAGCAGCGTGTCGATCGCTCGCTGCGATTGTGCGTCCCCGCCCTGCAGCAGGTCGGGCAGCGAGAAGGCCGGGCAGAGGGTGGCGTTGCGGCAGCCTTTGGACTCGGCGTAGCCGAAGCGTCTCAGCACGCGCTGCTGGTAGTCGGTCATCCAGCGCACGACCTGCGGTGTCGCGACGTCTCTGCCCTGGATCAGCACGTCGATCTCGCCGGAGGATGCCGTTCTGTCCTGGAGCGTGTTGAGGTCGGTGAGGGCCGGCATGTCGGCGGGGACGAGCTGGCGGATGTCGGAGACGACCTTGGTCTGGGTGTCGGCGATCCAGCCGAGCGCGGCCAGGGCGGCGGCGATGGCGAGGATGCGTTGTGGCTTGTGGAGGGAGATGCTCAGGACGGCTCTTGTGGCGTCGGTGAGGATCTCGCGGGCTCCCGCTGTGGCTGCTGCTGCCTGGCTAAGGACCGGCGCTGCTGCGGGCGGGTCCTGACCACCGGCTTCGCCGGCGGTGCCCCTCCGGGTGCCCGCACCCCGGTCTTGCGACCGGGGCACGTGCATCCTCACCGCCACCCGCCCGATCAGCGTTCCTGGCTTGGGCGTGAGCGCGAGCGCTGCTGATCCGGCTGTCAGGGCAACTGCGAATGCGAGTGCGATTCCTACTACGAGCAGGATCCCGAAGCCGCGGACCATCGGGATCGGCGAGAGGAGCAGGACGAGGAAGCCGGTGGCGGTGGCGAGGGCGGCGGTGGCGATCGTGGGGGCGCCGGCGCGGGCGGCCCTTGCGACGGCTTCGGTTTGGTCGACGCCTTGCTGCTCCTGCTCTTGAACGCGCGACTGGAACTGGATCGCGTAGTCGACGGCGAGGCCGATGAGGACGGGCAGGACGGCGATCGTGGCCATCGTGAGGCCGGCGCCGACGAGTGCCATGGCGCCGAAGGTCATGGCGGCAGCGGCGAGTGCGATCAGCAGTGGGAGGAGCCGCAGGCGGGCTTTGAACAGGAGCAGGAGGGCGAGCGCCATCGCGGCGACTGCGACGATCAGCAGGGTGGCTATCCCGCTGGTGACGCTGCTCGCGAGTGCGTCGGTGACGACGGGCACGCCGGAGACGGTGTAGGCCCCGCCTTGGCTGAGTCTGAAGAGCGGCATCTGCGTCGCTTGGCGGATCAGCTCGACGGCTCTGCTCCGCTCGGCGGCCGTGAGGTCGGGCCGGAGTCGCAGCTGGATCAGCGCGGCGTCTCTGCTCGGGAAGAGCGCGGCGAAGCGGGCCTTCGGCACGTCGGCGCCGCGCGCGGGGTCGAAGACGATCTGCGAGATGAACGGCTTGCTGTCGATCTGCGGGATGCCCTGGACGCCGGAGCTGAGGTAGAGCCGCTTGAGGGTGTCGGTCGCCTGTGCCTGTGCTTGCGCTCTGGCGGCGTCGGCCGCCTGTTGTTGGGCGGTCGCGTCGAGGCCGGCGCTGGCCGCCTGCTCTCTGGCTGTGGCGGTCGCGTTCGCGACCTGCTGCTGGAGCGCCTGGAGCTGGGCGGTGACGGCGTTCTGGACGGCGCGCACCGACTCGTTGAGGAACGTCCCCGGGCCGTAGACGAGCTTGACGGGCTTCAGCTTGGCAAGGCCGGCGCAGGGGCTTTGCGCCCCGCCGTACGGTCTCGCGCCGCTCGGCACGTTGCCGCCGAGGCAGCCCTCGAGGCGGATCGTGCGGCCGAGGTCGGCGGTGAGGACGAGGTTTGCGACACGCTCGTCGATCAGTACGACGACGGCGTCGTCGCCGAAGCGCTTGTGCAACTCGTCGGTCGCCTTGAACGCGTCGGACGAGCGGCTGGCGAGCGTCTCGGCGCCGGTGCTCGGCTCCAACCGCAGCGCGAGCAGGCCGCCGGCGACGGCGAGCAGCGCGACGCTCAGCAGCACGGGAAGCGGCCGGGCCGCGGCGGCCCGCGCAACGCGCTCGAGCCGGTCCCGGATGCTCATCTCACGGCGAGGCGGTGCTCGCGCTCGCGCTGGCGGCGTTCGCGCCAGGCGGCTCTGCGACGACGTGCGGAAAGTCGGTCCCGTAGCCGGGCGTCGGGCCCTGGGCGCGGCACGCGGTTGCGGGCACGTTGGAGGGATCGTTGCGGAAGGCGAACTGGAGGATCAGGTCTCTCGCGTCGGGCGACAGGTTGCCGATGATCGAGGCGAAGTCGGCCGGAAAGTTCGGGACGGGACGCGGCCCACTCGCGCACTGGCGATTCTCGAACACCGGCAGGCCCGTTCTGAGCTGGTCGAGTTGGCGCGGGAATCGATACGGATTCGGCCGGTTCGTCGCGAGTCGTTGCGGATAGATCGTCAGGCCCTCAGGGCTGAACACGCTTGCGGCACGCAGGTAGTGGACGAGGTCGTTGCCGTCCGTCGTCGTCGCCTGAGTCGACGCGGCGATGTTGCCGACGAAGCCGTCCAGCTCTGGGAGATAATCCGCGATGTAGCCGAGGAACGGGTTGAGGCTGCGCGTGAACGGATCGAGCTGCCCGAAGGCCGGGCGCGCGTCGGCGAGGAACTTCCGCAACGCCGGCAGGCCTGGCTTGGCCGCCGTGATCAGCGGGCCGAGGTTCACGAAGAAGTCGCGGAACGAAGGCGCGAGTCTGCCCGCCGCCTGCAGCGTCGGGCTCAGCTGGACGGCGACCGGCCGCAGTTGCGTGATGATCGGGTTCGCCTCGCGCGTGAAGCGGTTGAGGCGATTCAGCGTCAGGATCGACTCGCGCTCGAACGTCGGGAACGCCTTGAACGTCTCCTGGAGCTGCTCGTTGCGATCGGCGACCGTGCCGAAGACGGTGTTCGAGTTGCGGATCAGACTGGTCAGCTGATCACTGCGGGCGCTGAGCGCGTCGAACACGATGCCCGTGTTGCGGACGAGCTGCTGGACCGCCTGGTTCTGATCGTCGAGCGTCGCGAGCAAGGTGTTCGTGTCCTCGGCGAACGGCGCGAGGTTGCCGAACGCGCTGTTGAGGTCCTGCCCGCGACCGTTGATCCCGACCGCGAGCGACTGCATCCACACCTGGAACGAATGGACCGTGCGCGGGTCGAGCGCACGGAAGATCTCGTCGATCTCGACCGTCTTCGAAACCTGCGAGTCGGGCAGGATGCCGTTCTCCGGCAGCAGCCCATCGCTCTTGTTGCCAGGCGTCAACTCGACGTACGTCTCGCCGAGCAACGTCTTCGAGCGCAGGATCGCGCGCGAGTCCTTCGGGATCGGCGCGTAGCGCTCGTCGAGCTGGACCGTCGCATCCGTCGTCTGGCCGGGACCGAGTTCGAGCTTGACGACCTTGCCGACGGGGACGCCGGAGATGCGCACGTCCGCCTGCTGCGCGAGCTGCGTCGCCTCGCCGAAGCGGATGTGGAAGCGGTAGCCCTCGGGCTTGAGCGGGAAGCCGCCGCCGAACGCGACCCACAGGTACAGCAGCAGGCCGAAGCAAGAGAGCGCGAAGCCCGCCATGACGAGGATGCGTCCGAGTGTGGGTGCTTGCTTCTGCATGTCTCAGCCCCCGGGCAACCCGTTGCAGGTCAGCGGCACGTTCACCAGCTGAGAGAGCAGTCGCACCGCATCGTAGGTCGGTTTCAGCTGAAGGGGCTGCGCCACACCTCTGAGCGAGGGCAGGTCCTTGCAGGCGGCCGCGAGCACCCCGCGACGGATCGACCCCTCCGCATCCTGCCCGGAGAAGATCGAGTTCGAGATGTGGTTGAGCCACGCGAGGTAGAACATGTAGCCCTCGGCTCTGCCGGGCGGGTTGTACGCGAGTCCATTGAGGAACGCGTTCAAGACCTCGAACGACGTCATGAGATCCGGTGTCGCGTCCGCAAACTCGGCGGCAGCCGGCGCCAGCTCCTTCACGACCGGTGTCGCCACTCTCGTGAACGGCCGCAGCTGGTTCTTGATGATCGGCGTCGTCTCGCGCAGGAACGGACGCGTCGCGATCAACGAGGGTCCGAGCGCGCGAGCGCCTGGCCGCAGCGCGTTGAGCGCCGGTCCGGCCTGGTCGGCGAACGCCTTTGCCTGCCCGAGCGCTCTGTTCGTGTCGCGCAGCGCGGACGGCAGCAGCGCGATCGTGCGCTGCAGGTTGGCGTCCTGGTTCGCGAAGTGCTGGAAGACCTCGTTCGAGCTGTCGACGAACGTCGCGAGCTGCTGATCGCGCGCAGCGAGCGCGTTCGTGAAGACCCCGAAGTTGTGGATCGAGCGGCGGATGTACTGGCGGCGCTCGGCGAGCAGCTTCGTGAATCTGGCCGTGTCGCGCGCGGTCGGCTCGAAGCGGCGGAAGACCTGCGCGAGGTTGCCGCCGTTGCTCTCGAGCCCCGTCGCGGCGCCGTTGAGCAGCATCTGCAGGTACGTGCGGGTGTCGCCGTCGAGCACCGCGAGGATCTCGTCGAGGTTCACGTCCGGCGCCGTGTTGGAGACGGGGACCATGTACCCCTCTCTCACCGGCGGACCGCCGGCCGCCGTGCCGGGGTTCAGCTCGACGATCATGTCCTTCAGGCCCGTCTTCGGCCGCAGCAACATCGTCGCGTTGGGGTGCACGCGGTCTGAGTACTTCGGCTTGAGCTCCATCGTCACGACGGCACGGCCGTTGACGAGGTCGACCTTCGTGATCTGCCCGACCTCGACGCCAGCGATGTCGACCGTCTGCCCCTGTCCAGGCGTGATCGCCTGCGCAGTCGAGAACTCGCCCTTGAGGACGAACACCTCGCGGCCGAAGACGGGCACCCAGCCGGGAATGGTCGTGCGCTGGTGCGCGAGCACGTAGAGACCGACGAAGCCGGCGATCAGGACCAGCACGATGATCGCGATGAAGTCGCGCAGGTGCTTGCGGATCGCGCTCCTCACGGCGTGGCCTCCGCCAGCGGGTTCTCGCTGGTCGTCGCGGCCGCGGTCGGCGTGGTGGTGGTCCCGGTTCCCGGATTGAGCAATGGAGCGGGCGTCGGTACTGACTTGCTCGGCGGCGCCGCGCCAGGACCGGCCTGCGGACCGTTGACGTCCGGGAGCGACTGCCGGTAGCACGGAGCATCGAGCTTCTTCGGCGGCGGGGTTGCCGGATAAAGCGGGCTCGAACCCAGCGGCTGGAGATTGACGTTGCCGACGACCGACCCCCCAGCCATCTTTCCGAAGTTCACAAGCTGCGAACCCCCGCCCAGGGCCGTGCGAATCACGCTGCCGTTGCCGTCGAAGCCCGCGCCCTCACTGGCCAGGCCGACCATCGCGTACCAGAACTCCTTGTAGTTCTCGACGACCGAACCGTCGCTGCGCCGCGTCGCGAGCGCGCCGTCTCTCACGCCGATGTTCCCCGCCGGGATGATCGTGTCCGAGAAGCAGCGGTTCGCCTTGTCGAGCTGCGGCAGGAACGTAAGCGAGTCGCCCTCCAGCCGCGCGAGGTTTTCCGTCGCCGGCTGGAGCGCGTCGAGCAGGCCGCCCAGCTCGTCCGGTCGCAGGAGCGCACGCGTCTGCGCGATCCACGGGAAGGCCAGCTTGACCGTCGCCGGCGTCTCCAGCACCGCCGGCGTGAAGTCGCGCGCGAAGCCGCGGGTCGGCGGGAGCGAGGCGTCGAGGCTCTTGAATGCGGCGTCGGCCGTCGTCAGCGTCGGGCCGAGCAGGCCCACCGCCTGCGTCAGCGCGCTGCTCTGCGCCGCGAACGCGCCGGCGGTCGTGTTGAAGTTGACGATCAACTCCTGGAGCTGACGCTCTCTCGGACGCAGCGCAGTCGTGAGGCGTGCGATCCCCGCGATCATGCGCGAGAGGTCGTGCGGCTCGGTGCCCAACAGCGCGCTGTTGACGAGCGCGCTGCCTCTGAGCGCGTCGGGCCCGTACGTGTAGCTCCCGTTGAGCCCCTGGGCGCCTGTCTTGCCGCGCACGTCGGCGTCAAGCGTCAGCTCCTGCTCCGCGGTCGGCTTCGTGTCGAGCGCCTTGCCGAACTGCTGCAGGAGCGTCTGCAGGTCAGCGCGCTGGTCGGACTGGAGCGCGGTCAGCAGCTGGTCGAACTGGACCGGCGTCGCGGTCTGCGCCAAGGCGATCATGCCGCCGTCCGGGACCTCGGGGGCCGACGGCGAACCGGGTCTGAGGTCGACGAAGAAGTTGCCCTCGAGGAAGATGCGCGGCCGGATCTTGAGCGTCGCATCACGATGGATCGGCAGGCCGATGCCGTCGATCTCCATCGTGACCTCGCTCAGGTTCGTGTTCCTGTAGCGGTCGACGCTCGAGACCTTGCCGACGTTCACGCCCGCGATCCGCACGGGCGACCCGGGACGCAGGTGGCTCGAAGACTCGAAGACGGCATGCAGCTGGTAGCCGTGCGTGAACGGGATGTCCTTCGTAAAGCCGAAGTAGACGCCGATCAAGATCAGCACGATCGCGAGCATGCCAACGCGGAAGCGCGTCCAGCGCTGGGGCGTGTCGTCGGTGTGTCGCTTGCGCGGCGTCATTAGAAGCCGTTCAGTCTTCTGGGGACTCTTGTTGTGCTTCTCGGCGTCTGGCCAAGTGGATTGCCGATCACGGCCTGGCCGGCGGCATAGCTCTCGTTCCCCGCCATGCAGATGCCGTTCTGCCCCTTCGCGCCGACGAGCGGGTAGGGATTCGCATGCAGGTAGTTGTTGGGCGGGAGGCCGGGCACCGTCGGCCCGTTCGCCGGGGCAGACGCAGGGCCTACCTCGCTGTTCGGTCCGTTCGGCGGCGCGACGGGAGCAACACGGACCCCCGTGCCGGACGTCGTGCCCTTGCTCTCGATGCTCGCGGCGTTGTTCAACAGCAGCGCAAGGTAGTTGCAGTTGGTCTGCGCGCCCGCGAGGTGGTTCACGGTCGGCGTCAGCTCCTCGACGGTCCTGCGCAGCCCGTGGATGCCGAGCGGCACCTGCGGATCCTGCGCGAAGGCCTGCAGCGATCTGAGCGTCAGGGCCAGCTCGTTGTTGAGCGACGCCGCGCGGCGCACCTGCGTGGTGCCAACGTCGAACGCCTCCGCGAGCGCCGGGCCCGAGGTGCGCAACGCGGCCGCGCCGGGCTGCAGGTCGCGGAAGAAACCAGCGGCGTTCGCGAGCAGCGGACGCTGGATCGGGAACGAACGGATCGCCGTGTCAAGCGCCGCCGGCCCGCCGCTGATGGTGTCCTGCAGGTACGGGATGGCGATCGCGTCGAAGGCGTCGAAGGTGATCGCGAGGTTGCGGAACAGCTGGCCCTGCTGCTCGCCGACGGGCGCCACGGCAGCTGCCGTCTGCTCGAGCGCGCGGAAGAGACGACCGAAACCGGTTTGCGGATCCGCGAGGTTCTTCAGGACCGGAATCGCGTTCTTCGTCAGCGGGTCCAGCGCGACGATCGCCTCGTTGATGCTCGTGCCGCGGCCGGCGAGCGCGTCGCCGAACTCGCGCAGGTTGACCTGGTTCGCGGCACGCGTCGGCTCGTCGAACATGTTGAAGAAGTCGTCGAACTCGACGGGTCTCGGGGTCGCCTGTCTGAGCGGGAGCGTGCCTTCATCCGGGATGCCTCTTCTGGACGTCCCGCGCGTGACCTCGATGTACTTCAAGCCGAGCGGCGAGCGCGGGCGCACGATGATCGTCGAGTCGGTCGGCAGCTCCTTCACGTTCGTCTCGAGCTTCAGGTGCATCTTCGCCGTGACGCTGCCGTCTCTGTGCGTGACGGGCTCGATCTTGTCGATGATCCCGACGCGGTCGCCGCCGATCCGCACCTCGTTGCCGGTGACGAGGTTCGACCCGTTCGGCAGCTGCACCCACAGGTTGTACGTCGGCACGAACGGCAGCCCGTTGTTCGCGTTGTAGGCGAGGAAGACGGCGACGATCAGGACGAGCACCGTCGCCGCGCCGATCAGCACGGGGTTCGCCGCCACGGATGTGCTGCGCCGGTTCATCTCTCGCTGGTCCCGCCGAGCAGATAGTTCAGGACGCCGCTGCCTGTGGGCGCGCCGCTCGTCGGTGCGGCTCCGGCATCGGCCGTATCCGGAGCAGGCTCGTCGACGAGCGAGCCGCTGCTGTCCGGCAGTGCGGCTCCGGTCGCGGCGAGCGCATCGGCTGGCGGTGTCACGGCGGTCGACGTACTGGTGGCCGCCTGATCAAACGTTGCCTCGCAGCCACTCGCTGGCGCCACGGCGTACGGCAGGCAGGTCACCGGCAGGACGAGATTCGTCCGCAAGAGGTGGCCGATGGAATCGAAGTCGGTTCCCGTTCCAGCCGTGTAAAGGATCACGTCCAGCAGCCGCTCGATCCCGTGCTGATCTCTCAGGCTCGTCAACCCCCGCGCCAGCGTTCTCGCAAACGGCTTCGCCTCGTCCGCGAACCCGCGGATGTCTCTGATGACCGGCTCCGCAGCCGGCAGCGCCTCTCTGCCCGTGTCGGCGAGGTTGCCGAGCGTGACGAAGGTCGGCAGTGCAGCCTGGCTGAACGGGCCGAGCTGCCTGAAGATCGTGTTGACCGACGGCGCGGCCGCGCGCAGGTCGGTCATGACCGGCGTGCCGGCCTGGGCGAACTCGCCGAGGCGGTGCATCGTCGGGCGCAGCTGCGTGAGGAAGGCGGGGAGCTTCGCGAAGTTCTGCTCCATCGCGTCGCCGCGCGCAGCCGTCGCCGTCGCCGTCGCACCGGCCTTGTCGATGAAGTCGCTGATCGACTGGCTTTGGCGCGCGGTGGGCGCGAGGGCCGCGTCCGAGTCGCGCGCCAGGTCGGCCAGCACGCGGTTCTGCGAGGCGAGGATGTCGAGCACTCTGTCGAGCTGGTAGAGCGCCGGGTCGGCGCGGCGGATCACCGCGTTGAGCTGCTTGCCGTTGCCGGCCAGCCCAACGCCGAGCTCGTTGATGATGATCATGAAGCGCTGGCGCTCCGGCAGCTGCATGATGTTGTTCAGCATGTCGAGGTCGACCGGGGCCGACGTGTTCGATACCGGCAGCAGGTACTCGCCCTTGCCTTCGCCGTGCGTGATCTTTCTCAAGCTGGGCGCCGGCTCGGTGTTCCCGCCCTTCGGCTGCGTCGGCTGGCAGGCGACGAACTTCTCGCCGATCAGCGACTGCAGTCTGATCGTGCAGTACGCGTCGTCCTTGAAGTCTCTGTAGGCGGGATCGTCGATCCGCAGGACGATCGCCGCCTTGTTGTCGGTCGTCACGTCGAGCGACTCGATCGTGCCGACCTTCACGCCCGCGATCTTCACGTCCTCCCCCGGCACGAGGAAGCTCGCGCTGTCGAAGATCGCCCGCACGCGGTAGGTGCCGCCGTCATCGTTCGACGCGCCCGTGCCAAGCACGAGCACGAGCAGCACGGCGAGCAGCAGCAGGCCGCCGGCGAGCGCGCGCTTCACGGTTGGGGAGACGCCGGAGATCATGGGCCGGGGAGCACGTCCGAGGTGTCGCAGTCGAAGCCGCCCGGCGCGAACGGGTTGGAGCCGTCGGGGCGCGGCTGGCTGGCGGCGCCCGGGCAGCGGCGGTTGAAGCCGCTCGTGAGCCCGCTGAGCCGCTGCGAGGGCGGCACGGGCTGCAGCGTGTCGTCGCTCGCCTGGTACTGGAAGGCGCCGAAGATCGGCAAGACGCGCGCGTAGTGGCCGTTCGCGTCGTAGTTGGCGGCCGACTGGCCGAAGTCGCGGAACCAGCCGACGAGGTCGGGCGAGTACGGCCGCAGGAAGTCGATCACCGGCTGGCCCTTTCGCTCCGCCGTGATCGAGCTGGCGAATGCCTTGCTGCCGACCTGCAGCAGCTGCGGCAGGTTCTGGGTCGCGTCCGTCGCGTCGTTGAACGGGCCCGGCTGGTGGACGATCGCGCTGAGGTTCTCGAACGTCGGCGTCGACTCGTTCAGCAGCGGCCGCAGCTGGCTGAAGAATCTCGGCAGGTCTCTGGAGGCGACGCTCGAGGCCTGCAGCAGCGGATCGAGGTCGTCGAGCGTCGCGCGCAGGTCGACGAACGTGGAGTTGCCTTGGCGCAACGTGTCAGGCAGCACGCCGAGCCCCTGCGAGAGCGAGTCGTTCTCGGCGGCGATCGCGCCCATCATGCCGTTGAGGTTCGTGATGAGCGAAGTCAGCTGCGGGGCACGCTGGGCGACGGCGCCCGTGACGCTCGCGCCCGCGACGAGCGCGCGCGTCAACGTGCCCCGGTCGCGCGCGATCTCCTTCACGAGCTGGTCGGTCGTCGACAGGAACGGGTTGAAGTACTTCGCCGACTCGTTGACGTTCTCGCCCTGGCCCTCGTACTGCGCCGCGGAGCCTTGGAAGAACTGCTGCAGGCCCTTGCGCGTTCTCGGATCGAGCGTGTTGAACAGCTGGTCGAGGTCGACGACCGAGGTCGTCTGCTCGACGCCGATCTGCCCGCCCTTGGGGATCTTCGGCGCGTTGTTCGGCCCCGGGGCGAGCGAGATGTAGCGGTTTGCGACGCCTGAGAGCGAGGTGAGGCGGATCGTCGCCTGCGTGCCCTCGTGCAGGGGGGCGTATGGCTTGTCGACCGTCACGACGACCTCGGCCTCGTTGTTGTCCGTCAGCAGGATGTCGTCGACGTTGCCGACGCGGCGGCCGCCAATCTGGACGTCGTCGCCTCTCACGAGCTGGCCCGCGTTCTGGAAGATCAGCTTGTACTCGGTGCCGCCGCCGCCCGAGAGCAGGACGATCGCGAGCACGGCGACCACGGCGAGCAGCGCGCCGAGGACGGCGCCGCGGGCGATCGTCATCGAGGGCTCACTCCATCCCGAGTGGTCCGCTGGACTCCCCCGTGAGGAACTGCCGCACGAACGGGTTGCCGGAGTTGAACAGCTCTTGTGCCGGACCCGACTCGACGATCCGCCCGCGCCACAGCACGGCGATGAACTCCGCCACGCGGCGCGCGCTCATGATGTCGTGCGTGATGACGACGTAGGAGCCTCCGTTCTCCTGGTGGACCTCCTTGATCAGCTCGCACAGCAGCGCCGTGCGGACCGGGTCGAGGCCGGAGTCGGGCTCGTCGAAGAGGACGATCTCGGGATCGAGCACGAGTGCCCGCGCAAAGCCGGCACGCTTGCGCATCCCGCCGGAGAGCTCGTTCGGCATCTTGTCGCCGGAGTCGGCGAGGCCGACCTCCTGGAGGCGACTGCCGACGATCTCGGCGATCTCCTCCTCGCCCTTGTCGGTGTGCTGGCGCAGCGGGAAGGCGACGTTGTCGTAGAGGTTCATCGAGCCGAACAACGCGCCGTCCTGGAACAGCACGCCGAACTTCTTGCGCATCTCGAACAGCTCGATGTCGGGCATGCTCGGCACCGACTCGCCGTGCACGAGGATGTCGCCCTGATCGGGGTACAGCAGGCCGACCATGTGCTTGATGCAGACCGACTTGCCGGTGCCCGACGGCCCGAGGATCATCGAGATCTTGCCCTCGGGGATCCCGAGGTTCAGGCCCCGCAACACGCGGTTGCGCCCGAACGCCTTGTGGACGTCGATGAACTGGATCGCGTCGGGCACGCCTTCGACGGCGTGGTGAGCCTCGGTGTGGTACTGGAACTCGTCGTCGTCGCCGCTGCCGGCGGCGCGCTCGGGCTCCGAGACGACCGACACGTGTGGCGCCTCCTCGAGCTCGTCCTCGAACGGCTCGTCGTTCGAGCTAAGCTCAGGCTCAACCTGAGGCTCAGGGTCGAGGTCACCATCGACTGCGTCACGGGGCAGCTCGTCGATGTCGCCCTCCCGCTCTTCCTCGTCGATCCGATCGCGGTCGTAGTCCGAGGGGGTCACGGGATCCTCCTGTCAGCGGGCACGAACATCAGCGGATGATGTTGATCTCGGGGTGCGTCGCGAGCAGCGTCTGCGTGAAGACGTAGTTGAACGACGCAGTGGCCATCAGGGTCATCACGACCGCCTGGTTGACGGCTCGACCGACGCCCTCGGCGCCGCCGGAGGCGGTCATGCCCTTGTAACAGCAGATGACCGCGGTAATCGCGCCGAACAGAGTGCACTTGAGCACCGAGCCCCACAGGTCAGTGGTCGAGGCGTTCGTAAAGAAGGTCGCAAAGAACGGACCGGTCGCGCCACCGCTGACGAGGTTCGCGACGACGCCGCCTGCGACCCCGGCGAGGATCGCGAAGACGTCGAACAAGCCGGTGATCAGCATCAGCGCGAGGAAGCGGGGGACGACGAGGTTCTTGACCGGGTCGACGCCGAGCACCTGCAGCGCGTCGAGCTCCTCGCGGATCTTGCGCGCGCCGAGGTCGGCGGTGATCGCGGTGCCCGCCACGCCGGCGACGATGATCGAGCAGATCACGGGTGCGAACTCGCGCACGACCGCGAGCACGAAGAACCCGCCCATGCGGTCGATCGCGCCGAACAGCGTGAGGAAGTTCGCCGCCTGCAGGCCCGGTGCCGCGTAGGAGATCACGAACATCGTGATCAACAGCGGGAACCAGCACAGTTTCAGCGCGAACAGGAACTGAGAGACGAACTCGCCGCCATACGGATATGGAGGCCGGATCGCGGAGACGATCGTCTTGCCCGTCAGGATCACCATGTCGCCCGCCTCCTCCAGCACGCCACGCGCGGGCACGAAGGTACGATCGGCGACTGCTCGGACCATCTCCTCAAGTCCTCCTATAGGACATCACCGAAGGCGCCCGAATGACGCCTCCGACCGGACAGGGTATGGCACGAAAGTTGCGCATGCCAAACGTGAACCGTTGAGCTTCTGTGAAGGGAACACGCAGGTCTATATACCGCTGGCACCGGGCTCGGACACGTTTCGGCCTACCGGCGGACCCCCATCCGGGCCGTGCTATGTTCGCGCCGCTGTGCCCAGCCGCGGACTCATGCTGCGAGGCGCCACGGCAGCCGCTGCGGCTGTCGCGTTGGCACTCGCCGGTTGTGGGGGGTCAGATGCGCCTGAGCCGGAGGCGTCTGCCACCTACTCGGTGGCGATCCCGGTCAGATCTTTTCCGGCCAGGCAGAGCCTCGCCGAGCACGTCCAGCTGCGACTCAACGTGCGCAACGACAGCACGCGCACGATCCCGAACGTGAGCGCGACGCTCGAGACCGGCACGGGCGCCAACGGCGTTGGCGTGGTCGCGTTCGCCTCGCGCCTTCAGGCGAAGGGGCTCGCCTCGACCTCGCGGCCGGTCTGGATCGTCGACGACGGCCCGCTCAGCGGCGACACCGCCTACGCCAACACGTGGGCGCTCGGCTCGATCAGACCGCACGACACGCGCAATTTCATCTGGAGCGTCGTCCCCGTGAGAGCCGGCCACTACAAGCTGCGCTACCGCCTCACCGGCTCGACCACCGGCCGCTCGCAGCTGCGGCTCGCCAACGGCGACGCCGCGCGCGGCAGCTTCGACGTGGACGTGAGCGGCAAGCCCGCCGAAGTCCGCGTCACGCCGGACGGCAAGATCGTCAGCGTCCAGCAGTAACGCGCTGCCAGACCGGTCGCGTTGCGTTTGGCGGGATGCTGGCGCCCGCCAGGCAAGGACGCAGCCGGTGTGGCGTACTTCGTACGCGAACCGGCGAGGACGCCGCATGGCGGGATGCCAGCGCCCGCCAAACGCAACGCGTGAGGGCCCGTGGCGTGACGCCACGAGCCCTCACGGTGCACGGACCGGCGCCGCCCGTCATTACGACGCCGGAGCCGAGACGGTGCAGCGGCGGGGGGAGCTGCGTCCCGGCCGCGGGTCCATCCAACCCGCGACCGGAACCAACCGCTGCGTCAGACCGTGGCCGCCGCGTCCGGATGAGACTGGAGCGTCTCCTCCCCGGACTCGCCGGTGCGGATGCGATACGCCTGCTCGACGGGGATCACGAAGACCTTGCCGTCGCCGATCGATCCGGTCCGCGCGTGGCGGAGGATCGTGTCGACGATCGTCTGCACGTCGCCGGCGGCGACCACGCACTCGATCTTGATCTTTGGCCGCAGGTAGTTCGTCACCGACGAGCCGCGGTATTGCTCGGTGATGCCCTTCTGGCGGCCCGAGCCCTTCACCTCGATGATGGACAGCGAGGGGAAGCCGAGCTCGAGCAGCTCCATCCGGATCGGCTCGAAGGCCTCGTGCCGGATGTATGCGATCACGAGCTTCATGCCGGCACCTCCGTGGGGTTGAGGTCGGACGACGCGGACACGCCGGCCGGGGTCTGGACCGGACCCACCCCGATGAGCTCGGGCGCGGGGATGAACTGCTCCGGGTATCCATACATGCCGTGCTCGGAGATGTCGAGACCGGCATCCTCCTCCTCGGCGGAGACGCGGAGGCCGTAGGTCTTCTTGATCAGGAAGAAGACGATGTAGCTGGTGAGGAACACGAACCCGAACACCGTCACCACGCCGAGCGCCTGGATGCCGAGCTGGTGGAACGATCCGCTGTACACGAGACCAGGATCGCCGACCGCGTTGTACGCGGCGAGGTCCGGGTTCGTGAACAGACCGCACGCAAGCGTGCCCCAGATACCAGCCATGCCGTGCGCGGAGAGCGCGCCGACTGGGTCGTCGAGCTTCTTGTCGATCGCCAGCACCGAGACGACCACGAGCACGCCGGCGACGCCGCCGATGATGACCGCAGCCCACGGCATGACGTAGCCGGAGGGAGCGGTGATCGCGACGAGCGCGGCGATCGCGCCGTTGCCCGCCATGCCGATGTCGATCGTCTTCATCAGCAGCTTGCCGGTGATGATCGCCATCAGCACGCCCGCACAGGCGGCGAGCTGCGTGGTGACCACGACCTCGGTGAAGCGGCCGTCGAGCGCGTTGAGCGTCGAGCCCGGGTTGAAGCCAAACCAGCCGAACCAGAGGATGAAGATCGACAGGCCGAAGAGCGGCATGTTGTGGCCGGGGATCGGCCGCGGTCTGCCGTCAGGGCCATACTTGCCGCGCCGCGGCCCGAGGTGGAGCAGCACCGCGAGCGCGCCGGTCGCACCGATCAGGTGGACCGCCGTCGAACCGGCGAAGTCCTGCATGCCGAGGTTGGACTGGAGCCAACCGCCGCCGAACACCCAGTGGGAGCCGATCGGGTAAATGACCGCCGCGAAGATGACGGCGTAGATGGCGTAGACGCCGAACTTGATGCGCTCGAGCGTGGTGCCCCACACGATGGCCAGCGAGACGGCGCAGAAGACGAACTGGAAGAACCACTTCGCCTCGACGGTCGCGTCGGACAAGCCCATGATCGGGAACGCCGTCTGCGGGTCCCCGTAGTCGCGCAGGAAGAACCCGACGTGACCGATGATGTCGCCTGTCCCGAACGCAAAGGCGAAGCCGCAGGCCCAATAGGCGAGCCCGGCGATCGAGAAGTTCATCAAGACCTTCGCCACCACGGTGCCTGCGTTCTTGCCCCGCGAGAAGCCGATCTCGAGGAACGCGAAGCCCGCCTGCATGAACATCACGACCAGGCCGGCGACGATGACCCACATCGAGTTGATGCCGACGGAGTCCTTGAGCTGGCCGGCGCCGGCGGCGTCGAACGTGTCTGCCGATGCGACGGTCGGCAGCAGCATGATGGCGACGAGCGCCATCACACTGGCGCAGATGATCGTCGTCCGCTTCATTTTCCCTCCTGGGTTGACGGATTGCGGCCAGTCTGCGCCAGCGAACGCGCGCGATCTTTAGCCAGATGGCGAGAGATCGCGGGTTTGCTTTCGCCACGGTCCGTCACACGTCTGTGCAGGGGCGGTTCCGCCGCACCCAGGAGAAGCGGGCCCTTATAGTCCCGCGCGAGGGAACGTCTGCATCGCCGTCCGGCGCAGGCTGCATTCGTTCCTTTGGACATGCGGATAGTGTCGGAACTCTGCCGTCTTCGTACGCTCGCTCCGCACGGAAATCACGAGAGGGAACACCCGTCCAATGGCCAAGATCCGTCAGCAGAACGTCAGCGCAGCGCAGTGGTCGCCCAACGGCGCCGCCCTTGGCGCCCCTGACCTGACCCAACCCGACAACCAGGTCTACGGCGAGAACGTCTTCAGCCTCGCCGAGCAGCGCTCGCGCCTGCCGAAGACCGTCTTCAAGCAGTTGCAGGCGACGCTCGAGAACGGCGAGGCGCTCGACAGCTCGCTCGCCGACGCCGTCGCGCTCGCGATGAAGGAGTGGGCGCTGGAGAAGGGCGCTACGCACTACGCGCACTGGTTCCAGCCGCTGACCGGCTCGACCGCCGAGAAGCACGACTCCTTCTACAACCCGGTCGGCGACGGCACCGCGATCGCCGAGTTCTCCGGCAAGGAGCTGATCCAGGGCGAGCCGGACGCGTCCTCGTTCCCGACCGGCGGCATCCGCGCCACGTTCGAGGCGCGCGGCTACACCGCATGGGATCCGACGAGCCCCGCGTTCATCCTCGAGAACCCCAACGGCGCGCTGCTCTGCATCCCGACGGCGTTCACGTCGTGGACGGGCGAGGCGCTCGACCACAAGATCCCGCTGCTGCGGTCGATGGAGGCGCTCTCCAACGCCGCCGTCCGCGCGCTCCGGCTGCTGGGCGACGACGTCTCCCAGCGGATCTTCACGACCGTGGGTCCCGAGCAAGAGTACTTCCTGATCGACGAGCAGTACTACTTCGAGCGCCCGGACCTCGTGACGACGGGCCGCACACTGTTCGGCGCCAAGCCGCCGAAGGGCCATGAGCTCGACGACCACTACTTCGGCTCGATCCCCGAGCGCGTGCTGGCGTGCATGCTGGAGACCGAGCGCGAGCTGCAGAAGCTCGGCGTGCCGATCAAGACGCGTCACAACGAGGTCGCGCCGGCGCAGTACGAGCTGGCCCCGATGTTCGAGAACTCGAACGTCGGCTCCGACCACCAGCAGCTGACGATGCAGGTGCTGCAGAACGTCGCGCGGCGCTACGGCCTCGTCTGCCTGCTGCACGAGAAGCCGTTCGCCGGCGTCAACGGGTCGGGCAAGCACAACAACTGGTCGATGGGCACCGACGCCGGCGCCAACCTGCTCGAGCCGGGCGCCACGCCGCATGACAACCTGCAGTTCCTGTTCTTCTGCACGGCCGTCATCCAGGCGGTCGACAAGCACCAGGGGCTGCTGCGCGCGACCGCTGCGGGACCGGGCCAGGACCACCGCCTCGGCGCCAACGAGGCGCCGCCGGCGATCATCTCGATCTTCCTCGGCAAGGAGCTCGCGGAGGTCTACGACGCGATCGAGCAGGGTGCCGCGGGCGAGTCGAAGCCCGGCGGGCTGCTCGGCCTCGGCTCCTCGGTGCTGCCGCCGCTGCCGCTGCACGGCGGCGACCGCAACCGCACGAGCCCGTTTGCCTTCACCGGCAACAAGTTCGAGTTCCGCGCGATCGGCTCAACGCAGTCGGTCGCGCTGCCGAACACGGTGCTGAACACGATCGTCGCCGAGGCGATCGACGACCTCGCCGGGCAGCTGCAGGACGCGTTGAACAGCGGAGCGTCGCTCGAAGACGCGCTGCGTCCCGTGCTGCAGAAGAGCTGGGCGGCGCACAAGCGGATCGTGTTCGACGGCGACGGCTACTCGGACGAGTGGCACCAGGAGGCCGAGCACGAGCGCGGCCTGCTGAACCTGCGCACCACGCCGGACGCCCTCCCCTACTTCGTGAGACCCGAGACGATCGCGGTCTTCGAGAAGTACGAGGTGCTGAACGAGCGCGAGCTCGACGCTCGCTACGAGGTCTTCACCGAGCAGTACGCGGTGAAGCTCAACATCGAGGCGGAGACGGCGGCCGCGATCGCGCGGACGCTGCTGCTGCCGGCCGCGCTGCGCCATCTCGCGCTGCTGCGCGAGGCCGGCATCGCCGAGCTGATCACGGAGACTGAGGGCCTCGTCGGCGAGTTCGTCACGGCGATCAAGGCGCTCGAGGACATCAACCGCCCGGAGAGCCAGGAGGACGAGCCGCCCGCCGTCTGGGCCGTCTTCATCCGCGACAACGTGATCCCCGCGATGGACAAGGTCCGCGAGGTCGCCGACAAGCTCGAGAAGATCGTTGCTGACGACCTGTGGCCGCTGCCGAAGTACAGCGAGGTGCTGTTTATCAAGTAGTTCCGGCTGCCTCGAACGTTGTGCGAAAGCCCTGCAAATGCGGGGCTTTCGTCGTTCGCGGGCATGCTTTTGGCAGCGCCAGCGGGGAGAGAGCCGACCTAGTAGGGATTGGCGGAACGATTGGCGAAACGCTTGAGCGGTCGCATCGGACTCCGTAGGTTCGCCGCCTTCATATAGGTGCCCCCGGCGACGTTGGAGCGTCCCGGGGGCTGGCACCGAAAGGCAGGACCTTCCGATGCAGGCTCAG
>DASYLH010000023.1:0-1812 GCA_036009645.1 Conexibacter sp.
CTGGTATCGCAACCTGCGCCTGCCGGTCAGGTTCAACACCGTCGTCGAGGCGCTGATCGACAGTGGTGCCAGTGCGCTGATTGAGGTCAGCCCCCACCCGGGGCTGACGGTCGCGATGACCGCAGCGGTCGAGGGCAAGGATGCGAGTGAGCAGGTCGCGGTGCTCGGGTCATTGCGTCGCGACGACGGCGGCTTGGACCGCTTCCTCACCTCGGTGGCGGAGGCGCATGTCCACGGGATCCCCGTCGACTGGTCGCGACGCTTCGAGGGCACCGACGCCCGCCGCGTCGACCTCCCCACCTACGCCTTCCAACGCAGGCACTACTGGCTTGAGCCCGCGAGGCCGGCCGGCGATCTGACGGCGACGGGCGTGGGCGCGGTCGAGCACCCGCTGCTGAGCGCGGTGCTGTCGCTCGCGGGCGGGCGCGGCACGGCCTTCAGCGGGCGCATCTCGCTGACGGCGCAGCCGTGGCTGCGCGACCACGCGGTGTTCGACCGCGTGCTGCTCCCCGCGACGGCGTTCGCGGAGCTGCTGCTGGCCGCGGGCGGCGAGCTGGGTTGCGGCACCGTCGAGGAGCTGACGCTCGAGGCGCCGCTCGTCCTGACCGAGGGGGACGACGTGGCGCTCGAGCTGCTCGTGGGCGCCGACGACGGCGACGGCCGCCGTGCGGTCGAGGTGCACTCGCGCACGCTGGCTCCGGCGGGGGCCGGCGGCGACGTCGAGGTCGGCGAGTGGGTTCGTCACGCCGGCGGCGTCCTGAGCGCCGAGCCGAGCCCTCGCGCCGACGCGGTGCACGCGCTCGCCGGCGAGGCATGGCCTCCGCAGGGCGCCGAGCCGGTCGACGTGGCGGCCATGTACGACCATCTGGCAGACGCCGGCTTCGGCTACGGCCCGGTCTTCCAGGGCGTCGTCGCGGCATGGCGGCGGGGGGAGGAGACGTTCTGCGAGGTCGCGCTCGGCGGGGACGCCGCAGCGGACGCCGCCGCCTTCGGCGTGCATCCAGCGCTGCTCGACGCGTCCTTCCATGCGCTGCTCGACGGTCTGATCTCTGAGACCGACGGCGACGGCGTGCCGTTGCCGTTCGCGCTGAACGGCGTCCGCGTGCTGCGCAGCGGGGCGACGTCGCTGCGGGTGGCGCTGACGCCGGCACCGGAGGGGCACGGCTGCGCCCTGGTCGCCGCGGACGAGGCCGGCCGGGCGGTGCTGGAGGTCGACGCGCTCGTGCTGCGCCCGCTGGACGCGGCAGGCTTGGGAGCAGCCGGGGAGGCGGGGGGCGACGGGCTCTTCCGGCATGCCTGGGTTGAGCTCCCGCGCGAGGCGGCGGAGGAGTGGGAGGGCCAGTGCGCGGTGCTGGGCGCAGGGCTCGACCTAGCGCCCGACGCGACGCACCACCACAACCTGACCACGCTCGTCGAAGCGATCGAGCAGGGCGTGGAGATCCCGGACGCGGTGCTCGTCGCGGTCCCGGATCCCGCGGCGGCCCACGACGGAGCGCGCGGCGACGCCGCGGTCCGCGCGCACGAGGACGTGACCGCGCTGCTCGCCTTCCTCCAGACCTGGCTCCGCGCCGACGCCGTCGGCGACGCGCAGCTGGTGCTGGTGACGCGCGGGGCGATGGCGGCCGCCCACGGCGAGTCCCCGGACGCCGCGTGCGCGGCGCTGTGGGGTCTGGTTCGCAGCGCTCAGTCCGAGCATCCCGGGCGCTTCGTCCTGGTCGACCTGGAGGCGGGCGTCGCCTCGCCCGAGGTGGATTGGGCGGCGGTACTCGCATGCGGCGAGCCGCAGGTGGCCGTCCGCGGCGGCAAGCTGCT
>DASYLH010000024.1:0-39060 GCA_036009645.1 Conexibacter sp.
AGCCACCCGCCGGCGCCCAGCCACCCCCGCGGGCCCCAGCGCCCGGCGCAGCCTCGACGCACCTCGTGAACTAGAAAGCCCCCGCGTTGGCGGGGGCTTTCCGTAGCAGGCCTGTAAGCCGGATCTTGTCGAGAGCAGTCATCCATCTGAAGCGGCCTACCCGGACCTTGGCGGGTCACCTGCAAACGGTCCTGCTTGGCCTAGCATCAGGTGGGGTTTACCTGGCCGCCGCGTCACCGCGACGCCGGTGCGCTCTTACCGCACCATTTCACCCTTACCGGCCCGCCCCGAGAGGCGGACGTAGGCGGTGTCATTTCTGTGGCACTGTCCCGCGGGTTTCCCCGGGTCGGCGTTACCGACCACCTTGCCCTGTGATGTCCGGACTTTCCTCGAAGGCGAGCCTCCGCGACTGCTTGGTCAACGGCAAGGAGCGTAGCTCGCGGCGCACGGGGTGCAAGCCATGCACGCGAACCTGCGGCGGATCAGTCGAGCGTCGTGCCGCAGTCGCCACAGCGCCCGCCGACCGCATCGGGCGCGGCGTGTGGGCGCAGCGCGCCGCCGCACAGCGGACACGCCACGACGACCTGGGCGGCGAGGCCCTCCCAGGCACCGACGATCGCGTCGTCGAGCGTCAGCGCGCCACCCAGGTCGCCGTCGCGCTCACGCGCGACATCGCCCGCGGCCGGTGCGTGCACCTCCGGCCCCGGACCGAACAGCGACGGCGGTCGCTCGATGCGCTCCGCCATCAGCATGGTCATCACATGCTCCGCATGAGGCCGACCACTCTGCCGAGGATCCGCACCTCACGCGTGCGGATCGGCTCCATCGCATCGTTCTCCGGCTGGAGCCGTATGTGGTCCGGCTCTCTGTAGAAAGTCTTGACCGTCGCCTCCTCGCCGACGAGCGCCACGACGATCTCGCCGTCGCGCGCCGTGTCCTGAGGGGAGACCACGACGAGATCGCCTTCGAGGATCCCGGCGTTCTTCATCGACTCGCCGCGCACGCGCAGCAGGTACTCGCCCGTCTCCCCTCCGACGATGCCCGGCGTCTGCACGTACTCCTCGACGTTCTCCTCCGCGAGGATCGGCTGGCCGGCGGCGACTTGGCCGAGGAGCGGCAGCCCCGGCGGCCGGACCATGCTGCGCATGCCGTCGACCGCGCGGTCGAGCAGCTCGATCGCGCGCGGCTTCGTCGGGTCGCGGCGCAGCAACCCGACCTTCTCGAGGTTCGCGAGGTGGGCGTGGACGGTCGAGGACGAGGCGAGTCCGACCGCCTTGCCGATGTCGCGCACCGTCGGCGGATAGCCGTGGCGCGCGGAATAGCGCTTGATGAACTCGAAGATCTCCTGCTGGCGCTTCGTGAGGTCGACCATCGCGCAACGCGCTCCTAGGGCGGATTCCAAGACGAACGTGTGTTCGACCAGTGTACAGCGCCACCGGACGGACCCGCAAGGCACCCACCCCTCTATACTCACCGCCCACGCTCGCGCTCGTGGCGGAATTGGTAGACGCGCAAGGTTGAGGGCCTTGTGGGGGGTTTCCCCCGTGGTGGTTCGAGTCCACTCGAGCGCATTTCCCAGGGTGTGCACAGCTGTCGCTCGTCGGCAACGGGCAGCCCCGTCCGAGACAGCGGCGTTGATCGCACAGCCGGGACCCTCGGTCTGTTGCTGGTCAGGCTGCGCGCGGCGCTCGAGAGCAGGTCGATCAAGGTCTGGCGCTCCTCGGCCCGGGCATTCCACGGGTAAGGAGGCCGAGCCGGTCGACGACCCTCACCGTTGCCTGCCCAGACATGCGGGGCTCCCTTGATTCTGCTGTGCACGGCGCATATCGTCGGGGTGGGTTGCTGCCACGCTGGATCCTGCATGTCGAGACGAACCTCGGACTGCGCCCCGGGGGCGTCGAGCAGCTGGGGGCGGTCCTGCTCGAGCTGGGGCTCGCGGAGCGGATAGGCGCGCGGGTCGCCGACGGTCTCCGCGCTTCGGCGTTTGTCGACTGGCGCGATCCGCTGCTCGGAGCGCGCAACGTGCCAACGGTCGCTGCACTGGCGATCGAGCAGGCCGACCGCGTCGGCGAGATCCTCGACGAGGGCGGGTTCCCGGTGGTGCTGGGCGGAGATGACAGCGTCCTGCTGGGATGCCTGCTCGCGCTGCGGCGGCGCGGCTCAGCCGGGCTAATGATGCTCGACGGCCACACCGACTTCTGGGACCTGCCCGACGGCACTGGCGAGCTGTCCGACAGCGATCTGTGGATTGCCACCGGCCATGGCCCCGACGTCATCGCCGACCTGGAAGGGCGGCGACCGCTCGTCTCACCGGAGGCGTGCGTCGTCTACGGGCACCGCGACCGGGCGCTGCAGTTGCGGGATGGCAGCCGGGACGTCTACCGCGAGCCGATGCTCGTCCGCAACCTGGCCGAGATCCGCGCAGCGGGCGTTGAGGATGCCGCCAACCATGCAGCGGCCTTCCTGGCCGCTGAGCGCCTCGACCGGGTGTGGCTCCACCTCGACGCCGACTGCCTCGATGACGCGGTGATGCCGGCGGTCGACTGGCGCGTGCCCGGCGGCCTGACGCCGGGCGAGGTCGTCGGCCTCGCCCGCCCGCTCGTGAGCAACGGGCTGATCGCGGGGATGGACGTCACGATCTACAACCCAGCCCTGGACACGGAGGACCTCGCCGCCGGTCGGGTGCTGCTCGACGTCGTCGCATCGATCCTCGCGTGACCCGCCCCGCCCGCGAGACGACCGCCCCATGCCGGCTCCAGCGACCCCTGACGACTCCGAGCGCTCGCCGCCTCTCCCGCTTCACGCGGTTTGTGAGAACTCCCGCTCCCCACATTGAGACGAGCCCCGCTTCGCCGCGGGGCTTCGTCGTTAACGGCTCAAGCGGCGTCAGGAGACGAGAACGCCGCGCGTGCGGCTTGGGCGCCGACCGTCGTGCGCTCCAGGTAGTCGGCGGTGCCGCTCTCCCGCAGCTCGCGCGCGGCCTCAACGACCGCGGCAATCGCCGCGAATGCGAATGCGCCGCCGACCGACACGCGCGCCACGCCCGCCTCCGCGAGCTGTGACACCGGCGGGCAGCCGGGCCACATGAGCACGTTCACGGGCCGCTCGACGGCCTCCACGACGGCGCGGATCTGCTCGATCGTGCGCAACCCCGGTGCGAAAAGCACGTCGGCACCAGCCTGCTCGTACGCCTGCAGGCGCGCGATCGTGTCGTCGAGGTCGTCGACGCCGCGGATGTGGTTCTCCGCACGTGCCGTCAGGACCAAGCGCACCGGGCCGGCGTGCGCCGCCTCGACCGCTGCGGCCACGCGCTCGACGGCGAGGCCGCGGTCGTACACCCGCCGCTCGCTGTCACCGCCGTAGTCCTCGACCGAGCAGCCCGCGAGACCTGTCTCGCGGGCCAACGCGACGGTCTCGGCGACCGCCTCCGGCGCATCGCCGAAGCCGTTCTCCAGATCGGCGGAGACGGGCAGCGGCGTCGCCGCGGCGATCTCCGCCGCGTGTGCGAGCGCCTCGTCGCGCGTGACGCCGCCATCGCGCCGGCCAAGCGTCGCCGCAAACCCGCTGCTCGTCGTTGCGAGCGCTTCGAAGCCCAGGGAAGCGAGCAACTTCGCCGACCCGACGTCCCACGGGTTCGGCATCAACAGCGGCGCCCCCGGACGGTGCAGCGCCAGGAAGCGGTTCGACAGTTGGGCGTCCGTGCTCACGAGCCCACCTCGGTCGGCGCGTCGGTTGCGCGCGAACCATCGGGTCCGTCGAACAGCCGCCCCGCCAGCACGTCGCTGCGGCTGTAATGCCCCACCGCGTCGAACCAGCGCTTCGCATGCAGCCCCGCCCGCAGGTCGCAGTCGGCGATCACGATCCCCTCCTCGCCGTAGAGCGGTCCGACGATCACCTCGCCCCAGGTCGGCTCGACGATCGCGGCGCCGCCGCGGCCGAGCACGTCCTTGCCCTCCGGCAGCGGCAGTGGAAAGTCGGCTGGGAAGGAGCCTGCGGGGATGTACTGCGGCGCCGAGATCACGAACGCGCCCGACTCGATCGCAACGTGGCGCATGCTCGCGAGCCAGCCGTCGCTGTCATCGGCGGTCGGCGCGACCCAGATCTGCGGGCCGCCCTGGTAGACCGCCCAGCGCGCGAGCGGCATGCGGTTCTCCCAGCAGATCAGACCGCCGATGCGCCCGAGCGGAGTCTCGACCGGGGCGAGGTCATCGCCAGAGCCGACACCGTGAAACAGACGCTCCTGCATCGTCGGCATCAGCTTGCGGTGGCGGTGCAGCAGCCCGCCCGGGCCGAGCAGCAGCAGCGTGTTGTAGAGCGATCCCGGGCGCTGGGCCTCCCGCTCGTTGACGCCGATCGCGAGATGGATGTTGCGCCGCGCGCACACGCCGGCCAGCTCATCGACGAGCGGCCCCGGCACGTCGACCGAGCTCGCCCACATCCGCTCCCACAGCTCGTCGAGGCCCCCAAACGACGCGGCTGCTCTGGCCCACGCGTTCGACGGATACAGCGAGACGAACGTCTCCGGCAGGACGACGAGCTGCGCACCGTCGTCGGCCGCCCGCTCGGCGAGCGAGATCGCCTTCGCGACGCTCGCCTCGGCGTCGAGCACCACCGGCGTCGCCTGCACCGCCGCGACGCGCACAGTCGGGAAGTCGGGCACAGGGCGAGCATAGTCGTCGGGATCGCCTCCGGCGACAGGATCGGGGCGCCGCGCGTGGAAGTCCACACCTCCATGCCCGGCCCCACGTCGACAGTCCCGACGGACCGCCCCAGTAGGCTCACGACGGAGATGTCGGAGATCGAGGAGCTGCGGCAGGAGCTCGCGCGTCTGCGCGGCTGCCTCGTCGAACGTGACCGCGAAGCCGAGCAGCGCGAGCTGCAGTTGCGCGCGTCCTATGAGGCGACTGTTCGTGCGCTCGCCGATGCGGTCGAGGCGCGCGACGCCTACACCGCACGCCACGCCGAGCGAGTGGCCGCCTACGGTCTCGAGATCGCGCGTGCGTGTGGGATGGACACCGGGGACGGACCCGACCTCGAGTTCGGCTTCCTGCTGCACGACATCGGCAAGATCGCGATCTCCGACGCGATCCTCTACAAGCCCGGCCTGCTCACCGACGACGAGCGCGACACGATGCGCCGGCACCCGCTGATCGGCGAGGAGATCGTGCGCGGGATCGACTTCCTCGCAGGCGCGCGACAGGTCGTGCGCTCACACCACGAGCGCTGGGACGGCGCCGGCTACCCGGACCGTCTCGCTGGCGAGGAGATCCCACTCGCCGCGCGCGTGTTCGCCGTCGCCGACACGTTCGACGCGCTCACGAGCGACCGCCCCTACCGCGCGGCCGCGTCCTTCCGCGAAGCCCGCCGCGTCATCGCCGAAGCCTCCGGCACGCAGTTCGACCCGACCGTCGCCGAAGCGTTCGACGACATCGCAGACGAGCGCTTCGACGAGATCCGCGTCACCCTGGCCTGACGAAACTGCCGGCGAAGCCGGCTACAGCTTCAACAGAAGAATCGTGTTCAACCCGAACGCGACCGCGAACGCCACGGTCCAGCGGTTCAGGTTGCGCTCGACGAGCGATCCGCCGCCGAACGGTCCCGAGCCCGTGCCGACGCCGAACGCGCCCGACAGACCCGTGTCTCTCCCCGAGTGCATGAGGATGAGCAGGATCAGGACGACGGCGATGATGACTTGCAGCGCGGCGAGAATCGTATACATGCTGCGCCGATCTTAGCCGACGGCCGGTGGCGACGTGACGGGCTCGGCCTCCGCGGCGCCCGGGTGCTCCGCGTCGGCGCGCGCTCTCAGCGCATCGATCCGCTTCAGCAGCGCAATCGCCTCTGCGCGCAGCTCCGCGTCGAGCAGATGGTGATCCTCTCTGGAGAGCTTGCCGGTGCGCTGGTCGAGCTCGGCGTCGCGGATCTCCTGGTACTTCGCTTCCTTCGCGGCCTCGAGGTCGGCCAGTTCGGCGCGCGCCGCGGCGTCCGGATCGAGTCCGCGCGCACGCCCGCGCAGCGGCATGCCGACGAACGCAACGACCGCCAGCACGACCACGAAGACGATCAGCAGTTCCACGCGAGCCTCACTGCGTCGTCCGCGCCAACTCGCGCGCGACGCGTGCCGCGTAGCCGGCCGTCACGCGACGCCGCGCTGTCGCGGGCGCCGGCCACAGCGCGAGCAGGCCGCCGAGGAACGTGATGATCGCGCCGATCCAGATCCACGTCGCGAGCGGCGAGACGATGAAGCGGAAGTCAGCCGGCCACGGCGAGGTCACCCAGCGCCGCGCCACCGCGGTGACGGCCGCGTCGCGCAGCGCGTACAGCTGCGTGACAGCCTGCTGCTGGTCGCCTCCGGGCTTGATCATGATCCCCATCATCGCTCTGCGGAAGGTTCTGTTGCCGCGTTCGATGATCGGCGTCAGGGGCGTGAGGTCCGGGGCGATCACAGTCCAGATGTCGCGTCCAAAGCCGGCGCGCAGCCCCACCTCGCTCTCCCGCTCGCCGCCGAAGAAGCGCCCGACGATCCCCTGCGAGATGTCCTGGGAGGGGTAGAAGCCGCGCGTCGTGCGCAGCGTCGCGACCTGTTTGCCGTCCTTCGAGACGTCGAGCACCGCGCCGAGCGAGATCTTCTCCGCTTCGGCTCTCGCCGTCGCGCGCACGTAGCGGATGTCGAAGCCGTCGACGCGCGCCGTCTGCCCCGGCCGCAACGTGACGTCCTTCGCGTGCTGGAACGAGGACGAGATCGCGACGCCGAGCAGCAGCACCGCGAAGCCTGCGTGCACGACGTAGCCGCCGTAGCGACGGCGGTTGCGCCGCACGATCCCCGCGAGCGCCACCGGTGCCGGCTCGCGCGCAGAGGCCTGCCGCGCACGCATCCCGCGCCACAGCTCCTGACCCACGCTCGTCAGCACGAACGCGACGACGCCGGCGAACGCAGCCGCCTTCGGCTCCTGCCACGCCCCCGGCACGAGCAGCAGCGCCAGCACAGTCAGCAGAGCGGCGGCACCCGGCAGCACGAAGCCGCGCCGCACGCTCGCCATCGTCAGCCGCCGCCAGGGGACCAAAGGCCCGATCCCCGACAGCGCGACGAGCACGAACGCGAGCGGGACCGTGTACTTGTCGAACCACGGCGGACCGACGGACGCGCGCGTGCCCGTGACGGCCTCGGAGATCAGCGGGAAGAAGGTCCCCCACCACACGACGAACGCCAGTGCGACGAGGATCAGGTTCTGCAGCAGGAAGACCGCCTCGCGCGAGAGCAGCGAGTCGAGCTGGTGCTCCGATCGCAGATCGGCCCGCCGCCACGTGACGAGCCCGACCGAGCCGAGCACCATCGCGCCGATCAGGATCAGGAACGGGACGCCGAGCGTCGAGGCCCCGAACGCGTGGATCGAGTCGAGGATCCCCGAGCGCACGAGGAACGTGCCGAGGATCGCGAGCGTGCCGGTCGCGAGCACGAGCGACGCGTTCCACACCTTCAGCATCCCGCGCCGCTCCTGGATCATGATCGAGTGGATGAACGCGGTGCCGGTCAGCCACGGCAGCAGCGACGCGTTCTCGACCGGGTCCCAGGCCCAGTAGCCGCCCCAGCCCAGCTCGGTGTAGGACCAGCGCGCACCCAGGACGATCCCGATCCCCAGGCACAGCCATGCGCCGAGCGCGAAGCGGCGCGTGGAAACGATCCACTCGGCGTTCAGGCGCCGCGTCACGAGCGCGCCGATCGCGAACGCGAACGGGATCGAGAAGAGCGTGTACCCCGAGTACAGCATCGGGGGGTGGAACATCATCGCCGGGTGGCGCAGCAGCGGGTTGAGCCCCGTGCCCTCCTGCGGCACCTGCGCGAGCGACTCGAATGGGTTCGCCCAGAACAGCGTCAGCATCAGGAAGAACGCCCCGAACGTCATCAGCACCGCGGTCGCGACCGGCGCCACCTCGCGCACGCGGCGGCGCGTGAGCAGGAGTGCGAGGCTCGACCAGATCGACAGCAGCCACACCCACAGCAGCAGCGAGCCTTCCTGCGAGGACCAGGCCGCGGTCGCCTTGTAGAACGTCGGCGTCGTCGTGCTGGAGTGCGTCGCGACGACGCTGAACGAGAAGTCCGAGCGCAGGAATGCGATCTCCATAATCGCGAACGCGAGCGTCAGGACCCCGGCGAGCGCGTAGACGGCGCGACGACCGGAGTCGACCCACGCACGTCCGCCGCGGAAGGCGCCGTAGAGCGAGGCGCCGATGCCGTACAGCGCGACGGCGAACGCGACGATCAGCAGGGCGCGACCGACGGTTGCCATCAGCTCAAACGCTGGAGCCGGAGCCCGGTCTGGGCGGGGCGACCTGGAACTTCGATGGGCACTTCGTGACCATCGAGTCCTTCTCCCCCACGAACAAGTCGCCGTGGCGCTGCACCTTCACCATCACACCGCGGCCCTCACGGAACGGGTCGGGCACGATCCCCGTGTAGCGGACTCGCACGGCCACCGGGCGGTGCGGGTCGCGGACGCTGAACCACAGCACGCCGCCGCCACGTCTGACCGACCCGTCCTTGACGGTGCCCGCGAGCGTGTACGTCTTGCCCGCGACGGCCGAATCCAGCAGTTGCCCGGCGGTGCGCTCGTCGCTGCCGGCGCTGAAGCTCGTGTAGACCAGCGCGCTCGCAGCCAGCAGCGCCGCCGTGAGCGCGACGACGAGACGGATCCTGCGTTTGCGGGACGGGTTCATGCGTGGGCGATTGTCGCAGACCGCTCATGTCCGCGGACGGGTCTGCCGATGCAGATACCCCCGCTTCCACGAGGAATCGGCGGTCGAGCACCGAAACCTTTACCCGATCATTGCGTTGAAGCTCATGACTGTGCGCACTCGCCCTCATCGCCTCAGGACCCGCCCGCACATCGGGCGCCGGGCGGCGCGGCGCGAGACGATCGTCGAGCAGGGCCTGTCGCAGTCGGTCCAGGCGCCTGCGCCTCAAGCGCGCGAGCGGGCCGCCGGTGGCCCGCAGGATCTCGCCGCCTACTGCTGCTCGTGCGGCTACGTGTTCGAGGCGGCCGTCTCGACGACGGTCGGCTGCCCGCACTGCGGCGACACGCAGGCCTGGTAGCCGGCTCCGCAGGTTCCGAGAACCGTCTCAGGCCGCGACGTCGGCGCGTGCTCGCTCGATCGCCGGCCACACGACCCCGACCGTCCGCTCGACGAGATCCCCGCGTTCTGCGTCCGGCGTGCGGTACCACCAGTTCGTGAGCCCCAGCACCGCGGACTTCAGCAACTCGGCAAGGATCACGAGCTGCCGCGACCGATCCGGGTGACCGTCGAACAGGTCCGGATCGCTGCCCAGCGTTCTCGCGAGGTGACCGGTGATGCGATCCTCGAGCTCGCGGCCAATCGCCGAGACGCTGGTGCCTTGCAGCTCGAGCACGAGCAGCCGCGATGCCTCCGGGTGGTCTTCGACGTAGCGGTAGATCGCGTCGACGGCGGCCTCGACGCGCTGTCGGCCGTTCACGCCCGGCGCACGCAGCGCCTCGTCGACCGTCTGCTCGATCTCGTCGCGTATCGCGTGCACCAACTGCGTGTAGAGGTCGCGCTTGGAGGCGACGTGGTCGTACACGACGGCCTTTGAGATCCCCGCCGCCGAGGCGATCTCGTCCATCGCCGCACCGTCGTAGCCATTGGCCGCGAACGTGCGCAGCGCGGCATCCAGGATGAGCACGCGACGCTCGTGTCCGGGCAGGCGCCTACGCGTCGCCACGCGATCTTGAGCCGGCGCGGTAATTGGAGGTCTGGCAGCCATCAGCTGAGTCTTACCATTTACTGGAGTGTAAAGGTGTGGCAGGGAATTTGCCCCCCTTCTCACGACTTTTTTGGGACGGCCCCGAGACCCGTGATTGCCGCCTCCGGGAAGCGGGTAAGGACGGAGGCCATGAGGCACGGAACCGGGAGCGCGCCCCAGCTGGAGCTGCTGCACGGGGGCGGCGCATCGACCAACGGACTGCGCACGCGGGCGCTCGCCACCCGTGCACGCAGGGGTGACCGTCAGGCACGCGAGACGCTGATCGCCGAACACCTGCCGCTCGCCCGCGCGCTCGCTCGCCGCTATCGCCGCGGCAGCGAGCCACTCGACGATCTCGTCCAGGTCGCGTCGCTCGGCCTGATCAAGGCCGTCGACCGCTTCGACCCGGAGCGCGGACACAGCTTCTCCACGTTCGCCCAGCCGACGATCGTCGGGGAGCTGCTGCGGCACTTCCGCGACACCGGCTGGGGCGTCCATGTCGCGCGCGGAACGCAGGAGCTCGCGCTGAAGGTGCGCTCCGCCGCCGAGGCGATCGAATCGGAAACCGGCAGAGTGCCAACGCCGCGCCAGCTCGCGGATCGCACGGGCGCGAGCCTCGAGGCCGTGGTCGAAGCGCTCGGCGCCCTCTCGAACCGCACCGCGCTGTCGCTCGCCGCGCCGACCGGTGGCCACGACGACGGCGGCGGCGATACGACGATCGCCGACACGCTCGGCAGCGACGACGATGGCTACGACCGTGCCGAGGCACGCGCGCTGCTCGGCTCGGCGGTCAGATGCCTGCCCGAGCGCGAGCAGAGGATCCTGCGGCTGCGCTTCGTCGAGGACATGACGCAGAGCGAGATCGCCACCGAGATCGGCGTCTCGCAGATGCAGATCTCGCGGCTGCTGCGCCAATCGCTCGAGCGGCTCGCGCAGATCACGCGCGCCTCGGGCTCCAACGGCTGAGCGCGACTTAGCCGAACCTTCCCGTGACCGGGAGTTCGGTGGTCAACCGAACTTCCCGCTGACGGGCAAGTTGGTCGGATCAGCCGAACTTGCCCGTCACGTACTCCTCGGTGCGGGAGTCGTCTGGGTTCGTGAAGATCTTCTCGGTCGGCCCCACCTCGACCAGCTCGCCGTCGAGCATGAAGGCCGTCTCGTCGGCGACGCGCGCCGCCTGCTGCATGTTGTGCGTGACGATCGCGATCGTCACGCGCGACTTCAGCTCCTGCACGAGCTCCTCGATCTTCAGCGTCGAGATCGGGTCGAGCGCCGAAGCGGGCTCGTCCATCAGCAGGACGTCCGGCTCGACCGCCAGCGCGCGCGCGATGCAGAGGCGCTGCTGCTGACCGCCTGAGAGGCCGATGCCCGGCTTGCCGAGGCGGTCCTTGACCTCCTCCCACAGGCCGGCGCCGCGCAGCGCGCCCTCGACCTGCTCGTGGCTCACCTTGCGCGCGGTCAGCTTGAGACCGGCGGCCACGTTGTCGAAGATCGACATCGTCGGAAATGGGTTCGGCTTCTGGAAGACCATCCCGATCGCGCGGCGCACGGCGACTACGTCGACGTCCGGGTCGTAGACGTCGGTCGAGTCGAGCAGCACGCGCCCGCTTGCGCGCGCACCGGGGATCTCCTCGTGCATGCGGTTGATGCAGCGCACGACGGTCGACTTGCCGGAGCCGGACGGGCCAATCAGCGCGGTCGCCTTGTTCGGCGCGAACGAGAGCGTGAGGTCCTTGATCGAGTGGTGGTCGCCGTACCAGGCGTTCAGCCGTTCGACGGTGACCGCGCGGGCGAGCCGCTGGGGCTGCCTGCCGGCCGCCGATGAGGGAACCGGACGGGCAGGTGTGGCGATGGGCTCGTGCGATGGCATCTGATCCTCCGTCGAAGGCGTCTCGCGGCGCACCGCGGGGGAAACGGGGTCGCTCACGACAGACGGCTCCTTCTCTGGATCAAGCGTGCCAGCAGGGTCAACATGAGGATCATCGCGACGAGCGTCAGGGCCGCTCCCCAGGCGATCGTGACCAGGCGATCCTGCGCCTGGCCGACGTTCTTGAAGATCAGCATCGGCAGCGAGTTCATGCTGTCGTTGTAGTTGAAGGCGGTGGCGTTGACGGCCGCGGCGGTGAACAGCAGCGGCGCCGTCTCGCCAGCGGCGCGCGCCACCGAGAGCAGCACGCCAGTCACGATCCCCGGCAGGGCTGTCGGCAGGACGACTCTGAAGACGACCTTCCAGCGCGGCGCGCCGAGTGCGTAGGCGGCCTCGCGCAGCGAGTTCGGCACGAGCAGCAGCACAACCTCGGCCGAGCGCGTGACGATCGGCAGCATCAGCAGTCCGAGCGCGACCGAGCCCTTCCAGGCGGCGAAGGATGAGCCGCCGACGCCGCCGATCACGAGCGTGATGTAGACGAACAGGCCGAAGACGATCGACGGAACGCCCGTCATCACGTCGATGAAGTAGCGCACCGCGTGCGCGAGCTTCGACTCGCGGCCGAACTCGACGAGCCAGATCGCGACGCCGACACCGACCGGAACGGCGACGGCCGACGCGAGCAGCACCATCAGGACGGTGCCGAGGATCGCGCTCTTGATGCCGCCCGGGTCGCCGAGGAACGAGCCGGTCGGATCGGTCGTGAAGAAGTCGAGCGAGATCGCCCCGATCCCCTGCTTGATCAGGTAGTAGAGGATCAGCACGAGCGGCACGAGCGCGGCGCCGGTGAGCAGTGCGACGAGCCCGCGCGCCAGCTTGTCGGCACGGCGCCGGCGCGGGCTGACCGGCTGGAAGGCGACGGCGCTCATCCCGCCATCCCCGCAGCGGGCCCGCGAGCGGCGCGCTGGCCGCGCTCGGCGCGCATCACGAACCCGCGCGCGATCGCGTTGACGCCGAGCGTCAGCACGAACAGCACGAGCCCGGCGCCGATCAGCGCGGCGCGGTGCAGCTCGTCAGAGGCCGCCTCGCCGAACTCGTTGGCGATCACGGCCGCAAGCGTGTAGCCCTGCTGGAAGATCGAATCGCCGATCACGGGCGCGTTGCCGATCACGAGCGTGACGGCGATCGTCTCGCCGATCGCGCGGCCGAGGCCGAGCATCGCGCCGCCGGCGATGCCGCCGCGCGCGTATGGGAGCACCGCCATGCGGATCATCTCCCAGCGCGTCGCGCCGAGCGCGAGCGCCGCCTCCTTGTGCTCGGACGGGACCGTAGAGATCACCTCGCGCGAGATCGCCGAGGCGATCGGCAGGATCATGATCGCGAGGATCAGCCCAGCGATGAAGTAGTTCGGGCCGGTCACGGTCCCGCCGATGAACGGGATGAACGAGAAGGTGTCGGCGAACCACACCTCAGCGGGCTTCAGCTTCGGGATCAGGAAGAAGAAGCCCCACAGGCCGTAGACGACCGACGGGACAGCCGCGAGCAGGTCGATGACGATCGTCAGCGGACCGCGGATCCGGCGCGGCGCGAGCTCGGTGACGAAGAGGGCAGTCGCGACCGCGACGGGAATCCCGAGCAGCAGCGCGATCGCCGAGGTGATGAGCGTCCCTGCAAGCAGCGGCAGCGCGCCGTAGAGCTCCTTCGACGGAACCCAGTCGGCCGAGAAGAGGAAGTCGACGACGCCGACCTGTTGGAAGACCGGCTCGGACTCGATCACGAGCCGGATGAAGAAGTACGCGATCAGGACGATGACGCCGACCGACAGCGCCGTCAGGCCCCACTTCAGCAGCCGATCGGGGAGCCGGGCCGCCGGCGAGCGGTGCAGCGCACTGCCATGCTCGCCGACGGGTGTGATCGTCCCGGCCTCCATCAAATCCCTAGGCGATCGGCGATCCGTTGCAGGTGAGCGCGTCGACTCTCGCCTGCGCTCTGCTCTGGATGCTGGTCGGCAGCGGCGCGTACTCCAGCTCCGGCGCGACGCTCTGACCCTCACCGAGGATGTACGTGAGCCACGCCTTCAGGCTCGTCGCCGTGTCCTCCGAGATACCGGCCTTGCAGGCGTCCTGCCAGACGATCTGGAAGGTCACCGCGGTGATCGGGTAGCTTCTCGCGCCCGCCGCGTTGATCGTCGAGAACTCCAGGCTGGCGGGCGGCTTGGCGCCCTCGCCGGCCGCCGAGGTGGCGTCGAGCGTCGGCGCGACCCACTGGCCGTCTCTGTTCTTCACGGCCGCGGTCGTGAAGTCGTTCTGCAGCGCGTACGCCTGCTCGACGTAGCCGACCGAGCCGGGGGTCTGCTTGACGCAGCCGGCGACGCCGTCGTTGCCTCTCGCGCCGGTGCCGACCGGCCACTGGACACTCTTGTCGACGCCCGGGCCGTCAGCCCACGCTCTCGAGTAGTCGGCGAGGAACTGTGTGAAGTTCGCCGTCGTGCCGGACTCGTCGGAGCGGTGGCAGACCGTGATGTCGGTGTCCGGGAGGTCGACGCCCGCGTTCAGCGAGGCGATCTCCTGGTCGTTCCACTTCGTGACTCTGTCGAGGAAGATGTCGGCGATCGTCGGGCCGTCCAGTCTCAGACCGGCTCTCACACCGTCGAGGTTGTAGGAGACGGTGACCGCGCCAAGCGCGATCGGCAGGTGCACCGGCACGCCCTTGTCTCTGCCTGCCGCGACCTCTTCCGGCTTCATGACCGCGTCGCTGCCGGCGAAGTCGACCGTGCCGGCGGTCAGCTGCGCGATGCCCGCGCCCGAGCCGACCGGCTGGTAGTTGACGGTCGTTCCGCTGCTGTCCTTGAAGCGGCTTGCCCACTCGCTCACGAGCGGAGCCTGGAACGTCGAGCCGGCGCCGCTGAGGGCTGCCGACGATGAGCTCGATCCCCCGGTCGTCGAACTGTCGTTGCTGCTGCTGCCGCAGGCGGCTACGCCCACGGCGATCGCGGCGGCCGAGCCGAGCGCGAGGAATTGCGAGTACCTCATCCGTTTCCTTTCTCCTTGCGACTGATGCTCGGCAGCGTCACAGGGCACAGCTCTGATTCTGTTATCGCGCTGTGGCAGATCTGTTTAAAGCTTGTGAAGCGGGTCGAAGCGATAGCCGAAGCCGGGGTGTGTATGGATGAACGCGGTATCCGGCAGCGCCTGCTCCAGCTTCGCGCGCAGCTTGTGGACGTAGACGTCCACAGAGCGGTCACCGGCGCGCAGCGTGCCGCCCCACGCGAGCCGATACAGCTCCTCGCGCGAGACGATGCGCCCCCAACGATCGACGAGCGCGACGAGCAGACGCAGTTCGCGCACCGACGTCTGCACGACCTGCCCGCCGGCGAGCACCAGCCCATCGGAGCGGCGCAGCTCGAGGCCCCCGGCGCGGATCGTCTCGTCGTGGGGTGCTGCCTCCATGGCCGCCGAGGATCCCGCACGTTGCGGGCACGCCTGTTACCAGGCGGTGAAGCGGATGCAGCCGAGGCGGATCTTCCCCGGCCGTTCACGACCCGTTCACGAGTCGGTAACACCCCTGCAACCCCTGTGGGAGGATGCTTTCCGCGATGGCACCATCAGAATCCGAAGGCGAGCTCCGCGTCCGCTTCCAGTCGGAGCTGGCCAGCATCGAGGAGGCCGCGCTCGGCGGTCTCGACATGGTGCGAGAGCAGCTGCGCCGTGTCCTCGAAGCGGTCGAACATCAAGACGTCTCGCTCGCGAGCGAGGTGGTCGCCGGGGACGACGCGATCGACCAGCTCTACCGCGACCTCCACGAACGGATCCTCTCGCTGCTCGCGCTGGAGGCGCCGGTCGCCGGCGACCTGCGCCTCGCCGCCGCGCTGCTGCACGTGATCCGCTCGGTCGAGCGGATGGGCGACCAGACCGTCAACGTCGCGAAGCTGATCCCGCTCGACGGCCACCATCCGCCGACGCACCCGGTGCTGCTGGAGGAGCTGGGCGTGATGGGCCGCCTCGTGAGCCAGGAGATCGAGCAGACCAAGCGCGCGTTCGTTGAGCGCGACCTCGCCTTGGCACGGGACCTGATCCACCAGGATCGCGACGTCAACGAGCTCAACCGCCGCGTCTTCCAGTTCGCGTGGGAGAGCGGCGACGACCCGGACGCGCGCGAGTGGGCGATGCACATGATCCTCGCGGCGCGCGCGGTGGAGCGCATGGGCGATCTCGCGGTCGACATCGGCGAGCAGCTGGGGTTCGTGCTGACGGGGCAGTTCGAGGAGTTCCGCGACGCCTCGCATCCGTCGCCGAGCGACGCGGCGCCTTCCGTTTAGCTTCGCGTCCCGACGACGACCAAGTACTCCTGCTCGAAGCGGGCGTCGTCCGCGCTGCCGAGGTTCCACTCGTCGCAGAAGCGGTCGAGCGCCTCGTCCAGCTCTGCCTCGCGACCGTCCTTCGCCGCGTTGGCGCGCGCGACAATCGTCGGGCCGTACTTCGCCTTGAAATGCTCGCCGTACTCGTGCGGCTGCGCGAACGCGGTCACCGGGAGCATGTCGCGCTCCAGCGTGCGCCACTCGACGCGGTCGCCGAACAGCTCGCGCACGTGATCCTCCCCGCCCCACAGCGGCGGCGGCTGGGCGCCGGGCGGAGGCGGCGGGGCGAACGGTCCCATCGTGCGGAACAGCGCGCCGATCATCCCCTCGGGCGTCCAGTTCAGCATCCCGATCGTTCCACCCGGACGACAGACGCGGGCCAGCTCGTTGGCGACGTCCTGATGGTGGGGCGCGAACATCGCGCCGATCGACGACATCACGACGTCGAACGACCCGTCCTCGAACGGCAGGTGCTCCGCGTCGGCTGCAACCCACTCGAGCTCGAGCCCAGCTGACTCCGCACGACTCCGGCCCGCCTCGAGCAGCTCGGGCGTCAGGTCGCTCGCCGTCACCTTCGCGCCGCGCTCGGCCGCCGGCAACGACGCGTTGCCGGTGCCCGCCGCGACGTCCAGCACGCGCATCCCTGCGTCGATGCCGCACGCCTCGACGAGCCGCGGTCCCAGCGGCAGCAGGAACGTCTCGACCATGGACGGGTAGTCACCCGACGCCCACATCGCACGATGGCGCGTCTTGAGCTCGGAGTCCGGTGCAGCGGATGACACGGCAACCTCCCTCTCTTCTGGTGAGCGTCCGACCGTAGTGCCGCTCCGGCGCGCTGTCCAGCCGCTATGGCGCGCGCCGCACCACGATCGTGCGGCCGTCGTCGAGCCGGTAGACGGTGCCGACGACTCTGCCGTGGCCGACAACTCTCTCCCCCGGTCTCAGCTGAACCGATCTGACGTGGGCGTCTCTCGGAGCGATTACGGAACCCAGCGGGGCGCTGCGGCCGGTGGCAGCGCTGCGGTCTCTGCCAAGTACTTCGGGGCCGAGCTTCAGCGACGACAGAGCCGCGAGCAGGAACGCGACCGACAGGACGATCCCGAGGTCGAACAGGTTGACGAGCCCGTCGAGCGGGTCGCCGGAGCGATCCTCGCGCGAGCGCGCGCGAGCGCTGACGGTCGGCCGGCTCACGGGACGATCGCCTCCTGCGGGGGGTGCACGTGCGACGTGCCGGCCGGCGAGCTCGGCGCCGCTTCGGCGGGCACGTCGGCGAGCGCGGCGGCCATGTACTCGACGTCCGAGTAGTCCTGGTCGTAGATGCGGTTGCGGACGAGCGAGATGGTGTAGGCGACGGCGCCGATGAGCAGCCCAGCGACGGTGACGCTGAACGCGACGCGCAGGTCGTCCGTGAGACGCCGGACGTCGCCGGCGGCAAGGCCGGCGAGCGCGGGCGAGAGCGGAATCAGCGTGCCCATCAGGCCCAGCGCCGGCCCCATCCGCACGAGGATGCGCGTGCGCTCGAGGCGGCGCACGGAGCGATAGTCATACTCGGCGAGGCGCTTGGCGATGCGGTTCGCCGCATCGGGCTTACCGCGCTGCTCAACGATCGCCGTCAACGCCTCCTCCATCGCGGGGTTGAAGCCGACGCTGCGCACGGCGCGCAGCGCGCTGGCCCCGTCGCGGGCGGCGAGCGCGTCACGGGCAACGTCGGCGGCGCGCTCGAGCCGTGCGACGCCGCGGCCGCGGCGGCGGCGCAGCTCGGCGAGCAGCGTCCCGACCTCGGCGAGCACGACGACGAGCGAGAGCAGCGCAAGCACCAGCACCGGGTAGAGCAGCGCGTCGGAGATGTTGAAGAGGATCTGCTCGATCGTCATGGCTGCCAGAAGGGGAGCGTGTGGCGAGACTCCAGCACCCAGCCGAGTGCCAGGAGCAGCGCCAGCCCGGCCCCGACCCATATGCCGATCGGCAGGTGGAGCGGACCGTCTGACGTGGCGCCGTGCACCGCCGCGCGGGCTGCCTGCGTCCCGCCTGCCGGAGCCGCCGCGGCGCTTGCGGACGCGATCAGGGTACCGCTGAGGAGGTCGCCGCGCGGTCGGCGCGGCGACGCCGGCGCGTGCCGTGGAGCCGGCGCGGGCGTCGGCGGCGGGGAAGCCGCCGGTGGCGTGGCGGGGGCGACGTACGCCGGGGTGGGCGTGTCGCCGCCGCTCCCGCCCGAGCCACCGCTGCCCGTACCGCTTCCGCCGGCTCCGCTGCCGCCATCGCCGCCTTGTGGCTCGCCCGAGCGTCGAGCGTCGCCGGAGCGTTTGTCGTGATGCGGCAGGATCCGCACCAACACCAGGTCGGGCGTTCCAATCAGCTCCGCGCCGCGCACGACGTTGAGGTGCACGAGATAGCTCCCCTGGTCTCTGAAACGGTGCGAGACGTTTGCTCCACGCGCAGTACCACCGTCGGCGAAGTACCACCCGTACTCCAACCCCGGGCCGAGCGACGCGCCTCCGACGAGTGACGCGCTGAATCCGATGGACTGCCCCGGTCGCGCACGCAGCCGCGTCACGGCGATCCGCGGCTGGAGCGGCTCTCCCGTGCGCAGGTTGAGCGAGAGTGTCGCGCCGAGGAGCGTCACGAGGTCCGCTGCATTCGCGTCACCCTCGCCATTGGTCGGACGCAACAAGTGGACTCCCGCAGCGTCGGCCCACACCACCGGCGGCCCCTCGTCGGTGCCACCAATGTCATCGGCCGTCACGAGCGTGCTCGACCCGTCAGGGCGTGGGATCTCCATGTAGGTGAAGGCATCGGCGTCGAGCCCGGCCGCCGCCAACAGCGCCGTCAGCGAGATGCCGTCGGCGACGATCGTCGTGCTTGTCGTCCCGTCCTGCGCGCGCAGCGTGTAGGTGACGCCGTGGACGTCGAAGCGGTCCGTGAGCGCGGCGAGGTCGAGTGTTCTGGCCGCGCCGCCGTCGGATGGGGCGATCGTGACGGTCGCGGCCGGTGCAGCCGCGCCGTCGGCGCGCGCGAGCGAGCCGCTCGCGGCTGCGAGCACGGCGAGCGCCAGCGCGAGCAGCGGGAGCCGAAGCACCCGGTGAGCCTACGCGTAGACGGCGAGCCGCAACGTCTCGACGAGCGCACGCGCCTTCAGGCGGACCTCGCGCAGCTCCTCGCCTGGATCGGACAGCGCAACGATCGCGCCACCGGCACCGAAGCTCGCTCCGGACTCGGTCATGACGATCGTGCGGATCACGATCGACAGGTCGGCGGCGCCGCCGAGCGCGAACCACCCGAGTGCGCCCGAGTAGACGCCGCGCGGACCGGCCTCCCACCCGTCGATCAGCTCCATCGTGCGCTTCTTTGGCGCGCCCGTCATCGATCCGCCCGGAAACGCTGCGCGCACGACGTCGAGCGCGGACGTGCCGCGCCCGATCCGACCGGCGATCGTCGAGACGAGCTGATGGACAGTCGCGAACGACTCGACGCCGAACAGCACCGGCACATGCACGCTGCCGACCTCGCAGACGGCGCCGAGATCGTTGCGCAGCAGGTCGACGATCATCAGGTTCTCGGCGCGGTCCTTCTCGCTGTCGTGCAGGCGCTCGCGGATCGCGAAGTCCTCCTCGACGCTCGCCCCTCGGGGCGCGGTGCCCTTGATCGGCTTCGCCTCGACCGTGCCGTCGGTGCCAACGCGCATAAAGCGCTCCGGCGAGGCGCTCAGCACGCTGACCTGTGGGAAGCGCAGGAACGCGGCGAACGGCGCGGGGTTGACCTGCCGCAGGCGACGGTAGGCGGGCCACGGGTCGATCCCACCGGTGATCTCGACGTGGTTGGTGAGGCAGACCTCGTACGTCTCCCCCGCCGTGATCGCCTCCTGACAGCGCTCGATCAACGCGAGATAGGCATCGTCGTCGTGGCGCGGCGTGCAGCCGGCGTGCCACGCCGCTTCGACGTGCACGGCGCGGCCGCCGCCGTCCGCGTGCGTCGCCGTTGCCGTTGCCGCCGGACGATGGCCGTTCGCAGCGGCGCCATCACCGTTCGTGCCGTGGACGAGCGTCGTCAGACGAGCGGTCATCTCGTCGAGCCACGGTGCCGCGGGCGCGTCGTGCGCCTCAAGCGCGACCAGCCATACGTCGCCCGCCTCGTGGTCGAACGCGAGGAAGCGGTCGGCGAAGACGAAGGCGGCATCGGGCGTCGTCGCCTGGTGCGCAGCGTCGCCGCCACACTCCGCCTTCAGCTCGTAGCCGAGGTAACCGACGTAGCCGCCGTTGAACTCGAACGGCAGCGCCGAGGTGGTCGTGCGACGCGCGCGAATCTGGTCATCGAGGTAGGCGAGCAGCGGACCGTCCGCCTGCTCGGTGCCGCTCGCCGTGCGTATCGTCGCGTGGCCACTCGCGACGTCGTAGGTGAGCACCTCGGCGAGCGGGCCGCGATCGTCGCCCATGAAGGAGAAGCGCCCGATGCCGTCCGCTCCCCCAGGCGCGCTGCTGTCGAGCCAGAAGGCGACCTCACGCTCGGCGTACAGCTGCGCGAACGCAAGCTCCGGATCAAGCGGCAGTGTCAGCTTGCGGAAGCGCACGATCGGCTGGCGGCGCACGAGCCGCTGCTCGTCGCCGCGCAGGCGGGCGCGGCTGCGTGTCGAGGAGGCGAGGGCAAGGTCACGGAAGTTGCGCAGCAGGCGCGCCCCGTGCTCGGAGCAGATCGACTCGGGGTGGAACTGCACGCCCCACAACGGTGCGTCGAGGTGGCGCACGCCCATCAGCACGCCGTCCTCCGACCATGCCAGCGCGTGCAGCCCGGCGGGCAGGTCGCCGACCATCAGCGAGTGGTAGCGCACGACCTCGAACGGGGACGGGATGCCCTCGAACAGGTCGATCTGCGCGTGATGGACGGCGCTCGTGCGGCCGTGCATCGGCACCGGCGCCGCGACGACCGGGGCGCCGTGCAGGTGGCAGAGGCCCTGGTGGCCGAGGCAGACACCGAGCACCGCCATCCTGCTGTCGCGGATCGCCGAGGCGCTGATGCCGAAGTCGCGGGCGCGTTCCGGGCGCCCGGGTCCAGGTGAGACGACGACCGCGCCGTAGCCCTGCGTGCGCAGCTCCGGCCACGAGACGGGGTCGTCGTTGCGCAGCACGAGCGGCTGCTCGCCGTTGAGGTCGGCGAGCATCTGGAACAGGTTGAACGTGAACGAGTCGTAGTTGTCGACCAGCACGAACCTCATCGCATGCCCCCGCCTGCCGCGGCGAGAGAACCCGCGACCGCGTCGCAGCACTCGGCCACCGCGTCCGCCGCCCGTGCGATCGCATCGCGCTCGGCCGCATCGACTCTCCACGCCAGCACGCGGGGCGCGCGGCCGGGACCAAGCAGCGCGGGCGCGCTCAGGCAGACGTCGCGCTCGATCCCCCAGGCGCCCTCCGGTGGCGTGGAGACCGCCCATGGCCGCGCACCTCCGCAGAGCAGCGCGCGGATGATCGCGGCGACGCCCCAGCCCGAGGACCACTGCGTCGTGCGGCCCGTGCCGAGCTGCTGCCAGCGCTCGTACCATCCGTCGACCTCCGCCAGCACATGCGCGCGCTCCAGCGGCGAGAGTGCGATCCGCTGCCCGCACACGTGCACACGACTCAGCAGCGGGACGGCGTGCGGGCCGTGCTCGCCGACGCTCCAGGCCTCGACGTCGGCCGGGTTGCAGCCATGCGCGTGGGCGATCGCGATGCGCAGCCGCAGCGTGTCGTTGAGCGTATGGCCAACCACGTGCGCGCGACCCTCGAGGCGCCGCGCCAGCAGCGTCGCGAGCGCATCGACCGGGTTGCTGACGAGCACGAGCGGGAGCGGCGCGACGGCGTCGCCGCGCGCATCGATCGCATCTGCGAGCGGCCTCAGGATCTCTGCGTTCTCGGCGAGGAACGCGGCACGCGGCGCACCGTCCCGGTGCGGCACGCCCGCGCTGGCCACGACGACGTCGCAGGAGGCGAGCGCATCCAGATCGCCGATGCGCACGTCGAGCCCCGGCAGGACGGCTGCCAACGCCTCCAAGTCGATCCGCTGGGCCTGCAACCGCGGCCTCGCGACATCGGCGAGCACGAGCCGCTCGACGCCGTCGAGCGCGAGCGCGAACGCCGCCGCCGAGCCGACCGCCCCGGCCGCCCCCAGGATGCCGACACTCGTGCCGCGCATCGCCGTTCCCCTTTGCCGTTCTCCGCCAGCCGCCTAGAAGACGTTCTCGCGCTCCATCGCCTCGAACAGCTCCTGCACGTTGGCCGGGTCGAAGCCATCGTTCTCGGCGCGCGCGATGATCTCGAGCTGGATGCCGGAGTTCGGCTCGCGCTTCGTGAAGATCTGGTCGAGGCCGGGGCCGCGGATGATGCCCGTGAGCAGGTCGGCATCGCGAGCACGCAGGTCATCGATCGCCTCCTGCGGATCGGGCACCTCGATCGCGACGTGCTGCACGCCGGGCCCGTACGCCTCGATGTAGCGCGAGACGTTCGACTCCGGCGAGTCGCCCTGCACGAGCACGAACTTGACGCCGCCGGCCTCCATCACGGCGGAGTCCATCCCGCTGATGCGGCCGCTGATCTGGCGCCGTTCCTGCAGCGTGAAGCCGAGCACGTCGCCGTAGTACGCGATCGCCGCGTCGAGGTCGCGCACGGCGATCGCGACGTGGTCGATCCTCATCGCGGATCTGCCGAGCACGCTTCCGGCGGCCTCGTCTCCCCCGCTCTCCGCGCTCATCATCGTGCCCTCGATGCGGCAGTTCTCGGCGACGACTGCGCGCGCGAGCGAACGGGCGAAGTCCTCGTCCAGGCCCCGCTCGGCCGCCAGCTCCGCCCAGCGGGCCTCGACGGCGGCGACGCGGTCCGGCTGCATCATCGGAATGCCGTGCTCGCGTTTGTGCTCGGCGACCTCGCGACAAATCGCGGTGCGCTCGGCGAGCGCGCTCAGCAGCTGCTCGTCGACGCGGTCGATGCGCTCACGGAATGACGCGAGCGCAGAAGCCTGCGTGCTGGTGCCCATATCGAGGTCCCCTTCCTCGTTTTCAGTGCAATATTGCACTTGTTATTGGAGCCTAACGTGTCTGCGGATACCGTGGTTGATTCCGTCTGCGAAGATCGGCGCGACATGGGCCCGCACGCAGACGACGCGCACGCGCCCGCCGGCGACCTCGCGCGCTGCGTGCTGGTCGGTGGCAACGGCGCCGTCGGCCGGCTGTTCGCCGGTGCGCTGGCTGCTGTCGCCCGCGAGATCGCGATCGCGGACGTGGCGGCGGAGCCGCATCCGGACGTGCGGGGGGTCGGCCCGTACCACGCACTCGATGCACGACAGCCCTCGCCGGCGCTGGGCGCCGTGCTCTCCGACGCCGACTGCGTCGTGCTCGCCCTGCCCGAGGCCGCCGCGCTCGACGCCCTCCCCCACGTGCTGGCCGCGCTGCCCACAGACGCGCTGCTCGTCGACACGCTGTCGGTCAAGACGCCGTTCGCGCAGGCGGCACTCGCTGCCAGAGCGCCGGTCGAGCTGCTGTCGCTCAACCCGATGTTCGCGCCGTCGCTCGGCTTCGCCGGCCACGCCGTGCTCGCCGTCGAGCTCGCGCCGGGCCGGCGCTCGCAGGCGCTACTCACGCTGCTGCGCAGCCTGGCGCGCGTCGTGACGGTTCCCGACGCCACGGCGCACGATCGCGCCGCCGCGGCGCTGCAGGTCGCGACGCACGCCAGCGTGCTCGGCTTCGGCCTCGCGCTCGCCCGGCTGGACGTCGACCTCGACGAGCTGCTGCCGGTCGCGCCACCGCCGTTCCTCGCGTTGCTCGCGCTGCTCGCGCGGATCGCAAGCGCGAACCCCGAGACGTACGCCGACATCCAACGCGCGAACCCATTCGCGGCCGAGGCGCGCGATGCGCTCGCGACAACGATCGCGCAGCTTAACCACGCCGCGCTCGACGCCGATCCGCAGCGCATCGAGCAGCTCGTCACCCAGGCCGGGGAGCTGCTCGGCCCGCATCGCGAGGTGCTCGCGGAGCAGGCCGCCGCACTGCTCGCGCGGCTCGAGACGCCGCCGTCGGCTAGCTGAGCGGCCGGCTCGCTCATGCGTGCGTCGCGGCGTCGAACTCCGTGCGGATGCGGCGATAGAGCGGGTGCTTCGCGGTCGCGAACTCCGTCTCGTCGATCGACGAGAAGGGCCGCAGCTCGAGCATCGTCGAGGCCAGGAAGGCACCTTTGCAGCACGCCAGCTCGCCCGGATCGATTGTTCGCTCGACGGCTGCCACGCCGATCCGCTCGGCAATCTCCAGCACGCTGCGACGCGTGATGCCGGGGAACACGTCGGCGTCGATCGACGGCGTCACGAGCGCTTCCTCGTAGATCAGGAAGAGGTTTGAGGTGCTTGCCTCCGCGAGCCGCCCGGCGCCGTCGAGCAGCACGCCGACGTCGGCGCCGCGCTCAAACGCCATTCGCTGGGCGAGGAAGCTGTTTGCGTACGTCCCGCAGACTTTCCACGAGACGGGGATCGCGCGGCTCGAGACGCGCTCGACGGGCACGATTGTCCCGCGCATCGAATCCGCCACGTCGCGCTCGACCTCCACCGCGAAGATGCACGCACTGACCGGCAGGTCTCTGCTCGCCACGAGCATGATCTCCGGCGCCCCGCGGAAGGCGATCGGCCGGATGTAGTGCGTCCGCCGCGGCAGCGTGTCGAGCAGCGCGTGGATCCCCGCCTCCAGCTCCTCGAGCTCCCACGCGAACGGCAGATCCATGCGCGCCGCGCCGGTCTTGAAGCGCTCGAGGTGCTCCTCGACACGATGCAGGTGGTAGTGGTCCTCGTTCCAGTAGGCCATGATCCCGTCGAAGACGCCCGTGCCCATGTGGAACGTGCTGGAGGCGAGTGAGGGCGCACCTTGCTCACGGGGGATGAGCGCGCCGTCGACCCACGCGAGCTCGCTCACGACCGGCATCAGATCGCTCCCCCCACCGCCGCAGTGCGGCGCTCGGCAACGTCATCGCCGACGGCCGGCTCGAAAGTCGCGAGCCCGAGCGTCATCAGTCCCTCGCCGAGCACCGCGCGCATCGCTCGCGCGATCCGCGGCGTCGCCTGCACGCCTGCGAACCAGCGCGCGAGGTGGTAGTGGAAGCGCACGAACGGCAGCAAGTCGAGCTCCTCGACGCACTTCGCGAGCAGGCGCCGATGGCGCTGCGACTGCACGAGCACGAAGCGGTAGCCAGCGTCGCCGGGGTCCGGATCCGGAGCGCCGTCGTGGCGCGGGTCGCACGCGCGCGCCCAGGCCTGCGCGAGCGCCCAGCCGACGTTGCGGCGTGGGTCGAGCAGCTCATCGAGCGACACCGAAACGCGCTCCCGCAGCGGCCGCCCGAGGAAGAAGCCGAGCAGCACGATCCGCGTCAGCTGCTCGGCATCGACGCGGCCGTGGCGCCGCGCGAGCCCGGCGACCGGCGCGACCTGCTCCACGAGCTCGAACAGCTCGTCGACGAGCAGCGCGCCACCCTTGCTCGACTTGACGGCGTCCCCCGTCTCGCCCACGACCATCCCGTGCATCAGGTTGTCGGTCGGGTGGATCTCCTGGCCGGGGCGCAAGCGTCGCAGCAGCGCCTCGCAATAGCGTATGAGCCCACGCCACTCGCTCCCGAAAACGGCGACCGAGCGGGCGCCGGCGAGCAGCGGGCGCGTCGCGTCGTACGTCGCCACGTAGCGCAGGTGCTGCGTTGGGAAGCCATCGCGACGGTGCAGCAGCAGATGCGGATAGGCCTCCTCGCCGGTCACGTACATCGTGGCGCGGCCCGCCCCGCGCTCGATCGCCCCCTCCGCCAGTGCCTGTCGTGCAAGCGCCTCGCCGTGGTCGAGGTAGTCGGACTCGAACAGCGTGCGATCGACCTGCACCCCGAGCCGCGCGTACGTCGCGTCGTGGCCCTCAGTCACCCAGCGGCGCAGATCGGTGTACAGGCGGACCGCGGTCGGGTCGCCCTCGCGCCAGCATTCCAGCAGCTCCTCTGCGACGTCGCGGTGCACGACCCGCTCGCGTGCCAGGGCGGCGTCGCCGTCGCGCGCCGGATCGGCGGTCGCGGCTGCGCGCGCCGGCAGGCCGCGCACGTAGCGCAGGTAGCACTCGCCGATCAGCCGGTCGCCCTTTACGCCGTGCTCCGCCGGCGTCCGGTCGCCGCCGTGCTCGAGGTAGCCGGCCATCGCCTCGCCCATGCTGCGTCCGAAGTCGCCGACGCGGCTCTGGCGGACGACATCGGCCCCCAACGCGCTCGCCGCGCTCGCGACGGCGTTGCCGATCGCGACGTTGCGCAGGTGACCGACGTGCAGCGCCTTGGTCGTGTTGGGATCGCCGAAGTTGACGACCCAGCGACGCTCGGTCGCGACCGCGCGCGTCGTGAGCGGGTCGGGCTCGCTGCGCTCGAGCGCACCGCCGAGCCGCTCGAGCTCGGTGTCGGCAAAGCGCACGCCGAGCGGCTCCTCCATCGCCGCGAGTGCATCGAGCGCGCGGCGACCGGCCGCGGACGCGCACCAGGAGGAGTCGCGCAGCTCCAGCCGGACGTCCACCGGCGCGGGCCGGAACGGCACGATCGAGACCAGCGTCTCGTCCGCGCCGAGCGCGGCGAGGCGCGTGTCCAAGCGGTCGAGCAGGTTCGTCGACGGATCGCTGTAGCCCGTGTGACGCATCAATGCACCAGGCGGGGCTCGAACCCGCATCGACGGCTTTTAAGGCCGGCCCTTTAACCCATTAAGGTACTGGTGCTCTCGTGATGAATTCGCGCAGGACAACACGCGACCCATCCGTCCCCCAAACGACGCACCAACTAATGGGAGATTAGCGCCGAGTCGCCGGCGTGGCAACTGCCGGCGGGCAAGGGGTCGTCGACCTCGCCGATCTTCGACCGCCGTCGGCGAAGCTCACCTCGGCCTGGAACTGGAATCCGTGGGCCGGGCAGCGGGCAGGCAGCTCCACGCCCTCGGGGCGATAGGCGACCAGCTGTCCCCGGCGGTGCTCGTAGTAGCGAATCGCGTGCGAGCCGATCGTGATGCGCAACTCGACGAGCGAGATCGTGGCGAGCTCTTCGAGGCCGGGGACGATCGGCATCCGCACCGTCAGCGCGCCGCCGTACGGCGCCGAAGCACCGCCGACCTCCCCCTGGAATGCAAGCTTCGCGCCGAACGGATGCTGCCCGTCAACGTAGACCACGAGCCCGAGCCGCCCGTGCTCGATCGGGCCCGACAGGACCGTGACCACCGCGTACTCCCGGATCACCTGACCGTTGGTCAGGCGCACGAGCGCGAGCGCAGTGCCATATCCCATCACCGCGTTCGGAGGACAGCCTCCGAGCCGAGGCGCGACGATCAGGACCGTGGCGAAGTCGTTCGCCGGTCGGGTACACGTCGCAAGGCCCAACCCGCTCGAGACGAGGCCGAGCTTGCGCGGATAGGCGAACCGCACCTCCGTCAGCGGCGCTCTCGTCAACCGACGCGGATTGAGCCGCAGCCTTACGTCGAGGGCGGTGGGAGCTCCAAGCACGGCGTCGGGGTCGAATGCGGCCGTGACGCGGACCGGAAGCGACGCCACCGATGCCATCCCAGCAGCAGGTTCCAACCCGCCCGCCGCGCACAGCACGACGAGCACGGCGAGCACCGCGCGAGCACGCGGTCTACGACACATCGACGTGTCCGGCCTAGTACGTCAGGCTCGCGTTGGCATGGACGGTGACCGCCCACGTTCTGCGGTTGCCGGTGCCCGTGAACGTACCGCTGCCGAGCACGTTCTTGAAGCGACCGGTACCGCTGCGGACCGCGATGTTGCCGCTGAATCTGGCGATCGTCCCGGCGGACTCTGGGTAGCCGACGGCTGTCATCGTGATCGATCCGCCACCACTGGAATAGAACGTCACCGTCCCCGTCACCTTCGTGACGCCGGTGACGAAACGCGCGGAGACGGTCCCGGGAAGCGTCCCCGTGGCCGTGCCCTTCTCGTACAGCGTGGAGCCGGACTTTCTGACCAGGTGGAGCGTCGCCGTATCGGTCAGACGCAACGACTTGCGCTTGGTCGCGTGTCCGGACGGCGCAGCAGAGCTGACCCCACCGGCCCAGAGGGCGAGCACCAGCGCGGCCAAAACCGCGATCACCACGATGTTTCGCTGACGCTGACGTTGAAGCGGCTGCCCCATCACAGTCTCCTTCCAAGTTCCCCGAGGGTCACACGGCTGTGCGCGCACATTACACCTCAACGCGGCGCCCGTACACACCCCTGTTTTTTTGGGTGAAAGGTTGGCGTTTCCAGGCGGACTCCATCGATAGGCGTGCGGAGCTCCACCACATCGATGAGCACCGAGCGGATGACGCCCACTGACCGCTCAGAGCAAGCGGTCGTGGCAAGCCTGATAGGGCCTCAATCGCAGACGACCGGACGACCTCCGTCGCCTGCGAAGCGGAAGACGGGCCTCGAACCCGCGACCTTCGGCTTGGGAAGCCGACGCTCTACCAACTGAGCTACTTCCGCGTCCGCTGGAGTCTACCGTGGCCCGACGCCGCGTTGTGCCTGGACAATCGGTCCGATGCAGGCGCAGCGTAGGCTTCGGCGGTGCGCCGCCGCGTCGTCATCGTGCCGATCCTGCTGCTGGCGAGCGCCCTGGTCGCGCGCCGGCGCCGGCGCCGGCGCATGCGCGCCGCGTCGACGCCGCTCGCCGCGCCGCCGCTGGAAGCGCCCGTCGCGCTGCTCGAGCCCGGCGCGCGCTTCGTCAGCGTGCCGTGGACGCTCGTCGAGGCAGACCCGGCCGACCCGCGCCTGCGGATCCGCTGCCACGGCGACGAGCACATGGAGCTCGACCGCGTCGACGCGCAGGAAACGCCCACGCAGGTGTTCGTGACGGTGCTGATGCGCTGGTGTCCGCCCGCCGGTGGCTGGTTCGCGGGTTCCCAGCAGCACGAGGCGGTCGTCTCACTCAGCAGGCCACTGGGCACGCGGGAGCTCGTGCACACGCCCGTCGACGTCGACACGACCGGCGAGCCCACCGGCGGCGGGCCGAGCACGCCGCCGCTCTACCCTTGAGCATTGCGATGCGCCGCACCGTCACGACCCTCGCCGTCTCCGTCCTCGCGCTCCTGCTCGTCGGGCTGCTCGTGTTCGGCGTGCTGCAGACCGGCGACGACAGCTCGATCGATCAGGCACTCGCGCGTGGCGAACACCCGATCGCCCATGACGCCCCGCTTCCGCTGCTGGACGGAGGCGACAGCAGAACACTCGCCGACTACCGCGGCGATGGCTACGTGGTCGTGAACTTCTTCGCCTCGTGGTGCGAGCCGTGCAGCGAGGAGGCGCCGCTGCTGAACCGCCTGCAGCACAGACTGGCGGGCCGCGGCACGATCGTCGGCGTGGCATGGAACGACGCGACCGACGACTCGCGCGACTTCGTGCGCAGCCACGACGTCGCCTATCCGGTCGTGCGCGACGTCGACGGCGCGTTTGCGAAGGCCTACGGCGTGAAAGGCATGCCGGAGACGTTCGTGGTCGACCCGCACGGTCGCATTGTCACGCTCCAGCGCAGCCAGCTGACGCCGAGATGGATCGCGGCGGCGCTCGACCCGCTGCTCTCCTCCGAGACGCCCCGCGGATGACGCGCCGCCTGCTGCTGCTCGTCACGCTCGCGGCACTGCTCGCCGTCAACGCGCCGCCCGCTTCCGCCGCCGAGCCGCAGACGACGTTGCCAGCGGTGGAGCAGCAGGTCATGTGCGTCGTCTGCAGAACGCCGCTCTCCGTCGCGAACGGCCCACAGGCCGACGCCGAGCGCCACCAGATCCGCGAGCTGATCGCCGAGGGCAGGAGCGAGCAGCAGATCAAGGACGTGCTCGTCGAGCAGTACGGCGAGCGCGTGCTGGCGCTGCCGAGCGACGACGGCTTCAACCTTGCCGTGTACCTCGTGCCGATCGCCGCCGTCGCACTGGCGCTCGCACTGCTGGCGCTCGCCCTCCCGCGCTGGCGCCGTCACGCCCGTGTGCGCGCTGCCGCGCCGGCTGCCGCCATCCCCGCGCTGAGCGCGGAAGACGCACAGCGGCTCGACGAGGACCTCGCCCGGCACGACTGACGCTTGCCGACTCTTCGGTCGGCGAACGCTGGGTACCGGCGCTCGCGTCATTTGACGCCCGGCATCACACCGGATTACTGTGAGAGGAGACGCGGCCGCGGGGAGGCCGCGCGAAGCCGACGGCAGCCACGGGGGAAGCGCCGATGACACGGACCGGAGCGGAGTACGTCGAGAGCCTGCGGGACGGCCGCGAGGTGTGGATCGACGGGGAGCGGGTCAGCGACGTCACCACCCACCCGGCCTTCCGCAACACCGTGCGCTCGATCGCGCAGCTCTACGACATGACGCACGACCCGCGCTACGCGGACGTGCTCACGACGCCCTCCCCCGCGACCGGCGAGTCGATCCACCGCGCGTACACGATCCCCCGCTCCCAGGCCGATCTCGTCGCCCGCCGCGAGGCGACCCGCACCTGGGCGAAGGCTACCTTCGGCTACCTCGGCCGCAGTCCGGACTACATGGCCTCTTGCTGGGCAGGCTTCGCCGCTGCGCCCGGGGTCTTTGCCCGCGGCGGGCAGGAACGCGCCGACAACCTGCTCGCCTATTACGCGCACATGCGCGACGACGACCTCTACCAGTCGCACACGATCGTCAACCCGCAGATCGACCGCTCCAAGCCAGCCGCCGAGCAGGAGGAGCCGTTCCTCTACGTCGGCGTCGTGAAGGAGCGCGACGATGGGATCGTCGTGCGCGGCGCCAAGATGGTCGGCACCGCGGCGCTGTTCGGCGACGAGATCTTCGTCGGCACGATCGAACCGCTCGGCAGAGATGACCAGGACTACGCGCTGACGTTCTCGATCCCCTTCAACTCGCCCGGCGTGAAGGTGATCTCGCGCGCCTCCTACGAGCAGGCCGCGCGCAGCCCGTGGGACAACCCGCTGTCCTCGCGCTTCGACGAGAACGACGCGCTGATGATCTACGAGAACGTGTTCGTCCCCTGGGAGCGCGTGTTCGTTTACAGAGACGTCGAGCTGGCGTTCAAGCAATGGTGGGACACACCCGCCTTCGCCTACTGGATCTACCAGGCCGCCACCCGCTACTGGACGAAGCTCGAGTTCCTCGCCGGCCTGGCAATCAGGGTCGCTAAGGCAAACAACGTCATGCGCGTGCCGCTCGTGCAGATGCAGCTCGGCAGAGTCCTCACGACGGTCAACCTCGCGAAGGCCGCCGTGCTCGCGATGGAGGAGGGCTGCGAGCCGGTGCCCGGCGGCGACGGCGCGGTGCAGCCGAACCGCGCGGTCGCATTCGCCCAGCGCGCCTGGGCCCCCAACGCCTATGTCCAGCTGATCGAAGAGATCAAGTGGCTTGCCGGCGGCTCGCTCATACAGATGCCGGCTTCCTACCGCGACCTCGTGCATCCCGAGGCCGGTCCGCTGATCGAGCGCTACGTGCGCTCGCCAGGCCACACCGCGGAGGAGCGGATCAAGCTCTACAAGCTCGTGTGGGACGCGGTCGGCTCGGAGTTCGCGAGCCGTCACGAGCATTACGAGCGCTTCTACCACGGGGCCCCGTACGTGAACTTGCCGGCCGCGTACCGCGAGGGGGAGCCCGAGACGTGCGAGGCGCTCGCCGACGCGGCGCTGTCGGGCTATGCGCTGAGTGACCTGCTTGGCGAGGCCGGGGACGACGCGCCACTGCCACCGCTCGCGCGGCCGGCGTCGGCCTGAGCTGCTTCGCTACATCGAGTCCGGAGCGCTGACGCCCAGCAGCGCAAGCGCGCGCGCGATCGTGCGCTGGGCCGCGACCGAGAGTGCGATGCGGAAGGCTTCGACCTGCGCCGGCTCAGCGCCGACGACGTGGCAGTCGCGGTAGAAGGCGGTGAAGTCCTGCGCCAGCTCCAGCGCGTACGCGGCAATGCGGTGCGGCGCGCGCCGCTCGGCCGCGTCGGCAACCTCGTCGGGGAACGCGAGCAGCTTCTTGATCAGCGCACGCTCGGCCGGCTCCAGCGGCGCCGCCAAGCCGGCTCCGTCCGCGCCCCCGGCTGCGACCGACGCAAGCGCCGCCGCAACCCGCCCCTCCCCCGCCTTCTCGAGGATCGAGTGGATCCGCGCATGCGCGTACTGCACGTAGTAGACCGGGTTCTCGTTCGACTGCTCGCGCGCGAGGTCGAGGTCGAGGTCGACCGTGCTGTCGTGCGAGCGCTGCAGCATGAAGAAGCGTGTCGCGTCAACGCCGATGTCGTCGATCAGCTCGTCGAGCGTGTTGAAGATCCCGCGCCGCTTCGACATCGCCGAGCGGTCGCCGGCGTTGATCAGGTGGACGAACTGCATGATCAGGATCTCGATCGCGCCGGGATCGCCACCCAGCGCCTGAAACGCGCCTCTGACGCGCGCGACGTAGCCGTGGTGGTCGGCGCCGAAGACGTCGATCTGCCGCTCGAAGCCGCGCGCCTGCTTGTCGAGCAGGTACGCGCAGTCGGAGGCGAAGTACGTCGGCTCGCCGTTGGCGCGCTCCAGCACGCGGTCCTTGTCGTCGCCGAACGTCGTTGTGCGCAGCCACAGCGCGCCCTCGGAGCGGTAGGTGTGCCCGCTCGCCTCGAGCGCCGCGAACGCGCGTCTGATGGCGCTCGGCTCGCCCTCGTACAGCGAGCGCTCGCTGAACACCTTGTCGTGCCTGACGCCGAAGCGCACGAGCGTCGCCTGGATGCGGGCGAGCATCTGCGCGACCGCCTCCTGCGCAAGGTGGTCGGGGTCAGCCGTGGCGCTGTCGGGGATCTCCTGCGCCAGCTCGGCGACGTAGTCGCCTTCGTAGCCGCCCTCGGGCACGTCCTTCGCGAGCGCGCGGGCCTGCACCGACTCGCCGAGCTTGCGCACCTGCGCGCCGGCGTCGTTGAGGTAGTACTCGCGCTGGATCTCATGGCCGTGGAAGGCGAGGATCTCGGCCAGCGCGTCGCCGTAGGCGGCATGGCGGCCGCTGGCGGCGACGAGCGGGCCGGTCGGGTTCGCGCTGACGAACTCGACGAGAATCCGCTCAGGCTTGTCGGCCCCGCCGGCACCGAAGGCCTTGCTCCGCTCGAGCACGTGCGCAAGAGCCTCCGCGTGCCACGTGTCAGCGAGGAAGAGGTTGAGGAAGCCAGGGCCGGCGACCTCGTAGCGGTCGAGACCGTCGCCCAGCCGCTGCTCCAGCTGTTGCCCCAGCCGCTCCGCGATCTCGCGCGGGGGCACGCCCACGCTCGGCGCGAGCAGCATCGCGGCGTTCGTCGAGTAGTCGCCGAAGCCGTCGCGTCTCGGCCGCTCGACCGTCGGCGCGGTGCCGCCCTTGACGCCGTCGCCGTTGCGCAAGGCGGCCGAGGCCGCCTCGACGGCGGCGCGAAGATCCTGCAGCGGGGTCACCGCTCGGAGGGTACCGGCGCTGCCCCGCCGACCGCCTCGCCGTCCGGCGCCCCTCAGTAGTGGTAGGGCTCTCTCGCCAGGATCTTGTGTCCGCGGTAGATCTGCTCGAGCAGCACGACGCGTGCGAGCTGGTGCGGGAGGGTCATGGCGCCGAGCGACAGGCGGTGGTCCACCGACTCCAGGTCCAGCCCGAACGGGCCGCCGACGACGAAGCAGACGTCGCGGCCGCCTTGGCGGCGCTCCTCCAGAAATCTGGCGAACGACGGCGAGTCGTACTGCTTCCCCTCTGCGTCGAGCAACGAGACGAATGCGCGGTCCGGAATTCGGCGAGCAACCTGCTCGTCCTCGCGCACCTCCACCAACTCCACCCGCGCGTGGCGGGCCAGGAGCTTCTGGTAGTGCTGCACGTCGTCGGCGAACGGCGGGCGCAGACGGCCAACGGCCAAGACGATGATTCGCACGGGTGCGATACTAGGCCCCATGGACGACGAAGACCGCGAGCGCCACATCAACATCCACTTCTCCCCGGAGATCATGGCGGGGGTCTACGCGAACTTCGCGAACGTGAGCCACTCGGAGTACGAGTTCACGATCACGTTCGCACGCGTGGACCACGAGGTCGACGACGAGGAGATCCCGGGTGTCGTGGTCTCCCGCGTCAATCTCTCCGCCCGCTTCATGCGCGAGCTGATCGACGCGATGGAGGACAACTACTCGAAGTGGCAGACGAGCGAGGGGATCAAGAACCTCCCCGAGTTCGGCGGCCCCAACGACCCGCGCACCCAGTAGCGCGGATCCCGAGAGCGCAAGCGACCCGCAAGGCCACGCGCGATGCGGGTCGCGATCGTCTCCGACATCCACGCCAACCGGCATGCGTTCGAAGCGGTGCTCGATGCCGTGGACGCGATCGGGGCTGAGGAGTTGTGGTGCCTCGGCGACCTCGTCGGTTACGGCGCCGAGCCAGATGCGTGCGTCGAGCTGGCGCGTCGCCACGTCGCGGTCTGCCTTGCCGGCAACCACGACCTCGCGACCTGCGGCAAGCTGCCGCTTGGGCAGTTCGTGCGCGGCGCCGAGCTGTCGATCGGCTGGACGCAGGACGTGATCGCCGCCGACAGCCTCGCCTACCTCGCGACGCTCGAGCCGCAGCGGCTCGACGAGGCCGTCGATCTGTTCCACGCCTCCCCGCGCGACCCGGTGTGGGAGTACGTGCTCTCCCCGCTGCAGGCTGAGCTGTGCCTCGACCGGCTGGAGCACCGCATCGCCTGCATCGGCCATTCGCACATGGCGCTGTCGTATTGCCGCAGAGACGGGACCCCGGCCTCCGGCGACACCTGCCCGAAGGGCACCCAGCTCGATCTCACCGAGGGCACCTGGCTGCTGAATCCCGGGAGTGTCGGCCAGCCGCGCGACGGCGACCCTCGTGCCGCGTGGATGCTGCTCGACACGAACGCATGGACGGCCGCCTTTCACCGCACCGAGTACGACGTCGCGGGCGCCGCGACGGCGATCCGTGCAGCGCGGCTGCCGGACTCGCTCGCCGAGCGGCTCGGGCACGGTCAGTAGCCTGTTTCGCTTGATGCGGTTCGCCGTGAAGGTCCTCCCCCTCTTCGCGCTCGGGTGCGTCGCTGCCCTGCTCGTCGCCTGCGGCGACCGCAGCGGGCTGCTCTCGAGCTCGCAGTCGGGCAACCTGCAGGATGCGCTCGCTTCCGTCCAAGCGGCGTGTGCTGACGGGAATTCGGGCCACGCGGCGGTGGCGGCACAGAGCTTCGCGGATCGCGTGAACGCGCTTCCGCCCGCAGAGGTCGACCGACAGCTGATCGAGAACCTCCAGGATGGCGCGTCCACGCTGGAGACGCTCGTCGCGCGCACGTGCACCAGCACGCCGACGACCACGACCACACCGACTGTCACGACGACCACCGTGCCGACAACCACCACAACGACCACGACGTCGACCGAGCCAACCACGCCAACGACACCCACTGAGCCGCCGCCGACCACACCGACGACGCCGACCACACCGCCCCCGGACAACGGCGGCGGGACACCCGGCGACGGGACGACGCCGCCCGGCAACAGCGGCGGCGCCGCACCCGGTCAGGTCAAGAAGGCGCTCAAGGAGCTCGAGAAGGAGGCCCAGCGATGAGCGAGACCGTGATCGCCGGTCGCTACGAGCTTGGCCGCCGCCTCGGCATCGGCGGCATGTCGACGGTGCAGCTCGCGCTCGACCGCCGGCTGGAGCGCAACGTCGCTGTGAAGCTGCTGGCCGAGCACCTCGCCGACGACCCGGCGTTCGTCTCGCGCTTCCGCCGCGAGGCGCTCGCAGCCGCTCGGCTCGTGCACCCCAACGTCGTGCAGGTGTTCGACTTCGGCTTCGACGAGGCCGCCCACCATCACTACATCGTGATGGAGGCCGTCCCGGGCAGATCGTGCGCGGAGCTGCTGCGCGAGCGCGGGCACCTGGACGTCGAGGAGACCGTCGAGATCGTCGCGCAGGCCTGTCGCGGGCTCGACTATGCGCACCGCAACGGCGTCGTGCACCGCGACGTGAAGCCAGGAAACCTGCTCGTCACCGACGACGGCGTCGTCAAGCTGGCCGACTTCGGGATCGCAAAGGCGACCGAGCAGTCCTCGATCACGCAGGTCGGCTCGGTGCTCGGCACCGCCGCCTATCTCGCCCCCGAGCAGGCGCGCGGCGAGACGTCCGGCCCGCGCTCGGACCTCTACGCGCTCGGCGTCGTCGCCTACCAGCTGCTGTCCGGTCGGCTGCCCTACGAGGCGATGTCGCTGTCCGAGCTGGCGCTCAAGCAGCAGCGTGAGCTGCCGACTCCGCTCGACGAGCTGAACGCCGACGTGCCGCCGGCGCTCGCGCAGTCCGTTGCGATCGCGCTCGCGCTCGAGCCCGAAGGGCGCTTCGAGACGGCAGCGGTGATGGAGCAGGCGATTCGCGACGGCTCCCGTGGGATCGCGCCGGCCGGCGTGCCGACGCGCTCGACCGCCGCCACCCGCGTCACCGCACCCCCCACCGCAGCCGGGACAGCCGAGACGCGTGCGCTGTCGTCGCGCCGTCCGCAGGAGGTCCCGGCCCGCCGTCCCGCACCGCCGCGGCCGGTCGCCCCGGTGGCTCCTCGCCGCAACGGCGCCACCGCCGCGTCATCGCGCCAGCGCGGTCTGCGCCGGCTCGTCGCGGTGCTCGCCGTCGCGTTGCTGTTCGGCGTCGGGATCGCCGTCGCGATCGTCGCGACGGACAACACCGACAACGCCGTGCGCATCAAGCGCGTCGTCGCCGACGACGCCCAGCAGGCCGTTCAGCAGCTGCAGGACCTGATCGACAACAACACGAAGTAGCGATGCACTACACGAGCGCGCCTGGTGCCGCGCCAGCACGCACGGCAGCCGCCGTCTCGGCCAGCGTCCCCGCCGCGATCGCGGCGCGCAGATCGGCCATCAGCCGCGCGATGAACGCGAGGTTGTGCAGTGTCACCAGCCGCAGCGCCGTCAGCTCGCGCGCGGCGAACAGGTAGTGCAGGTAGGCGCGTGAGTAGCCGCCCGCGCACGCCGGGCACGGACAGTCCTCCATGATCGGCTCCTTCGCGTGCTTCCAGCGGCCCTTCGTGAGGTCAACGCGCCAGCGCTTCTCCGGATCGGGCACGATCGCCATCCCGTGGCGTCCGAGCCGCGTCGGCATCGCGCAGTCGAACGTGTCGATGCCCAGCTCGACGCCGCGCACGAGGTCGTCGATGTCGCCGATCCCGAGCAGGTGGCGCGGCTTCTGCGGGGCGACGGCTTCCAGCTCGTCGGTCGCCCAGTCGACGACCTCATACATCTGCGCCTTGTCCGCCCCGAGCGAGCCACCGATCGCTACGCCGGGCGCGCGGCTCTGTGCAACGACGCGCGTCGAGCCGCGGCGCATGTCCTCGTAGACGCCGCCCTGGGAGATCGAATAGAAGGTCTGGTCGCCTCGGCCGTGCTCGTCCTGCCACGTGAGGCAGCGTTCCAGCCAGCGGTGTGTGCGCTCGGTGGAGCGCTCGGTGTAGTCGCGGTCGACGTGGAACGGCGTGCACTCGTCGAACGCGAGCGCGATGTCGGAGCCGAGCGCTGCCTGCACCTCCATCGACGTCTCCGGGGCCATGAAGCGCTCCCCGCCGTCGATGTAGGAGCGAAAGCGCACGCCCTCCTCCTCGATCGACAGGATCGCTCCGGCCCGGTCGGGGCGGGCGGGATCCGATACCCGGCCCTTGACCTCGTCCGCGACGGTGCCATGGCCCATCGAGAAGACCTGGAACCCGCCGGAGTCCGTGATGATCGGCTCGCTCCAGCGCATGAACTCGTGCAGCCCGCCCTGCTCGGCCACCAGCTCGTGCCCCGGCGCCAGGAACAGGTGAAACGTGTTGCCCAACACCATGTCGTACCCGAGCGCAGCCACCTCGCGCGGCTCGATCCCCTTCACGACGCCCTTCGTCGCCAGCGGGACAAACGCCGGCGTGCGCACCTCCCCATGCGCCAATCGCAGCACGCCGGTGCGCGCACGGGACGCGGGGTCACGATGATGGATGTCGAGCAGCGGCTCGGGCACGGCGGCGGACCCTAGCGCGGGCGGCAGTCCGTCGGCTGGCGCTGTCAGACGGACTGAGGGACCAACCGGTCCCAATATGTCCCGAGCAGCCTGAGCTCCTCCTCGCTGAACTGCGAGAGGAAGCGCCGGCGGATGCCGGCGATGTGTGTCGGGCGGGCCTGCTCGAGCAGCTCTATCCCCGCCTGGGTGATGCAGGCGAATGCGCCGCGGGCGTCGTTCGTGCAGGCGGCTCGGCACAACAGGCCGTCACGCTCGAGCCGGTCGACGAGACGGCTCATGCCGCTGCGACTCAGCAGCACGGAGTCCGCGAGGTCGCACATGCGCATGCGATGGTCCGGGGCGTCGGCGAGCTGGATCAGCACCTCGTAGGAGGTCAACGGCAGCCCATGCGCAGCATCGAGCTCAGCGTCGAGCTCCTTCAGCACACTCGCGTGCACGCGCAGGAGTCCGCGCCAGGCGCCCAGCTCGGCGGGGCAGAGCCCCTCCACGGCTGCGGCCGGGGGATTCGTCACTGCCATCGGTGTCTCCGTCGTGAGCGACACGTTTCAGGCCTCCGGGGCGAAGATAGCAGCGCTTGGCGCAGCGACAGACGGCACCCGCCCGAGGGCGCGCGTCACCGTCCGCGCTCCAGCTCTCGCCGCAGCAGATCGTTCGCCTTCGTCAGTTGCTCCAACGTCGCATCAGCCACAGAGCGCACGCCGACGGCGCGGTTGATGCGCGCGTTGATCTCGCGGTGCGTCTCGCGGGTGACGCGGGCGCGCTGCGAGACGAGCTTGGAGCGCTCCTCGCGCAACCGCTCCCGGCGTTGGTAGGAGGAGCCCGGATCGCCGGCGGCGCTCGCGATGTCGGCTGGGTCCGCGGGGGTCGTCGCGGTCGCGGTCGTGCCACCCGTGAAGGCCATGTACGCCGCGGAGGGCGTCGGCTCCGGCTCGCCGAACAGCGACAGGTTCTCGCCCGGCTGCGTGCGCAGGTGGATCGCCTCGTCGGGCCGCGCGTCAGAGGAGAGCGCCTCGAACGCCTCCCCCGGCTCGCTCTGCACGCGGTCCGGTGGCTCGTCCAGCTCGCCGTCCTCGACCGCCGGTCTCAGCTCGATCGCGTGGTTGCGCTCCTCCTC
>DASYLH010000025.1:0-6242 GCA_036009645.1 Conexibacter sp.
GTCATCAGCCCCTGCTCGATCGTGAACGACTCGTGCAGCACCTTGGCCAGCGGCGCCAGGCAGTTGGTCGTGCAGGAGGCGTTGGAGATGACGTCGTGGCTGGCCGGGTCGTAGGCCTCGTCGAAGTTGACGCCGAGCGCCACGGTCACGTCGGGTTCGGTCGCCGGGGCGGAGATGATGACCTTCTTCGCGCCCGCCGCGAGGTGCTTGGCGGCGTCCTCGCGCTTGGTGAAGAAGCCGGTCGACTCGATCACGACGTCGACGCCGAGGTCACCCCACGGCAGGGCGGCCGGGTCCCGCTCGGCGAGGACCTTCAGTTCCTTGCCACCGATGGTCAGCGAGCTCTCGCCGACCTCGACGGTTACGAGATCGAGATCACCATCGGCGAGTAGCGCCGACTAGCATCGGCTTCCGAAAACGACTTAGGAGGGGTTTGACTTCATGGCTGTGAAGGTCGGCATCAATGGCTTCGGGAGAATCGGGCGCAACGTCTTTCGCGCCGCAAAGGCAGCGGGCGCCGAGATCGACTTCGTCGCGGTCAACGACCTGACCGACCCCGAGACGCTCGCCCACCTGCTCAAGTACGACTCGATCCTCGGTCCCTATCCGGGCACGGTCGAAGTCTCCGACGGCGGCCTGCGCGTCGACGGCAAGGAGCTGAAGGTGCTCGCCGAGCGCGATCCAGGCGCGCTCCCGTGGGGTGACCTCGGCGTCGACGTCGTGATCGAGTCGACCGGCTTCTTCACGAAGCGCGACGACGCCGCGAAGCACCTCGCCGGTGGCGCGAAGAAGGTCATCATCTCGGCACCCGCGACGGGCCCGGACGCGACGGTCGTGCTGGGCGTGAACTTCGACGAGGTCTACGACAAGGCGTCGCATGACGTCATCTCAAACGCCTCGTGCACGACGAACTGCCTTGCGCCGGTCGCGAAAGTGCTGAACGACACCGTCGGCATCGAGCACGGCCTGATGACGACGATCCACGCCTACACGGCTGATCAGCGGCTGCAGGACATGCCCCACAGCGACCTGCGGCGCGCCCGCGCCGCCGCGCTCAACCTGATCCCCGCCTCGACCGGCGCGGCGAAGGCGATCGGCCTCGTGATCCCGGAGCTGAACGGCAAGCTGCATGGCTTCGCGGTGCGCGCGCCGGTCCCGACCGGCTCGGTCGTCGACCTGACGGTCGTGGCGAAGCGCGAGACGAGCGTCGAGGAGGTCAACGGTGCGCTGAAGGCAGCCGCCGAGAGCGGCTCGCTGAAGGGCTATCTCGCGTACACCGAGGACCCGATCGTCTCGACCGACATCGTCAAGTCGCCCTTCTCCTCGATCGTCGACGCGCAGCTCACCTCCGTGATGCAGGGCACGATGGTCAAGGTCGTCGCCTGGTACGACAACGAGTGGGGCTACTCGAACCGCGTGGTCGACCTCGTCCAGAAGGTTCTGTGAGGACGCTCGACGACCTCGACGTCGACGGCCGCCGAGTCCTCGTCCGCGTCGACTTCAACGTGCCGTTGAAGGACGGCGCGGTCGCAGACGACACCCGCATTCGCGCGGCGCTCCCGACGCTCACAGAGCTGCGGGAGCGCGGGGCGGCGCTGATCCTCGTCTCGCACCTTGGGCGCCCGAAGGACCGTGAGCCCGAGCTGTCGCTGCGGCCCGTGGCCAAGCGGCTGAGCGAGCTGCTGGGCGTCGACGTGAAGCTCGCGCCGGGCGTCGTCGGCGATGCGGTGACGCAGATGGCGCACGCGCTCGACCCGGGCGAGGTGCTGCTGCTGGAGAACGTCCGCTACGAGGCGGGCGAGACGAAGAACGACCCGACGCTCGCGGCCGGCCTGGCCGCGCTCGCGGAGGTCTACGTCAACGACGCGTTCGGCGCAGCGCATCGCGCGCACGCTTCGACGGAGGGTGTAGCGCACCGCGTCTCGCAGTCCGGCGCCGGTCGGCTGCTGGAGCGCGAGGTGACGACGCTCAACGGGATCCTGGAGAACCCAGCAAAGCCGCTCGTGGCGGTCGTCGGCGGCGCCAAGGTAACCGACAAGATCGCCGTCATCGACCGCTTCCTCGAGGTGGCCGACGCGATCCTGATCGGCGGCGCGATGTGCTTCCCATTCTTCAAAGCGCAGGGTCACGAGATCGGCGACTCGCTGTGTGAGGCCGAGGGTGTGGAGCCTGCACGTCTGGCGCTGGAGAAGGCCGCGAAGGGTGGTTGCCGCCTTGAGCTGCCGACCGACCTCGTCCTCGGCGACAGATTCGGCGCCGACGCGGAGCGCAAAGAGCTGGACGGCGTCGACGTGCCCGCCGCCTGGATGGGGCTCGACGTCGGCGCGAAGACAGCGGCGCGCTATGCCGCGGAGATCGCGAACGCCGGCACGGTCTTCTGGAACGGGCCGATGGGGGCCTTCGAGTTGAAGCCGTTCGCTGCTGGGACGCGGGCGGTCGCCGAGGCCGTGGCGCAGGCGCCCGGCACGACGGTGGTGGGGGGCGGCGACAGCGCCGCGGCTCTGCAGCAGTTCGGGTTGGCGGATCAGGTGACGCACCTCTCGACGGGTGGCGGGGCGTCGCTGGAGCTGCTCGAGGGGAAACGACTGCCCGGGGTGGAGGCGCTCGCATGAGCAACGGACGCAGACCGCTGATCGCGGGCAACTGGAAGATGCACAAGACGGTCGCGGAGGCGGAGGCGTTCATCGCGGCCCTGCTGCCGCGCGTCGCGACGGCAGACGCGGTCGACGTGGCGATCTGCCCGTCGTTCCTCGCGCTCGGCGCGATGGTCGACTCGACGCGCGGCTCGCGCGTCGAGGTCTACGCGCAGAACATGCACTCGGAGGACGCGGGCGCCTTCACCGGTGAGGTCTCGCCGGCGATGCTGAGCGAGCTGGACGTGCACGGCGTCGTGCTCGGCCACTCCGAGCGGCGCGAGCTGTTCGGCGAGACGGACCGCGCGCTGCAGCTGAAGGTGCCGAAGGCGCTCGAGGCGGGCCTCAAGCCGATCCTGTGCGTCGGCGAGACGGAGTCAGAGCGCGAGGCGGGCGACACCGAGCGCAAGCTGCGCCACCAGATCGGTGAGGGCCTCGAGAGAGTGCCCGTCGAGCAGCTCGCCGATGTCGTGATCGCCTACGAGCCGATCTGGGCGATCGGCACGGGCCTCGTCGCGACACCAGAGCAGGCGCAGGAGGCGTGCGCGTTCGTGCGTGCGCTCGTCGGCTCACGCTCGCCGGAGGTGGCCCAGCAGGTCCGGATCCTCTACGGCGGCAGCGTCAAGCCCGACAACGCGGCCGAGTTACTCGCGCTGCCGGACGTCGACGGCGCGCTTGTCGGCGGCGCCTCGCTGGAGGCGGAGTCGTTTGCGACGATCGTGGGGGCCGCCGGCTGATGGTCTTGCCCGCCGGTCCTGACGGCCTGCCCGCGCAGCGCGCGGTGCTCGTCGTGCTCGACGGCTGGGGACTCGCGCCCGATGGTCCGGGCAACGCCGTCTCGCTCGCCGAGACGCCGGTGTTCGATGAGTTGTGGTCTCGCTATCCACAGACGCAGCTGACCGCCTGCGGTCGTGCTGTGGGCCTGCCCGACGGTCAGATGGGCAACTCCGAGGTCGGGCACCTCAACCTCGGCGCCGGCTCCGTCGTGCGCCAGGATCTGACCCGGATCGACGATGCGGTCACCGACGGGACGCTCGCGCAGAACGAGGTCCTGCGTGCCGCGTTCGCGGGCGCGGAGCGGGTGCACCTGATCGGGCTCGTCTCCGATGGTGGCGTCCACTCCGGTTGGGCGCACCTGGAGGCGCTGATCCGCATGGGCGGGCAGCTGGAGGTCCCCGATCTGGTGGTGCATGCCTTCACGGACGGGCGCGACACACTGCCGAAGGCCGGGGCCGGGTACCTGGAGACCGTCGAAGACTGGCTCGCGGACGCCACCGGGGACGGTCGCCGCGCACGCGTCGGCAGCGTCATCGGTCGCTACTTCGCGATGGACCGGGACAAGCGCTGGGACCGGGTACAGCAGGCGTATGACGTGCTTGTCCACGGCCGCGGCGTGCACAGCGCAGCGGACGGCCCGAGCGCCGTCCGGGCCGCCTACGAGCGCGGCGAGACGGACGAGTTCGTGACGGCGACGACGGTCGGCGACGAGGCGCGCATCCGTCCCGGTGACAGCGTGATCGCATTCAACTTCCGCCCCGACCGGATGCGCGAGATCACGCTTGCGCTCGCGGACCCGGCGTTCAGCGAGATCGACCGTGCCGACGCGCCGACGGTCGAGCGCTACGCCTGCATGACCGAGTACCACGAGGACTGGCGCTATCCGGTCGCCTTCCCGCCCGAGCGCCCGAAGGTCACGCTCTCGCACGTGCTCGCGGACCGCGGCGCGACGCAGCTGCACGTCGCCGAGACGGAGAAGTACCCGCACGTGACGTACTTCTTCAACGGCGGCGAGGAGACCCCGTACGCCGGCGAGCGGCGCGAGTTGGTGGCCTCTCCGCGCGACGTGCCGACGTACGACCACAAGCCGCAGATGAGCGCCCCCGAGGCCGCCGCGGCGTTCGTGCGCGCGTGGCAGGAGGACGAGCCGCGCTTCGGCATCATCAACTTCGCGAACGCCGACATGGTCGGCCACACGGGCGTGATCCCGGCGGCCGTCACGGCGATCGAGACGGTCGACCGCTGCCTCGCCGAGATCGTCGAGGCGGTCCACGCGTCCGGCGGCGCCTGCATCATCACCGCCGACCATGGCAACGCCGACCACATGCTCGAGGACGACGGCTCGCCCAACACCGCGCACTCGCTCAATCCCGTGCCGCTGATCGTGACCGTCCCCGGCCTGGAGCTGCGCGACGGCGGGATCCTTGCCGACGTCGCCCCGACCGTCCTGCAGGTGCTCGGCGAGGCGCAGCCCGCCGAGATGACGGGCCGCTCGCTGATCGACGCGTGAGCGCCGTCGCCCGCCGTAAAGCGCTCCCGCCGTGGCCGGCGCGCCGGCCGCTGCGCGCGTGGCAGCAGACCGCCCTGGAGGCGCTGACCGCGCACGACGGCGAGGCGTTCCTCGCGTCCGCGACGCCGGCCGCCGGCAAGACGACGTTCGGCCTGCGCGTCGCGTACGAGCTGCTGCAGACGGGTCGCGTGCAGCGCGTCGCCATTCTCGCGCCGACTGCCCACATCGCGCGCCAGTGGGCGGCCGACGCGGCCCGCTACGGGATCGACCTGGAGCCGAATCGTCCGAACGCGGAGGGGCCCGAGCCACCCGACCGCCACGGCGTCGCCGTCACGTATCAGGCGGTCGCGGCCGGGCCCGCGCCGCACCGCAGAGCGTGCGCACAGCGCCGCACCCTGCTGATCGCCGATGAGCCGCACCACATGGGCGAGGACGCGAGCTGGGGCGTCACGACGATGGACGCGTTCGCGCGCGCGGAGCTGCGGCTGCTGCTGAGCGGCACGCCGTTCCGCTCCGACAACTCGCCGATCCCGTGGGTCGAGTACGACGCCGACGGCTTCTCCTCGGCCGACTACACCTACACGTACACAGACGCCCTCATCGACGGCGTCTGCCGGCCGATCACGTTCGTGCCCTACGACGGCGACATGGAGTGGATGAGCGACGGGAAGCGCCGCCGCGCGGACTTCTCGGTCGTGCTGCCGCGGGCGGAGGACGCCCGCCGCCTGCGCACCGCGCTCGACAGCGGGGGCGACTGGGTGCGGCGGGTGTTGCGCGACGCCGACGCGCGGCTCGCGGAGATCCGCGCCGGCGATCATCCGGACGCCGGCGGTCTCGTCGTCGCGATTGACAAGCAGCACGCGGTCGAGCTGGCGACGCGCCTGGAGGCGATCTCGGGCGAGCCGGTGATGATCGTCACCTCCGACGAGGCCGACGCCTCGCAGCGGATCGCGCGCTTCGCGGCGGGCACGCAGCGCTGGATCGTCTCGGTGTTGATGGTCTCCGAGGGCGTCGACATCCCGCGCCTGCGCGTCGGCGTCTACGCGACGAGTGCGCGCACGGAGCTGTTCTTCCGGCAGGTCGTCGGCCGCTTCATCCGCCGCTCACCGGCGCCGCGCAGACAGATGAGCTTCCTGTTCCTGCCATCCGACATCACGCTCAAGGCGCTCGCCGGGCGGATCGAGGAGGAGCGCAACCACGCGATCGAGCTGAGACCGGCGGTCGAGGACGGCGAGCTGGACGAGCCACCGGACCGCGTGCAGAGCGAGCCGGGGGAGGCGTTCGAGGCGCTCTCCTCTGACGCGCGGCCCGACGAGGCGATC
>DASYLH010000026.1:0-100054 GCA_036009645.1 Conexibacter sp.
CGCCGCCACGGCATGCTCAACCTTCCCTACGCGCGGCTGATCGCGCGCTGGGCGTGGCTGCGGCTGCGCTGGCGCGGGCGCCTGCAGACCGACGGGATCTGCTTCGTCGCGCCCGACGTGAAGCTCGAGATCGGCCGCGACGCGGTCCTGCGGCTCGGGCGCTGGTCGTGGATCGGGCACGGGACGAAGATCCGGGTGCACGAGGGCGAATGCGAGATCGGGGCCAAGACGGTGCTGGGCCAGGAGTGCACGATCTCCTCCTTCCAGCACGTCTCGATCGGCCGCGAGTGCGTCGTCGCCGACCGCGTGATGCTGATCGACTTCGACCACGGCGTCGTCGAGGTCGAGCGGCCGATTCGCTTGCAGGGGATCTATAAGCGCGACGTGCACGTCGGCAACAACGTGTGGCTCGGCTACGGCGCCTGCATCCTGCGCGGCGTGAGCGTCGGCGACAACGCGATCGTCGGCACCAACGCCGTCGTGACGAAGGACCTGCCAGCGAACGCGGTCGCTGCCGGCGTGCCTGCGAAGGTGATCCGCATGCGCGACGAGCCACAGGCGATGAGATGGGCGTGAGCCCTGCCACCGCCGACGGCACGCGGACCGCGAACGGCGCGACTGCCGTGCAGCCGGCGATCTCGCTTCGCGGCGTCATCAAGCGCTTCGGCGCGATCACAGCAGTCGCCGGCCTCGACCTGGAGGTCGCGCCCGGCATCTGCCTCGGGCTGCTCGGACCCAACGGCGCGGGCAAGTCCACGACGATGCGGATGCTGACCGCGCAGGCGATCGCCGACGAAGGCTCCATCGAGGTGCTCGGCTGGAGACTCCCTGGCGAGTCGAAACAGGCGCGCGCGGAGATGGGCGTCGTGCCGCAGCTCGACAACCTCGACGTCGAGCTGACCTGCCGGCAAATCCTCACCGTCTTCGCGCGGCTCTACCGCGTCCCGCCGGACGAGCGTGCGGCGGCCGTGCAGCGGGCGTTGCAGATCGCGAACCTGACCGAGCGCGCCGACACGCGCGTGGACCTGTTGAGCGGCGGGATGCGCCGGCGCCTGCTGATCGCTCGCGGGCTCGTGCACAGACCGCGGCTCGTACTGCTCGACGAGCCGACCGTCGGGCTCGATCCACAGGTGCGCCAGGAGCTGTGGTCGCTGATCGGCGCGCTGCGCGCCGAGGGCACGACGGTGCTGATGTCGACGCACTACATCGAGGAGGCCGAGCGGCTCGCCGACACGGTCGCGGTGATGGCGAGAGGACTGATCGTCGCGCGTGGGAAGCCGGCCGACCTGGTGCGCGAGCATGCGGGGGCCGAGACCCACGAGGTCTACGGTCCGCCGGCACGGCTCGACGAGCTGCGCGCCGAGGGCGAACAGGCCGGCTGGGCGATGCGCCGCTCCGGACCCGCGCTGGCGATCCTGCACGCCGCGCGTCACAACGGCACGTTGCCGGAGGGCGTGCGCCGCGCGGCAACGCTGGAGGACGCGTTCGTCGTCCTGACGGGAGAGGAGATCGAGTGAGCGCCACGACCGCGCCGGCGTCCATGGCCGTCAAGCCGCCGCCGCGACGGCGGCGCCGCCTGCACCGCATCGAGCCATCCGCCGTCGTCGGCGTGATGAGCCGCGACGCAACCGTCTTCACGCGCAACTGGAAGACGACGACCTTCTCCTCGATCGTCGAGCCGACGATCTACCTGCTGGCGTTCGGCTTCGGCTTCGGCGCGCTGATCACGTCGATCGGCGGGCTCGACTACAAGCAGTACGTCGGGACCGGGATCGTGGCGACAGCGGTGCTGTTCTCCTCCGCCTTCCCGGGCATGTACGGGACGTTCCTGAAGTACCGCTTCCAGCGCACGTATGACGCATTCCTGACGGCCCCCGTGGACGTGGACGAGATCGTCTCCGCGGAGGTCCTGTGGATCGGGCTGCGCGCGGGTATCTATGGAAACGTGCCGCTGCTCGTCGCGATCGCGTTCGGGCTCGATCCGCTGCCGAGCGCGGTGCTCGTGCCGTTCATCTGCTTCACCACGGGCTGCGCGTTCGTCGCATTCGGTATGACGCTCGCAGCGATGGCGGAGTCGATCGACAACTTCTCGTATGTGACGAGCGGGATCCTGACGCCGATGTTCCTGACGGCGGGGACGTTCTTCCCGATCTCGTCGTTCCCACCCGCGATCGAGGCGCTCGCGCGCTTGAATCCGCTCTACCACTGTGTGCAGCTCGTACGGGACGTGGTGGTGCTCGGCATCGAGCCGCTCGCGGACCTCGGCCACCTCACCTTCCTGGTGGCCTTCGGGCTCGCGATGTGGCGGCTGGCGATCTGGCGGCTGCGCAAGCGGTTGATCGACTGAGATGGGTTCGGCGCCCCGCTTCTTCGTCGACGTCGGCTCGCCGTATGCGTGGCTGACGGCGGAGCGGGTGGAGTCGGTGCTCGGCTCAGAGATCGTGTGGGAGCCGGTGCTGCTGGGTGCTGTGTTTGGGGCGCGGGGCTGGGGGTCGTGGGCGCTGACGGACGCGCGGGCGCAGGGCATCGAGGAGGTCGAGCGGCGGGCGGCTGCGTATGGGCTCGGTGCCGTGCGATGGCCGGAGCCCTGGCCGGGCAACACGCTTCTGGCGATGCGGGCCGCGGTGGCAGCTGCCTCGGTGGGGGCGGAGCGTGCGTTCCTGCTCGCCGCGTTGCGGCTCGGGTTCGTCGATGGGCGTGACCTGTCAGACCCAGCGGCAGTGACAGACGCGGCGTCTACGGCGGGCATCGAGGGAGAGACACTGCTGGCGGCCGCGGCGACCCCCGAGGTGAAGGCGGCGCTCCGCGCCCGCACCGACGCCGCGATCGCGATCGGCGTGCGCGGCGTCCCCAGCGTGCTCGTCGGCGACCAGGCGTTCTGGGGCGACGACCGGCTCGAGGACGCCGCCAACGCACTGCGCGACTGAGGAGCGCGAATCAGACCCGGTGGGGCCGGGTCAAATCCGCGGTCCTCGTCCTGCGGGGCCGAGCGCCCGGCGCGCCGCGCGGGCAAGGCGCGCCGGGCTCCCCCCGCTCAGCCGATGAATGAATGGAAGTCGCCGAGCCCGCTCGGGAGCTTCGGCGTGAAGGGCTTGAACTCGAACGAGCGACTCGTGTCGAAGCCGGCTCTCGCGGCCGCTCTCTTGTCGATGAACGGTGTGAGTGCGTCGACCGCCTTGGAGATCTTCGTCCAGCGCAGGGTGCGCTCGTAGCCGTTGTTGTTCGGCGGATCGACCGACTCGGCTCTGCCCTGGATGCCGGTGGTCTGCTCGATCGGACCGCCGTCCTGTGCTGCGACGCTCGGGGCGATGACGCGCGCGAGCGTGCGGTGGTCGCTCTCGATGCCCATGATGCGCGCTGCCGTGACGCGGAGGTCCGGCGAGCTGAACTGACGCACGCCGACGAGGTAGGCGGCGATGAACGCGTCCTCCAGGGTGACGAGCACGTTGAGCGTCGTCTGCGCGTCAGTGAACATTCTCGGCGGGTAGTAGAAGGTGGTCACCGGCGTCGGCTTTCTGGTGACGCTTCTCTCCAGCAGGTAATGCGACATCTCCTCGACGCGCGCAGCCTTGAAGTACTCCTGGTCGTCGTCCTCGAGCCGCGTGAAGAACGGCGCCGTGTCGATGATCCCGGTGTAGGTGGTGACGGCGAGCGCCTCGGCGATCTGCGCCGCGCCGAGGATCGCGAGGTCGCCCTTCGTCACGCCGCCCTTGTGGCTGCGCGCCGCGGCGATCGACGGGAGCAGGGTCTCGAGCGTGCCGACACCAACGGCCGCGCCCGCGCCGGTCAGGGCGCCCTTGGCGATGAAGCCACGGCGATCCATCACTCCGTCGCTGGAGCGAGATGACATGAATGAACTCCCCTATGAGAATTAAGCCGGCCTGCGTGGCGCGGCTCTCAACTGAGGTATTCGCGCGCGGCGGGCGAGCGGATCAGTCAGACGGCAAGTCGGCGCAGATCGCCGTAGATCTCGGCCGTCTGGCGCGCGATGTCAGCCCAGTCGAAGCGCAGCACGTGCTCGCTCGCCTCCGCGACGAGCCGATCGCGCAGCTCGTCGTCGGACAGCACGCGCTCCATCATCCCCGCGAGCGAGACCGGATCGCGCGACTCGAAGCGCAGCCCGACCTGCTCGTTCGGCACGACCTCGCGCAGGCCGCCGGTGTCGGCGACGATGCACGGGCAGCCGGAGGCCATCGCCTCGAGTGCGACGAGCCCGAACGGCTCGTAGATCGACGGGACCACAGTCAGGTCAGCGATGCGGTAGAGCGAGTGCAGCACGTCGTCGCCGATCCAGCCGAGGAACGTGCCGTGCTGCGTGAGGCCGAGCGCATCTGCCTGCGCGCGCAGCTCGGACTCAGCAGTGCCGGAACCGGCGACGAGGAAGCGCACGTTCCCGAGCCGCTCGATCACCCCCGGCAGCGCTTCCAACGCGATCTGGAAGCCCTTCTCGTAGACGAGCCGACCAACGAGCAGCACGAGCCGCTCCTGCGGCTGGGCGAAGCGGGCACGCAGTGCGTCGAGGTCCTCGACCGGCTGCAGGTCGAGCGGGTCGATCCCATTCGGGATCACCGCGATACGGCCCTCGTCGAGTCCGTAGATGTCGGCGACGTGGTCGCGCATGTAGTGCGAGCAGGTGATGACCGCGTCGGCTTCGTTGGCCATCCACGTCTCGACGCCGTGGATGTGCGACTGCGGGTGCTTGTCGACCCAGCCCTGGTGACGGCCGTACTCGGTCGCGTGGATCGTCACGACCCATGGGCAGTCAAGCCGCCGTGCCAGCTTGTCGCCGGCCGTGGCGACGAGCCAGTCGTGGCCGTGCACGAGGTCGAAGTCGAGCCGCTCGCCGAGCTCGATGCCAGCGGCGAGCATGTCCGCGTTCATGTGCTCGATCCACGCGACGAACTCGGTCAGGTCGCGCGGCTTGCGCGGCTCGCGCACGCGGTGCACGTGGACGCCGTACATCTCCTGCTCGGCGGGCATCACGTCGTCGCCGCGCGTGATCACATGCACCTCGACATCTTGCTGCACGAGCTGCTCGGACAGCTTGCGGACGTGTCGCGCCAGCCCGCCCTCGATCAGCGGCGGGTACTCCCAGGAGAGGATGAGGATGCGGGTGGAGGCCATCGGGGGGTTGGCTCTGCGGCCAAGGCGACCGGGCGGAGTCTAGAGTGAACGAGTGCTTCGCCCGCCAGCACCCGATGGCACGGAAGCTCACGATCAGTCGATCCGCAGATGCCGGCGATCCTCGGGGCCGGACACCCGGGATGCTGCGTCCTGGCCTCAGACCGACGCCTGACGGCTGGCAACGCAATCGTCGACTCTGCCTCGATCGCTGATCACACGAGACAGCGGTCTGGCAGTCGCGTTCCCGGGTCTGGCACGGACGAACGCACGTACGCTCAGTAGCACCGGCGATGAACGCTAGGGGTTCGAGGCGGAGAGCGCTGCCTCAAGCGCGGCGCGGTGGCCGGCGACGCGATCGCGGGGATAGGAGCCGGCGAGGTTGCGGGTGACCTGGAAGGCCCAGTCGCTCGACTGCAGCAGCAGCAGCTCGCGCTCAGCGGCCGGGCCCGGCGCGCTGTCGGCGCGACGGCCGCGCGGGCCGCCGACGAGCGCGCGCAGCTCGGCGTCGCGCGTCTGCCACGCGAGGTCGGCGACCTGGGGGCCGGTCCAGGTGGAGAGGTCGCGCGGGGTACCCCAGGTCGTGGTCGGCAGGCGGCCGGCTTGCACGTCGGCGACCGCGCGCGGCGCGGGGGCGGCGTCAGAGAGCGCGGTGCGGAGCGGCACAGGCGGGTGTCGCGCGAGCACCTCGTCGAGCGGTGCGAGTGCGAGGCCCTGGCGCTCGGCCTCCTCGATCACCGCGCCGAGCCAGGCGATTCCCTCGTACCACCAGTGGCCGAGCAGCTCGGTGTCGAGTGCGCAGACGGCGAGGCCGGGACGGCCAAGTGCCTGCGAGCCGGCATCGAGCCGCGCGATCGTGCGTGCGACGAAGTCGGCCGCGTCGGTGCGGACCTGCGCAAGCGCGGCCGCGTGGTCGTACGTGGCGCCGTCGTTGCTCCAGACACGGTGGTGGTGGACGGTGAACGCGTGGTAGTCGCGATAGGCGGGGTGGGCCGGATAGCCGCCATCGCTCCACACGAGCTCGATCGTCGCGCGATCGATCGGCACCAGCAGCGGACCATCGTCGGTGGCGATCGGCGCGAGCTGGCCGGGCGCCCCGCGGCCGAGCACGTCGGTCAGGTCGACACAGGTGGCGTGGACGCCGGCCTCCTCCAGCAGCGGGTCAAGCAACGGCGCGTGCGCGCACTCCGGCAGCCAGAAGCCTCCACCCCACTCGCGCCCGCCGCCGAAGCGCGCGCGGTGGGAGGCGATCCCGCGCTCCAACTGCAATCGCACGCCGGCATCGGTCGCGACCAGCGGCAGCACCGCATGCGTCGCGGAGGAGGTCCAGCTCGCGTAGGGCGCGAATGCATTCAGCAGGTCACCGTTCAGCGCCTCCACGGCTGTGAGCGCTCGCTCGTAGTCCTCGGCGGCACGCTCCAGCTCGCGCACATAGTCATCCCGGCCGGCCTCACGACAGCCGGCGATGTCGAGTGCGTGCGTCTCACGCCGCACCTCGCGCAGGAAGGTCGCGAGCCGCTCCGGGACGCCGGGGGCCTCGAGCTGGTCGCACAAGACAGGCGTCAGCGAGAGCGTCAGCGGTGTCCCGCGCTCGCGGAACGCATCCAGCAACGGCAGATAGCAGGTGGCCGCTGCCTCCCACAACCACTCCTCGCCGAACGGCCACGTCCCGTAGCCCTCCACGTAGGGCATGTGCGTGTGGAGGACGAGCGCAAGCTCGCCGCGGTCGGCGGGAGCGCGCTTGCTCACGCGCGGCGGGTCGGTGGGCGCCTCACGCGCGGCAGACTGCCAGGAAGTCCAGCGCGCGGTCGAGATCGCCGGGCTTCAGCGTGAAATCGGACGCTGCGATCGCCGGCGTGAAGCGGTCGTAGAACGCTCTCGTGATCCCGAGCCGTCTGTGGACGGCATCCCAGCCGGCCGACAGCGCCAACGCGTGCGCCCGCAACTTACGCGCATGGAAGAGCCCCCACAGCTCGACCTGCTCGAAGTGCGCCTCGCACAGCGCGCGGAACTCCTCGGCGCGGTACTCCTTGACGTGCCAGGGGTTCTCCGACTTCGCCGCGCCCGGGGGCGCGAGCGTCAGCAGGTTCGGCGTCGAGAGGTAGGCGATCCCGCCGGGCGCGAGCATCGACTTGAAGTGCTCGAGGATCTCCCCCGGGTTCTGCACGTGCTCGATCGTCTGCAGGAAGACGACTGCGTCGCACTCGTCGCTGAACGTCTCGACAAGGTCGCGCTCGTAGCGCAGGTTCTGGCGCACGTAGCGCAGCCGCGCGTGGTCGTGCGCCTCGGGGTTCGCGTCAACGCCGACGACGGAGGCGGCCGAGCGCGAGAGCACCTCGGAGCCGTAGCCCTCGCCACACGCCATATCCACGACGCGCTTGCCGATCGTGCGAGCGCCAATCCACTCGTAGACGACGAGGTGACGGCGGTACCAGTAGTTCTCCTCGGGCACGTCGGGCAGTGTCCGCTCGCCGGTGAGGGCGAGCGGTGGGACGCCGTCGGGCTGATTCGACTGAACGTATGCGGTCTCCATGAGGGCCGACACAGTAATGTGCCGCGCCGCATGGAGGCTCCACGCACCGACGACGACATCCGCGACGTCAACACGCGCTACCACGACGTCGCCGCCGACAGCTACGACACCAAGTGGGGCATCGACTTCGGTGAGCCCGGCCAGCAGCAGGTGCTGATGAAGCTGCGCAAGGTCCTCTCCAAGGACGCGCTCGCCGCCGGCTTCGAGCGCTCGCTGGAGATCGGCTCCGGCACCGGCTACTTCTCGCTGAACCTGCTGCAGGCAGGCGTGGTCCGCGAGGCGACGTGCACCGACATCTCGCCGGGAATGCTGGAGATGCTGCGCGGCAACGCCGAGCGGCTCGGGCTGGCGGTCGAGACCGTCGAGACGGACGCGGAGACGCTGCCGTTCGAGGACGCCTCGTTCGACCTCGTGCTCGGCCACGCGATCCTCCACCACATCCCCGACCTCGCGCAGGCGTTCTCGGAGTTCAACCGCGTGCTGAAGCCGGGTGGCACGGTCGTGTTCGCCGGCGAGCCGTCTCGCTACGGCGACCGCATCGCGCGCGTGCCGAAGCGCGGCGCGGCCGCGGTCGCGCCGCTGTGGCGACGGGCGATCGGGGCGCGGGCGGCAGGCAGCGTGACCAACGGGAACGGGTCCAATGGGCACCCGCAGGACCCGCACGCCGAGGACCACGCGCTGGAGCGCTTCGTCGACATCCACGCCTTCGCCCCCGGCGACCTCGCCGACGCGGCGCGCGGGGCCGGCTTCGAAGACGTGACCGTGCGCGGCGAGGAGCTCGTCGCAAACTGGTTCGGCTGGACCAACCGCGTGCTGGAGGCGACTGCCGTCCCCGAGGACGTGCCCTGGAGCTGGCGACAGTACGCCTACCGCGGCTACCTCACGCTCCAGCAGCTCGACCAGCGCCTGCTCGAGGGCCGGCTGCCGGCCGCCATCTTTTACAACCTGCTGATCTCCGGTCGCAAAGCGGCCTGAGCGACCGCCAGCCGAGCAGCTTCCACAGCGCTCGTCACCGCCGGATCCGACAGCAGGCCGGGCGCCGCGACGCTGTCGCCGCACAGGAAGACGCCGTCACCGCGGTCGATCACGGGACGGTCGCGCCAGCTCGTGCCGGGCAGGTCGAGTGCGCCGGAGCGGCCGTCGAGCAGCTGCCGGCGGCGGAACGCGACCCGCTCGCGCCACCCGCGGAAGCCGACGTCGAGCAGCGCCTCCAGGCGGCGCTCGCCGTCCTCGGTGCTCTCCCCCGGGCGCAATGGCATCTGCGCCTGCACGAGCGCGTGCCCAGCCGGGGCGAGCGTCTTGTCGGGGACGCTGTACGTCTCGATCCAACCGGCCTCGTCGAGGTCCCACACCACGAACGCATCGCCACGGCGCTTGCGCAGGCCGAGATCGAGCGCGACGGTGCGGCCGCTCGGCCAGTCGAGCGTCGGATCGTCGAGCAGCGCACGCGCCTCGGGCAGCTCGGTCGCGACGATCGTCGGACCGTCGGCCGGCAGCTCGGTGACGCGGGCGCCGGTCTCGATCTGCACGCCCGCGGCGCGCGCACCGGCCTCGAGGCGATCGATCAGCGCTCCCCAACCTCCGCGCGTGTAGCGCGCCTTCAGCGGCAGATCGAGGAACGCCTGACGGAAACGCTCCCATACGAAGCCAGCCGCCAGCTCGCCGGGATCGTGGTGGAAGGCGAACACACCGCAGGAGCGCGACAGCAGCTCCGCCGAGCGCTCGTCGCAGCGCTCCGCGACCCAGGTGCGGAAGGAGACGTCGTCGGGCGCCTCCCGCGTGCGCCACAGCCGCAGCACCGCACGCGTGAAGGCGATCGGCGGCGTCCGGCGCCGCTTCCCGCCGGCGCGGAAGAGGACTCCTGTGAGCGGCGGGCGTGCCATCGGCGGCAGCAGGTCGCGCTCGCGCATGAAGTCCCACAGCGTCCCGTTCGCATAGAGCACATGCGGTCCGAAGTTCGCGACGTAGGGACCATCCGTGCTGCGCCCACGCCCGCCAAGTGTCTCGTGCGCCTCAAGCAGCCGCACCGGCGCGCCGCCCTCTGCGCAAGCGATGCTCGCGACGAGCCCGGCGACGCCGCCCCCGATGACGGTGATCTCGTTCATCTCGACGCTCCTGATGGTGGTTCGATGCGTGAGTGCCCGCTACGGTAGCCCCGATGCGGACCATTCTCCAGGGCCAATCGACGCCCTCCAAACCGGGCCAAGCACGGTGGAGCTGCTGCTGACCGTGGGCCGCGGTGAGGACCGCGAGCCACTGCACGCTCAGCTCGAGCGCCAGCTGCGCGAGGCGATCCGGGGCGGCCGCCTCACGACCGGAGCGCGCCTGCCGGCGACGCGTGTGCTCGCGGCCGAGCTCGATGTCTCCCGGGGCGTCATCGTCGAGGCATACGCCCAGCTGACCGCCGAGGGCTACCTTCTGACGCGGCGTGGCGCCGGCACGGTCGTCGCCGAGGCGGCCCGCCCAGTGCGCGCGCCAGAGCCGGCGCCGCATCCGCGCGCCGTGCCGGAGGACTTCCACCCCGGGACACCCGACCTCGCTGGCTTCCCGCGCATCGCCTGGCTGCGCTCGCAGCGCGCCGTCCTGCGCGAGATGCCCGACGAGGAGCTCGGCTATGCCGATCCGGTGGGCACGCCCGCGCTGCGCGCTGCGCTCGCGCGCTATCTCGGCCGTGCGCGCGGCGTCGCGGCCGACGGCGAGCGGCTGCTCGTCACGAGCGGTCTGACCCAGGGGGTGGCACTTGCCTGCCGCGCGCTGCGCGCCCGCGGCGCACGGCGGATCGCGGTCGAGGATCCCGGCTTTATGGTCCACCGCGGCGTCGTCGCCCACTGCGGGCTGGAGGTCGTCCCGGTTCCAGTCGACGAGCACGGCTTGCGCACGGACGCGCTCGCCGCGATCGACGCCGACGCGCTGCTCGCCACGCCCGCGCACCAGTCGCCGCTCGGCGGCGTGCTCGCGCCGGAACGGCGCGCCGCGCTGCTCGCATGGGCCGACGCGCACGACGCATACGTGATCGAGGACGACTACGACGCCGAGTACCGCTACGACCGCGATCCCGTCGGCGCGCTGCAGGGCCTCGCGCCCGAGCGCGTCGTCTACGCCGGCTGCGCGAGCAAGCTGCTCGCGCCTGGCCTGCGACTCGGCTGGCTCGCGCTGCCCCAGGCGCTGTCCGGCCCGGTGGCAATGGAGAAGACGCTCGACGACCTCGGTACGTCGGTGCTTGACCAGCTGGCGTTCGCCGACTTCCTCGAGCGCGGGGAACTCGATCGCCATCTGCGGCGGATGCGCCCGCGCTATCGCGCGCGGCGCGATGCGCTGATCGCAGCGCTTTTGCGCGACCTGCCGGAGTGGCGCCTCGGCGACGGCATTGCCGCCGGGCTGCACGTCGTCGCGTTGCTGCCGGAGGCGGTCGACGAGGCTGCCTTCCTCGCGACGGCCGCCGCCCACGGAATGCGCCTGCACGGGCTGTCGTGGTTCCGCGTGACCCCCGGCCCTCCGGGGCTCGTGCTCGGCTTCGGCGGCGCGAGCGAACCGGCGATCGCGCGCGCCGTCGCGCAACTCGCGCGCGTGGCGGCGAAGGTGCCGGGCGCGACCGGCAAAGCCCCGGTTCAGGCTTCGGCGACGGCTGCCGTCCTAGCCGCCCGATAGCGCTCCAGCGCGCGGCGGCGCTCTTGCGCGTGATCGACGACCGGCGCTGGGTAGTCACGCCCGATCACGCAGCCGGTCGCCGCCTGCTCCTCCTCCGACATCTGCCACGGCTCGACGATCTGTGCGTCCGGCACCGCGCGCAACTCGGGCACCCAGCGGCGCACATACTCGCCCTCGGGGTCGTGGCGTCGCTGTTGCAGCGACGGGTTCAGCAGCCGCCGGAAGGCAGGCGCGGGATCGACGCCGACGGAAGCGATCCACTGCCAGTTGCCATTGTTCTGCGCGACATCGCCGTCGAGCAACCAGCGCATGAACCACGCCTCCCCGGCACGCCAGTCGAGTTGGAGGTCCTTCGTCAGGAACGAGCCGACGACGAGCCGCGCGCGGTTGTGCATCCAGCCGCTCGCGCGCAGCTGGCGCATGCCCGCGTCGACGAGCGGATAGCCGGTGCGGCCCTCCTGCCAGGCGGCGAGCAGCTGCGGGTCCTCCTCCCATTCCAGCGCGCGCATCCGCTCCTGGTGCTCGTGCAGGCGGTTGCCGGGATGGTGGAGCAGCACGTGGGCGTAGAAGTCGCGCCAGGCGAGCTGACGATTGAAAGCCGCAGCGCCGGCGCCGCCGTGTCGGCGCGCGCGCTGCTCGACCTCACACGACGAGAGTGTGCCGAACCGCAGGTGGGGTGAGAGCTGCGAGGTGCCGCCGGCGAGACGGTCGTGGCGGTCGCCGTAGGCGGCGAGGTCGCTCGCGAGCCAGTCCGAGAGCGCCTCACGAGCCGACGTTTCGCCTGCGCAAACGACCGGCGTCGCCAGCTCGTCACCGCCCCGAAGACCGAGGTCCGACAGGCGCGGCACCTCGCCGCGATCGACGCCGCGCGGGAGCGCCGGCAGCTGCTGCGGCGCGCGATGTACCGGCCGGCGCTCGAGCCCGCTCCATGCACGGTGGAAGGGTGTGAAGACCGTGAACGGTCTACCCGCCTTCGTCCGCGGACGGCCGACGTCGGCGACGAAGTTGCCGGGCCCGGGCACCGCCTCGACGCCGGCTTGCCGCAGAACCGTGCGCACGCGCCGGTCGCGCGCGACCGCATAGGGCGTCGCATCGCTCGCCCAGTAGACGGCCGACGCGCCGACGGCCTCCGCAAGGGCGGCGAGCTCGCGCTCGGGGGCACCGTGACGCACGATGAGCCCGGAGCCACGCTCGCGCAGCTCCCCGTCGAGCTCGCGCAGGCAGTCGAGCAGGAAGACCGTCCGGGGTCCAGAGGCGAAGCGGCCCGTCAGCAACGCGGGGTCGAGCACGTACGCAGGCACGACGCGGGCATGCGCAGCCAGCGCCGCCACGAGCGGCGGATGGTCGTGCACACGCAGATCGCGCCGCACCCAGACGATCGCCGTGGACGCCATCGCAGGCGCCTACGGTCGAGCAACCCGATCGGATGCATCGCGTGGAGAGCCTGGCATCGAGGCGGTCGCCCGCCCCACCGCGAACCAGCGGCGCGCATACACTTGCCGCATGCCGGGCGGCCCCGTACGCGACTTCCCCCTCTTCCCGCTCGGGCTCGTCGCGCTGCCCGGCGAGGTCGTGCCGCTGCACATCTTCGAGGAGCGCTTCAAGACGATGATGGAGGGCTGCCTCGCCGACGAGCGCGAGTTCGGGATCGTGTGGCTGTCCGACGACGGACTGCGCGAGATCGGCTGCGCGTGCGAAATCACCGAGGTGGTCGACCGCACGGACGACGGGCAGCTGGACATCCTCACGCGCGGCACGCGCCCCTTTCAGCTGCTCGAGCGCGAGGATCACCTGCCGTACCCGGCAGGGGTCATCGAGTTTCTCGCGGACCGCGAGGAGGCGGTAGACGGCTCGCTCGCCGCGCTCGCACGCGAGACGTACGCCGAGCTCGTCGAGCGCGCGACCGACAACCGCCCGGAGCCGCTCGAGCTGGCGAAGATGGGCGCCTACGAGATGGCCGGGACCGTCGACTTCGGCCTCGACGCGAAGCAGGGCCTGCTCGACATCCGTTCGGAGAACGCCCGGCTGCGGCTGGTGACGCGACTCTTCCGGGCTGCGATGAAACGGCTGGAGTTCGTCTCGCACGCGCAGACACGAGCGCGCTCGAACGGCAAGGTGCGGTTCGGCTGAGGCCGGCCGCGCGCGCCGTCCCGAGACGATTCGCCGCTTAACGACCCGACCCGCCTGGTGGGCGGGTCGGGAGCACAGCGTATGTTGCAGGCACTTGATAACTGCACTCAGAATAGCAAGAACGACGGCGTCGGCCGGGCGAATTGAACCCACCGGAAGGATCACTCTCGGGAAGCAGTTATCAAGTGCCCGTGATGACCACACCACTGCACCCTCCGTCACCGAGAACGCTACGAGCGCAGACCGTCGCGGCCTACACACTAGATGTGTGAATTCGTAAAGACTCTCCGCGCTCGATCCCGCTCAACTAGCGCGCAAGCCCACACACGTCTTGTGCGACCTTCCGGGCGAACACGATCACGGGCGCGAGCTCGGGTCTGGCGACCGCGTCGACATCGCTGAACGTGACAGTGCCGTCCTGCGTGCGCAGGCGGTAGCGCAGCACCGAGTCCGGCGGCGCGGGCAGCGTGAGGTCGTCGTGCGCCTGCTCGGACAGGTCCTCGGCGATTCTGCGCGCGTCGAGCAGCTGTCTCGGCGGCAGCTGATGCTCCTCACCGCCGTTGCAGCTCACGGTGCCGCCGTCGTTGACGAGCAGCGTCAATCTCGCGCCCGGCAACGAGCCGCTGCGCGTGAGCAGGAAGACGTCGGGATAGGCGGCGCCGCAGCCGGCAAGTGCGAGCGCGGCGGTGCTCACGAGTGCCGGAAGGAGGGCACGGCGCAGGCTCATGCCACCACCGCCGCTCCGCCGCGCCGCGGGTCGCCGCCGCCGGAGAGCGCGCCGGTCGCGGCGTCGCGCTCGACGGCCTGCACGCCACCGAAGAACAAGTTCAGAGCTCTGAAGCGGGCGATTGCGTGGCCGTCGGCCTCCAGCGCGTCCACGTCGATGCCCGGCTCCGCGTAGACGACGCCATCCTCGTAATGGACCCGCGGCGCGCGTACGGCATCCCCGGCGCGCATCCCGTGATCCAAAGCGGCGACGATCGTCTGCAGGATCGCCGAGCGGATGCGGTTCGAGCCGGCGCTGCCGAGCACGAGCTCTGGCGTCCCGTCGCGCAGCACCGCAGTCGGCGACATCATGCTCGGCATCCGCCGTCCGGCCGGGAACCTGTGGAAGCCGAGTGGGTTGAGGTCGTGCTCGCCGAGCATATTGTTGAGGTGGATCCCCGTGCCTGGCACGACGATCCCGGCGCCCTCGCCGTTCGAGCAAGTCACACTGCACGCGCCTCCGGCTGCGTCGATCACGCTCACGTGCGTCGTCGATCCGAGCCGGTTCGCGAGCAAGTGCTCCGCGAAGCCGGGCTCGTCGAGCCCGTCGAGGAACTCCGGCGTCCGCTCCCGCTGCGTCGTGTCCATCGCGGAGACCAGCGCCTCCAGCGAGGGTGGGCCGTCCGTGCGATCGAGCAGGCCGAGCGCGAGCGCGATCAGGATCCCACCCGCCGACGGCGGCGGATTGGTGAGCACATCGCGCCCGCGGTAGCTCGCCCGCACCGGCGCGCGCACGACCGTCTCGTAGGCGGCGAGATCCGCGGCTGTCAGCAGTCCCCCCTGCTCTGCCAGCAGCGCCACCACCGCGGCGGCAACGTCGCCCTCATAGAAGGGCCGCGCCCCCTCCGCGCCGAGCCGCGCAATCGCATCGCCGAGTGCCGGCTGACAGACGCGCTCGCCCTCACGGAGCACGCGTCCCTCCGGCGCGTAGATCTCCCGTACCTCGGGCGTCAGCGTGACAATCCCGCCGAGGATCTCCACCACATAGGCCTGCTGGGCGTTCAAGGGGACGCCTGCGCGCGCAAGCGCCGCCGCAGGTGCCGCGAGCGACGCGAGCGGCACGCGCCCGAAGCGCTCGGACGCCGTGCAGATGCCATGTGCCATCCCGTAGGTGCCGACCGAGGCCGCCCCGACGTTGAACAGCTGGACCGCGTCGCCGAATGAGACGTCCACCGGCACCAACTCGGCACGCTGCGTGTGGTCGGCACCGCGTCCTGGCACCTCGACGAAGAAGTCGAGCAGGACCGGCTCGCTCGCGCCCGACCAATGCGACCCATCGCCCGGCACGACGAGCATGTACCCGCCCGCGCCGAGCCCGGTCAGCAGCGGCTCGGCCGCGAACGCAGTGAGCATCGCCGCAAGCGCCGCGTCAACCGCATTGCCGCCGGCGCGCAGCACCTCGGCGCCGGCCTCGGCGCTGAGTGGGTGCCCCGCCGCGACGACGCCGCGCGCGGAGCTCATCCGCGCGCGCTTCCGTCGAGCATGGCTGCGACCCCGGCCGTGCGCATCGTCACGGCCGGGAGCATGCCATGTTGGCGAGGCCTATCGGCGGGGGAGGAACTCGGGCACGTCCAGCTCGCGCGAGCCCGAGCGGGCTCCCACGGGGGCCGGAGCGCTCGCGCGCGAGACGCGCGGCTCGCCGGCCGGCTCGCGCAGCTCGGTGCGGATGCCGGCGGCGCCCATCTCGTCGCGCGCCGCGCGACGCGCGCGCTGCTCGCCGTAGCCGGTCGCGACCACCGTCACCCACACCTGGTCGTCGAGCTTCTCGTCGACCATCGCGCCGAAGATGATGTTCGCGTCCGGATGGGCCGCCTCGGAGACCGCCTTGGCAGCCTCGTTGACCTCCCACAGCGACAGGTTCGCGCCGCCGGTGATCGACAGCAGGATCGAGCGCGCCCCTTCCATGCTGGTCTCCAGCAGCGGCGAGGCGACGGCCTGCTCGGCCGCGTCGATCGCGCGGCGGTCGCCGATCCCCATGCCGATGCCGAGCAGCGCACTGCCGGCGTCGGACATGATCGTGCGCACGTCCGCGAAGTCGAGGTTGATCAGGCCCGGCAGGGTGACGAGGTCCGAGATGCCCTGGACGCCTTGACGCAGCACGTCGTCGGCGACGCGGAAGGCGTCGACCATCGACGTGCCTCTGTCGAGCACCGAGAGCAGCCGGTCGTTCGGGACGACGATCAGCGTGTCGACCTCGTCCGCGAGCGCCTGCACGCCGTCGTCCGCCTGACTGCGACGGCGGGAGCCCTCGAAGCCGAACGGCTTCGTGACGATGCCGACCGTCAGCGCACCCACCTCGCGCGCGATCCGCGCAACGACGGGCGCCGCACCCGTGCCGGTCCCGCCACCGGCGCCGGCCGTGATGAAGATCATGTCGGAGCCCTTGAGCAGCGACTTGACGCGGTCGTACTCCTCCATCGCCGCACGACGGCCGAGTGACGGGTCCGAGCCGGAGCCCAGACCGCGGGTCAGCGACTCGCCGATCGACACCGTGAGGTGCGCGCTCGACTGCTGCAGCGACTGCTGGTCGGTGTTGACGGCGATGAACTCGACGCCCGCGACCTCCGCCTCGATCATGCGATTGACGGCGTTGACGCCGGCACCGCCGACGCCGACGACGCGCAGCACCGGGCCGAGGCCGGGTGCGTGCTGCAACACGTGCTGCTCGTAGACGTCGCTGCGCGGCATGCGCCGCGGCGGCTCGAGCATGTTCTCCGGGATGTCGGAGGAGAAGGCGGCGCGCAGGCGCTCCTGTGGCGAGGGCGGCGCGATCTCGGCTTCCTCGTCGGCAGCGGGAGCACTCGAAGCCAGCAGCGACGGGTGGGGCGCCGACGGCGCCTCGGGCGCGGCGGCCTGAGGAGCAGCGGCCTGCTCGGCTGCGGCGGCGTCCGCCGCGGCCTCCGTCGTCGCATCAACCGAGGCGTCGTCCTCAGTTCTGCGGAAGAGGGCCGCGAGCGGACCCTCCCTCATGCTCGCACGCTTACCGCTTGCCATTTCCGAGGACCTCCTTCGCGAGCGCCCGATAGGAATGGGCCGCGATGCCGTCCGGGTCGTACTTCAGCACCGACATGCCCTTCACGGGAGCCTCGGCGAAGCGGACCGTCTTGCGGATCCGCGACGCGAACACTCTGTCCCCGAAGTTCTCCTCGAGGATCTCGATCGCCTCCTTGGCGTGCAGCGTCCGCGTGTCGAAGAGCGTGGGCAGGATGCCCTCGATCTCGACGTTGGGGTTGAGGTTCTCGCGGATCATCGAGAGGGTGTTCTGGAGCTGGATGAGGCCCCGCATCGACAGATACTCGCATTGCACGGGGACGATCACCTTGTGCGCCGCCGTCAGCGCGTTGATCGTGAGCAGTCCGAGGCTCGGCGGGGTGTCGATGAAGATGAAGTCGTAGTCCTCCTCGATCGCTCTGAACGCCTTCTGCAGCGAGCGCTCGCGGCCGATCTGAGCGGCCATCGCGATCTCGGCGCCGGCGAGGTCGATCGAGGAGCAGGCGACGTCGATCTCGCGCTTGCGGATCGCCTCGCGGATCGACGTGTGATGCACCAGCACGTCGTACATCGAGGTCTCGACCGTGTCCGGGTCGATCCCCTGCGACATCGTCAGGTTGCCCTGGGGGTCCATGTCACAGCACAGCACGCGATGGCCCTCTTCCGCAAAGGCCACAGCGAGATTCAGTGTGGTGGTGGTCTTCGCGACGCCGCCCTTTTGGTTGGCGAAAGCGATGACCTTGGCCGTGGAGCTCACAGCAGCCGTCTCCGATGCGGTCGGGAAACCATTACGCGCCTCTATTCGCAGGAATGGCGGGGATTCCTTCCGAACGGCACGGCTAGGCTCCACGTGCTCGTGCCCAGACTCGCCGACAAGCGCCTCGTGTTCGTGACCGGCAAGGGCGGGGTCGGCAAGTCGACGGTCGCTCTCGCGCTCGGGATCGCGGCGGCACGACGCGGGCTGCGCACGATCGTGGCCGAGCTGAGCGGGCAGGCGCGCGCGGCCGGGACGTTCGGCGTCACGTCGAAGGTCGGCGAGGAGGTGGCGCTCGACGGCGATGGGCTGTACGCGACCTCGGTCGAGATGGAGCATGCGCTGGAGGAGTACCTGCACGAGCGTGCCGGCCGGGTCGGGGACCTGCTGACCGCATCGCGGGCGTTCCACGCCTTCGCCGGCGCCACGCCCGGCATGCGCGAGCTGATGACGTTCGGCAAGGCGTGGGAGCTGGCGCAGGATCCACGTCGCATATCGGGGAAGACGCCGTACGACCTCGTGATCGTCGACGCGCCCGCGACGGGCCATGCGCTCGGGGGCCTGCGAACGCCGAGAACGTTTGCCGAGATCGCACGCGTCGGCCCGGTCGCAAACCAGGGCCGCACGATCGACGCGACGCTGCGCGATCCGGCGCAGACGGCCGTGCTGGCGGTCGCGCTGCCGGAGGAGATGCCGGTGACGGAGACGCTCGACTTGCGGCGACGGCTGCCGGAGGCGATCGGGCTGGAGCTGACGGGCGCCGTCGTGAACGCGTGCCTGCCCGAGCGCCTCGGGCCGCGGCAGGCGCGCACGGTCGCCGACGCGCTCGCGAGCGCGGGCGGGAAGCGCGTCGCCCACGCGGCGCTGCGCACGGCTCTCTCCGAGCACGCGCGAGCGAGCGGACAGCGCGAACAGGTCGCGCGGCTCGCCGAGGGGTTGGACTCGCCGCCGCTCGAGCTGCCGTACCTGTTCGTCGAGGCGCTCGACCCGACGGCCCTCGCGGGCCTCGCGGATCGCCTGGAGGAGCTGCTGTGAGCACAACTGGCGCCGCCACGCTGCTCGCCGACACACGCGTGTGCGTCGTCGGCGGATCCGGCGGCGTCGGAAAGACGACGACCTCGGCCGCCATCGCAGCGGGAATGGCCGCGCGCGGCCTGAGAGTCGCGGTCGTGACAATCGACCCGGCGCAGCGGCTCGCGACCGCGCTCGGGCTCGACGAGCTCGGCAACGAGCCGCACCGCATCGAGCCGACGCGCTTCGCCGACGCCGGCCTGCCACTCGGCGACGGCGAGCTGTGGGCGATGACACTCGACCCGAAGCGCACCTTCGACGAGCTGATCGAGACGCTCGCGCCCGACGACGCGACGCGCGAGCAGATCCTCGCCAACCGCGTCTACCGCGAGCTGTCGGACGCGATCGCCGGCTCGCAGGAGTTCACTGCGGTCGCGAAGCTGCACGAGCTGGCGCAGGAGGGCGGCTGGGACCTGCTCGTGCTCGACACGCCGCCCTCGCGCAACGCGCTCGACTTTCTCAACGCGCCCGACCGCCTGTCCGCCTTCTTCGACGGCCGCGCACTGCAGACTCTGCTGCGCGGTGGCGGTGCCGGGCTGCGGCTGATCGGGCGCGGCACCGGGCTCGTGCTCGGGCTCCTGCGGCGCGTCACGGGCGCGGAGCTGCTGAGCGACCTGTCGGACTTCTTCCGCCTGCTCGGCGGACTGATCGGCGGCTTCCGCGAGCGTGCCGAGCAGGTCGAGGCGCTGCTGCGCGCACCGAGCACGCGCTTCCTGCTCGTGACCTCGCCCGAGCGCGAGCCGATCGAGGAGGCGATCTACTTCCAGCGGCGGCTGAGAGCGGCACACATGCGGCTCGGCGGCGCGATCGTCAACCGCGTCCACACCGACGAGCTGGGCGACGAGGACGGTGCGCTCGCCGACCTGCCGGCGCTGCTGGCTGCTGAGGCCGGCCTCTCCCCCGCGCTCGCGCAACGGGTCGCGGATGCCTTCGCCGACGAGCACGCGCTCGCGTGCCGCGACGCCGCCAACGTCACGCACCTCGCCGAGCGGCTCGGCGACGACGTCCCGCTGCTGTGCGTCCCGCTGCTCGACGGCGACGTGCACGACGTCGACGGGCTCGTGCGACTCCAAGCGCAGCTGTTCGGCCCGACGACCAGCAGATAGGCGTTTGCCCGGCACAGCCCGGCGTGGGATGCTCGCCGTGTGACGGCGACCGCTCCCGCGACCCCCGCCGACCGCGCCGCGCGCGGCAAAGCTGCGCGCACGGCCGCGCCGCGCTCGTCGCACGCCGACTGGATCACGCCGGCCGACCGACCCGATCCGGTCGCGCTGCTTGAGGCGCAGGCGGCCAGCCGCGTGCCCGAGCTGGTGCCGATCCGCTACGGGCGCATGTCCGCCTCGCCGTTCGCGTTCTTCCGCGGCGCGGCGGCCGTAATGGCGTCCGATCTCGCCGACAGCCCGAGCTCCGGCATCCGCGTGCAACTCTGCGGCGACGCGCACCTGTCGAACTTCGGCGGCTTCGCGTCGCCCGAGCGCGATCTCGTGTTCGACCTCAACGACTTCGACGAGACGCTGCCGGGCCCGTGGGAGTGGGACCTCAAGCGGCTGGCGGCCAGCGTCGCCGTCGCGGCGCGCGGGCGCGACTGGTCGCGGCGCGAGCGGCGCGGGAGCGCGCGCGAGGCGGTGCGCGGCTACCGCGAGGCGATGCGCGAGCTGGCGGGCGCGCCGACGCTCGACGTCTGGTACTCGCGCATCGACGAGCACGAGCTGGAGCGACAGATCCGCACGCGCAGCGGCGAGGAGGAACTGGCGAGATTCCAGCGCGGCACCGCCAAGGCCAAGCGCAAGGACAGCACGCGCGCCTTCGCGAAGCTCACGCACCGCATCGACGGCGAGCCGCGGATCGCGAGCAACCCGCCGCTGATCGTCCCGCTGCGCGACATGCTGCCGGAACGGCAGGCAGACGAGTATGCAGCCGGGATGCGCGAGCTGATCGCCGCCTATCGCGCCACGCTGCCGACCGATCGGCGCGGTCTGCTCGACCGCTTCCGCTTCGCCGACATGGCGCACAAGGTCGTCGGCGTCGGCAGCGTCGGGACGCGTGCGTGGATCCTGCTGATGCTCGGGCGCGACGACGAGGATCCGTTGTTCCTGCAGTGCAAGGAGGCGCAGCCATCGGTGCTCGCCCCATACGCCGGCGCCAGTCGCTTCTCGCACCAGGGCCGCCGCGTCGTCGAGGGGCAGCGGCTGATGCAGTCCGCGAGCGACATCTTTCTCGGCTGGATCCGCACCACCGGCATCGACGGCAAGGTGCGCGACTTCTACGTGCGTCAGCTGTGGGACTGGAAGACCTCCGCGGACGTCGACGCGATGACGGCCGACGGACTCGCCGCCTACGCCGGCCTCTGCGGCGCGACGCTCGCGCGCGCCCACGCGCGCTGCGGCGACGCCGTCGCGATCGCCGCCTACCTCGGCTCCGGCGATGCCTGCGACCGTGCGATCGGGGACTTCTCCGAGGCCTATGCCGAGCAGAACGAGCGCGACCACCAGGCGCTGCTCGACGCGATCGCATCGGGGCGGGTGGAGGCGCAGACCGGCGTCTGACGTCCGCGCGCCACGTAGGCTGCGCGGCGATGGACTTCGCGGCAGAAGGACTGCTGGACGGGCTCGAGAATGAGCGTGCGCGGGCGGAGCGAGTCGCGCTGCTCGAGGAGCTGAGCGCCGACGGCGTCTCGCTGGAGGAGCTGAAGGCAGCGGTCGCGGAGGACCGGCTCGTGTTCCTGCGCGTCGAGCGCACACTCGGCGCCGCGCGCTACACCCCGCGCGAGGTGGCCGAGATGACGGGGATCGAGCCGGACGAGGGGCTGCGCTATCGGCAGGCGCTCGGCCTCCCCCGCCCCGACCTCGACGAGCGCGTGCTGACCGACCGCGACGTCGAGATGCTCAGACAGCTGAAGACGTTCGAGGCGGCCGGCCTGCCCGAGGACGGCCTCGTGGAGATGGCGCGCGTGCTCGGCGAGAGCCTCTCGCGCATCGCCGCCGCCGTGCGCCTGCTCGTGCGCGACGCACTGCTGGATCCTGACGTCGGCGAGCACGAGCTGAGCGCGCGCTTCGCAGGCATCAACGAGCAGCTCACCCCGCGGCTGGGCGAAACGATGGAGCGGATCTTCGAGATGCACCTGCAGGACCAGCTGCGCAACGACGCGATCGGCCGGGCCGAGATCGCCCACGGGCGCATCCTCGGGGCGACGGAGGTGACGGTCGCCTTCGCCGACCTCGTGGGCTTCACGAAGCTCGGCGAGCAGATCCCCGCCGAGGAGCTCGGCGCGATCGCGCGGCGGCTGCTCGACCTCGCGACCGAGGCGGTCCACCCGCCGGTGCGGCTCATCAAGACGATCGGCGACGCGGCGATGCTCGTCTCGCCCGACGCGGGCGGACTGCTCGACGTCTCGATCGAGCTCGTGCGGCTCGCCGAGGCGGAGGGCGAGGACTTCCCGCGCCTGCGTGCGGGGCTCGCGACCGGTCAGGCGCTCCAGCGCGCCGGCGACTGGTACGGCAGCCCGGTGAACCTCGCCAGCCGCGTGACGACGATCGCGCGGCCCGGCAGCGTGGTCGCGACGGCAGCGACGCGCGAGGCGATCGCCGAAGCGGATGGCGGGAAGCCCCGCTGGCAGTGGTCCTCGCTGCCGTCGCGCCGCCTCAAGGGCGTCGAGGGCAGCGTGCAGCTCTACCGCGCGCGGCCGGTGAGCGCGGACGCGCTCAGCTGACCGCGAGCGGCGCCGCGGCCGACTCCGCCAGCAGCTCGTCGGCGAGCGTGCGCAGGTCAGAGTCGAGGTGGCCGCACAGCACGTCGCGCAGCAGCGCGCGCAGGTGGCCGGCGAGCTCGTCCGCGAGCACGTCCGCACCGGACTCCGACTGCGCGAGTCCGGCAACGATCGTGCGCTCCAGCGTAACCGCGCGGGCGATCCGCTCTGCGAGGGCGGCGCGCTCCTGCGGGAGCGCGCACAGGGAGGCGAGGCGCTGCGCGAGGCGGCCGCTCTCCGGTCCCTCCGGCTCCAGCAGCGCCCGCAGTGCGAGCAGGTCGTCGGTCAGCGCCTCGAACGGCGTGTTGCGCTCGCGCGCCATCTCGTAGCGGCCGAGCGCCCACGCGACCTCGCCCGCGCGGGGCGTACGACGGGCGACGAGGTTGCAGAAGGCGCGCAGCTCGTCCTCCTGGGCGGCGCTCAGCAGCGTGCGCCGGCGCGTCCGCGCGGGGCCGGTCCCAAGCGGCGCGACGTGCCACGTCCCGCCGTCGACGCGCGCCCATGCGAGCGGGCCGAGCGCGAACGGCCCCGCTTCGAAGAGACGCAGCGCGCTCAGCAGGCGACGGAAGCGGGTGCGGGCCGTCGTCACCGGCGGCCCAGCGATGCGGTCGCCTTCGACGGTCAGGACGGCCAGCACGGCACCGTGCTCGACCTCCCCAGGCGTTGACCAGACGGCCTCCGGCGGGACGTCCGGCAGCGCCTCGCCGCGCACGAGCGCGAGCCCGTCGCCGAGCGAGACCTCGTCGGAGTCGAGCGCGAGCCCGAGCAGCGGCGCGATCACGGTCGCAACCTGGCGGCCTTCGTAGAGCGTCGCCTCCAGCTCGGCGTATGCGGCAGCGAAGGCCTCCGGCTGGTAGCCGAACGCGCTCGTCTCGGCGAAGACGGCCGACAGGAAGGAGCGCAGCGCGGCGTCGGCTCGCTCGCGTCCGTCACGCGGGATGCGAGGCTCGCCGCGACGGCGCAGATACGCGTCGATGCCGTCGATCGCGGCGAGCGCCCGCGCAGCGGGCAGATAGCTCGGCAGGCGGTCGAGCACGCCCATGTGGGAGCGGATGAAGCCGGCCGTCTGCGGGCGGTAGCAGTAGAGCGGCGACCGCGCGCCCGGCTCCTCGATCACCTCGAACGGGACCTCGGCGCCGTTAGCGGTCTCGTGAGCGAGCTGCAGACCGGCGTCCTCGGAGAAGGCCTCGAGCAGGCCATGGAGCATGCGATTGCGCATGCTCGGCGGTTTCGCTGTCGGCGGGGGCGATCCTGCCGGCGCAGGGCGCCTTGCACGCCTGACGCGTCAGGCGACGGCGGCGGCCACTGGGGCCACCGCAACGTCGGACGCGGGCGCGCAACTGCCGTCGGCGTTCAGCCAACGGCGTCCGTAGGTGCGCATGTCTTCGATGATCGGCACAAGCGCGCGACCCTTCTCCGTCAGCGCGTACTCGACGCGCGGCGGCACCTCGGGGAACGTGCGCCGCTCGACCATCCCCTCCTCCTCGAGCGCGCGCAGGCGCAGCGAGAGGGTCCGCGGGCTGATGCCCGCGAGCGAGCGCTCCAGCTCACAGAAGCGCGAGCGGCCGTCGGCCAGGTCGCGGATGATCAGCAGCGTCCACTTTCCGCACACGATCTCGGCGGTCCGGCAGACGGGACAGGAGTCGTTCGAAGCCATGCACTCCTTATGGTAGCGCAAGACTTTCCAAACTGAAGTAAGGGCGCGCCGCCGGCGCGGCGCTTCAGCCGAAGCCAGGCGGAGCGACCGACGGGACCGCGCCGTCCGCCGGCGAGCGGGGCAGGGCAGGCGCGGATGGAGCGGGAGGCGAGACGGGTCGCGGCGCCTCAGCGGCCGCCAGCGCCGGCTCGCGCGGCTCGGGCTCGCGCGGCGTCTCGGCGCCACCCCCCACGTCCTCCATCGACGTTGAGACCCGACCCTCGGCCGCGACGAGCAGCTTGAAGTCGTGCGGGCTGGTGGCCACTCGCATCGCGTCCTCCATCGAGACGCGGCCGGCCTGCACGTGGTGAAGCAGTGCTTGGTCGAACGTCTGCATCCCGTAGAACTCGCCCTCGGCGATCACCTCGCGCAGGCGGCCGGTCTGCTCGGGGTCGATGATCATGTCCTTCGCGCGGCCGGTCATCCGCAGGATCTCGCAGACGGCGACGCGGCCGCGACGGTCGGGCGTCGGCACGAGCCGCTGGGAGATGATCCCCTTGAGCGTGCCGGCGACCATCGCGCGCGCCTGCTGCTGCTGGTGCGGCGGGAAGAAGTCGACGATGCGGTTGACCGTCTCCGGCGCGTCGATCGTGTGCAGCGTCGAGAGCACGAGGTGGCCGGTCTCGGCCGCCGACAGAGCCGTGTGGACCGTTTCCTCGTCGCGCATCTCGCCGATCAGGATCACGTCCGGGTCTTGGCGCAGCACGCGCCGCAGCGCGCGCTTGAACGAGGCCGTGTCGGCGCCGACCTCGCGCTGGTTGAGGATCGACTGCTTGTCCTGGTGCAGGAACTCGATCGGATCCTCGATCGTGACGATGTGCTCGGCGCGCGTTCTGTTGATGTGGTCGATGATCGCCGCGAGCGTCGTCGACTTGCCCGAGCCGGTTGTACCCGTCAGCAGGATGATCCCGCGCGACTCCTCTGCCAGCTCTGAGACGACCGGCGGCAGACCGAGCTCGTCAGCCGTCTTGATCTTCGTGGGGATCGCGCGCATAACCAGCGAGACCGTCCCGCGCTGACGGAAGGCGTTGACGCGAAAGCGCGCGAGACCCTCGATCGCGTAGGCGAAGTCGACCTCGTTGTCGGCTGCGAACTCGCTGCGGTGGCCGTCGGTTGGGAGGATCCCGTCGAGCACACGCTCGGTCTCCGGCGCGCTCAGCTCCGGCTCTCTGGGCAGCGGCCCGAGCGCACCGTTGACACGCACGAGCGGTGGCGCCCCGGCCTTCAGATGCAGGTCTGAGCCGCCGGCTTCGACAAGCTGGTGCAGGGCAGCGTCGATCTCAAACACGCTGATTGCATCGGCGCGTACGCGGCGGGCCTTGAGTAGCGTGGCCGGTATGCAGGCACGCCTTTATGGCTTTTCTATCTCCAACGCGGCCAACACGGCGCGGCTGATGCTCGCCTACAAGGGCATCGAGACGAAGTGGGTCGAGGTGCTGCCGGGCTTGCACCCGCTGCTGCTGCGCGGCTTCGGCTTCAAGCGCGGCACGGTCCCGGCGCTGAAGCTCGACGGGCGCAAGATCGAGGGCTCGCTGGAGATCGCACAGGCGCTCGAGGCGGCCGTGCCGGAGCCGTCGCTCTACCCCACCGACCCCGCCAAGCGTCGTGCCGTCGAGGACGCGGAGCGCTGGGGCGAGGCCGAGCTGCAGAACGTCCCCCGCCGCATCTTCCGCTGGGTCTTCGCGCACGACAACACAGCGCGTGCCTATATCGCGAAGGAGCTGGGGATGCCGCTGCCGACACTGATGGGCGCGCTCAACCAGCCGATCGCGCGCTGGACGGCCAGCCGCGCCGACGCCGACGAGGCCCACGCGCGAGCCAACCTCGCCGGTCTGCGCGACACGCTCGATCGCATCGATCAGCTGATCGCCGACGGCGTGATCGGCGATCCTGACGCGCCGAACGCCGCCGACTTCCAGATCGTCCCCTCGATCCGCTCGCTCGACGCCGTCGGCGAGCTGGCGCCGCTGTTCGAGGGCCGTCCCTGCGAGACGCTCGCGCGCCGGCTGCTGCCCGACTTTCCTGACGCGCCGCCGAACATCCTCAGACCTGAGCTGCTCGCAGTCGCGGGCGTCTAGAACGACGAAGGGCCCCGCCGGAGCGGGACCCTTCGCGCGGAAACGGATGCTCGGTGCGAGCAGCTAGGCGACGTCGCGCAGCTTCTGCGCCTCGGCCAACTGCTGCAGCTTCTTCAGCGACTGGTTCTCGATCTGGCGGATGCGCTCGCGCGTCACGTTGAACGTGCGGCCGACCTCGTCGAGCGTGCGGGGGTGCTCGCCGCCAAGGCCGTAGCGCAGCTCGAGCACGCGGCGCTCGCGGTAGGAGAGGTTCTCCAGCGCCTCGCGCAGGGCCTCCTTCGTGAGGATCTCGGCGGCGCGCTCGTACGGCGACTCAGCACGCTCGTCGGCGATGAACTGGCCGAACTCCGACTCCTCTTCGTCGCCGACCGGCTTCTCGAGCGACACGGGCGCCTGGGCGCTCCGCTTGATCGAGTCGACCTCCTCCGGGTCGATCCCGGTCACATCGGCAATCTCCTCCGCCGTGGGCTCGCGGCCCAACTCGGTGACGAGCTTGCGCTCGGCGCGGCCGATCTTGTTCAGCTTCTCGACGACGTGCACGGGGATGCGGATCGTGCGCGCCTTGTCGGCGAGCGCGCGGGCGATCGCCTGGCGGATCCACCAGGTCGCGTAGGTCGAGAACTTGAAGCCCTTGCGGTAGTCGAACTTCTCGGCCGCGCGGACGAGCCCGAGCGTCCCCTCCTGGATCAGGTCGAGGAAAGGCAGGCCCTGGTTGCGGTAGTTCTTCGCGATCGAGACGACGAGGCGCAGGTTCGACTCGACCATCTTCTGCTTCGCGTCGAGGTCGCCGCGCTCGATGCGCTTCGCGAGGTCGACCTCCTCCTGCGCGGTGAGCAGGCGGACCTTGCCGATGTCCTTCAGGAACAGCTGAAGGGAGTCGGTCGTCATGTCCGGCTTGAGGTCGAGGGCGGTTCTCGCTCTGCGACGGCCGCGTCTGTCGGGTGCGCGCTCAACCTGGTTGCTGGCCGTGGTGGCGGGATCGATCTCCTCGACCAGCTCGATCTCTGATCTCTCGAGGAAGCCGTGCAGCTCCTCGACGTCGCTCTCGTCGAGATCGAGCTCGCTGACCGCGGTCGAGATCTCGGCGTACGTGAGCACGCCGAGCTGCGTCCCGCGCGTGACGAGGCCTCTGATCTCCTCGAGTTCCTGAAGTTCCGCTACTGACATCTGGTTCCGTTTCTCGCGTGCACCGGGCGGGGGTCGGTTCTCCGCGGCGCGTTCATGGTGGAGGAGAGAGTGCGCGCGGGGGCGCACCACTGCCATCCAAGCATAGGCATGAGCCTAGCCACTTCACTTTTTGAAGTCAAAGGCATCGCACCGGCCGCGTCAGGGGAGGACCTGTTCGCGCGCGCGTCGTGCGTCGCATGTGTACTACGCAGAACGGACGAGAGGGTTTCAAGTTGCGGCGAGATTGACGTCGCAACGTGCGGTGTTCCGTATACTTGCGCCCGCCTGGCCGAACGGTCGTGCGCCCTGCGTGCGGCCGACGGGGGACCCGATGCGAGCCCCACAGCTCGCCGGGGCGAATCGGTCGAACCTCGACCGTAGCGCCGCCGCAGATGGCGTCGCGAGCCCGTCAGCTCACCTCGTAGGCCCGCACTCACCATGACCGGTCGCGCTCGCACCATCACCGTGACGCTCGTCGCCCTGCTCGCGCTGGGCGTCTCCGTCGCGCCCGCGCTCGCAGCCGGCGGCGCGGGCGGCGCCGCACCTGGCGTGTTGACGCTCCCCGACGGGTCGCCGCTCGTCGTCAGACTCGGCAACCCGCTCGTACATGCGAACGGCGGCGGCATCGCGCTGGCGATCCGCTCGACCGCGATGCTGCGCGGCCGCGTGCGCATCGCAGGCACCGCCGCGCCCAGGGCAGGCACCGTGACGATCGAGCGCAGAGACGAGCTCGCCGGCTGGGTGTCGATCGCAAGCGCGGCAGTCGCCGAGGACGGCAGATTTGCGGCGATCTGGAAGCCGGACCGCGTCGGGTCATTGGACCTGCGCGCCGTGACCGGTGTCGTGACTGCGGGCACAGCGGAGGACGTGGTTAGCGCCCCGCAGCTCGGCCTGACGGTCTATCGGCCCGGCATCGCGTCGTGGTACGGACCGACCTCACAAGACGAGACGACCGCTTGCGGCATCCCGCTGTCGGAGTGGACGCTCGGCGTCGCCCATCGCACGCTGCCCTGCGGCACCCCGGTCGCGCTCTACTTCAAGGGCCACACCGTCGTCGTGCCGGTGATCGACCGCGGTCCGTTCGTCAGAGGACGCACGTGGGACCTCACGCGCGCGACGCACACGGCACTCGGCGGTGACGACGGTCTCATCCGCGTTGGCGCGCTGCCACTGCCGCTCCCGACGACAGCGACGCCGGCGCGCGGGCACCGCTGAGCGGGCTCGCGGCTGCTCGCCCCTCAGCGCACGAGGCGCGGCCCGGGCGTTCCGCCCTCGCCGCCGTCTGGCGCCGGAACTGCCTCGCCGATGCGCACGCCGGCCGCCGAGGCGGCGAGCATCGCCTCTTCGGCGCGGTCAATCAGAGTCACGGCGTCGCGGCCGTCCTCGCCGTAGACGGCGAAGCCGATCGTCGCCGCCAGCGGCGCACCGCGCCAGTGCTCGCCGTGCTCGACTCCGGCGCCGATCCGCTCCGCAAGCGCGATCGCGCCCGCGCGGCCGACGGCGGGCGCGATCACCCACGCACGCCCCTGACGATCGGAGGCGACGAGATCCTGGCGGCGGATCGCGCGGCGGATCGCCTGCGCGAGGCGGCCATACGGCACGCCGCGCTCGTCCGCCTCACCCACCGACTCGTCGGCCGCAGCCGAGGCAAGGCGCTCGCCGTCGACGAGCTCGACGCGCAGCAGCGCAAGCCCGCCGCCCTCGCGTTGCGCGCGGTCGACGTGACGCTCGAGCGTCGCGATCCACAGATCGCCGTCGTCCATCGCGGAGGCAAGCTCGGGCGGGACGGGCGGGCGCTGCGGCAGTGCGGTGACGGAGCCTGAGGTGCCGCTGCGCAGGTCGTGGACGGCCGGGGTGGCAGGCTCGTCCGACTCGGGTCCTCCGACGGGCTCGGGCCCGGCGCTGCTGCGGGCGGGTCCTGTCATGGCGCGAGGCGATTCCGCGAGCGGGGTCACGGAATCGTCCTCCGCCATGCCACCCGCCCGATCGGCGTTCGTCGCTCCGGCCGGCCCCGGCGAGTCCGCAACCGCTCTCTCGATGCTTCTCGCTTGGGGCGTGACGAGCGCGGTGGTGCCGGCGACGAGCGCGACCTCGGCGAGCCGCTCGGCGAGCGGGGCGAGATCGTCGCTGCGGGTGCCACGGGCTTCGATGGCGGCGGCCCAGACGCAGGCACGCAGTGCGTCGACGGCGGCCAGCGTCTCGCTTGCGGCGTGCGCTCCGGTGAGCGCGGGGATGCGCTGGACGAGCGGGGCGAGGTCGCCGGCGAGGCGCAGCCGGTCGAGCTCTGCGTCGGCGCCCAGGGCGCGGGCGAAGGCGGCGCAGACGGCCGGTCCTTCGGCGGCGAGATCGGCAGCGGGGATCGATGCGACGGCGTCGAGCGGCGCGCGCTCGAGCAGTGTCAGCAGCCATCCCTTCGCGACCGCCTGCGCGCGACCGGCGAGCAGCTCGGCCTCGGCCCGCTCCACGGGCATGGGCCGATTCGGACGTGGTGTCCCCTGATCCGTCATTCCGCTGTCTATATCAGCGGCTCCCGACACCTGCACCCGCGGATGGACAGAATGGACGCGTGCCGACCGAGCTGCTGTCGATCGAAGCCGCCCGCGCGGAGGTGGCGTCCAGATGCGCGCCGCTGGCAGCGGAGCCCGTCAGCATTGAGGATGCGGCCGGCCGAGTGCTCGCGGCGAATCTGATCGCCGCCGCTGAGGTCCCCCACTTCGACAATTCGGCCATGGACGGCTTTGCTGTTCGCAGTGACGCGTCCAGCGGGGAGTTGTGGATCGTGGACGAGTCGCGCGCAGGCAGTCCAGCGTCCAGGACACTCGCCGCGGGTGAGGCGATCCGCATCTCGACTGGCGCAGCGATGCCGGACGGCGCCGACGCGGTCGCGCCGGTCGAGCAGGTGCATGAGGCCGACGGCCACGTGACGCTGACGGCCACCGTCGCGCCGGGCCAGCACGTCCGCCGCGCGGGCGAGGACCTGCGCGCCGGGAGCGTCGTGCTGACCGCTGGGACGGTGCTCGGCGCGGGCGCCCTGAGCGTCGCCGTCGGCGCCGGCGCCGGGCTGCTGTCATGCGCGCGCCGGCCGCGCGTCGCGATCCTCGCCACCGGCGACGAGCTGCGTCCGCCCGGCAGCCGGCTCGGACCCGGCGAGATCCACAACTCGAACGCGGTCATGCTCGCCGCGCTCGCCGCGCAAGAGGGCGCCGAGGTCGTCACCGCGACAGCCGTCCGCGACACGCGCGAGGCGACGCAGGCAGCGCTTGCGGCCGCGCTCGGGGACGCGGACGTCGTGGTCGTCTCCGGTGGGGTCTCGGTCGGACCGCACGACCATGTCAAGCCGGCGCTCGAGGCACTCGGCGTCACGGAGCGCTTCTGGCGCGTCGACCTGCAACCCGGCAAGCCGACGTGGTTCGGCGCGCGCGGCGCACAGCTCGTCTTCGGCCTGCCCGGCAACCCCGTCTCCAGCTACGTCACGTTCGCGCTGTTCGTGCGGCCGGCGCTGCGCGCGCTGCAGGGCGCCAAGCCGCTGCCGCCACGCGAGCAGGCGACCCTGACCGAGGACGTGAAGCGGCGCGGGCGCACCCAGGCCGTACGCGTACGGCTGGACGCTCGCGACGGGACGCTGCGGGCGACGCCGACGGGTGCCCAGGGCTCGCACGTGACGGCATCGTTGGCCGCCGCCGACGCGCTCGCGTTCGTCCCTGCCGGCGACGACGTCGCGACCGCCGGCACACGCGTCGCGATCGAGCGGCTGTAGCGAGACCGCTTGTCGCTTCCCTTTCCGGCCCGCCGACTCTAGAGTCAGCTCATGGCAAGCGCCGCCTCCGAGGCGGCGGTCGCCTCGCATCGGGGGAAATCGCGCGCAGCCGCGCGCAGCACGCAGGACGCCGCAACCGCGGCGTGGCTCTGCGCGATCCCGTGCGCGGCGATCGTCGCCACCGCGATCCTGCTGCTCGGGCCACCGTTGGGGGACCTGCTCGGGCGGAGCCGTGCTGACTTCACGTTTTTCCCGTCGTCGGCCGCAGGCGCCTATGACGAGTCCACCGAGCACGCTCGCTATCTGATCGCGCTCGCTGGACCGATCCTGCTGGCGCTGACGACCCGATGGGTCTACCGGCGCCAGCCGCCGCTTCCGCCTCGCGTCGTCGAACTGGCCGCTCCGATCGGTCAGCTCGCATTCGTCGTGCTACTGATCGCGTGCTTCGTCGCGCAATACAGGCTCCACTACGGCGCGACGTACACGCGCGTCGTGGGCGTCGCGATACGCGAGCGGTACTTCAATCCGGCGACGCTCGTGGCGGCGGCCGCGATCGCCGGCACGCTCCTGCTGGCGGCACGGAGTGCCGCGGTGCGGACGCGTGCCGCCGCGCTGCTGCGCGAGTCGCCCGGACGGCGCTGGGGCGCGCTCGCGGCGGCGGTCCTGCTGACCGCGGTGTGGCTGACGCACGCGATCAACACGGAGGAATCGATCGGGTCCGTCCTCGAAGCGGTCCGCTACCACCTCGGCTTCACGCTCGACGAAACGTATGCCGTCCTCAACGGACGGACGCCGCTCGTCGACTTCAGCTCGCAGTACTCGGCGCTGTGGCCATTGGTCACTGCACTCGTGATGCACGGCGTGGGCGGCGACTCGCTGCTCGTCTTCACGCTCACGATGTGCGCGCTCACGTCGCTCGCGCTGCTCGCGATCTACGGCGTCCTGCGCCGCGTGACGCGCACCTCGCTCGCCGCGCTGCTGCTGTACGTGCCGTTCCTGGCGACGAGCCTCTTCTCGATAGGCGCGGCAACGGTCAACCGCGGCTCGTTCGCGAACTACTTCGGTGTCTTCCCGCTGCGCTACGCCGGCCCGTATCTCGTCGCGTGGCTGACTGCGCGCCAGATCGAGCGCGGCTACGGCCGGATGACCGGCCTGTGGCTGCTGTTCGCCGCCGGCGGGCTCGCGCTCGTCAACAACGCCGACTTCGGCGCCGCGGCCGTGGGCGCGAGCGTGGCCGCTGTCGTGTGGACGATGGACGATCGCCGATCCGCGCGCACGCTCGCCGGCGGGCTCGCGGCCGGACTCGCCACGGCGGTGGCGCTCGTGTCGCTCCTGACGCTGGCGCGCGCCGGATCGCTGCCGCAACTCGACCGCGTGGTCGACTACGCCCGCATCTACGGCGCCGGCGGATACGCGATGCTGCCGTTGCCGGGCACCCTCGGCCTCCACACCGCGATCTACCTCACCTACGTGGCGACGATCGGCGTGGCGACGGCGCGGGCGCTGCGAGGCGCGACGAACCGCGTGCTGACCGGGATGCTCGCGTGGGCGGGCATCTTCGGGCTCGGGTCGGCGACGTACTACGTCGGGCGATCGCAGCCCGAAGCGCTGCGCACGACGTTCTCGGTGTGGGCACTCGCGATCGTGCTGCTGACCTACGTCGCGCTGCGCATGCTGGCCAGACGCCCACCGCTGCGCTCGTCGATCGGCGCCGTCACCGTGCTCGTCGGCTTCGGGATCGCGGTGTGCTCCGTCGTCCAGATCCCAGCTCCGTGGTCGCAGTTGGACCGCATCCAGGCGGGCTTCGTTCCCCAGCCGGACTCCCGCTACCGGCATCCGCTCGCGCCGCCGACGGACCCACGCACGCGCACCTTCGTGAGCTCGCTGGCGGACGGACCGTCGCGCTTCGTGGTCCGACGGGGAGCGCCGGTCGCCGTTCTGATCACGACCGGGCACCGCGTGGCAGACGCGTACGGCATCGTCGACGTGTCCCCCTACACCGGGGTCGACTCGATTCACACGGTGCAGCAAGTCGACGCGGTGCTCGCCGCACTGCGCAGCGCAGGGGGCAACACGATCATCGTGCCCACCCGCGCCGACCCGGGGATAGTCGAGGAGCTCGGCAGGCGCGGCTTCGCGCTCGCGACCCCGAGCGGCCTGCGCCCGTACGACGCCCGTCGCGGCCTCGCCGGCGCCACGCAGCTGCCGTGGTACGGCGAATCGGTCGTGAAGATGGTCGACATGCGGCACCTGCAGCCGCTCGCGCTCGAGTAGCGCTACGGGTCTGGGGCTCCGATCGGAGCCCGCCGGGCACAATCCAGGCGTGCTCGCTCCTCTGCTCGCGCTGCTCGCCCTCGCCGCGGCCGTCGTCGCCGCCCGCCGCCACCAGCGCGCCGAGCACGCTCCGGGGCGCATCGCGAGCCTCGACGACGACACGTCGATGGGCGCGGAGGGCGCCGTCCGCTCGGTGCAGGTCGGCGAGCTGACGCTGCCGGCCGACGCGTTGGAGGCGCTGTGGAGCCCCATGCAGCTGGAGCGCCTGGCGCGCACGTACTGGCGCTTCCTCACGCACGTCACACTCGGGCTGATCCGCGTCGACTACGGCGACGAGCAGCGCACCGTCGTGCTGCTGCGCCGGCCGCTGCGGCTGCTGCGCTTCAAGGCGCCCGAGTACGCGATGGACGAGCAGCGCGGCACCGTCCGCTGGCGGATCGAGGACGGCCTGCTGGTGCAGCGGCGCGGCCACAACGGCGACGGCTACCTGCAGATCGACGTGCAGCGCTTGCCGTCACATGATGCGGACCCCGCCCGCCCTGCACGCATCCGCGTCGAGGTCGCCGTCGCGAACTTCTACCCGTCGATCGCACGGGGCTTCAGCCGGCCGGTCTACCGCATCACGCAGTCGCGCATCCACGTGCTCGTGACGTACGGCTTCCTGCGCTCGCTGGCACGACTGGACCTCGCCGAGTCGCGCGTCGGCCGCTTCGCCGAGGGACTGACCGTCGACGACGTGCCCGACCCGCCGCTGCCGTCACCGGCTGCGGCGCCGGACCCTGCTACTCAGCCGTAGCGGCCGCCGGTGACCGCGCGGAGCTTCGAGCGGTCGTGGCGCGCGTGGACGCGGCGCACGGTGCCCGAGCGCGAGCGCATCACGAGCGATTCCGTCGTCGCGCCTCTGCCGCGGTAGCGGACACCCTGGAGAACGTCGCCGTCGGTGACGCCGGTGGCGGAGAAGAAGACGTCGTCGCCGGCGCACAGGTCATCGCAGGTGAGGACTCGTTCGAGGTCGTAACCGGCGGCGAGCGCGGCGCTTCTCTCCTCGTCGTTACGCGGCCACAGGCGCCCGAGCAGCTGGCCGCCCATGCACTTGAGCGCCGCGGCGGAGATGACGCCCTCGGGCGTGCCGCCGATGCCCCACAGCAGGTCGACCGGCGAACGCTCGCTGACCGCGAGCAGCGCGGCCGAGACGTCGCCGTCGAGGATCAGGCGGATGCGGGCTCCGGCCTCGCGCACCTGCTTCATCGCGTCCTCATGGCGCGGCCGATCGAGCATGACCACCGTGACGTCGCCGATGCCCATCCCCTTGCGCTCCGCGATCAGTCTGAGCGTCTCGGGCAGTGGCCGGTCGAGCGACAGCAGGTCGGCGATCTCCTCGCCGCCGGCGATCTTCTCCATGTAGACGCACGGGCCCGGGTCGAACATCGAGCCGCGCTCGGCGAGCGCGATGACCGCGAGCGCGCTCGGCATTCCGAGCGCCGTCAGGCGGGTGCCCTCGAGCGGGTCGACGGCGATGTCAACCTGCGGCGGCGTGCCGTTGCCGATGTGCTCGCCGTTGTAGAGCATTGGCGCCTCGTCCTTCTCGCCCTCGCCGATCACGACGAGGCCGTCCATCGGCACCGAGTCGAGCACGAAGCGCATCGCGTCGACGGCGGCCTGATCGGCGGCCTCCTTGTCGCCGCGGCCGACGAGGCGGGCGGCGGCGAGCGCGGCGGCCTCGGTGACGCGCACGAGCTCCAGCGCGAGGTTGCGGTCAGGACGGGAAGGCTGATCTGCTGATGTCATCGAGAAGGGCGGCGTTCGGGGGCGCGGTGGGGCCGCCGCGCGCGGACGCTATCAGCGGTCGCGGCTGAGGGATCCGCCATACGAGCGCGGGGTAAGGTGCGGCGCGATGCAGTTCCAGCGTCTCCACCCCGACCCGGCGACGGTCGACAGCATCGAGCTGCTCGGCGACTTGGGGCTCGGCGCACGTGCACACGACGCGCGGCCGTGGGTCGTGACGAACTTCGCGACGACCACCGACGGGCGCGCGACGATCGACGGGCGCTCCGGCGCGATCGGCGACGACGGCGACATGGAGACCTTCCGTCGCCTGCGCACGCAGGTCGACGCGCTGCTGATCGGCACGCGCACGCTCGGGATCGAGCGCTACGGGCGCGCGGTCAGACGGCCTGAGCTGCGCGCGGCGCGGGAGGCGCTGGGCCTCGCGCCCGAGCCGCTGATCGCCACCGTCAGCCGCAGCGGCGAGCTGCCGCTCGATGCCCCGCTGTTCGAGGAGCGTGAGGCGAACGTCGTCGTCTTCGCCCCGCCGGAGACGCCCGCGCCCGCGTGCGCGGCCTGCGTCACGCTCGTACGGCTCGACCCGGCCGAGCTGACGCTGACGAGCGCGCTGCGCCACCTGCGCGCCGAGCACGGCGTGCGCTCGCTGCTGTGCGAGGGCGGCCCGACGCTGATGGGAGCGCTGCTGCACGAGCGGCTCGTCGATGAGGTGTTCCTGACGCTCGCGCCGCAGCTTGCCGGCGGCGGAACCGGCCCGACGATGAGCAGCGGCCCGGCGCTCGCGAATCCGTCCACGCTCGAGCTGGTGTGGGTGCTCGAACGCGCCGACTCGCTGTACCTGCGCTACGCGGTCCGTACAGGCTGAACGCCTGTTTCCGCGGCGTTCGACCGGGCATGTAGCCTGCGTGCGGATGAGGATCGCCTGCGCCTTCGACCATGCCGGCGTGCCGCTGCGAGACGCGGTCGAAGCGGCGCTGAACGACGGTGGTCACGAGCTCCTCGACGTCGGCACCTACGACGACTATCCGTATGCCGCGGCCGCCGTCGCGCGGGCGCTTGCGGACGGTGCCAAGCGCGCCGTGCTCGTGTGCGGATCGGGCGCGGGCGTGTCGGTTGCGGCGGCGAAGCTGCCCGGCGTTCGCGCCGCGACCGTTCACGACACGTACACCGCACACCAGGGTGTCGAGCACGACGATCTGAACGTGCTGTGCCTCGGCGCGCGGGTCATCGGTCCGGAGCTTGCGCGCGAGCTCGTGCGCACGTTCGCCGCTGCCGAGTTCAGCGGCGAGGAGCGCCACGTGCGCCGTCTCGGCCAGATCGCCGCGTTGGAGCGCGACGGCCTCGACGGACTTCCTTCCGACCCAACCAGCTGACCCAAACCCCGTGACAGGAGACCGCCACCCATGAGCACCGTCCCCGCGACGCACCCGATCGGCCGCCTGGCCGAGCTCGGCACGAGCGCCTGGCTCGACTCGATCCGCCGCTCGATGCTGACGGGCGGGGACCTGCAGCGGCTCGTGGACGAGGACGGCGTGGTGGGCGTGACGTCAAACCCGTCGATCTTCGAGCAGGCGATCCTCGGCAGCCCCGACTACGACGAGCGGCTCGCCGAGCTGACGAACGACGGCGCCGACGTGCAGGCGATCTACGAGGACCTCGCGATTGCCGACGTGCAGGGAGCGGCCGACGTGCTGCGTCCCGTGTGGGAGCGCACCGGGGGCGTGGACGGCTACGTCTCGCTCGAGGTCGCGCCCGGGCTCGCGCGCGATACGGACGGCACGCTCGCGATGGCGCGCGACTACTGGGCGCGCGTCGACCGCCCGAACGTGATGATCAAGATCCCCGGCACGCCCGAGGGCGTCGGGGCGATCCGCGCCGCGATCGCCGACGGGATCAACATCAATGTCACGCTGCTGTTCTCGCTCGACGCGTGGGCGTCAATCGCCGAGGCGTGGCTCGCCGGGCTCGAGGACCGTGCGGCGGCGGGCAAGCCGGTCGACCACGTCGCGTCGGTCGCCTCGTTCTTCGTCTCGCGCGTCGACACCGCGGTCGACAAGCGCCTGAAGGCGCTCGGCAGAGACGAGCTGTGCGGGCAGGCCGCGGTCGCGAACGCCCAGCTCGCGTACGAGCGCTGGCTGGAGCTGGTGGCCGGGGAGCGCTTCGCCGCGTTGAAGGCACAGGGCGCCAGGCCGCAACGTCTGCTGTGGGCCTCCACTGGCACGAAGGACCCGCGCTACTCCGACGTCAAGTACGTCGCCGAGCTGGCCGGCCTCGAGACCGTCAACACGATGCCGCTCGCGACGCTGCTCGCCTACCAGGACCACGGCCAGCCCGTCGAGCCGTACCTGCCGGACGCCGCCCCGGCCGCCCACGAGGCGATCGCCGCGGTCGAGGCTGCCGGCGTCTCGATGGACGAGGTCACCGACGAGCTGCTGGAGGCGGGCATCGTCGCGTTCGCGAAGGCGATGGACACGCTGCTGGCCGGCATCGAGCGGCGCCGGGCCGCCGTGCTCGCGGGCGAGCCGGCCGCGATCGAGGCGCGCCTGACGGACGCGCAGGCACGCTCGATCGGCGCACGCGCCGTGTGGGGCTGCGATCAGAACGTGCTGCGCCGCGTGTGGTCGAAGGACGACTCGTTGTGGGGTCCCGGCGATGACAAGCCGTCCGAGCGGCTCGGCTGGCTGACGATCGCCGAGCAGTCGCTCGAGCACCTCGACGACGTGCTCACGTTCGTGGAGGCGGTCCGCGCGGACGGCTTCACCGACTGCGCGCTGCTCGGGATGGGCGGCTCGTCGCTCGCGCCCGAGGTCTTCCGGCAGACATTCGGCACCGCCGACAGCTATCTGAAGCTTCACGTGCTCGACTCGACGCACCCCGACGCGGTCGCCGGGCTGCAGGCGCAGCTGCCGCTCGACAGAACGCTGTTCCTCGTCTCCTCGAAGTCCGGCGGGACGCTGGAGCCGCGCTCGATGCACGCGCACTTCCACGCGCTCGTGCCCGACGGCCGGCAGTGGGCCGCGGTGACGGACCCGGGCACCAAGCTCGAGGAGCTCGCGCAAGAGCAGGGCTTCCGCCACGTCTTCCATGGCGCGCCCGACATCGGCGGGCGCTATTCGGCGCTGAGCGCGTTCGGCGTGGTGCCGGCAGCGCTGATCGGGGCCGACGTGCGCGGGCTGCTGGAGCGAGCCGAGGTCGCCGCGCGTGCCGCCGACCCGTCGCTGGCACCCGGCGACGCGCCGGCACTGTGGCTCGGGCTCGCGCTCGGCGAGCTGGCGATCAGCGGCCGCGACAAGCTCACGCTCGTGATCGACGAGCCGCTCGGCTCGACCGGGCTGTGGATCGAGCAGCTCGTCGCCGAGAGCACCGGCAAGCACGGCAAGGGGATCGTCCCGATCGCCGACGAGCCGCTCGGCGACCCGAGCGAGTACGGCGACGATCGCGTCTTCCTGCATCTGCAGAACGCCAGAGGCGAGGGCGACGCCGAGCGCAGCAGCCGGCTCGACGCACTCGCCGATGCCGGCCACCCCGTGATCGTGATCCCGTTCGAGGAGAAGGTCGACCTCGGCGCCGTGATGTTCCACGCCGAGATGGCGATCGCGGTGGCGGGCGCGGTGATCGGGATCAACTCGTTCGACCAGCCGAACGTACAGGCGGCGAAGGACCTCACGGTCGCGACGATCGAGGCGTACGTGCACGATGGTTCGTTCCCCGCGCAGGATGCCGGGAGCGTGAGCGGTGATGAGGCTGCCGCGGCGCTGCGAGAGCTGCTCGACGCAAAGGCCGGCGCGGGCGCCTACGTCGCGACGATGGCGTACCTGGCGCCGGACCCAGCCGTGGACGAGGCGCTGACGACGCTGCGCACGGCGATCCGCCACCGCACGAGGGCGGCCACGACGGTCGGCTACGGCCCGCGCTTTCTGCACTCGACCGGGCAGCTGCACAAGGGCGGAGCGCCGATCGGCGTGTTCGTGCAGCTCGTCGACTCCAGCGGCACGAAGGTCGAGATCCCCGGCCAGCAGTACGACTTCGCCGCGCTCGTGCGTGCACAGGCGATCGGCGACGGGCAAGCGCTGGGCTCGCACGAGCTGCCGTTCCTGCGGATCGAGCTGAGCGGCGACGCCGACGCCGCCGGGATCGCCGCGCTCGCCGCGGCGCTCGCGTGAGCACGGCGCAGGCACCCGTCACCACACCTGCGAACCCGTTCGCACAGGACGTCGACGAGCGGCTGCCGCCGCCGTCGACGCTCGTCCTGTTCGGCGCAACCGGCGACCTCGCCGCACGCAAGCTGCTGCCCGCCGTCTACGACCTGCTGGCGGACGGGCGCCTGCCGGAGCGCTTCCGCCTGCTCGCCGTCGTGCGAGAGGGCAGAGATGAGGCCTCGTTCCGCACCCACGTGCGCGAGGCGATCGACGCACATGCCCGGCGGCCGCTCGACGAGCGGCTGTGGGATGCGCTCGAGCCGCGCATCGGCATTGTCGCCGGCGACTACGGCAGCTCCGAGCTGTTCGACGCGCTCGCGCAACGTCTCGACGCCGGCGACGAGGAAGACGGAGAGCCCTCGCAGCGGCTCTTCTACCTCGCGATCGCCCCCACCTTCTTTGCCGAGACGGCCCGCAAGCTGGCCGCCGCCGGGCTCGGGCGCGGCGCCGACCCGCCGACGCGGCTGCTGATCGAGAAGCCGTTCGGCCACGACCTCGCGAGCGCTCGCGTGCTGAACGCGGCGATCGAGGAGTCGTTCGAGGAGCGGCAGGTCTTCCGCATCGACCACTACCTGGGCAAGGAGACGGTCCAGAACCTGCTGGTGCTGCGCTTCGGCAACGGCATCTTCGAGCCGCTCTGGAACCGCACGGCGATCGACCACGTGCAGATCACCGTCGCCGAGGACCTCGGGATCGGCCACCGCGCCGGCTACTACGACCGCGCCGGCGCGCTGCGCGACGTGATCCAGAACCACGCGCTGCAGTTGCTGTCACTCGTCGCGATGGAGCCGCCCGCGAGCTTCGATGCGCACCTCGTGCGGGACGAGAAGGCGAAGGCGCTGCACGCCGTGCGGCCGCTGGACCCGGCGAAGGACGCAGTACGCGGCCAGTACACGGCCGGCTGGCTCGGTGGCGAGCAGGTGCCCGGCTACCGCGAGGAGGAGGACGTCCCGGCCGACTCGCGCAGCGACACGTACGCGGCGCTGCGTGTCGAGATCGACAACTGGCGCTGGGCAGGCGTCCCCTTCTACCTGCGCACCGGCAAGCGCCTGCCGCTGCGCACGACCGAGATCGCGATCGCGTTCAAGCCGGCGCCGCACCAGCCGTTCCGCACGCTCGACGGATCGCCGCCGCCAAACGAGCTGGTGATCTCCGTGCAGCCGAACGAGGGCGCGACGTTGCAGATCGCAGCGAAGGTTCCCGGCACCGCGCTGCGGATGCGCCCGGTGCAGATGGACTTCCAGTACGGCACGTCGTTCCTGCGCGAGTCGCCGGAGGCGTACGAGCGGCTGCTGCACGACGCGCTGCTGGGCGACGCGACGCTGTTCACACGCGCGGACGAGGTCGAGGCGGCATGGGAGATCGTCGACCCGGTGCTGGCCGCGTGGGCGGAGGGAGGCTCAGGCGAGCCGCAGCCCTACGAGGCGGGAAGTGCTGGGCCGGCATGCGCCGACGAGCTGCTCGCGCGCGACGGGCGTGCGTGGAGGCCGCTGTGAGCGCGCTCGCCGACGGTGGTCCTGCAGACGCGCGCGAGCGCAGCGAGTGGCACGGCGAGGACGTGTCCGCCGGCGAGGTCGCCGAGCGGCTGATGGCGCTCAACCGCGAGCACGCGCGCCACGAGCACGGCCACGCCGCCACCCGCACGCTCAACCTGCTCGTAGCGCCGGGAGACGACGTCGCCCCAGACGCGCTCGCGGGGCAGCTCGGAGGGCTCGCCGACCGCCATCCCTCCCGCACGATCGTCGTGCGGGAGCACGCCGCGCCGCGGCTCGACGCGACCGTCGCGATCGACTGCACGATCGGCTCGGGCGCGGGCTGCGCCGGGCATTGCCACGACATGGCGCTGCTCGTCGCCGGCGCCGAGCGGCTCACGCACGCCGACTCGCTCGTGCGCCCACTGCGCGTCGCCGGCCTGCCGACCGTGTTGTGGCTGCCGGGCACGCGCGAAAGCCGCGCGCAAGACCCGCTCGCGACACTCGCGGACGCGATCGTGCTCGACTCGGCGAGCGCCAGCGGCGCGGACCTGCCGGCCGCGTTCAGGCGCGCCGCGGCACTCGACGTTGCCCGCGTGCGCGATGTCGCATGGCTGCGCCTGCGGCGCTGGCGGCGCCACGTCGCGGCACGCTTCGACGACCCGGACGCACTGGCCCTGCTGGACCGCGTTGAGCGCGTCGAGCTGCGCTCATGCGCGCCGCAGCAGGCGAGCGCGCTGCTGCTGGCCGGCTGGATCGCGGCGCGCGCCGGCTGGGCGATCGAGCGCCTGACGCCGGAGCCACACGGCTGGAGCGGATCGGCCCGGCACGCTGACGGCGGGGGCGTGGAGATCGCGCTCGGGCCGCCGGAGGAGCCGAACCTCACCGGCATCCATGCGCTCGCGCTGCACGCCGGATCGCATGCGATCGCGCTGCGGGCCCCTGTCGCGGCGCCCAACCCGGCGCGGGCGTTCGCTGCGGCACTGGGGATGTTCGACACGCCGACGCCCGGCTACGGTCGCGCGCTCACCGCACTGCTCGACGGAATGCACCCCCAGGAGGCCGGATGATCGACGTGACCGTCGTGGAGGACGCCGAGGCAGCCGCGCGCACGTGCGCAGAGGTGGTCGCAGCCGCGATCGAAGCGGCGTGCGCGGCGCGCGGCGTCGCCCACGTCGCGCTCGCGGGCGGCAGAACCCCGGCACGCACCTACGAGCTGCTGGCCGAGATCGTGACTGACTGGCGCAACGTGCACTTGTGGTTCGGCGATGAGCGCTGCGTGCCGCTCGACGATCCCGACAGCAACGACACGCTTGTGCGCCGGGCGCTGCTCGATCGGCTGCCAGATGATCCGGGCAGCCCGCGGCCGATCGTTCACGCCGTCGCACGCGCGGGCGATGGTGATCCCGCAGCAGCGGCGGCGGACTACGAGCGAGAGCTGCGGGCCTCCGTCCCGAGCGAAGCGGCCGGGACTTTGCCGTCGCTCGACCTCGCGCTGCTCGGCCTCGGCGAAGACGGCCACACGGCCTCGCTCTTCCCCGACGACCCGACGCTCGACGAGCGCGAGCGCCTGTGCATCGCCGTACACGGCAGAAAGCCGCCTTTCGAGCGTGTGACGCTGACGCTGCCGGTGCTGCGCGCAGCACGCGCGATCGTCGTGCTGACGGCGGGCACAGGCAAGGCATGGGCGGTCGGCCAGATGCTCTCGGGCCCCGACCCGCATGTGCCCGCGAGCCTGCTCGGCGAGGGTGGTTCGGTCGAGCTGATCGCCGACCGGGCCGCGGCGCCGGACGGCAGCTGACGACCGGCCGAGGGTCGCCCGCGACTTCTTGCGATCGTGAGAAGTCAGCCCGAAGGTGGTTTCACTGCGGCGCGACGTGACAGACTGACGGGGATGCCGAGCGAGACGGCAGCGCCGCCGGGCGCGACAGGGGACGTGCTCGACGCGCTGAGCGACGCGCGCTCGCGCACGCTCGCGCTCGTCGCGCACCTCGACGACGACACGCTCGAACGTGTCCACTCGCCGCTGATGAGCCCACTCGTGTGGGATCTCGGCCACATCGCCGCGTTCGAGGACCTGTGGCTTGCGCATCGCGGTGGCGGCCTGCCGCTGCTGCGGCCGGACCTTGCGGAGGTGTACGACGCGTTCGAGACGCCACGTGCACACCGTGGCGACCTCCCCTACCTGCGCCGTGGCGACGCGCTCGCCTACCTGGCGGCCGTGCGCGAGCGGGTGCTCGAGCTGGCGGGGCGCGAGGGCGCCGACCAGACACTGCACGAGCTCGTCGTGCGCCACGAGCAGCAGCACACCGAGACGATGCTGCAGACGATGCAGCTGGCGCACCTGCCGGCGCCACCGAGCGCTGACGCGCCAACTTTCGGAGCATCGGTCGACGCCGCGCTCACCGACCTGACCGGGCTCGAGCTCGTGGAGGTGGCCGCCGGTGCCTGCACGATCGGTGCGCCCGCCGAGGGCTTCGCCTACGACAACGAGCGCCCGCGCCACGGCCTCGACCTGCCCGCCTTCCGCATCGGCCGCACAGCCGTCACCAACGGCGCGTTCCGGGCATTCATCGAAGGCGGCGGCTACGCCCGTCCGGAGTGGTGGACGCGCGAGGCATGGGCCTGGAAGGAGCAGTACGACATCGAGCGCCCAGCCGGGTGGACGGCCGACGGGCGCGAGTGGCGGATGGACCGCTGCGAGCCGCTCGACCCGCACAATCCGGTCGTCCACGTCTCCTGGTTCGAGGCCGACGCCTTTGCCCGCGCGCACGACGCACGCCTCCCCACCGAGGCGGAGTGGGAGAAGGCGGCGACCTGGGACCAGCAGACGGGAACCGCACGTTCCCAGCCGTGGGGGGACACCGTTGACGCAGGTCCGGACGTCGCCAACGTCGACCAGCGCGCCTTCGGCACCGTCGCCGTCGGCACCCAGCCCGCCGGCGCCTCCCCCACCGGCTGCCTCGGCATGATCGGCGACACGTGGGAGTGGACCGCCGGCGGCTTCGACGGCTACCCCGGCTTTGCCGCCTACCCCTACCGCGAGTACTCCGAGGTCTTCTTCCGCGGCGACTACTACGTGCTGCGTGGCGGCTCATGGGCGACGCGCAGTCGCGTCGCAACCCCCACGTTCCGCAACTGGGACCACCCGCAGCGCCGGCAGATCTTTGCCGGGCTGCGCATAGCGAAGGACGCGTGAGCGATCTCCATGTCTTCGACATTCCAGCCCGACATCACGATCGACGACCACCTCGACGAGGCGCACGAGCGCGGGCTCGCCGAGGACGTGCTCGACGGCCTCACGCGACCGTTCAAGGAGCTGCCGCCGAAGCACTTCTACGACGAGCGCGGCTGCGAGCTGTTCGACCAGATCACCGAGCTGCCGGAGTACTACCCGACCCGCGCCGAGCGCTCGATCCTGCAGGCGCAGTCCAGCGCGATCGTCGCCGCGACCGGCGCCGCCGAGCTCGTCGAGCTCGGCTCGGGCACCGCCGCGAAGACGCGCGTGCTGCTCGACGCGATGGCAGCGGCGAAGCAGCTGCGCCGCTATGTCCCGTTCGACGTCGCCGAGTCGGTCGTGCGCGCGAGCGCCGAGGCGCTCGTCGAGGAGTATCCGGGCCTGCGCGTGCATGGGGTGATCGGCGACTTCGAGCGCCATCTGGACCGCATCCCGCCGCCGACGCTCGGCGAGCCGCGCATCGTCGCGCTGCTCGGCGGCACGATCGGCAACTTCCCACCCGGCAGCCGGCGACGGCTGCTGCGCGAGATCGCCGCGCTGCTCGGGCCCGACGACCGCCTGCTGCTCGGCACGGACCTCGTGAAGGATCCAGGCACGATCGAAGCGGCCTACGACGATGCGGCCGGGGTGACGGCGGAGTTCAACCGCAACGTGCTGCACGTGCTCAACCGCGAGCTGGACGCCGACTTCCCGCTCGCCGACTTCGAGCACGTCGCCTTCTTCGACCGCCGCAACGAGTGGATCGAGATGCGGTTGCGCGCACGACGGGCATGCGCCGTGCGCGTCGAGGCACTCGGCCTCGATATCGAGCTCAGCAAGGGCGAGGAGATCCGCACGGAGATCAGCGCGAAGTTCACGCGCGAGCGTGTCGAGGAGGACTTCGCCGCCGCCGGGCTGCGGCTCGACGGCTGGCACACGGACGCGCAGGAGCGCTTCGCGCTGTCGCTCGGCGCACCAGCCACGAACTGAGTCGGCCGGGGCCGGTACGGTGCGCGCATGCGTTTCATGCGCTCGATGATCGCCGCGCCGATTCTCGTCCTGTCGCTGCTCGCGGTGGCCGCCTCGGCTGCGCCCGCAGCCGATTGGGACCTGCAGATCGCGTACACGATGCCGTCGGGGCCCGGCAGCGTGTGGTCGCACAGCGCCGGCAACTGCCTCATCTTCACGGGCGGCTGGTCGAAGGTCTCGACGCCCCGCTTCGTCGGTCACGTGAGAGAGCCGCGCGGGCAGCTCGACATCGCCCGCCGCAGCGGCGAGACGATCGTGCCCGGCCAGGCGATCCACGTCGACCGCATCTTCGGCCCGCGGCCGCGAGCACTTGCCGCGACCGACGTCGGCATCCAGCTCGCCGGCAGACGCGCGTACCTGACGGGGACGATCCGCCCGGTGCACTCCAACAGCGCCCGCACGGCTCCGCGCGTGCGACTCGCGCAGCTGCACGGCGTGAAGGTCGCGACGAGGACGGTCCACGGCCACCTCGTCGCGACGGTGAGAGGACGCGCGACGATGCTCGCGCCGCTGACCGGCATGCTCAACGGCCTGCGCTGCAAGGGCCCGCGGATCGACGAGCACCCGATTCCCGCCGGCTCGCCGCTCGGCACCGTCACGGCGACGTTCGTCCCCGGCCGCGCGAGCGCCGCGGTCGACAGCTTCGGCTTCGCGCTCTCGCTCGACGGCACCGCGTACGGGCCGCAGCCGCCGCACATCGAGCCGACCGGCGGTGCAAAGGGCGACGCCGACGGCCTCACCTTCGCGACCGCGCCCGGCTCACGCGTAGCCGCGACCTGCACCCCTGACCGCTGCGACCCCAGAGACGGGCACGTCGCGCTCGTCGGCGGCCTCGACTTCGTCGACGGCGCGCGGCGGCTGTCAGTGGCCGGCCTGACGCTGGACATCGCGGGCGGCCGGCCGACGATCCGCGGAACGGTCGACGGCACGCCGCTCACGGTCGTGAGCGTCGCGAGCGATGAAAACACGCCCCGGATCGACGACCAGCTGAGAGCGCAGCTCGTGGCGACGTTCGGCGACCCCGAGCTGGGCGGCTTCGTCGGGAGCCTGCGGCTCCCACTCAGCGACCTGGCGCCCACGTAAGCGCACGGTCACGGCGGACGCCACCCCGCCAACCTTCGGCCGAGTTCGGCGTTGCAGTTGCCGTGAGGCTCATAATGCGCAGATGGAGAATGCTCTCGCGGACCGCCTGCCGCTGCGGCTGCGACGGCCGGCTCGCCTGCTTCGACTCGTCAGCGACGAGCGACTCGTCGAGCTCGTGCGCAGCGGCGACGAGGGCGCGTTCGAAGCGCTGTACGACCGTCACCACCCCGCGATCCTCGGTTTCTGCCGACACATGCTCGGCACCCGCGAGGAGGCCGAGGACGCCGTCCAGCACACGTTCCTCGCCGCCTTCCGCGATCTTGTCGGCAGCGAGAAGCAGATCGACCTGCGTCCGTGGCTGTTCGCGATCGCCCGCAACCGCTGTCTGTCGCTGCTGCGGGCGCGACGCGCGCATGTCTCGATCGAGCTGGCCGAGCCGGCGACCGACGGCCTCGCCGCGACGGTCGAACGGCGCGAAGACCTGCGCGAGCTGCTCGCCGACCTCTCCTGCCTGCCGGAGGACCAGCGCGCCGCACTGCTGCTCGCCGAGCTCGGTGCGCTCGACCACGCCGGCATCGCGACCGTACTTGGCTGTCCGCGGGAGAAGGTGAAGGCACTCGTGTTCCAGGCGCGCACGTCGTTGGCCGCCAGCCGTGAGGCCCGCGCGACGCCATGCGAGGACGTTCGCGTCGAGCTGGCGACGGCGAGCGGCGCTGCGCTGCGGCGCGGTCCGCTGCGCCGGCATCTGCGCACGTGCGACGGCTGTCGCGCGTTCAAGACCGAGGTCGCGACGCAGCGCAAGCTGATGGCGCTTGCGCTCCCGGTCGTGCCGAGTGTCGCGCTGAAGGCGAGCGTGATTGCCGGCAGCGGCGGTGGTGCGTCGGTGTCGAGCGGCCTGTTGGGCGCGGTCACCTCATCCACCGGCGCCGGAAAGCTCGCTCTGTCGCTCGCGGCCGCCGGCGCCGTCGCAGGCGGCGGGGCGCTCACGACACATCTGGAACAGCGAGATCCAGCACCCGCAACGCGTGCAGCGCCACTCGTTGACGCGCCGCACGCCGATCCCGGCCCGCCAATCTCGACGGGTGAGCTCACGCACCATGGTGCGACGACCCGACTGCCGGCAGGCCGAGATCCCGTCGCGACCCGTCGACAGGCGCTCGCCCCGATCGTCGTGCGCCCAGCGGAAGCGAGGGCCGGTGCGCCCAGCATCGTTGTGCAGAGTCCCGCTCCCGCTACCACGCCGACACCGACGCCGACGCCGAATCCAGATCCGACGCCAGCACCAGCGCCAGTGACCGCCGAGCCGCCGCCGCTCGGGACGACTCCTCCTCGACACGCCCACACCAGGCACCCGAGCACTGCCCCGCCTGGCCAGAGCCAGGCTCCCCCCGGGCAGAGCAAGACCGCACCCGGACACACCAAGGCTCCTCATCACTGGGGCACGACGCCACCCGGCCAGAGCCAGGCTCCGCCCGGTCAGAGCAAAGCGCCTGGCTCCTCCGGATCACATCACGGCGGCTCCGGGTCGCATCACAACTCCGGGTCCCATCACCAACCGTCACAGGGCTCGGCAGGCGCCGGCTCCGGCAGCGGGACCCCACCGGCGAACCCAGGTACGCCATCGCCTGGCCAGTCCGGCTCAGCGCCTGGCCAGTCCGGCTCGCCGCCCGGTCAGTCCGGCTCAGCGCCCGGTCAGTCCGGTTCAGCGCCTGGCCAGTCCGGCGGCTCGCACGGCCAGTCCGGCAGCTCGCACGGCCACTCCGGCTGAGCCCGACGCCGCGTCACCATCCAGCGCGGGCATACCTGCGCACAAGTAACCAACCTCGGCGGGTGTCGGACGTTCCAACCGATGGAGAGCACCACACGATGTGAAGGCTTTCCTCAACGCGGTCCCACCCCCGATGTGGGTCCGCGGCTCATTTGTCGGGCGGTCGGCCTCGAACTCTCTGCCGGGGTCGACTGCCCGGCGGTGATGCCGTGACCGCTCACGCGTCCGCCGTTTCCCCAGCCGGCGACACGCCCGGCGGGCACCGGTGGCGTGCCCGCGCCCCCAGCCACGCTCTGATCGTCTGAGCGCGCCCAGATCGTGGATGCCGGGCGGTCGGCGATTCCGTGAGCGGGCTGGTTGCCCGTGAACGGAATCGCCGACCGATCCGGCGCCGCGAGATCGGTCGCTCAGGCGATCAAGAGAGGCGCTCTACCAACATGGCCATCCCCATGCCGCCGGCGACGCACATCGTCTCGAGCCCGATCGTCTTGTCGAGCGTCTCGAGGTCGTTGAGCAGCGTCGTCATGATGCGGGCGCCGGTCATCCCGAACGGGTGGCCGAGCGCGATCGCGCCGCCGAACGGGTTGAGCTGCTCGTCGGAGATGCCCCACTCCTGCTGACACGGGACGACCTGCGCCGCGAACGCCTCGTTCAGCTCGACGATGTCAACGTCGCTCATCGTCATGCCCGCCTGCGCGAGCACGTTGCGCACGGCCGGGAGCGGGCCGAGGCCCATGTACTCCGGCTCGAGCGCACCGACGGCCGAGGCGATGATGCGCGCCTTCGGCTTCATTCCGAGCTCGCGCGCCTTCTCCTCCGACATCACGAGCACGGCGGCGGCGCCGTCGTTGAGCGGGCAGGCGTTGCCGGCCGTGACAGTGCCGTCCGGCCTGAAGGCCGGCTTCAGCTGCGCGAGCTTCTCCTCGGTCGTGCCGGGACGCGGGCCGTCGTCCTTCGTGACGGTCGTCTCGGGGACGGTGACCTCCTCGCCCTGCTCGTTCGTCGCCGTGTGCTCGGGGACGACGACCGAGACGATCTCGGAGTCGAAGTGGCCAGAGGCCTGCGCATCGACCGCGCGCTGCTGCGAGATCGCGGCCCAGCGGTCCTGCGCCTCGCGCGAGATGCCCTCGCGCTCCGCGACGTTCTCGGCCGTCAGGCCCATCGGGATGTAGACGTTGACGAGCGATCCCTCCGACCCGTCGAGCTGCGGGTGGAACGGCAGCGGCGCGCCCCCGCCGAGGCGCGAGACGGCCTCGACGCCGGCGGCGACATACGTGTCGCCCTCGCCCGCTCTGATCGCGTGGAAGGCCATGCGGAGCGTCTGCAGCGAGGAGGCGCAGAAGCGGTTGACGGTCGTGCCGGGGACGGAGATCGGCAGCCCGGCGAGGATCGAGGCGTTGCGGGCGACGTTGTAGCCCTGCTCCCCCTCCCCCGCGGCCGCGCCCATCATCACGTCGACGATCGAGGCGGGATCGAGCTGCGGATTGCGCTCCAGCAGCGCCCTGAGGGGGATGGCAGCGAGGTCGTCGGCCCGGACATCCTTCAGCGAGCCCTTGACGGCACGGCCGATCGGCGTCCGGACGGCGTCGACGATGACGGCATCAGACATGAGGTGATTCCTTTCGATGAGGTGCCCGGCGGTCGCACTCCACGGGCCTGCGTTTTCCCCGGCGGTCGCACTCCACGGGGGCCTGCCGTGAAGGATAGGACGAACGGTGGCGTTCAGATGCCGGTTGCCATGGATGTGCTGTAGACGCTGTGCGCGACGCGACGTACCTTGGTCGCATGACTTGCGTAGACATCGAGGTCGCCGCGTCTTGTCTCCCAGAGCTGTTCGATCGTGCCGCGCAGGGTGAGGAGATCGCTATCAGCCGCAACGGCCAGGCGATGGTGGACCTCGTCGCACACTTGCCGTCGAGCCGTGCAGCGTTCTACGGCGCATGGAAGGGCCAGGTCGACATGTCCCACTTCGACGAGGCGGACGAGGAGATCGCCCGCGAGTTTGGGATGCTCGATTGAGGCTGCTGCTGGACAGCCACGTGATGGTGTGGTTTGCGGCGGCCGATCCCGCGCTTGCGGCCGATGTCGCTGCTGCCATCCGCGACGACGCGAACAGCGCGGCGGTCAGCGTCGCGAGCGTGTGGGAACTGGAGATCAAGCGCGCGAAGGGAATGCTGGCGGTGCCGCAGGATACAGGCGTTCGGCTCAACACCGCGGGCTTCGATCTGCTCGACGTCACGCTCACGCACGCCGTCCGCGCCGCGGAGCTTCCCTCCCACCACCGCGACCCGTTCGATCGCATGCTCGTCGCGCAGGCGCAAGCGGAGGGCTTGACGCTCGTCACCGGCGACGCCGCGCTCGACGCCTACGACGTGCCGATCATGCCTGCGCGGGCCTGACGCGCGGCTAGAGCCCCAGCCCGCGCACGCCGTCCTCGTCCCAGCCGAGATGGTGGGCGAGCTCGTGGCGGACGGTGCGGACGACCTGTGCGCGCAGCGAGTCGATGTCGTTCCCGAAGTCGCGCACGAGCGTGTCCTGGAAGACGACGATGCGCGCGAAGCCGTCGTGCGCGACGGTTGGGCCGTGGTAGAGGCCGTAGGCGTGGTGCTTGCGCCCTTCGGTTCCGACGACGACGGCGACGTGCTCCAGCGCGCGGTGGAACTCGAGCGGCAGCTCGTCGAGCGCCGATCTGACAAGCGCCTTGAAGTCTTCCTCGTTCCAGGGGTCGAAGCCGAGGTCGTCGTCGTCTTCGTCATCGAAGTCGTCGTCGCCCTCGCCGTCGAACCCCTCGCGCGCGAGCTGCTCGGTGCGCTCCACGAGCGCATCGAAGTCCTGCTCCGAGCGCGGATTGCGCCAGTCGGCGAGGCGCCCTGTCACGAGCGCGAGGATGAACGTGATCACGAGCGCGCCCGCGAGCGCGACGGCGATTCCCTGGAAGAAGCGCAGCGGATAGGTCGTCGCGAATCCTTCGAGCAGCGTGATCGCGAGGATCCCGAGTGTGAAGGCGGCGATGGCCGACCACGCGGTCTGGGCGCCGGTCGGAAGTCTTGACCACATCATCCGAGCGTAGCCGCTCGGACCGCACCCCGGGACCGAAGTGCGCGTGCGCGTTCTTACCGCAGGGTGCGGGCGATCACGAGGCGCTGGATCTCGTTCGTGCCCTCGTAGATCTGCGTGATCTTTGCGTCGCGCATCATCCGCTCGACCGGGTACTCGCTCACGTAGCCGTAGCCGCCGAGCACCTGGATCGCCTCGATCGTCACGCGCATCGCGTTGTCGGAGTTGAACAGCTTCGCCATCGCGCTGTACTTGCCACGGTCGGCGTCGCCGCGATCCGCCTTCGCAGCCGCTTGGTAGAGCAGCTCGCGGCCGGCCGCCGTCTGCGTCTCCATATCGGCGAGCTTGAACTGGATCGCCTGGAAGGCGTTGATCGGCTGGCCGAACTGTCTGCGCTCGCGCGCGTAGGCGGCGGCATAGTCGGTCGCGCCCTGCGCGATGCCGAGCGCCTGCGCGCCGATCCCGAGGCGCGACCAGTCGAGCGTGCCGAGCGCGACGTGCATCCCCTTGTCGACCTCGCCGATCAAGTTGGCGCCCGGGATGCGGACGTCGTCGAAGATCGGCTGGCCCGTCGGCGAGCCCTTGATGCCGAGCTTCTTCTCCAGCTTGCCGACGCTGAAGCCGGGGCGGTCTCTCTCGACCACGAACGCGCTGATGCCGCGCGAGTGGCCGGCCTTTGGGTCGGTGACCGCGAAGACGATGTAGAAGTCGGCGACGCCGAGGTTCGTGATCCAGTTCTTCGTGCCGCTGACGATCCAGTCGTCGCCGTCCCGCACGGCCTTGCAGATCATGCCGCCGGGATCGGAGCCGGCCTCGGGCTCGGACAGCGCGAACGCCGGCGACCACTCGCCGCTGGCGCACTTCGGCAGGAAGCGCTGCTTCAGCTCCTCGCTGCCGAAGAGTCTGATCGGGAGCGTGCCGAGGTCCTGCACCGCGAGCATGAGCGCGCTCGAGGCGCATGCCTTCGCAACCTCCTCGATCGCGACGCAGAGCATCAGTGCGCCGGTGCCGGTGCCGCCGTACTCGGCCTCGAACGGCAGGCCGAAGAGGTCGTGCTCGGCGAACAGCTGGCGGAGGTCCCAGGGGTACTCCGCCTTCTCGTCGATCTCGGCGGCGCGCGGCGCCACGCGCTCGCGCACCATCCGGCGGATCGTGTCGCGGAAGGCGAGCTGGTCGTCGGTCAGGGCGTAGGAATCGGCGAGTGCGGACATGCCGCCGATGCTAGCCGCGTGGCCAGGAGCAGTACGCCGGTTCCCGCGGACCGCTGGCCGGAAGCGGCCCGCGGGAACCGGTCGTCCCCCGATCGGGTTTCTAAAAGCCGCTCGGATGCCGCACGACGTAGCTGGAGCCGGAGCGCATGTCCGACTGCCAGCGCGACGGGCTCGCGCCGCTCGTGTCGAAGCGCAGGCCGGCGACGACCATGTAGGCGTGGCCGGAGTTCGCGTAGATCGTGATCCAGCGACCGTTGCCGCGCGAGCCCCACGACTCGAAGCTCGTCGAGTCGAGCTGCGTGTTGATCAGCCCGCCGCCGTGGAGCGCGTAGCTGACCGAGCCGGAGCAGTCGTAGCCGTTGTCGTTCCACGTGCCGTGACCGCCGCCGTAGACATACGGCATGGTCGCGATGCGGTTGCCGGCAGCGATCACGCCCTTGATCGCGGCAGGCGCGTCGGCCGGTGCGACCGCTGTGCCGTCGGCGCGCAGGCGGGCGCGGCCGACGGGCGCAGGTGCCGTGTCGCCGCTGTCGCCGGCGCTACCGCCCTCGCCGAGGCCGCGCAGCGACTGGACCGTCGCCGGCCCGACGACGCCGTCGCCGGTGAGGCCATGGGCGCGCTGGAAGCGCTTCACGTTGCTCTTCGTGCCGGGGCCAAAGACGCCGTCGACCGGCGTCGTGACGCCAGCGCGCGAGAGGTAGTCCTGCAGCACGCGCACGTCGTGGCCGCGCATGCCCTTCTTGAGCGTGCGGTCGCCCATGTGCTCGGAGCTGCCGCCTCCATCCTGCTCGGCGTGCTCCTGCGCACGGGCGCGGCGCGCGGCGATCGTGCGCAGTGCTCTGCTCGTGCCGGAGCCGACGACGCCGTCGACCGTCATGTGGTGGACGCGCTGGAAGCGACGCACGTTGTGCAGCGTCTGCGGACCGAAGACCCCGGCGATCGGGGTCGCGTAACCGGCGCGCGTGAGGAAGTCCTGGAGGACGCGCACATCGTGGCCGCGGTCGCCCTTGTGGAGCGTGCGGTCGCCGAGGTGCTCTGCGGCGAGTGCGCTCGATGGCGCGAGGGCCGCGGCGAGCACGGCAAGACCGATGACAAAACGCGAACGCCGGCGAGCCGGCGCGATGACGGACGACACGGGTGCAAACCCCTTCTCTTTCGGGCGCCTGCGGGGTTAGCTGACGGGCTCGCGCAGAAAGAGCAGCGCTACGTCGCGGACTTGCGACGATTCGCCCCGGAGTCCCGTATCGACGGGTCTCTTTGGTTCCCCCGCTCCCCGGCTTTTTGCTGTGCCAGGGACTCGGCTGGGTACAAGCGACGGGCGGCAGACTAGCGACTTTGCGGCAGGAATGTCGAAACACGACGAATGGCGCGCCGGCGCGGCGCACGCCCGGACGCCTGGGCCGGCTGGCGCGGACGCCCTCCGCTCGTGCCCGAAGCGGCCGGTAGGGTCGGTTCGATGCCTGCTCCGGCCGACGATCTCGAGCGTCTCGACCGCGCGACCGCCGACCTCGATCCGCCGTTCGCGGCGGTCGATCTCGACGCCTTCCGCGCCAATGCCCGCGACATGCTCCGGCGTGCCGGCGGACGGCCGATCCGCCTCGCCAGCAAGTCGATCCGTTGTCGCGCGCTGCTGGAGCGGACGCTCGCCTCCGATCCCGGCTTCCGCGGGACGCTCGCATTCACGCTGCCGGAGGCGCTGTGGCTGGCCGACCATGGCCTGCGCGATCTGGTCGTCGCCTACCCGACGGCCGATCGGGCCGCGCTGCGCGCGCTGGCGGCCCGCGAGGACGACGCCGGGATCGCCGTCATGGTCGACGACGTCGCGCAGCTGGAGCTGATCGAGACGGCGGTCGGAGCGGGAAGCGCGGAGCGGCCGATCCGTGTGTGCATCGACGTCGACGCGAGCTGGCGCCCGCTCGGCGGGCGCGTGCACATCGGCGTCAAACGCTCGCCGCTGCACACGCCGCAGCAGGTCGCCGCGCTGGCGCGCGAGATCATCGCGCGCCCGGCGCTGAAGCTGGTTGGGCTGATGGCATACGAGGCGCAAATTGCCGGGCTCGGCGATCGCCCGCCCGGCAAGCCGCTGCTGGGGCTCGCGCTGCGCGCCGTGCAGCGCGCGTCCGCGCGGGAGCTGGCGGAGCGGCGGGCGGCGATCGTCGCCGCCGTCGAGGCGGTCGTCCCGCTGGAACTCGTCAACGGCGGCGGCACCGGCTCGATCGAGTCGACCGCCGCAGAGCCCGCCGTCACCGAGGTGGCCGCCGGCTCGGGCCTGTACGGGCCGACGCTGTTCGACGCCTACTCGCGCTTCACGCCGCTGCCGGCCGCGCTGTTCGCGCTGCCCGTCGTGCGGCGACCCGGGCGCGGCGTCGTGACCGCACTCGGGGGCGGCTATCTCGCCTCGGGCTCGGGCGACCGCGCCCGGCTGCCGCGCCCCGTCCTGCCGGCCGGGCTGAAGCTTGACGGCCGCGAGGGCGCCGGCGAGGTGCAGACGCCGCTGCTCGGCGCCCCAGCCGACGGCCTGAGCGTCGGCGACCGCGTCTGGTTCCGCCACGCAAAGGCCGGCGAGCTGTGTGAGCGCTTCGACGAACTGCACCTGATCGAGGGCGACCGTGTCGTCGAGACGGTGCCGACCTATCGCGGCGAGGGACGGTGCTTCCTGTAATACGCCCGGCGTTTTTACAGCTGATTTGCAGCGGTTAAGTTGCATCTCGCCACAGGAACGCATCACTTGATGCGTTAGCGTCGGAGCCATGGTAACTTCGACCTTGATGGCCCCTCCCCGCAGACGCAGACGCACCCCGCGCGCGCCCAGACGCACCGGCGACCGCACAACCCTGCGCGTCCCTGACGACCTCGCCCGGACGGTCGCCCGTTACGCCGAGCAGCACCGCACCAGCACGAACGACGCGCTGATCCGGCTCGCGCTCGAGGGCGCGGCCCGATACGAGTACGACCGCGAGGTCGAGGAGCTCGCCCGGATCCGCGGCGAGGCGATCATGAGGCTGCCGAGAGCGCCGCCGGATGCCGAGATGCCCTCCGGAGACGAGATCGCCGAGGCGATTCTCGCCTGGCGGCTCGGCCTCGTGGACGAGGAGGAGTCAGGTGCCTGACGTCTGGGACACCACCGTCGCGTCGCGCGCGGGCGCTCGCCATGCCTCGCTGCTCCATCGACATCTCGAGACGGAGACGCCGATCCCGCTGCCTGCGCCAACGCTGCAGGAGATGGCGCGTGGCCTCCAGATGCGAGCCGTACGACACGGCTCGGATCGCGGCTTCGACTGGCTCGACCGACTGATCGCGCATTCCCTCGTTCGCATCGTGCCGTTCGCGGCGACGAGCGCGGTGCTTGCCGGCCGGCTGCTGGCGCTCCATCCCCATCCGCCGACGCGCAACCACCGGCGCCACGGCACCCGCGCTCAACAGCGCGCCGCATGGGCGCTCGACGTGCAGATCGCAGCGTGTGCGTTTGCGGGTGGCTACGGAGTGCTGACCGAGAACCTGGACGACTTCGTGGTGCTGCGCGACGCGATCGCCGAGCTGCTGCCGGATGTACCGCCGTTGGCGGTCACAGACGCACGAGCCTAACGCTCGACTCGAACGTTAGAGATAGTTCCGAGAACACTGTCGGCATAGGCGTTTACGAAGCGGCCGCCCGGATCGAGCCGGGCGCGCACCGCCTGCCACTCGTCCCAGCGCGGATAGCGCGGACGCAGCGTCTCAGCGGTCTGGAAGTGGCGCTTTCCCCAGTGCGGACGGCCGTCGTAGTCGTCCATGATCGCCTCGACGGCGCGGAAGTACGGCTCCCACGGCATGCCCTTGAACATGTGGACGGCGATGTAACCGGTCGCGCGCTCGTGCGCTGGGCTCAGCAGTGCGTCGTCGGGCGCGACGAGCCGCACCTCGATTGGGAACGGCACCTCGAACCCGCGCGCCGGGATGAGCTCCATCACGCGCCGCACCGCCTCGGCGAGGCGTTCGCGCGGCAGCGCGTACTCCATCTCCGTGAATCTGACGAGCCGCGGCGAGGCGAAGATGCGATCGCTGCGGTCGACCCGCGTGCTCGCACCCGCCAGTCGCGTGACGGTGCGGTTGAGCTGCGGGATCCAGCGCGGGAGCGCCCGACCGGCGAGGCAGAAAGTGTGGAAGGCGTGGTTAGTCAGCAGGACGTCGTTCGCCCATGCGCTCGCGCGCGAGCGCGGCCGCGGCGCTTCCGCGACGCGGTTGTTCGTGCGCGTCAGCGCCACGTCGCAGTGCGGAAAGACGAAGAACTCGAAGTGCTCGTTCTCCTCCCCCAGCTGCTCGAGGCGATCGAGCGTCTCGCCAAGTGGCGCGGGCTTGTCGACGCCGCGCAGCGTGAACGCCGGCACGGTGCGCAGCGTCACGGCCGAGATCACGCCGAGGCTGCCGACGCCGACGCGCGCTGCCAGGTATGCCGTCGGATCGGGGTCGGACGCCGAGAACGTCGCCGTCGAGCCGTCCGCGAGCACAAGCTCAACCGCCTCGACCTGCGCGGAGATGTTGCGCAGCTGCGCGCCCGTGCCGTGCGTCGCGGTCGAGATCGCGCCCGAGATCGACTGCACGTCGATGTCGCCGAGGTTCTCGAACGCGAGCCTGTGCTGCGCGAGCGCCGCGCTCAGCGCGTGGATCGTGATGCCGCCCTCGACGCGCACGAGGCCGCTCGCGCGGTCGACGTCGAGCACGCGATCCATCCGCTCGAGGCTCAGCAGGCGCCCGTCAGTGCACACCGCATCCGTGAATGAGTGCCCGCTGCCGGCGACCCGCACGCGCTCACCGGCAGCCGCGGCTCGCTCCAGCGCCGCCGCGATCTCCACCGTGCTCGCCGGGCGCTCGAACGCGACCGGCGCGCACTGCTGGTCCCCCGCCCAGTTGCGCCACATGCCGATCAGCCTACGCGCGGCGGCCGGCCGACGGAGCGGTTCCCGCTGCCGGCGAGGCCCCTCCGCGGCGGGCGGCGGAGCGGCCTGCCGGGTGGAAGCCGGGCAGCACGAACGCCACGCGCGCACCTCCCTCCGGCGAGACGCCGGCGGAGATGCGCCCGCCATGTGCCTCGACGATCGCGCGCGCGATCGCGAGACCGAGCCCGGCACCGCCCTTGCCGCGGGCGCGCGCGCTGTCGAGCCGATGGAAGCGATCGAACACGCGATCGCGCTGCTCCGGCGGGATCCCGGGACCGTCGTCCTCGATGGCGATCTCGATCCAGCCACGTGGCTGCGCCGTGACACACACGCGCACGAGCCCGTCCGGCCCGGTGTGCTCGACCGCGTTGCGCCCGAGGTTCCGCACCACCTGCGCGAGGCGGTCCTCGTCGGCGCGCAGCGTGCCGTCCGGCACGTCGCCGAGCTCGAAGCGCCGCTCGGCGGTGAGCGTCAGCGAGTCGAACAGCTCCGTGACGAACGGCCGCAGGTCGAGCGGCGCGGGCCGCAGCAGCTCGCCCTCGTCCGCACGCGCGAGCAGCAGCAGGTCCTCAACCAGCCGCTCCATCCGCACGACCTCGGTGCGCACGACCTCATCGACGTGACGCACATCCTCCGGCGTGACCTCGCGCTGGCGCGCGAGCACTTCGAGCTGCCCGCGGATCACCGTCAGCGGCGTGCGCAGCTCGTGGGAGGCGTCGGCGACGAAGCCGCGCTGGCGCGCAAACGCGTCCTCGAGCCGGTCGAGCATGCGGTCGAACGAGTCCGCCAGCACGCGCACCTCGTCGTTGCGGCCGCGCGCGTCGATGCGCTTGGAGAGATCGCCCGCGCGGACCTGGGCGGCGGTCGCCGCCATCCGCCGCAGTGGGCGCGAGAGGCGCGTTGCGAACGCAAAGCCGAGGATGATCGCGGCGAGCAGCGTCGCGGTGCCGGCGAACAGGAACGTGCGTGCGACGCCGCTCTGCGCGCGCGTCACGCCCTCTGTCGGCTCGCCGACGCCGATGGTGGCGACGCGGCGCCCATCGCGCAATGCCGGGATCACGTACAGGCGGACGGGCTCGCCGTTGACGGTGATGTTGGAGAAGCCGAGCGGCGCGGTGCGGACGGCGCGCGCCTCGGGGCTTTCGCGGTGTGGGCCGGCCACGGTGCGGTCAAGCGTCCCGCTCTCAGCTGGATTCAGCTCGGGCTGGTTGGAGACGATCCCGCCGCCGGCGACGCGCACGACGTACAGGCGCGGCGTGACCGTGAAGGTGACCTGGTCCGCGATGTAGCGCTGAGCGACCCGGGTGACGTGTCTGCGCGTCACCTTGAAAATGGGGATCTTCTGTTCGAAGGCCGTCGCCTCCTGACGCAGATCCTGGTCGATCTGATTCTGCACCTCGGTGCCGGTGCCGCGGTAGGTGGCGACGAAAGCGGTGCCGAGCGCCGCCGCGAGGATCACCGCGATCGCGAGCGCCAGCCGTGCCCGCAGGCTGCGGAACCAGGGGACGCGCACGCGGGTGCCGGTGTCGGGCTGAGGGACCGCTCGCCGCGCCATCGCGTCAGGAGCGCGTCGTGAGGCGGTAGCCGACGGAGCGCAGCGTGTCGATCGGCGCCGGACGACCCGGCAGCTCGAGCTTGCGCCGCAGGTAGCGGACGTAGACCTCGACGACGTTCGTGCCCGGGTCGAAGTCGTAGCCCCACACCGCGCTGAGGATCTGCTGGCGGCTGAGCGCCTGGTCGGGATGGCGCAGGAAGTAGGTGAGCAGGTCGAACTCGCGCGCCGAGAGGCGCAGCTCGACGCCGTCGCGCGTGACCTTGCGGCCGAGCAGGTCGAGCTCGATGCCCGCGGCCGACAGGCTCGTCGCGTCGCGCTGGCGCGGGGTGCGCAGGTGTGCACGCACGCGGGCGGCCAGCTCGTCGAAGCTGAACGGCTTCGTGACGTAGTCGGTCGCGCCGCCGTCGAGCCCGGCGACGCGGTCGTCGACCGTCGCACGCGCGCTGAGCATCACGACCGGCAGCTCGGGCTTCTCGCGCCGGATCGCCTGCAGCACGCCGAGCCCGTCCTTGCCGGGCAGCATCACGTCGAGCACGACGAGGTCGACGTCCTCAGCGAGCGCCCGCCGTTCCCCCTCCAGCCCGTCGCCGGCGCACGAGACCGCATGCCCTTCGGCCTGCAGGCCGCGCTGGATGAAGTCCGCGATCGCCGTCTCGTCCTCCACGACCAGGATGCGCATCAACGCATCGTACGCCGGGCATGCCCACACAAACATCGGTGATGGGACCACCACCCTGCGGTGATGCTTTTTATCACCTGTGGGTGATAATCTCTTCACCGATGGCGAGCCCGTTTGTGTACGAAGAGCCGGTTAGCCGCACGGACCTGATCGACCGCGAAAGAGAGGCGGCGCTGCTGCTCGACCGTCTCCTCGACGGGCGCAACAGCCGACTCGAGGCGCCGCGGCGCTACGGCAAGACGTCGCTGCTGCTGAAGGTGCTCGACGACTGCGGTGATGCCGGCGTCGTCCCGGTCTACGTCAACTTCCTCGGCGTGCTCACAACAGCGGACATCGCCGACCGGATCGAGCGTGCATATCGCGAGCAGCTTGACTCCCCGCTGCGGCGCTGGTTCACCGGACTGGCCCGCACCCTGCGTCCGACGCTGAAAGCCGGCGGGCCACTTCCCGTCGGGGCCGAGCTGACGCTGAGCCCGGCCGATGGGGGCCTGCTCGACCGCCTCTCGGTCCCGCGCCGGCTGCTTGAGAAGCACGGGAAGCGCTGCGCGATCGTCTTCGACGAGTTTCAGGACGTTGTGCGCGCCGGCGAGCAGGTCGACGCCGTGATCCGCTCTGAGCTGGAGCACCAGGGCGATGCGGCGGCGTACGTGTTCAGCGGCTCGCACCCGGGGATGATGCGCGAGCTCTTCGGCGACCGACGGCGTGCGTTCTTCGCGCAGGCCGGGCTCGTCGAGCTGGGGCCGCTCGACGAGGGCGACCTCGCCGAGCATGTCGGCGCACGCTTCGTGGCGCAGCGGCGCGACGCCGGCGAGGCGCTCGACGCCCTGCTCGACCTCTGCGGCGGCCACCCACAGCGAGCGATGCTGCTCGCCCATCATCTGTTCGAGCGCACACCGCCAGCGGGAACAGCCGACAGCGACACGTGGTCGGCGGCGTTGCTGGACGCCGTGCGCGAGATCGACGGGGAGATTCAGGCGGCGTGGCGGGGCTTGACGGCGACACAGCAGCGGCTGGTATCCACCATCGCGGACGGAACCATCGGCTTGGCAAGTCGCGAGGCACTCACGCGCTACGGCCTGGCGAAGTCAGGCGCACACAGGCAAGCGCTCGAACGACTCGAAGGCGAGGGCCACCTTGTCCGGTCGGCCACGACGGCGTCGGGCTGGCAGATCGTCGATCCGCTGTTCGCGCTCTGGCTGCGGTCCGGGCGCGCCTGGCCGATCTAGGCGACGGTCCACGTGTCACCGGCGTGGAGCAATGCGTCGAGCATCGTCGTGTCGGCGACGGGCCGCGGGTCGGCGACCGCAGCCGCGGCGCCGTGGAGCGGGCGCTCGACCGCGCGGAAGATGCCGATTGGCGTCGGTTCGGTCGGCCGGTCGGCGAGGCGGGCGAGCGCGAAGGCGAGGCTGGGGTCGTCGCGATGGGCGTCGTGGACGAGCAGCGCGTCCTGGCCGACGTCGGCGACCTCGACCAGGTGCAAGTCGCCGTCCGTGCCCCGGGCGACGCCGTGCGCGGCGCCGGCGCCGAAGCGGATCGGCTCGCCGTGGACGAGACGGATTTGGTTTGCCTCGCGCGTGTCTCTCTCGGTCAGATCGAAGAAGGCGCCGTCGTTGAAGACGGGGCAGTTCTGGTAGATCTCGACGAACGCGGTCCCCTCGTGCGCGGCGGCAGCGCGCAGCACCTCGGCAAGGTGCACGCGGTCCCGGTCGAGCGAGCGGGCGACGAACGTCGCCTCCGCGCCGAGCGCCAGCGCAAGTGGGTTGAACGGCCGGTCGTGCGAGCCGAACGGGGTCGACTTCGTGATCTTGCCGCGCTCGCTCGTCGGCGACGCCTGCCCCTTCGTCAAACCGTAGATCTGGTTGTTGAACAGCAGGATCTTCACCGGCACGTTGCGGCGCAGCGCGTGGATCAGGTGGTTGCCGCCAATCGAGAGCGCGTCGCCGTCGCCGGTGACGATCCAGATCGACAGGTCGGGGCGCGTCGTCGCGAGGCCGCTCGCCAGCGCGGGCGCGCGGCCATGGATGCCGTGCATCCCGTACGTGTCCATGTAGTAGGCGAAGCGCCCAGCGCAGCCGATCCCGGTCATGAAGACGATCCGCTCCGGCGGGATCCCCAGCTCTGGCATGAGGCCCTGGACGGCCGAGAGGATCGCGTAGTCGCCGCAGCCCGGGCACCAGCGCGTCTCCTGGTCGGACTGGAAGTCCGCCTTGACGAGGCCGCCGTTGCCGTTGGCGGGCGGCTTGCCGATTGCGGTCACTCCATCGCCTCCACGATCGCCTGCTCAAGCTCGGCCGCGAACAGCGGCTGCCCCGTGATCTTTGTGTGCGAGTGGACGTCGACGAGGAAGTGAGCGCGCAGCAGCTGCGCGAGCTGGCCGCTGTTCATCTCCGGCACGAGCACGCGCGGATACGCCCGCAGCAACGCGCCGACGTTCGGCGGCAGCGGGTCGAGATGGCGCAGGTGCGCGGTTGCGACCTTCAGGCCGCGGGCGCGCACGCGGCGCGCGGCGGCGCGGATCGAGCCGTAGCTCGAGCCCCAGCCGAGCACGAGCAGCTCCGCCCCATCGTCCGCATCGACCGCGAGCGCGGGCAGCTCGCGCTGGATGTGCGCGATCCGCTCCGCGCGCAGGCGCGTCATCGTCGCGTGGTTGGCAGGGTCGTAGGAGATGTTGCCGGTGCCGTCCTGCTTCTCCAGTCCGCCGATGCGGTGCGCGACGCCGGGAGTCCCGGGCGGCGCCCACGGTCGCACCCCGCGCGCGTCGCGCGCGTACGGCATGAACGGTTCTCCGCCGACCGGCGCGTGCGCGAACGCCGGGTCGATCTCGGGCAACGTCGTCACGTCGGGGATCCGCCACGGCTCTGACGAGTTCGACAGGAAGCCGTCGCTCAGCAGGATCACCGGCGTGCGGTACTCGACCGCCAACCGCGCAGCCTCGAACGCCGTCTCGAAGCAGTCGCCCGGCGTCGCGGCGGCCAGCACCGGCAGCGGCGACTCGCCGTGGCGGCCATGCAGCGCCTGCAGCAAGTCCGACTGCTCGGTCTTCGTCGGCATACCGGTCGACGGGCCGGCGCGCTGCACGTCGATCACGACGAGCGGCAGCTCCAGCATCGCCGCGAGGCCGATCGTCTCCGCCTTCAGATCCATCCCCGGGCCGCTCGTCGCGGTCACGCCGAGGTGCCCGCCGAAGGCGGCGCCGAGCGCCATCCCCGCAGCAGCGATCTCGTCCTCCGCCTGGATCGTGCGCACGCCCGCGCCTTCGTGGCGCGAAAGCTCGTGCAGCAACTCGGAGGCCGGCGTGATCGGGTAGCTGGCGAGCAGCAGCGGCAGCCCGCTGCGCGCTGAGGCGGCGATCAGGCCGAGCGCGGTCGCGGTCGTGCCGTTCACCTGGCGGTAGGTGCCGGGTGCGACGTCGGTCGCCGGCGCGACGCGGTACTGCACGTCGAGCAGCTCGGTCGTCTCACCGAAGCTCCAGCCGGCGCGGAAGGCGGCGAGGTTCGCCGCGCGCGAGGCCGGCTTGTTGGCGAACTTCGCCTCGATCCAGCGCTCGGTGACGTCGGTCGGGCGGCCGAAGAGCCACGACAGCAGGCCGAGCGCGAAGAGGTTCTTCGCTCTGCCGGCGTCGCGCGTGCCGACGCCTTCGAGACCCTCGGCCGCGCGCGTCGTGAGCGTCGTCATCGGCACGCGGTGCAGGCGGAAGTCGCTGAGTGTGCCGTCCTCCAGCGGATTCGCGTGGTAGCCGGCCTTCTCGAGGTTGCGCTTCGTGAAGGCGTCCTCGTTGGCGATGATCGTGGCGCCGCGCTCGAGTGTCGCGAGGTTCGCCTTCAGTGCCGCCGGGTTCATCGCGACGAGCACGTTCGGCGTGTCGCCGGGCGTGAGGATGTCGCGCGAGGCGAAGTGGATCTGGAAGGCGGAGACGCCGGGGATCGTGCCGGCCGGCGCCCGGATCTCGGCCGGGAAGTCGGGCAGCGTCGCGAGGTCGTTCCCGAGCAGGGCCGTAGCGTCGGTGAAGCGTCCACCGACCAGCTGCATGCCGTCTCCCGAGTCGCCCGCGAAGCGCACGACCACGCGCTCGCGCTGCTCGACCGTCTTGCCCACGTCTTGCCCTTCCCCCTCGTGGCCTGCGTTCGATCCTACACGCATGAACCGGACCGTACGGAAGGTCCCGGACACACGGAAGGCCCCCTTGCGGAGGCCTTCGAACGTGCGACGGCGGGCCGCGCGACCCGCTGTACGTGGTCCCTAGATGGCGGAGACGTTGACCGCCTTGGGGCCCTTGTCGCCCTGCTCCTCCTCGTAACTCACCTTCGAGCCCTCGGCGAGCGAGCGATAGCCATCGGAGTTGATGCCGGTGTGATGGACGAACAGGTCGCGGCTGCCTTCGTCAGGCGTGATGAAGCCGAAGCCCTTCTCGTCGCTGAACCACTTCACGGTTCCGGTCGGCACGTGTGCCCTCCACTGCTGGTGTGCTGCATGCGCGGAGGATGCTTGTGGCAACGGTCCCGCGTACGTCGCACTGCTTTCTGCCGGGTTCTCCCCCGGCCTTACGGCGCAGAACGTACCAGGCGTCACAGCGCCCCGCCAGTCGCGTCTGGAGCGGCCTGGACGACGGTCGTCAGTCGCCGAGACGCGAGATCCGCGCGAGCGCCTCGTGGATCTCCACGACGCGCAGGCGGACCGGATCGCGCTCGGGGCGATCGTGCACGAGATCCCAGGTGCGATCGGCGATCTCGCGCGCGTTCTCGACCGTCGCAGATTCCCACAAGCGGTCGACGAGCAGCAGCTCGAACTGCTGTACCTGCTGCTCGGCCGGGCCGGGCTGCAGTCTCGGCAGTGCTTCGCCCGTGACCTCGCGCCACATGCCGGTGGCTACGAGCAGACGGTTGCGGAGAGTCACGGGATCCATGTCGGCGGCATCCTAGACAGGATGGCGCCGCGTCAGCGCGCCGGTCGGCGCGCGGTCACCGTGCGTTCACAGCGCTGGCAGGGTCTGTCGGACACTCAGCAGCGGCGCGAACGGGTCGCCCTGCTCGGCGACGCGCGTGAGCACGGCGGCCGGGTCGAAGGTGAGCGCCTCGGCCGCACCGGCGTCGTGCACGGTGCGCAGCTCATCCCATGTGAGCGGCGTCGAGACCGTCGGCCGCTCGCGCGCACGCACGGAGTAGACGACAACGGTCGTCTTGTGCGGGTCGTTCTGGCTCCAGTCGACGAGCACCTTGCCGGCGCGCAGCCGCTTCGTCATGCGCGAGACGACGAGCTCCGGCATGCGCTGCTCGAGCAGCGTCGCGAGGCGGTGCGCGAAGGGCTTCGTGTGCTTGTAGGTGGGACCGCCTTCGCCGAGCGGGACGTAGACCTGCAGGCCCTTGCCGCCGGACGTCTTGACGACGCTGACGAGCCCGAGTCGTTCGAACAGCCCGTGCAGCACGAGCGCCACCTCCGCGCACTCGGCGAGCCCGGCCGGCTCACCCGGGTCCAGGTCGAAGACGACGGCGGTCGGGTGCTCGGGATCGGTCGCACGATGGAGCGGCGCGTGCAGCTCGATCGCCGCCTGGTTGCCGAGCCACGCGAGCGTCGCCGACTCCTGCACGAGCGTGTAGTCGATCCGCCGTCTCTCGCCAGTGCTGTAGATCGAGGCCGTCTCGATCCAGTCGGGCCGGTGCTTGGGGGCGTTCTTCTCGTAGAACGTTCTGCCCTCGACGCCGTCCGGCCAGCGGCGCACGGTGAGCGGCCGGTCGCGCAGATGCGGCAGCAGCGTCGGCGCGATCTGCGCGTAGTAGGCGATCAGGTCGCCCTTCGTGAAGCCGGCCTGCGGGAACAGCAGCTTGTCGCGATTGGTGATGCGCAGCTCGCGACCGCCGAGCGCGGCTGCGAACGCGTCGCCGGGGGGTGCTTCGCCGGCCAGCCCCGTCTCGGGCACGACGTCGGCCGCCGGCTTGTCGTCGCGCAGCCCCTTGAAGACGCCTTGGCGCACCAGCCCTTCGCTTGTGAGGTCCGTCAGCTCAACCTCGGCGACAAGCTGCGGCGAGACGTAGCGTGCCCCGCGCGGCGGTCTCGCGCCGGGTCTCGCTGGATCGGCGCGAAACGGCGAGCGCGTGCGGCGCAGCGGCTCCAGCCGCCGCTCCAGCTCATCGAGCATCGCCTCGCTGAAACCGCTGCCGACGCGGCCCGTGTAGCGCAGCGGACCGCCGGGCTGCTCGTGGACGCCGAGCAGCAGCGCGCCGACGCGACCGGCGCGTCTGCCCTCCCCTTCGGTCCAGCCGCCGATCACCAGCTCCTGACGCCGGCGGTTGCGCAGCTTGCGCCACGCGCCGCTGCGGCGGCCGGGCTCGTAGCGGGCGTCGAGGCGCTTGGCGACGATGCCCTCCAAGCCTTGTTCGCGCGTCGCGTCGAGCAGCGCCTGTCCGCCACCGCGGTGAAAGCGCGGCGTGCGCCAAGCGGGGCCCTCGAGGCCGAGCTGCTCCAGCAGCCCGCGGCGACGCTCGTAGGGCAGCTCGAGCAGCGAGCGGCCGTCGAGGTAGAGCAGGTCGAACGCCATGAAGTGGACCGGCTGTGCTCTGGCGGCGCGTCCGATCGACGCCTCGCCCTCGACGTTCATGCGCGACTGGAGCCGCTCGAAGCTCGGGCGGCCACGCTCGTCGAACGCGACGAGCTCGCCGTCGAGCAACAGCTCGTGCGCGCCGAGCGTGCGGCCGAGCGCGCGCAGCTCTGGATAGCGCGCCGTGATCTCGCGCTGCGTCCGGCTCTCGATCCGCACGTGCCCGTGGTCGCTCCACAGCAGCGCGCGGATGCCGTCCCACTTGACCTCGTAGCCCCAGCGATCGTCGTCCTGTGGGAGACCGTCCTCGTCCGCGCGGGCGAGCATCGGCGGCATGTGCGCCGGCAGCGGGGTGCGCTGCGGGTCCGAGGGCGGGTCGAGTCGGTGGATCATCCACGGCTCCCCGGCCTCCGCGCTCGCCTCTCCGGCCGCCCGCCGGCGGCCGATCGGGAACAATCCGTAGCGGCCTGCGAGGCGCTCGCCGTGGAGCGTCACCTCGACCTTGCGATCGGTCCACTCGTGCGTCTCGTAGGTTCCGGCGTCGAAGACCTCCATCGTGCCGGCGCCGTAGCTGCCGACGGGGATCTCGCCGTGGAACGTCAGGTACCCGAGCGGATGGTCCTCGGTGCGAATCGCGGCGCGGTCGTCGTGCGGATCGAGCGGGACGCCGCGCGGCAGCGCCCATGAGGCGAGGGTGCCGTCGCGCTCGAGCCGCAGGTCCCAGTGCAGGCGGGACGCCGCATGCTGCTGGACGACGAAACGCGGGGCGGCCACGTCGGTGGGGTCTGCGGCTGCGCCGGCGGGCTCGCTCGTCGTCTCGAAGTCGCGCTTGGCGCGGTAGTCGCGCAGGCGGTCGGGATCGCCCATGGCGGGCACCGTACCTCGCCTGCCGAGCCATCAGACATTCGTCCAGACGACTCCGAAGCACCGAAGATGTCCGCGCCGCGGTCGATGGCAGAGGAAGAATGCTCCGTTCGCGCATCCCGCTGCTCGCGTTGCTCGTCTTCGTGACAGCCGCGCTGCTGGTTCCCGCCGGATCGGCCACCGCCCACCGCCCCCACGCCCGTCACGCTGCGGGCGCGTGCAGCGCCTCGCATGCCGACGTGCGCGCGGCCACGATCCGCCGCGCGCGGGACGCGACGCTGTGCCTGCTGAACCGGGTGCGCGCGCGGCATGGGCTGCCTGGCTTCCGCCTGAACGCGAAGCTCTCGCGGGCCGCGCGCCGGCACTCGCGCGACATGGTTCGCCACCGCTACTTCGCACACGACTCGCTCAACGGCCGCTCGCCGTTCGATCGCATGCGCGCGACGCACTACGTGCCGCGCAACACGAGCTGGTGGCTGGGCGAGAACATCGGCTGGGGCAGCGGCTCGCTGGCCGAGCCGATCGTGATGGTGCGCGCGTGGATGCACAGCCCGCCGCACCGGGCGAACATCCTCAGCGGCCATTTCCGTGACATCGGGGTCGGGATCGTTCCTGGTGCTCCGGTGGGCGGCGGCGGCGCGACGTATACGACCGACTTCGGTCGGCACTCCTGACGTTCGGCGCTCGACGCGTGGTTGGCAGGCGCGGTCGGCGGCTCGGCCGTTCGAGGCGGTAGCGTCCCGCTCGCGATGACGGCTTTGAATGAGCTGTGGCTGGCGCGGCACGGTGAGACGGAGTGGAGCTTGTCGGGGCGCCATACGGGGCGGACCGACATTCCGCTGACGGCTTGTGGTGAGCAGCAGGCGGCGGCGCTTGGGGCCCGGCTGCGTGGGGTCTCGTTCGCCTTGGTGCTGGCGAGCCCGTTGGAGCGGGCTCGGCGGACGGCGGAGTTGGCTGGCTTCGGCGACGCGCTGGAGTTCGATTCGGACCTCGTGGAGGTCGACTACGGGGAGTACGAGGGCCGCACGACGGCGGAGATCCATCGCTCGCGGCCGGACTGGGACCTGTGGCGCGACGGCTGCCCGGGCGGCGAGACGATCGCCGAGGCGGCGGCGCGAGCCGAGCGGGTGATCGCGCGGGTGCGGGCCGTCGACGGACCAGTGCTGCTCGTCGGGCACGGTCATCTCACGCGCACGCTTGCGTCGCGTGCGCTCACGCTCGACCCGGACCACGGCCGCCACCTCGCGCTCGACCCGGCGAGCCTCTCGATTGTCGGGGCCGAGCACGCGGCTCCGGCGCTGTGGCTGTGGAACGACGCGAGCCACTTGCTCGCGCCGCGGACATAGCTCGTTCGCGCCACGATCGGAGGACGCGCACGAGGCCGTTCCCACGCGTCACGGTGACGAGCTCCCGGTGCGGCGGGGATGACCTCCGGAAGGCATGGACCGCTTTCTTGACAATTCAGGACCCGTTCCCTACCGTACGGTCGTGGCGGGGTAGGGGTCGTGTGCAACTGGGGGTCTACGCACTTGTCGCTCTTAACTACACGCATACGTCGCACCGCATAGGGTTGTCGGAGCAACGTCGATCACCAAGCGCCTGCACACTCGCGCAGCGCCATCAGTGACAGCTCCGCGGCAGTAACAGCCGTTTCGTCCTTGCCAAAATGCCTGCGTGACGCAGGCCGGCTCCTATCGCGCCAAAGCCAGGCTGACGTCACGTAATCATGACTGTAACTATTGAACTGGCCTGCAACGCCTGCAGGCCATACATCCAGGAGGATCCGTATGAGATCCGCACGGTTGATCTTGATCGCCCTCGCGTCGGCGGTCCTGCTCAGCGCCATAGCCGGCCAGGCTTCCGCCGGCAGGCTCTCGATAACGATACCGAGGTGGAGAGCCACCTTCCCCTCGCTGGAAATCACTTCGGGCCTCGCCACCACGAGATGCGCCGTGACGCTCGAAGGCTCGTTCGACTCCCGCACGATCAACAAGACACCGAGGTCGCTAACCGGCCTGATCACGAGGGCCATCGCCGCAAACCCGTGTGCGGTAGGAGGCCTCACATTCCTAGCGGAAACGCTTCCATGGCACCAGACGTGGGAATCGTTCAGTGGGACCCTACCGAGGCCCGGCCTCCTCCGCCGCTTTTGGCGGTGGATACGCCCAAGGATAAGGGAACCGACGTTCGGGGTCGAATGCCTAGCGAACGGCAGCACAGAAGCAGACGCCCTGAGGGTCAGAGAAAACATCGAAGCGGGCGAAGCGTTCACCACACTGGTGATCGAAGGATCGATGGAAACCAGTTGTGGCGCCAGAGCGACGTTCGCCGGCACCTCGAACAACTACTCGACACCGGAAAGCGGCGCCGCCATAAGAGTAAGGCTAATATAGAGATAGCGGTCTGAGGCTCAGCCCGGTCAGTCACTCGACCGGTGCGCCGCCTCTAGCCCGCAGGGACCGCATCGCGAGCGCCGCGGACCTCCGCGGCGCTCGCGACGTCGTTCGGCCGCTGCGAGTCGGGCGCGGCGCCCGACCCCGCCGGCAGCGGCGCGACCGTCTCGGCGCGGTAAGCGGGCTTGGCGAGCAACAGTTGGACGTCCGAGATGCGACGCTCGCGGAAGCCGGCCTCGCAGTAGGCGAGGTAGAGGTCCCACATGCGACGGAAGCGCTCGTCGTAGCCGACCGCTCGCAGCTCCGGCCAGGCCTCCTGGAAGCGCGTGCGCCAGCACCGCAGGGTGCGGGCGTAGTGGGGGGTGATGTCGTCGAGCGCGACGGAGCGCAGGTCGGTGCGGCGGGCCAGCGAGCGCTCGATCGCGTGCATCGAGGGCAGCGTTCCGCCGGGGAAGACGAACGCGTTGATGAAGCCGGTCGAGGCCTTCTCTACGCGGAAGACGGAATGCGGGTGGACGATTGCCTGCAGCAGCATCGCGCCGTGTGGCTCCAGCAGGTGGCTGCAGGCGGCGAAGTACGTGTCGAGGTGCTCCCAGCCGACCGCCTCGATCATCTCGATCGAGACGAGCTTGTCGTAGCGGCCGCGCAGGTCGCGGTAGTCCTGCAGGACCACGGTGACGCGATCCTCCAGACCGGCGGTGCGCACCGCGGCGCTGGCGTAGGCATGCTGCTCGCGCGAGATCGTCGTGGTCGTGACGTGCGCGCCGTAGCGCTGCGCTGCGTGCAGCGCGAGTCCGCCCCAGCCGGTGCCGATCTCCAGCAGGCGCTCGCCGGGCTTCAGCTGGAGGCGCCCACAGATGCGGTCGAGCTTGGCGAGCTGTGCCTCGTGCAGCGTGGCGCCGGGCCGCTCGAAGATCGCGCTCGAGTACATCATCGTCTCGTCGAGGAAACGTGAGAAGAGCGTGTTGCCGAGGTCGTAGTGGGCGGCGACGCGCTCGTGCGCGCGAGCGCGCGGGTTCGCGCGCAGCCGCCATGCCGTCTGCTGCCACGGCGCCGTCAGCGGCAGCAGCCGCTCGCGCCAGCGGTCGAGCGCCGGCATCGCGCGCGCCGCGATCCGCACGAGTGCGACGAGGTCGTCGCACTCCCACAGGCCGTCCATGTAGGCGCGGCCTGCGCCGGCGCCGCCGGACAGCAGGGCCGTGTGGAACGCGGGCTCGTGGACCTCGATGCGGGCGTGGAGCGGCGGACTGCCCGCCGGCGTGCCGAACGTGTGCGAGGCGCCGTCCTCTCGCAGCTCGATCGTGCCGCCGCTCACTCGGCCGAGCAGCGCGTGGACTACGCGTCGAGCGGTGCGCTCGCGCGCACTCACGCAGCAGCCTCCCCAGAGGGTGGCACCGTGGCAGTCGGCCGCGCGGACGTCGGCGAGACGGACGCGGGTGAGGCAGGAGTGGCACAAGCGGGCGATGTGGAGACCGGCTTCGCATGCCACGGGGCGCGCTTCAGCCGCAGCCGGAGCGCCTGGCCGTAGATCCCGCCCAGCACGCGCAGCGTCATCGCGGGGTGACGGGCGAGCACGCGCGTGAGGCTCGTGCGCGTGATCTCGCGGCGGGACAGCGCGAGCTGCGCGTCGAACACGAGGGCGCCGTCGGCGTCGCGGTTCTCGATCGTGACCGCGAGCCGCTTGCCCGGCGTCCCGACGCGCCAGCGGTACGTCATCTCCATCGCCATGAACGGCGAGACGTGGAGGGCTTTCTCGTGCCGGCTCTCAAGCACGTGATCAGCATTCCCCTCCCCCGCGACCACGTATGCGTGGCGCTCCCCCCACGGCGTGTTCGTGACCTCGGCGACGACCGCCTCGACGCGCGCTCCATCCGGCGCGAAGCACCAGTAGAAGACGACCGGGTTGAAGCAGTGGCCGAGGTAGCGCAAGTGGGCGAGCATCCGCACCGGCCCGGCCGGACGGAAGCCGAGCCGGTCCTGCACCAGCTCGCGCACGGCGGTGTCGAGCGGGACTGCGGCGTCTCCGAGGTAGTCCGCGCGGCGGAAACAGGCGACCGCGCGGCGGCGCGCCGACCACAGCGGATGCCCGTCGAACAGCTGCGGCAGCTCGGCCAGGTCGATGTACATCAGGAACAAGGAGAAGCGGAAGGCGTGCGCGACGGGCGTGCGGCGCCGGTGGGTCACGACGCCCTCATAGATCGCACTCGCCCGGCGTCCCGCACCGAAGTGTCCTGCCTGGACCTCATCCCGCGAGGGCAGGGCAAGACGGTCCGCGGCGGCAGACGTGTGGGCGGCGGCGTTCACAGCCTGCCTCCCAGCCGCTCGCAGGCGCGCAGCGCGCTGACGACACCGTCCTCGTGGAAGCCCCAGCCCCAGTAGGCGCCGCAGTAGGAGGTGCGCGGGACCGTGTCGAGCTCGTGGCAGCGGCGCTGCGCGGCGACGCCCGCCGACGTGAAGACGGGATGGTCGTAGCGGAAGCGCTCGAGCACGTGCTCGGGCGCCACGTCGGCGTCGCGGTTGAGCGTGATGAGCAGCTCGCGGTCGGCGTCGAGCCGCTGCAGGCGGTTCATCAGGTACGTGACCGTCGGGCGGCCCGGCTCGCCGTCGAGCAGGTGGTAGTTCCAGCTCGCCCACGCACGCCGGCGGAGCGGCAGCAGGCCGCGATCGGTGTGCAGCGTGACGTCGTTGCGCTGGTAGGGGAACGCGCCGAGCAGCTCGTGCTCGCGGTCGCTCGCGTCGGCCAGCATCCGCAGCGCCTGGTCGCTGTGCGTCGCGATCACGACGTGGTCGAAGCGGAGCGGCTCGCCGCGCAGCGAGGTCAGCTCGACGTGCTCGGCATGACGCTCGATCGACCTGATCGGCGTCGCGAGACGCACGCGCCGCTCGCCGAGCCGCTGCACGATTGCGTCGACGTAGCGTCGCGAGCCACCCGTGATCGTCCGCCACTGCGGACGGTCGCGGAAGCCGAGCATCCCGTGGTTGTCGAAGAACTCGACGAGGAAGCGCGCCGGGAACGACCACAGCTGGCGCGGATCGGCCGACCACACGGCGGCTGCCTGCGGGACGATCAGCCTTTCGACGAAGGCGCGTGAGTAACGGCGCTCCTCAAGCCACGCGCGCAACGACGGGCCCGGACTCGGGCCGGCGAGCAGCGTGCGCGCCTCCCTGTTGAAACGCACGAGGTCCGCGACCATGCGCTGGAACCATGGCGTCACGAGGTGGCGGCGCTGGGCGTAGAGGCCGTTGGGCGAGGCGCCGCTGTACTCGAACGCGCCGGCCGGATCGGAGACGCCGAACGACATGTCGGACCGCTGTGTGGCAACGCCGAGCTGCGTGAGCAGGCGCTGGAAGCGCGGGTAGTTGCGGTCGTTGTGGACGATGAAGCCGGTGTCAACGTCCCACGCGCCGCCGTCGGTCTCGACCCGCACCGTGTGCGTGTGGCCGCCCGCGTAGTCGTTCGCCTCGAACAGCATGACGTCGTGGTGCCGTTGGAGGACGTGAGCGACGACGAGCCCGGAGACCCCCGCACCGACGATCGCGATCTTCATCTACAGGTTCTACGTGTGCGGGGCGGCCGCGGTTGTGCGGCCGGAGACGCCCGGCGCGAGGGCGTCCGGCGATCGACTAGCCTCGCTCTCCATGGGAGTCGCGGTCGAGCGCAACGGTCCCGTCACGACGGTGATCCTCGATCAGCCCGAGGTGCGCAACGCAGTCGACGGGCCGACCGCGCAGGCGCTCGCCGACGCGTTCCGCGCATTCGACGCCGACGACGAGGCGCGCGTCGGCGTCCTGTGGGGCTCGGGCGGCGCGTTCTGCGCGGGGGCGAACCTGAGAAGAGCGGGGACCGCCGACGGCAACCGCGTCGCGCCCGACGGCGACGGGCCGATGGGCCCCTCGCGGATGCTGCTGTCGAAGCCGGTGATCGCCGCGGTCGCCGGTCATGCCGTCGCCGGCGGGCTTGAGCTCGCGCTGTGGTGCGACCTGCGGGTGGTGGAGGAGGACGCCGTGCTCGGCGTCTTCTGCCGCCGCTGGGGCGTGCCGCTGATCGACGGCGGGACGGTGCGGCTGCCGCGCATCATCGGGCTCGGACGCGCGCTCGACCTGATCCTCACCGGTCGGCCGGTCGGCGCCGAGGAGGCGCTGGCGATCGGGCTCGCGAACCGCGTCGTGCCGGCGGGGACCTCGCGCGCGGCGGCCGAGGCGCTCGCTGCACAGCTGGCGGAGTTCCCCCAACTGTGCATGCGCCACGACCGCCTGTCCGCGTACGAGCAGCACGATCTCGAGCTCGACGAGGCGCTTGCGAACGAGCTGCGACACGGACTCGTCGCGCTCGAGCGCGAGGCGCTCGGCGGCGCCGCCCGCTTCGCAGCGGGCGAGGGCCGCCATGGCGCCTTCTCGTAGCTAACGGCGAGCCGCGAGCGGGACGACGAGCGTGCGCGACACGCCCCGCCGATCCGCCACATGGGTACGCAGCGTGGCGACGAGCAGCGCCGGCCGGCCGCGCAGGCTGGCGGGCAGCCCGAGCCGCGCGTGACCGCCGCTCGCGCGCAGGTGCCACAGCACGACGTCCGTGCGGGCGCTCGTGATGCCGTGCCGGCGCGCGACGCTCGCTCTGCGCGAGGCGAGCGCGTAGACGCGAGCGCGCACGACGACCGTGCAGCGCGTCGCGGCCACGCAGTGGGCGTTGCCGAGGTCGATGCGTCCATGCGCGACCGGCGCCGGCAAACCGGCGGGCGCGTCGAACGCGACGTCGGCGAGCGGCTCGGCGGCCGCCGGCGACGCAACGACGGGGGACGGCGCGGGCGCAGGCGCACCAGCGCCCTTCAGCGGGACGATCCCCGGCTGGCTGTCGCCGCCGATCAGCAGCAGCGTCGCCGCGTACGCGCCGACCGCGGGCGGCGCGAAGCGGACGGTGACGTCGCAGGCGGAGCCCGTGATGAGCTGCTGCAACGAGCAGCCGTCGTGCTCGACGCGGAACCCGCCGACGTCGCCACCGCTGGGGATCGCGACAAGCGACTGGAACGACAGGTTGCCGGTGCTCGTGATCGTGAAGGAGCGCACGGCACTGTCGCCGACGGCGACCGAGCCGAAGTCGAGCGAGCTCGGCGCGAGCGTCACCCGCTGCGCGGCGCCGGTGCCGGCGAGCGGCACGTCGAGGTCCGCAAAGCCGGCGACCGGAACGTGCAGGGTCGCGGCGGAGTGGACGTCGTCGTCTGGATCGAACCCGATCCCGACGTTGCAGCCCATGCCGCTGGACAGCATCTGGTTGTTGCAGCCGTCGCCGGAGATGCGCAGGGCGGCGTCGCCGCCGATCGTCGAGGCGCCGAGCTGGACGGTGTCGACACCGTTGTTCTGGACCCAGATCGACGTGTTCTGCTCGCCTTGGTCGATCCGCACGAGTCCGAAGTCGTGAGAAGAGGGCTGTGCGGAAAGCGGCGCGGGATCGGGCGGCGACGGCGGTGCGGCGGTAGCGAGGCCCGCGCCGAGCGCGAGCAGCAGGAGCGCCTGCATGAAAGCAGGGGCGAGCGTATGGCGGAACGTGTGCGACATGGCCGGGTGTCTCCGATCCGGGTTGTGCGGCGGTGCCCTGCCCCTGCGACCGGGCGATGGCACATTCGTCATCGACGGTCCGCGCACATGCCTTGACTCGCACAGTGAGAGCTGGCGCATCGCCACTCCGGCAACATGAGCGTTGGAGTCGCCCCAACCGCCGCAGGCGGGCACGGGCTCGGGCGGGTCGGCTGCGCCCGCGGTCGCATCGGCGATCATTGCGGTCGTGACCGTGCGCCCCGACGGCCGCTTCGCGCCGAGCCCGAGTGGACCGCTGCATCTCGGCAACCTGCGCACCGCACTGCTCGCGTGGCTGTTCGCACGCAGCGCCGGAGCGCGCTTCATCCTGCGCGTCGAGGACCTCGACCCGGGCCGCTCGCGGCGCGAGCACGAGGCCATCCAGCTCGCCGACCTCGCCGCGCTCGGCCTCGACTGGGACGGCCCCGTCCTGCGGCAGTCGGAGCGATACGAGCTCCACCGTGCGGCACTGGAGCAGTTGCGCGTGGCTGGGCACGTCTACCCCTGCTGGTGCACGCGCGCTGAGATCCGCGAGGCCGCCTCCGCCGCGCACGGGCCGCTGCCGGAGGGCGCCTACCCCGGCACCTGCCGACGGTTGAGTGCGGCACAGCGCGCGGAGCGGGAGCGCAGCGAGCGCCCGCCGGCGTTGCGACTCGACGCCGGCAGCGAGCGGGTCGCATTCGTCGATCGTCTCCACGGTTCCGTCGAGGGATTCGTCGACGACCTCGTGCTGTGGCGCAACGACGACACGCCCGCCTACAACCTCGCCGTCGTCGTCGACGACGCCGACCAGAGCATCGGCGAGGTCGTGCGCGGCGACGACCTGCTCGAGACGACGCCGCGTCAGGTCCTCTTGCAGCGGCTGCTCGGTCTGCCGGAGCCTGCATACGCACATGTCCCACTCGTGCTCGGCACCGACGGTGCACGGCTCGCGAAACGCCACGGTGCCGTCACGCTCGCCGACCGCGCCGCGCGCGGCGAGACGGCCGCGGACATGCTGGCGTGGATGGCGCGCAGCCTCGAGCTCGCGCAACCGGATGAGGTCGTCGACCTGCCGCTGCTGCTTCCGCGCTTCGACCCCGCCGCACTCCCGCGCGCGGCGACGACGTTCGCGGACTAGGGGCTGGCGGTGAAGGAGACGGTGCCACCGCTGCCGCTACAGGTGACGCTCGCACGCTCGCCAGCGAGCGTTCCGCTGCAGCTGTAGCCGGCCGCGTCGATCGCGCTGTCGGGCGCGGCGCCCCCGCGGACCGCGGCAAACCACGCTGTCGCAACGTTGCGCGCGACGCCGCAATCGGTCGCGCGCACGTCGCGGATGAAGCCGCCGATGGCAGACGGGCAGCCAGCCGGTGCGCCGCGGGCACCGCCGGCGAAGCCGGTGGTCGGCTGCGTCGTCGTCGCACCGCCCGAGGGTTGCGTCGTAGTCGGTGTCGTCGCCGGCGCCGTCGTGGTCGTCGCGGGCGCCGTGGTGGTCGTCGGAACCGTCGTCGTCGCGGTGGTGGTTGCGGTCGTCGTCGGCGCCGTCGTCGGCGTGGTCAGCGGTGACGGCGCGACAGTCGCACCGCTTTCTTGGGCATCACCCGAGCCACAGGCGCCTATCGCCATCGCGAGCGCGAAGCCGAGCGGGAGGGCGAGGACGCGGGCACGGTGCAACATCGCGCGGATGCTAGCGCGCGCAACCGGTGGCACCACTTGCGCGCTTGAGGTACGCTCGCGTCCCCGGAGCGGCCCAACTGGGTGGGACGCTCCTTCATTTCCGTCTCGTGGTCGAGAGGCGGCCAAGGTGGTGCGAACGACACGATGTCGGTGAAGTACGCAGTCCTGGGACTGCTGGCGCAGCGACGCGGCTACGGCTACGACCTCGTGCAGCGCTTCGAGGAGCAAGTCGGCCCAGCCTGGCAGCTGAACGCCGGCGCGATCTACGTTGCCCTCGACAAGCTGGAGCAGGAAGGGCTCGTGCGCCCGATCGCCTCTGGCGACGGCGACGCCCCCGCCACGCGGCGGCGCACCGTGCGCGGCGCGCCACGCGTCATCTACGAGGCGACCCCACAAGGGCTCGATCGCTTCGAGGACTGGATGGCGACCGGCTCCACGATGTCGCCGCTGCGCGAGGAGCTGCACCTCAAGCTCGCGCTCTCCCAGCCGCGCAACCTGCCGCGACTGATCCAGCTGACCTACGAGCAGGAGCAGGCGTGCCTCGAGCGGCTCGAGCAGCACCTTGGCGGCGCCGCCTTCGACGACCTGCTCGCATCGACTCCCCCCTGGTCCGCCGTCGCGAGTGTGATGGTGCGCGACGCCGAGATCGCCCATCTGCAGGCGACGGTCGAATGGCTGCGCCGCATCCGCGAGGCGATGCGCTGGCTGCAAGAGCGGCCGGAGGCGCTGCGCCCGCGCAGCTGACATGACGCTGCTCTCGCTCGACGGCGTGACGAAGCGCTTCGCCCGCGGCTACCGCGAGGTGGAGGCACTGGCCGGCGTCGAGCTCGACGTGGAGGCGGGCGACTTCGTCGCGATCTGGGGCGGGAGTCGCTCCGGCAAGACGACGCTGCTGCGGGTCGCGGCGGGGATCGAGTCGCCCGACGGCGGGCGCGTCGTGTTCGACGACCGCAACCTCGCGACGCTGTCCCGGCGTGCACGTGCGCGCCTGCTGCTGACCGACATCGGCTGCGTCTGGCAAACCGGGCGCATCACGCGCGGACTGTCCGTCCTCGATCACGTGGCGCTGCCGCGCTTCAAGGAGCACAGCCACGCGCAGGCGCGGCGCGAAGCACACGACGTGCTTGAGCGCGTCGGCGTCGCGCAGTGCGCGAACGCGCGCTGGCACGAGCTGTCCGACGGAGAGCGCACGCGCGTGGCGCTCGCGCATGCGCTGATCCGCCGTCCGCGGCTGCTGCTCGCCGACGAGCCGACCGCCAACCTCAACATGATCGAGCGCGAGCAGGTGCTCAGCGTCCTGCGCTCGGTCGCTGAAGAGGCAGGCGTCGCGATCGTGATGACAGCGCCCGACGCGCCGAACCTGCTGCAGTCGCATCGCCTGATGTCGCTCGACGGCGGTCGCCTGATCAAGCCGCGCTCTGAGCAGCGCGGCACGCTGATCGACTTCCCCAGCGCGAGCGAGCGAGCCGGCCGCGGGTAGCCGCCGTGCTCGAACTCCGAGCGGTCCACAAGACCTTCGCCGGTCTCGACGGCGAGACGATCCGCGCGGTCGACGGCGTCTCGCTGAAGGTCGCAGCCGGGGACCTGGTCGCGATCTATGGCCCGAGCGGCTCGGGCAAGTCGACGCTGCTGTTCCTCGCGGGCGGCATCGCGCGCCCGGATGCCGGCAGCGTGCTGTTCGACGGGCACGACCTCGCATCGCTCTCGCGCCGCGCAGCCGCGCGCCACCGCCGCAGTGAGCTCGGCTTCGTGTTCCAGTCCTCGCGGCTCGTGCCCGGCCTCTCCGCGATCGACAACGCGGCGCTTAAGCTGATGGCCGAGGGCGCGAACCGCACCGAGGCGCGCCGGCGCGTCGCGCCGCTGCTCGAGCGGCTCGGCGTCGTCCGCCGCGCCGAGCACCGCGCGACGCAGCTCTCGCGTGGCGAGCGCCACCGTGTGGCGCTGGCGCGCGCGCTGTCCAACGACCCCCGCCTCGTGCTCGCCGACGAGCCGACCGGCAGCCTCGACTCGCAGCGCAGCCACGAAGTGTTGACGCTGCTCGCCGAGGTCTGCCGCGAACGCAGCATCGGCGTCGTGCTCGTGACGCACGATCCCGCCGGGGCCGAGGTCGCCGATCGCGTCCACCGCCTGCGCGACGGCAGACTGACGGAGACGACAGGCGCAGCCGCGCAGCCCGCCGTTCCGCACCTCCCATGAGGACCGCCAACCTCCTGTTCCTGTACGTCCAGCGGGTTCGTGCCCACCCGCTGCAGGAGCTGCTCGCACTGCTTGGTATCGCCGTCGGCGTCGCGCTGATGTTTGCGGTGCTCGTCGCGAACGGCAGCGTCGCGGGGTCGGTCGAGCAGCTCGTCCACGGCATCACCGGCAACGCCCAGCTGCAGGTCGTGGCGCGCGACCGACACGGCTTCGACGCAGGGCTCGCACAGCGGATCGAGCGCTTGCCGGGGGTGCGTGCCGCAGCGCCGCTGGTCGACGTGCGCACGACGCTGACAGGTCCAACCGGGGCCACCCACGCGGCCGATCTGATCGGCGGCGACAGGCGCCTGGTGGCGATGGGCGGTGAGCTGATGCGCGAGCTCGTCTCCCCCCACATCCATCTCACGCGCGCGGTCGCACTGCCGCGAACGCTGGCGAACACGCTCGGCGTGCACGGCGGCGAGTCGGTGCAGATGACGACCGGCTCGCGCGTGCGCCGGGTACCCGTCGCGACGGTGCTCGGGCGCAGCGAGCTCGGCGCGCTCGTCGACAGTCCGATCGCGCTCGCGCCGCTTGCGTACGCACAGCAGCTCGGCGAGTTGTCTGGCCGCTACACGCGCGTGCTCGTCGAGGCGAGAGCGGGCGAGGTCGGCCACGTGCGCGCCGGCTTGGAGCGACTTGCCGGCGACCACCTCAATGTCGTCACGGCAGGCCACGAGGCAGATCTGCTGCATCGGGCTGCCGCGCCGAACGACCAATCGACGGCGCTGTTCGCGGCGATCAGTGCGCTCGTCGGCTTGCTGTTCGCGTTCAACGCGATGCTGTTGACAGTGCCCGAGCGCCGCCGCTTCATCGCGGACCTGCGGCTGGAGGGCCTCGGCGACCTGACGGTCGTGCGACTGGTGCTGTTCGACGCGCTCGTGCTCGGTATTACCGCCTCATTCGTCGGTCTGCTGCTCGGCGACGCGCTCTCGCGCGACGCCTTCCGCGCGGCCCCCGGCTACCTCTCCTACGCATTCGCCGTCGGCGACCAGCGCATCGTCTCGCTGGGAGCGGTGCTGCTCGCGATCGCGGGTGGCCTCGCGGCGACGATCGTCGCCGCCATGCGCCCGCTCAGCGACCTGCTGTCGCGACGGCCGCTCGATGCCGCCTATCGCGAAGAGGATGAGCCCACAGACGCCGCGTTCACCCCGCGTCGCTGGCTGCCGCTGGCCGGCGGCGCGCTTGCAGCGGCGGCGACCGGCCTGCTGCTCGTGGCGCCGCACGCGACGATCGTCGGGATCGGGCTGCTCGTCGGCGCGATGCTGCTGCTGATCCCGGGTCTGCTGACCTTCTGCCTGCGGCTCGTGGACCTCGTCAGCCAGCGGCTGCGCAGCCCGCTGCTCGTCGTTGCCGTCGGTGAGCTGCGCGCGTCGACCACACGCTCGATCGCACTCGCGGCGACGGGCGCGCTCGCGGTGTTTGGGAGTGTCGCCGTAGAGGGCTCGCATTTCGACCTGCAGCGCGGGCTGGACGCCGATGCGCATGCGTTCAACGCGCGGGCCGACCTGTGGGTCGCGCCCGCCGGCGCCGCCAACGAGCTGGCGACCGTCTCGTTCCGCCCACCCGCCGCTGCGAGGCGCATCGGCGCGCTGCCCGGCGTGCGGGCCGTGCGTGCCTATCGCGGCGGCTTCCTTGACGTCGGCGACCGCCGCGTATGGGTCGTCGCGCCGTCGCGAGAGGACCGGCAGCCGCTGCTGCCGAGCCAGCTGCTCGAAGGAGATTTGACGCGGGCGAACGAGCGCCTGCGCAGCCACGGCTGGGTCGGTCTGTCGAGCGCGCTCGTGCACTCGCGCGGCCTGCATATCGGTGACGTCGTCACGCTGCCAACGCCGCGGCCACTGCGAATGCGGCTTGCTGCGGTCCTCACGAATCTCGGCTGGAGCTCCGGCGCCGTGCTGATGAATGCCGACGACTTCCAACGTGGCTGGGCAAGCGCCGACGTCGGCGCGCTGCAGGTACTGCTCGATCCCGGCACCTCGGCCAAGACGACCGCCACACGCGTGCGCGCGCTGCTCGGCTCACAGCAAGGCCTCGCGGTGGAAACCGCCGCACAGCGCGAGCAACGCTACCGCGCATCAACACGGCAGGGTCTCGCCCGCCTCACCCAGATCGCGCGCCTCGTGCTCGTAGCAGCCGCGCTCGCGCTCGCCGCCGCGCTCGGCGGAGTCGTGTGGAGCCGACGCCCACGCCTGGCCTCACTCAAGCTCAGCGGCTTCAGCGACAGCGACGTATGGCGAGCCCTCATGCTCGAGAGCGCAATCGTGCTCGGAATCGGCTGCTCCATCGGCGCACTGTTCGGGCTCTACGGTCAGTTCATGCTCACCCGCTGGTTGAGCGACTCGACCGGCTTCCCCACCGCATACGCGCCAGCCTGGACACTCGCGCTCTCCACCCTCGCAGGCATCACGCTCGTCGCCGTCACGATCGCCGCGCTGCCAGGCTTCGCCGCAGCACGCGTATCTCCCGCCTCCGCGCCACTCGAAGATTAATCAACCGGCTTAACGTTCCACGTAGGGGCCGACCGGATACGACCGGGGAGCTTCTTACGCTAGCTGCATGCGATCGGTCGCCGACGCGTCGCATGGACCCCGTGTGCGCGATCTCGCGGCGCTCGTCCTCGTCATGGCGCGTTTCTGGCTTGTCGTGTTCCCGCTCGCCCGCACGCAATTGCGAGGTTGGCAGCGACTCGCCATCGGAATCCCCGATCCCGCGCTACGTGCGCAGGCGCTCGCAACACTCGAGAGCGAGCGTCTGAGCGCGGCCGGCGCCGCCCTGTTCGCCGCGACGAGCCCGCGGCGGCGCGACCCCGAGCTCGTCCGCGCGCTCGTCGCCTATCAGGTGATCTGCGACTACCTCGACACACTCGCGGAGCAGCCAAGCGAGGACCCGATTCGCAATGGCGCGCAGCTGCACCGCGCGCTGGCGGACGCCGTCGCCGACGGCCCCGTCACCGACCACTACGCCCGGCATGCGGTGCGCGACGACGGCGGGTACCTCGCGGCGCTCGTCGCCGCCTGCCGTGAGAGCTGCGCCAGGCTCCCGGCATATTCGCCCGTGCGCGCGGCGGCGATGCGCGAGGCGAGCCGCAACGAGGTGCAGGGGATCAACCATGCGCCCACGGGCCTGCGCGAACCCGCGCTGCGGGAGTGGGCCGACGCGGCGCGAGCACACGATGCAGCTGGCACCGACGACGCCGGCTGGTTCGAGCTCGCAGCCGCCGGCAGTTCGTCGCTGGCGGTGCTCGCCCTGATCGCGGCAGCCGCCGATCCCGTCACCACGACGGACACTGCCGAGCAGGTGCGGCGGGCGTACTTCCCTTGGATCGAGGCGCTCAGCACACTGCTCGACAGCGTCGCCGATCGCGAGCGCGACCTACAGACCGGCGAGCTCAACTTCGTCAGCCAATACCCGACACAAGCGGCAGCCGTCGCACGGCTGCGGGAGGTGACGATGCGCGCGATCGCCGGCGCGCGTGGCCTACCACGCGGCGAGCGCCACGTCGTGCTCGTCGCCGGCATGATCGCGATGCACGTCTCCGAAGCGGGCGCCTGGCTGCCGTGGGCGCAGCCGGCCACGCGCGCCGTGCTCCGCGCGACCCGCACGCCCGCGATGCCGCTGCTGCTCGTACTGCTGCGCATCTGGCGCCGAGCGGGCTGACCGCGGTCAGTGTTCGGCCGGCGACGCCCCCGGCGCGGGCGCGGCCAGTCCGATCGGACAGCTGACGCCCGTACCGCCAAGCCCGCAGTAGCCGAACGGGTTCTTCGCCAGGTACTGCTGGTGATAGTCCTCGGCGTAGAAGAAGCCGTCGAGAGCCCCTGGGGGCCCGCCTCCAGCGGCCACATGGCCGCTTCCGCCACCCCTCGGCAGCGGCGCGAGCTCGGTCGTGATCTCGCCGTAGCCCGACTCGCGCAGGGTCTCCTGGTAGGTCTCGCGGGAGCGGAGCGCGGCGTCGCGCTGGGCGTCGTTCGTCCAGTAGACCGCCGAGCGGTACTGCGTGCCGACGTCGTTGCCCTGCCGCATCCCCTGGGTCGGGTCGTGGCCCTCCCAGAACAGCTTCAGCAGCGCGTCGTAGGTCGTTCTCGCCGGGTCGAAGACGACGAGCACGGCCTCCGTGTGGCCGGTCTGCGCGGAGCAGACCTCCTCGTAGGTCGGGTTCGCCGTGAAGCCGCCGGCGTAGCCGACTGCCGTCGTGTAGACGCCCGGTGCCTGCCAGAACAGTCTCTCCGCGCCCCAGAAGCAGCCGAGACCGAAGACAGCCGTCTCGTAGCCGTCCGGGAACGGCGGCTTGATCGGGGTACCGAGCACCTCGTGCTGCGTCGAGGTCGGGATCGCCTGCTCGCGGCCGCGCAGCGCGCGATCCGCGTCCACCATGTCGGACTTGCGAGTGAGAAAGCGCATGCGATCAATCTAGCCGGCCGGTGCGGTCCGTCCATTACGGATCGATGACGTCGCCGCGGCGAGCCGCGCCAGCAGATACCCGGCAACGAGCAGGCCGGCGATCGAGGCGCCGGCGGCGATGCTTGCGTAGTACGAGAGATAGAGGCCGCCGATCCCGGCGACCATGCCGAGCACGACCGCGATCGCCATCATCGGCGCGAGCCGCCGGGTCACGAGGCGAGCCGCTGCCGCGGGCGCGACGAGGACGGCCACGACGAGCAGGTTGCCGAGCCCCTGCACGGCGACAAGCACCGCCAGCGCGATCAGCGTCAGCAGCAGTGCGTCGACGGCGAGTGGCGCGATGCCGAGTGCCCGCGCGCCGTCACGGTCGAAGCCGGCTGCCAGCAAGCGCCAGTGCGCCGTCCACAGCGCAAGCAGCACGGCCGCGACGAGCGCGGCGCCCGCGAACAGGTCGCCGGTCGTGGTGCCGAGCACGTCGCCGAACAGCAGGCCCTGGATCCCGAGCGGCGCGTCGGGCGAGAGCGCGAGCAGCGCGCCGAGGCCGAACAGCGTCGTGACGGCGACCGCAGTGGCGTTGTCGCGTCCGATCGCCGGGACGCGGCCCGCGAGCGCGATCGCAAGCGCCGCGACGAGGATCCCCGCGGCGCCGCCCAGCAGCAGCGGGATGCCGGCGAGCGCCGCCAGCACGAGCCCGGGGAACATCCCGTGCGCGAGCGACTCTGCTCCGTAGGACAGCTCGCCCAGCACGATCCAGCAGCCGAGCGTCCCGCCGACGACCGCGAGCAGCAGCACCTCCAGCAGCGCCCGCTGCATCAGCGCATGCGAGAACGGGTCGACGAGCGTGTCGAGGACGGTCGCGAGCGCGGGCATCAGTGCGGCGGTGCGTCGTGGTGGTGATGGTGCGGCGGCAGGATCGCGTGGTGCGGCGCGGCCGGGTCCTCTCCGGGCAGCGTCACGATCGCGGCGCCGTACGTCTGCGCGAGCACGTCGTGGGTGAGCGTCTCGGCTGGAACGCCGAACGCGACCTGGCGGCCGTTGACGCAGAGGACGCGGTCCCAGCGGCGCGCCTGCTCCAGGTCGTGCGTGGCGATCAGGACGGCTCGGCCTTCATCGGCGAGCGCCCGCAGCAGCTCCTCGAGCCGCGCGGCGCTCATCGTGTCGAGGCCGGTAAACGGCTCGTCGAGCAGCAGGATCTGGGCGTTCTGCACAAGCGCTCGCGCGATCAGCACACGCTGGCGCTGCCCACCCGACAGCTCGCCGTAGGTGCGCTCTGCCCGGTCGGCGAGGTCGACGCGCTTCAGGGCGGCGCGGGCAGCGGCGCGATCGGTGCGGCTCGGGCGCCGCCACCATCTGCGGCTGGGAATCGTGCCCATCAAGGCGACGTCGAGTGCGCTGACGGGGAAGTCGAGGCGAGAGCGCTCGGTCTGCGGGACGCTGGCGCAGCGGCCTGTCGTCGTGAGCGTGCCTTGTGTGGGACGCAGCTCATGGAGGAGAGCGCGGAAGAGCGTTGTCTTGCCGCCGCCGTTGGGGCCGAGGACGGCGATGCGCTGGCCTGGGTTGGCCGTGAATGTGACGTCTTGCAGGACGGGCGGGCCGTTGGTGTATCCGACGGCCAGGTTCTCGGTGGCCAGCAGGGGCTGGCGGGCGCTCATGTCGCCGTCCTCAGGCTCGGCGCGACTGCGCGGCCGAGTGCTGTTGCTACGAAGGCCGCTCCTGCGACGACGGCGATCGTGGCGCCTGGGGGTGCGTTGAGCTCGACCGCGAGCCAGATGCCGAGCGTGCCCTCGGCGGCGGCGAGCGCGACGGTGGCGCGCTGCCAGGTGGGGATGCGGTTGGTCGCGAGGCGCGTGGTGGCAGCGGGGACGACGAGCAGGGCCGTTGCGAGAAGGGCGCCGACGGCGCTCAGCGTTGCGACGGCGCCGAGGGCGACGAGCACGAGCAACAGGGTGTCCGGGAGCTTTGAGCGGATGCCGAGGGCTGGTGCCGATGCCGGGTCGAAGCCGCTTGCGAGCCAGCGGGTGCCGAGCAGCCAAGTGGCGGCGAGCGCGACGAGGGCGGCTACTGCCGCGAGCCGCACGTCCGGCGGGCCGATCGCGAGCAGGCTGCCGAACAGCAGCGACTCGACAGAGGCGGCCGAGTGGAAGACGTCAGAGGCGAGCACGATCCCGGTCGCAAGCGCGGCGACGAGCACGAGCGCGGTCAGCGTGTCGTGGCCTTCACCGCGGCGCGTACCGAGGCGTCCAACGGCGAGCGCGAACAGCAGCGCCGCGCCGAAGCCGCCGAGGGCGCCAGCGAAGCCGAGCCCGTCGGCGAGCACGAGGCCCGGGAAGGCCGCAGCGGCGGCGCCGTGCGCCGGGAACGCGAGCCCGCGCAGCACGATCCAGCAGCCGAGCGTGCCGGCGAGCACGGCGAGCAACAGCAGCTCGACGAGGGCGCGCTGCACGAAGGGAAGCTGGAAGGGCTCGAGCATGGACGTCCAAGCATAATGAGAATGAGTCTGATTTGCATGACGGCGATACGATCGACGCGATGGCCGGTATGGCGACGAGACAATCCAGCTGGCGCGAGCACACGCTCGCGACGCTCTCAGCGGCCGGCTATCGCCGCGGCGGCGCTCGCAACGCGGTCGTCGACCTGCTCGATCGCCAGGACTGCGCACTGACCGCGCAGGAGATCGACGACCGCCTGCGCGCGCAAGGCCGCAGCGTCGGACGCGCGAGCGTCTACCGGATCCTCGAGCTGCTGACCGAGCTGCGGCTCGTGCAGAGGATCGACGTCGGCCAGGGCGTCGCCCGCTATGAGCGCCACGTGCCCAACGGCGACCACCACCATCACCTCGTCTGCGACAGCTGTGGCCAGATCGCGCCGTTCTCCGATCCCGCGCTGGAGCAGGCCATCGAACGCGTCTCCCGCTCGCTCAGCTTCGCAGTCGACGACCACGACGTCGTCCTGCACGGATCCTGCAGCGACTGCCGTACCGACGGCTAGCGCGACGGCAGCTCAGGTTCCGCGCGCTTCGCGCAGCACGAGACGCAGCGTGCGCGCGACCCAGGCGTAGACGGAGCGGGTGAGCGGCATGGCGCGACGCTACCCGGACACCTAAGCCGTCGCTCAAGAAGCAGGTTGATTGGCGGCCGCCAGCTCGGCGGCGGCGTCGATGATCATGTCCTCCTGGCCGCCGACGATGCGGCGGCGGCCAAGCTCCATCAGGACAGCGCGTGGCTCGACGCCGAACTTCGCCCCCGCGCGCTCAGCGTGCAGCAGGAACGAGGAGTAGACGCCCGCGTAGCCGAGCGAGAGCGCGGTCTTGTCGATCACCTGCTCGCGCGGCATCAGCGGTGCGACGACGTCCTCGGCGACGTCCATCAGCGGGAACAATTGTGCGTTGCTCTCGTGGCCGGAGCGCTCGAGCGCCGCGGCCAGCACCTCGAGCTGCGCGTTGCCGGCGCCGGCGCCGAGTCCGCGCAGCGAGCCGTCGAGCCAGGTCGCGCCCGCCTCGACCGCCGCCAGCGCGTTGCCGACGCCGCAACCGAGGTTGTTGTGCGCGTGGAAGCCGATTGCAACGTCTGCGTCGAGCGCGTCGCGCAGGGCGGCGACGCGCGCGGCTGCGCTGGCCGGCACCATCGCCCCGGCCGAGTCGACGACGTAGACGACGCGCGCTCCGTAGGAGGCCATCAGCCTCGCCTGCTGCGCCAGCTCGGGCGGCTCCAGCATGTGGCTCATCATCAGGAAGCCGACCGCGAGCATCTCGTTGGCTGCCGCCCATTCGACGTGCTGCTCGGCGATGTCCGCCTCGGTGCAGTGCGTCGCCACGCGCGCGATCGTGGCGCCGAGCCCCTGCGCGCGCTTGAGCCGCTCGAGCGTGCCGATCCCCGGCAGCAGCAGCGCAGCGATCCGCGCCCTCACGACTGCGCCAGCCGCCGCCTCGATCAGTGCCTCGTCGGAGTGCGCCGAGCGGCCGTACTGGATGGAGGAGCCGCCAACCCCATCGCCGTGCGAGACCTCGATCGCGTCGATCCCGGCCGCCTCCAGCCCGGCCGCGACGGCTGCGACCTGCTCCGGCGTGAAGGCGTGGCGAACGGAGTGCATGCCGTCGCGCAGCGAGGAGTCGACGAGCACGACGCGGGTCATCGCGCGGCCTGCTCGGACGGCGATCCGGAGCGCGTCATCGCCAGGCCCTCTCGTGCAGCGGGTCGGGCCGCGTGGCGGCGGCGAGCATGCGGTTCGCCAGCTCCTCCCCCACGCGTGCGGCGGCGGCTGTCATCACGTCGAGGTTGCCGGCGTAGGCGGGCAGGAAGTCGCCCGCGCCCTCGACCTCCAGCAGCACCGTGACGAGGTCGCCGTCTATGTCGCAGAGCTTCAGGCGGTAGCCCGGCACGTAAGCGCAGATTGCGTCCGCCATCGCCTGCACCGAGGACTCGATCGTCGCCGCGTCCGGCTCGCGCACGTGCGCGAAGACGGTGTCGCGCATCAGGATCGGCGGGTCGGCCGGGTTGAGGATGATGATCGCCTTCGCCTCGTCCGCGCCGCCGACGAGCTCCAGCCCGCGCGCGGTCGTGACGGTGAACTCGTCGATGTTCTGACGCGTGCCGGGGCCCGCGCTGGCGGATGCGATCGTCGCGACGATCTCGCCGTAGGCGACATCGGCGACGCGGTCGATCGCGTGCATCATCGGGATCGTCGCCTGGCCGCCGCAGGTGACCAGGTTGACGTTGTCGGCAGCGAGGTGGCGGTCGAGGTTGACCTCGGGGACGACATAAGGGCCGACCGCGGCCGGCGTGAGGTCGACGACGACCTTGCCCGCCTCGCGCAGCCGGGGCGCGTTCGCGAGGTGTGCCTTAGCGCCGGTCGCCTCGAATACGAGCGGGACGTCGTCGCGCTCCAGCACCGCGTCCACGCCCTCCGCGCTCGTCTCGACGCCGAGCTCGCGCGCGCGGGCGAGCCCGGGCGAGTCGTCGTAGATGCCGACCATCAGCACTGTCTCGATCGCCGCGCTGCGCTGGAGCTTCATCAGCAGATCGGTGCCGATGTTGCCGGGGCCGATGACGGCCGCCTTGACCTTCTCCCCCATGCGTCCCCCTGGGTCGACCGGCCGAGCGTATCAGTGCTCCACGAGCGCGGCGCGAACTGCGGCGTTGAAGTCCATTGGCGCGTCGTTGATCCCCGCCGGCGGTTGGGTGCGCACGACCATCTCCTCGCGCAGGCCGTCGACGAGCGGGCGCACGAGTCCGTTGTCGACCGGCGTTACGAGCATCACCCACCAGGAGGAGAGGCGCGGCGTCAGGACGGGCACGCGCACGATCAGCGGAGGCCGGCGGCCCATCGCGGCGGCCGTCCGCTCCATCATCTCGCGGTAGCTGAGCACCTCAGCGCCGCCCAGCTCGACATCGTTGATTCCGACGACGAATCGATAGTCGCGCAGCGCGTACAGCGCCCGCACCACGTCCTCGAGCGCGATCGGCTGCGTGCGCGTGTCGATCCAGCGCGGGCAGACCATCGCGGGCAGCCGCTTCACGAGCGCGCGCAGCATCTCGAACGATGCGCCGCCGGGGCCGAGAACCATCGCCGCGCGCACGTGCACGAGCTGCGGCACGTGCCGCGCGAGGATCTCCGCGACCTCCTCGCGGCTGCGCAGGTGAGCTGAGGATGCCTCGGCGTCGTCGCCACCGGAGAGACCGCCGAGGTAGATCAAGCGCCGCACGCCGGCCTGCGCGGCCGCGGCGCCAAACATCTCGGCCGCGCGACGGTCGCGCTCAGCGAAGCTCTCGCCCGATCCGCCCTTCCTGCCCATCGAGTGGATCAGGTAGTAGGCGACCTCGATCCCGTCGAGCGCCGTGTCGAGCCCCTCGCCGCTGAGCGCGTCACCTCGCACCGCGTAGGGGCGCACAGCCTCCGGCGCGCGGCTCGGGTCGCGCACGAGGCAGCGCAGCTGACCGTCGTCGGCGAGCAACGCGAGGAGTTGACCGCCGACGTAACCGGTGGCGCCGGTGAGCAGGACAGAGGTCATGACGGGTATACGGTCCGCGCATACCCGCTGCGCATAGTTGCGCACCGCGGGTAACCTAGTTGTACAAGCAACTACTTCAGGAGGCGACACGGTGCAGCTCGACGGCATTCACCACATCACGTGCATCACCGGCGACGCGCCGCGCAACGTCGACTTCTACGTGCGCGTGCTCGGTCTGCGCATGGCGAAGAAGACCGTCAACCAGGACGACCCGACCGTCTATCACCTCTTCTATGCCGACGACAGAGGCAGCCCCGGCGCCGACCTGACGTTCTTCGAGTACCCCGGCGCGCGGCCCGGTCGCGACGGCGCGGGGATGATTCACCGCATCGCGTTCCGCGTCGCGGACGCCGCCGCACTCAACTTCTGGGCTGCGCGGCTTGAGGGCGAGGGACTCTCCGTCGAGCGGCACGGCGATGCGCTGCGCTTCGCCGACCACGAGGGACTCGGGCTCGAGCTGCTGGTCGATGACTCGGGCGATGACCCGCTGCTCGCCGCTGCGCCCGACATCCCGACAGAGCACGCCCTGCGCGGCTTCGCCGGCGTCCGCGCGTACAGCGCCGACCCGGCGCAAAGCACGGCGCTGCTGCGCGATGTGCTCGGCTTCGAGCCGCTCGACCTCAGGGGTGCCGGAGCCGGCCACGTGGCCGGCGGAGGCGGGTCCCCCGACGGGTCTGGGACCGACGCGACCGAGTGGGTCTCGCGCGGGCCGCGGCGCGGTGGCTTCTACGGCTACGACCAGGCGCCGGAGGAGCGCGGGATCGGCGGCGCGGGCACCGTCCACCACATCGCCTGGACCTCGGAGGACGAGGACATCGGGGCGTGGGACCAGCGCTACGCCGCCGCCGGGCGCCACACGTCCGGGCTCGTCGATCGCTTCTACTTCAGAAGCGTCTACTCGCGCGAGCCGAGCGGCGTGCTGTTCGAGATCGCCACACGCGGGCCGGGCTTCTCCGCTGACGAGCCTGCGTCGGAGATCGGTCGCAGACTGTCGCTGCCGCCGAAGCTCGAGCACCTGCGCGAGCAGATCGAGTCGTCGTTGACGCCGCTGCCAGCGGATCCGCGGGCGTCGCGGGTCGGCTGAGCGCCGAGTCTCGCGACAGCGTCCTGCCCTGGTCTCGCAGCGGAAGACCAGGACAGGACGCCTCACGCGTCGGCCGAGTCGGCCGACGCTCTATCGTCCAGCGGCCGATGTCGCCGGGACCGATCGACCGCCGTGAGCTGTTGCGCCGTGCCGGGCTTGGCGCCGCCGGGCTTGGCACGGTCGCGGCCGCGGGCTGCGGCGACGGGTCCAGCGCCGACTCCACCGCGCCCGCCACGACCGCCACGGCAACGACGCCATCCTCCGCCTCCTCGCGCGCGCAGACCGCCGCGGCGATCCGCGCGGCCCGGGTCAGAAAGGTCAAGCGGGGCGAGGCGCCCAATCTGCTGTTGGTGATCGTCGACTCGGTCCGCGCGGATCACCTGGGGTCGTATGGGCGGCGCAATGCGCACACGCCGAACCTCGATGCGCTTGCGCGCGAGAGCTTGCGCTTCACGCATGTGTATCCCGAGGCGTTCCCGACCGGACCAGCGCGGGCGACGATCTACGGGGGACGGCGGCTCTTCCCGTTCGCGGACTGGAGAGGGCCGCCGCCAGACATGCCGGGCACGCCCGGGTGGCAAGACATCCCGGTGCAAAACCTCGTCACGACGCTCCGTGCTGCGGGCTGGTTCACGGGGCTCGCGGTCGACACGCCGTGGGTGCTCGTCGACTCGCAGAAGCCGTTCCAGCAGGCTCTGCACCGCTACGTCCCCATTCCCGGCCAGACGGGCACGGTGACGAAGCCGGCGAGCCTGATCTCCGACGCGGAGCTGGCACGCCACGTGCCGCCGAAGATCCTCGACTCGAGCTCGGGGCAGAAGATGCGCCAGTACCTCGCCAACCAGGTCGGTCGCCGCTCGGAGGCGGACTACCTGCCGGCGAGAGTCTTCACGGCGGGGATGAGACTGCTGGAGGAGTGCAACCGGCAGAGAAAGCCGTTCGCGCTGATGATCGACTGCTTCGACCCGCACGAGCCATGGGACCCGCCGGACAAGTACGTGAAGCTGCACGGCGGGGACGTCAACCGCGCGTGGGATCCCGGCACCGTGCTGAACGGCACGACGGCGACGAACGGCCTCAGCCCCGCCGACGTCGCGCAGATGAAGGCGCTCTATCGCGCCGAGCTGTCGATGAGCGACCACTGGTTCGGCAACTTCATGCAGCGTCTGCACGAGCTGAAGCTGGAGCGTGAAACGCTGGTCCTGTTCCTCTCCGACCACGGCTTCCTGCTCGGCGAGCGTGGCTACGTGGCGAAGATGGCGACGCAGTGCCACCCGGAGCTGATCCACGTGCCGCTGATGATCCGCGACCCCGAGGGCCGCGGCGCCGGGAGAACGACCGACTACCTCACGCAGACGCAGGATGTCGCGACGACGCTGCTGCACGCCGGCACCGTCCGCAGACCGGACTTCATGGACGGGCAGAACCTGCTGCCGCTGCTGGAGGGGAGACGCGGCAAGCGCAAGCTCAAGCGGCGCGAGTACGTGACCGGCGCCTACAGCTCGATCGTCTTCGCGCGCGACCGCCGCTGGTCCTACATGGGCGACAACCAGAACGCCGACCCCCAGCTGTTCGACCACAGACGCGACCCGCACGAGGTCCGCGACGTGGCCGCCAGCCGCCCCGCGCAGGCACGCCGCATGTACGAGCGCATGGTGGTCAGAGACAACGGCGGCAGAGCGCTGCCGAAGTTCTAGCTACGCCGCCGCGGCCGCCGCGGTGCGTCGCGGCCGACAGACACACAGGATGTATCTGTGGATCGCACGGAAGCGCTCGGTCGACTCGATCTCGAAGGCCGCTTCCAGCGTCTGCACGAGTCGCTCGGCCGTACGCGGGTGCGCGCCGCGGTCGTAGCGCCACAGGACGCGGCCGAGGCTCGGCCGCGCCGACCACAGCGGGTCGACGAACACCAGGCGATTGCGCGTGACGCGCGCGAGCTCGCGCGCGAAACCGGGCAGCTCGCGGTCGTCGAGATGGTGCGCGACGTCGACGCAGACGGTCCAGTCGGCCGCCGCATCCTCGAGCCCGGTGTCGACCGCCGAGCGCAACAGCCGACGCGCGGCCGGCACCTTGCGCTCCAGGCGCTCAAGCTTGGCCGGGTCGTTGTCCAGTGCCCAGTACTCCGCGCCCGCCGGCAGCAGCGCCGCGATCGTCCCGGTGCCGGCGCCGACGTCGAGCACGGTCGCCCCCGACGCGTCCGCGAGGATCCGCCGCACGCGCCGGTCGATCACGTGCCGCCCCGCCAGGAACTGGATCGCGTCGTAGACGCGCGGGTCATCGGCCACCCCCATCGCACCACACTACATACGGGCATGGGGGCGGATGACCGATGCGCGACGCGCTCCAACGGCCGGTGGCGGCGCGGCTCAGCCCTTCAGCGTCTTCTGCAGCTGCCGCTCAACGGCGGCAGACATCGTCTGTTGGAAGGTGGCGCGGACGGCCTCGCTCGCGAGCGGGCGCAGGCGCGCGAGTGCGTCGCTGAGGAGCGCCCATTCCTGCGGTGAGCGCTTCGCCGGATCGAGCTCGCCGCCGGCGACGTCCTCGATGAAGAGGCGCACGAACTGGTCGGCGATCGCGCGCGTGTGGCGCTGGATCTGCTCGGCGACGGCGAGCGCGTGCATCGGTGGAACGCCCATCGCGGCCAGCTCCTCGCCGGCGCGCAGCAGCGTCGGGCTCGGCACTTCATAGCTGCCGTCGCCGAGCGGGCGGATCAGGTCGAGCCGCTCGGCCTTCTTGATCGCGCGCTGGTCGGCGCTGACGAGGCGGGTGGCGAGCTCCTCCGCGGTCGTCAGCTCCGGCTCCTCCTCGGCGAACGCGGTGAGGACCTGCCGCCCGAACGCGAGCACCTCCTCGCTCGCGCCGTTTGAGGCGCTGATGAGGCGCTCGATCGCCTTGAGGTTGAAGCCCTCCGCCTGCAGGTCCTGGATCAGGCGCAGGCGTGCTGCGTGCTCAGGGCCGTAGTAGCCGGTGCGTGCGCGCACCTCCGGCGGCGGCAGCAGCCCGCGCGACTGGTGCGCGCGGATATTGCGCACGGTCATACCGGTGTCGCGCGCCAGCTCGTCGATCGTCAGCTCGCCCGCGCGCCGCTCGCTCATTCGCCACATCCTACGGCGCGCCAGGTGTGGCTTGGCTGGAGGGTCGGCCGATATTGCAGGGTTGAATGTGTCATCAGTTGATGTAGCATACGACCATGCACTCTTCCCTGACGCTTGCGGCTGCTGCGCCGCCCGCCGGTGGCGCAGCGATCGGCCAGGTCGCCGGCATGACGCTGGCCGTCACGCTCTTCACCGCTCTCCTGCTGTGGCTCGGGCTCGGGCACCGCTCCGGACGCGTCAAGATCCTCGGGCGCGCGAGCGACCGGCTCGGCCGTCTCGCCGGGCTCCCCGGCTGGGCCGCGATGCCGCTGGCCGTCTCCAGCATCTCGCTGCTGATCGCGGCGATCGGCCTCTACTGGGACGTCTCGCTGCACATCGACCAGGGCCGCGACCCCGGCCCGCTCGCGAACCCGTCCCACTTCTTCATCCTCGGTGGCCTCTACGGGATTTTCACCGCCGGCTGGCTGGCGATCGTGCTTCCGGGCAAGGAGCGCCCGGGCCCGGCCGCCGTAAAGATCGCCTCCGACTGGTACGCGCCGGTCGGTGGCCTGTTGATGGCTGCCTGCGCCTCCTTTGCGCTGCTCGGCTTCCCGCTTGACGACATGTCGCACCGGCTGTTTGGGCAGGACGTAACGCTCTGGGGGCCGACGCACCTGATGATGCTCGGCGGCGCCGCGCTGACGCTCGTCGCCGTGCTCGTGCTGTTCGCCGAGGCACGGCTGTGGCAACGGGAGCAGCGCGCTGCCGGCGTAGCGCGGGAGGAGTCCCCGACCGCCGTCCACCTGCGCCGTGCGCGCATGATCGGCGCCTGCGGCGGGCTGCTCGCCGGGCTGTCGATCTTCCAGGGCGAGTTCGACTTCGGCGTGCCGCAGTTCAACATGCTGTTCCACCCGCTGCTGATCGCCTTCGCAGGCTCGCTCGCGCTCGTGCTGGCACGCACGCTGATCGGGCGCGGCGGTGCGCTCGCGGCGGTCGCGTTCTTCCTCCTGCTGCGAGGTGCGCTGGCGCTGCTGGTCGGCGTGGGCTTCGGCGAGACGGTCCCGCACTTCCCGCCGTTCGTCGTCGAGGGACTGCTGGTCGAGGCGCTCGCCTTCGCCGTCAAGCCGGGGAGCTTCCGCTTCGGCGCGCTCGCGGGCGTGCTGATCGCGACGCTCGGCGTGCTCGCCGAGTACGCCTGGTCGCACGTGTGGATGCCGCTGCCGTGGCCGGCGCACATCCTGCCCGAGGCGATCGCGCTGGCGCTGCCGGTCGCGATCGCCGGCGGCGTGCTCGGCACGTTCGTGGCGGGCGGGCTGCAGCTGGACAGCAAGCTCATCGGGCGCCCGCGGGCGTGGATCGCGGCCGGCGCAAGCCTTGTCGCGGTCGCGGCCGTGGTGGCGTTCCTGCTGCCGAGCACGGCGCCGACCGACGCGCACGCGCAGATCGCGCTGCGCACCGTGCACGCGGGAACCGGCCCCGACAGCGACGGCCGCACGGTCGCGGCAACCGTCCGCTTCGACCCGCGGAGCACGGTGGCAGACGCCAACTGGCTCACGATCACCGCGTGGCAGGGCGGCGGCAAACTCGTCGTCGACCGCCTGCGCTCGCTCGGCGACGGCGTCTACACGACCACGCAGCCGATCCCCGTGAGCGGCGACTGGAAGGCGATGATCCGCTTCCAGCGAGGCCGCGACCTCGCGGCGATCCCCGTCGCGATGCCGGCCGACGCGGCCATCCCGGTCCCGGCCGTGCCGGCCCTCGCCACCGCCACCCGCGCCTTCGAGGGCGACCGGCAGGTCCTGCAGCGCGAGCGCAAGCAGGACGTGCCGGGCTGGCTGTGGGGCGTCGCCGGACTCGTCGTGCTCGGCATCACGTCGACGCTGCTGTTCGTGTTGGGATGGGGGCTGGTGCGGCTGGCGCGGCGGGGGTCGGCCGGACCCCCGCCGCCAGCGCCTGTCGCTCAGACGACCTCGTACGAGCAGGAGCTCGTCGTCGTGTGACCCACGCGGTCGGTCGCGGTGTGATCGATCGTGTGGGAGCCCAGCGTCGTCGTGTCGAGCGCGACTCTGCCGTGGTTCGGGCCCACCAGCCCGGACCCGGCGTCGTCGTCGTCCCAGCTCGCATTCGCTCTCGCGCCGAGTGACACGGCTCTGGCCGGACAGGTGAGCGTCGTCATGGGGGCGTCGGCGTCGACTCTGACGCTGAGTCTCGTCGTTCTCGAGACGTTGCCCGCGATGTCCGCGACGGTGGCGGAGACGACATGTCTGCCGCTCGTCGTGAACGTCTGCGGCGCGGGCACGGAGCCGGGATCGACGCCGCTGCCGGCGCTGCCGTCAGCCAGCAGCGGGTCGCCTGTGTCGATCGCCGTGACCGTCACCGTGTCGGCGTACCAACCGCCGCCGCCCGCGTAGTCGGGAGCGCGGTCAGCGGTGAGCGCCGACGCTCCCGGGTTCGTGAGGTCGATGAGCGCCGCCGTGCTCTCGGACGTGCTGTGGTCGGAACGATCGGTCGCCGTGCAGGCGATCGGGTGGCGTCCCTCCCCTCTGACCGTCAGGTCCGCCGACAGCGTTCCCGTGCCGGAGACGACCCCGAGTCTTCTCGGCGCGACGCCGTCAACCGTGCAGGCGAGCGTGTCGATGCGCGGATCGTTCGCCGTCACGTGCACGCTCGCCGGTCTGCCGCTCCACCAGCCCAGCGCGCCGTCGGGCGACTGGCTGTAGGCGATCGTCGGCGCGTGCGAGTCATGCACATGCTCCACGTCGAGCAGGTCGAATCTGTTGAACTCGGGTGCGAACAAGCGGGCGTCGTAGCCGCTGTCGACCGGCGGGCTAATTCTCGCGGCGACGCCGAACGTCGGCTGCGTCCCGTCGAACTCGACGTAGAACGCCTCCCCGTTCGCGTCGGTCGTGCGCGTGAGCGGGTCGGCTCTCGCCTGCACGTCCGTCAGCTCACCGAACGTGTCGAGCGGGAACCAGTACGAGAATCTCGGGATCGAGATCACCGTCCCCGGCACCGGCTCGTCTTCGTCGCCGAGGATCCGGGTCGTCACATGCAGGGCCTTCGGCAGCGTCACGTCGAGCGTGCGGTCGGCGTACGCGCCGAAGCGGCCCGAGAACGTCCAGTTGGGCGGCAGCTCCGTGCCGTCCGCCTCCGGCTGCGCCAGGCTCAGGCTGTTGCCCCCGCCCGGCTCGACCTTGATTCTGTAGACGCCGTCCGCGCCGGTCGTGGCGGAGTCGAGGCCGTCGTCGACGTCGACGTCCGCGACCGGTGTCCCCTCATCGAGGCGGATCGTGCCGGTGACCCAGTAGAACGGGACCGGCGCGCGCACGACGACGGTCGTGTCGCCGGCGAGGTCGGGCAGCGAGGATTCGACGGGCGCGTAGCCGGTGCTCTCCGGCGGCGTCACCGTCACGCGCTGGCCGAAGTGCGGCTCGGCGTCGTCGAACAGCAGCGCGTGCGCCTCGCCGGCGGCGTCGGTCGTGCCCTGCGCGGCCGAGGCGTTGAGGCCGAAGTTCGGCACGCCGTCGATGACGAGGACGCCGCGCAGGTCCCAGCCGGGCAGGTCGACGAGCGCGCCCTCCAGCGGCGCGTCGCCGTCCTCGGCGTCGAGCACGCGCGTCGTGAGCGTCACCGTCTGCGGCAGCGTGACGTCGAAGGTGCGGTCGGCGGTCGCTCTGAGCGAGCCGCTCAGGAACCAGTTGTCCGGCAGCCCGAGCGCGCCACTGTCCGCGGGAGCCGAGGCGCTGAAGGTGTAGCTGCCGGGCTCGACCCCGAGCGAGTAGGCGCCACCCGCGTCCGTCACGTCGCTGGCGGGACCGAGCGAGACCGGGACGCCGGGCACGAGATCGCCGTTTGCGTCGCGCACGACGCCCGTGACGTGCGTGCTCGGCTCGGCGGCGTGGACGACGAGGGTCGTGTCGCCGGAGATCGCAGGCACGCTGAACGTCGAGGGCAGGAAGCCGCTGCCGTCCGGCGGCGTGAGGCTGCCGGTGCCTCTGAAGCCGGCCGGTCTCGAGCCGTCGAACACGAGTCCATGCACCTCGCCGTCGGCGTCCGTGACGGCATCCGGCACGCTGCTGAACGCCTGCAGACTCGGAGCGTCGGCCGTCGCGGCGCGCAGGCCGGGCAGCGACACGGTGAAGCCCTCCTGCGGCGCCTCTCTGCTGTCGAGCACGTGCACCGTCAGCGTTCTCACGGCCGGCAGCGTGACGTTGACCGTCTGGTCGCCGCTGACGCTCAGCGAGCCGTTGAACGACCACTGCGTGGGCAGACCCGGGATCGGATCCGCCTCTTCAGGCAGCGCCCCGGAGAGCTGATAGCTGCCGCTGTCGACGGTCAGCGAGTAGGAGCCGTCGAGGCCCGTGGTCGCCGTCGCCACCGGGTCGAATCTCTTGATCGCGGTGAGCACGACCCCGGGGACGGGGTCGCCCGCCGCGGTTCTCACCACGCCCGAGACGGTTGCGGCGGAGGCGCTCGCGGCACCCGCCGCCAGCGCGATCAGCAGCAGTCCCAGCACCAACGCGGCCCCGCGGCGGATGCCCGCGGCTCTCTGCGGCCCCTTCGTCATGTGTCGCTCCCGATGGGCGTCGATCGTGTCGTCGCGCGCACGCTAGCGGCACGTGGCGCGTGCGCGCTGGTCTGTGTCAGCGTCTGAACCAGGCCTCGTGAACGGTGCCGTCGACGAAGCCCAACTCGAGTGCGACGCAGCTGCCCGCGGCGACGGCGCTCGTGCTCCAGCTGTACGTGTAGCGATCGGTGCCCGCTGCGTATGCGAGCGGCGCCGCCGCCTGAGCGGCCGCCGGCGAGCCGGACGGCGTGCCGTCGATGCAACTCACCGGCTGCACCTGCGGATAGCCAGGCGTGAAGACGGCGAGTCCTCGATTGCCGGTGAGGGTGAACGTCACCAGAGTCGGCGACGGGGCTCTCGCGACGGCGTTGAATGTCGGCGGGGCTCTTGTGCTTCCAGCTGCCCTGTAGCCGAATACGACGTGGTAGTCGCAGCTGCTCGTCGCCGCGTGCCCGACGTGGTCGGAGGCGGTGTGCTCAACGGTGTGCGTGCCGAGCGCCGAGGTGTCCAGCACGAGCGTGCCGGTCGCCGCGGCGGCGAGGCCCGACTGGCCGTCTCTGTCGGTCCACCTCGCAGTGGCTCTCGCACCGAGCGCCACGTCGGCGGTGGGACAGACGAGCGTCGTGGCGGGCGGATCGGCGTCGACTTTGACGGTGAGTCTCGTCGTCGCTGACGGATGGCCCGCGACGTCGGCGATTCTCGCGCTCGCAACGTGGCTCCCGCTCGTCGTGAACGTCTGCGGAGCGAGGATGCTGCTCGGGTCGACGCCACTTCCGAGGCTGCCGTCCGCGAGCAGGGGATCGCCGTTGCCGGTGGCGGTCACGGTCACCGTGTCGGCGAACCAGCCACCGTTGCCGCTGTAGTCAGCGGTTCGATCGGCCGCGAGCAGTGGCGCTCTCGGGACCTTCAAGTCGACCAGCACCTGCGCCGTCGTCGTACCGGAGTGGCCGAGCGTGTCGGCGGCCGTGCAGCTCACCGTGTGACGACCCTCGCCTCTGACGGTGAGGTCTGCCTCGCGCGTCGTCGGCCCTGATCTGAGCGGGAGTCTTCTGACGATCACGCCATCGATGCTGCAGGTCAGTGTGTTACCGATGTTGAGGTCGGTCACGGTGACGTGCACCGACGCCGGCGAGTGGACCCACCAGCCATTGGCGCCGTCGTTCGCCTGGCTATACGTGATCGCCGGCGCAGCGCGATCGACGCTGATCGGACCGATGGGCCCGGCCGTCGCACAGGTGTCTGCTCTGTCGCAGACCTGATGGGTGTCGGTATTCGCCGCGGCATCCTCGTGGCCGTCGCCGACGCTTGTGCTCAGCGAGAACGACGCATCACCCGGATCCGCAAGCCCTGAGCCCGCGTCGCTCGCGGTGCAGTTGACGCTGACCTCGGCTGTGTGCCAGCCGATCGACGGTGGGTCGCATCTGACAGTTGGAGCCACCGAGTCGAGCGGCGTGAAGCGGACGACGAGTGTCGTATCGCCGTCGGCGACCGGCGCTCTGACCGTCTGTGCTCTGTAGCCGCTGCCGGCCGGGGGCGTGACCGTCCCCGGCGATCCCGACGACGATCCGTCGAAGACCCTGAAGCGATACTCGCCGTTCCCGTCGGTCAGTCCGGTGAACAGATCCCCGGCCGCGCTGCCAGACGACACGCCGCCGATCCAACCGCCGAAATCCACTGGCTGGACCCCGTACAACGGCAGATCGATCCGTGCACCGACGACAGGCTGGTCGTCCGCACCGAGCACCCGGACAGTCACCGTCGCCGACGCCGGCAAGCTCACGTCACGCGTGAGGTCGCCTCTCAACTCGAAGAGGTCGATCGAGGTGAGCCGCCAGGTCTCCGGCAACCCCGGGCGCCCCGCCGGGCCGGCGACGAACAGCCGGTACTCGCCCGGCGCCGCCGTGAGCGAGTACGAACCGTCGGCGCCGGTGGTCGCCTGACCGACGTTGCCGCCATTCGACGGACCCACGTACAC
>DASYLH010000027.1:0-38030 GCA_036009645.1 Conexibacter sp.
CTTGAGCATCTGGCCGGCGTAGTGGGCGTCGGGGTAGGGGTAGGTGTTGTCCAGGCGCTCGGCGAGGTCGGCCAGGGCGCTCCGCTCCGCCTCGGAGGCCTCGCGGCGGTCGCTCGACAGCGACCCGAGGGGCAGCAGTTCGGCTGCCCGGAGGGCGAGCCGCTCGGTCAACTCCGAGGGAAGGCGTACGTCCTGGGGTCGCATGTCCAGCTATAGCTATACGGCATGGCCAAGAGGGGCAAGCGCAAGACGGCGCCCGGCGACGTCGCCACGAACCGCCAGGCGAGCTTCCGGTACGAGTTCCTGGAGAAGCTCGAGGCCGGCCTCGTGCTCACGGGCACGGAGGTGAAATCGCTGCGCGAGGGCAAGGCGCAGCTCAAGGACGGCTACGCGTCTGTCACCGAGGGGGAGCTGTGGCTGCACAACGTCCACATCCCGCCCTATCCGCCGGCGGCGGGCGCCAACCACGATCCGGAGCGCCCCCGCAAGCTGCTCGTCCACCGGCGTGAGCTGGAGCGCCTGATGGGCAAGACGCGCGAACGGGGGCTGACGATCGTTCCCACCCGGCTGTACTTCAAGGGACCGAACGCCAAGGTCGAACTGGCGCTGGCCCGCGGCAAGGACGTCCACGACAAGCGCGAGACCATCCGCCGGCGCGAGCAGCAGCGCGAGGTCGACCGCGCGCTGCGCGACGCCCAGCGTTAGCTGGAGAGTGGGTCAGCCCAGCGTGCGCTGCACGTGGGACAGATCCATCCCGACGGCCAGCGCGACGATCAGGCCCACGTACACGGCGGCCACGGCGGCGCGGGCGCGCGGCGTGACGCTGTAGTAGGCCTCCTGCTCCTGGCCGCCGGCGCGGCGCTGGCGCCAGCGCCGCCAGGTCTCCATCCCCCCGAACAGCAGCACGATCAGGAGGATCGGATTGGGGAACGCGATCGTCAGCGCGACCAGGGCCGCGAAGCCGACGAACCACATCCACGGCGCCATCGCCGCCATCGCGCGGCCGCCGTCGAGCGGGATGACCGGCAGCAGGTTGAAGAGATTCAGGAAGAAGCCGGTGAACGCGAGCGCCTGCCAGAACTCGTTGTCGGTCGCGAGCCACACGGGGATCAGCAGCGCCGCGCCGATCGAGCCGAGGATCGGGCCGGCCAGTCCCACGCGCGCCTCCGCGGCCGCGTCGTCGCCGAGCGACTTCGCCGCCACGACGGCGCCGAGGAACGGGATGAACGTCGGCGCGCTCGCCTCGATCCCCTCGCGCCGCAACTGGATCACGTGGCCCATCTCGTGCACGAGCAGCAACAGGACGAAGCCGGCGGCGAACTGCCAGCCCCAGATGAGGCTGTAGGCCGCGACGGAGACGAGCATCGAGCCCGAGGTCGTCAAGATCTTGAGCTTCGGGAGCAGCAGCAGGACGCCCTTGAACTTCGCGAGGATCGCGCCGACTACCGCGAGCGGGCCGAGCAGTCGGCGCCACCCGGTGCGCGGCTCGGCCGGGGGAAGGCCGACGTCCTCCGGCATCGTCGGCTGCGAGGCCGGCGTCGGTGTTGCCGGAGGGAGCCACTCCACGCGCTGGTCCATGCCACCAGTCTGGCAGCTACACTTGATCGCGCAGTAAAAACCCCAAGGGGACGACAGGCTTCGACGTGGTTGTCTTCGTGGGGGTGGTTGCGAGCCGAGGTCCCGGTTGGCCTCGTAAAACCACCGGGAAAACCATACGTGCGGACTCTCACGAGTACGCCCTCGCCGCTTAGCACCTAGCTAAGCCGTGAGGTTTCGGCCCCCGCCAGCCTGCCGCGGGGTTTCGCCGGAATCAGAATGCAGGCTTACCCGGCGAGACCCGCCTCCGCCGAACCGGGGACATTTTCAGGAGGCTGGTCCCCTGCAACCCCGCCGGCGAGGCGAGCAAGGGACGAGATCAGAGCGCCGGCTACGCTCGTAGAAGCTGCCTTTCACGCGACCGCGGACCCGGGTTCAATTCCCGGCGTCTCCACTCCGCCGCTTCCACCCTCTTCCGCAGGAGGGTGGAGGCACGTGTCTCGCTCACCGCGGGTCGAGTACCGCGACCGCGCCGCCGTCGGCGGCGAGCGGCAGCGCGAGTGTGTCCGACGCATCCACGGTGTTCGTGATGCGCTCGAGCCCGTCCCCCTCCGCATCGGTGACGATCGTCACCGTGTAGCGACGGCCGGCCGGCAGGAAACGCAGCGGCACGTGCGCCGTGCTCGCGGGGCGCGCACTGATCGAGCCGATCCACCACGATGCGCCACGGCGCCGCGCGAGCGTCGCACCCCGACCCGGGTACCCGGCGACGAGGCGTGTGTCGTCCCACGCGACCGGCACGCGCCGCAGGACGTCGGTGGCAAACGGCCGCGACGCATACGACGCTGGGCTGTCTGCGAAGTGCTGAAGCCCCGACTCGAACACGACGGAGAGCGCCAGCTCGTGGCCGGCGGTTGTGTGCCGGTGAGCTGTCGAGAACGTCACCGGCGTGTAGTCCATCGATCCGACCGCATTGCGCGTGAACGGGAGCGTCGTGTTGTGGGCCGGTGTCATCGCGTCGTCAGGGCCCTTGAGGTGCTCGGCCCCGAGCACCGCCTCCATCGTCAGGACGTTCGGCCAGCGGCGCTGGATGCCGCGCGGAACCGTACAGCCGTGGAAGTCAACGAGCAGGTGTCGGGCCGCGGCGCTACGGGCGACGGCGTCGTACCACGCCATCCGCTCCTGCCCGTCCGATTGGGGGAAGTCGAGCTTGACGCCGGCGACGCCCCACGACCGCCAGAGATCGAACTGCGCGGCCTGTTGCACCGGGGTGCGCACGTCGCTCCAGCGCGCCCACAGGAGCACGCGCACTCCCCGACGGCGGGCCTCGGCGACCAGCTGCGGGATCCAGGCCGGATCCCAGCCGGCGTCGACGAGCACGTACTCCCAGCCGAGACTGGCTGCCAGTTCGACGAAGTCCATCTGACGGCCGAACGATGTGGGGCTGAGGCTGTCGGACCACCACGACCACGCGACGCGACCGGGCTCGATCCAGCTTGTGTCGGCAATCTGAGCTCGTCCGCCAAGCGAGTCGACGAGATCGGACTCGACGATCGTCGCGAGGTTGCCGACGACCGCCACGCGCCAGGGCGTCGCGAGCGGCCGCGTGGCCTGCGTCGCGCCCTGGGGGGCGACGTGGAGGACGCCAGGCTCGGCGGCCGTCGTCGTCAGGTGGGACGCGGCCGAGTCCGTCACGCCACTCTCCGCCAGCAGCGTCCAGTTGCCGTACCCGAGCTGCAGCAGCGCGGGGAAACCGTAGCGCCCGGGCTCGACTGCACCCAGCCGCACCGGGTCGTAGGTCCCCTCGTAGTTGGAGCGGTAGTGCTGGAGCCAGACGCGCGCGCCGGCCGGCGCAGCGAAGCTCGACGGCTCGCCCTCGATCCGGATCGCGCCGTGGCCCGGCAGCTCATAGCGGTAGGCGACGCCGTCATCGGCGACCTCGACGCGGAGCCGCAGGCGGACGTCACCATGGCGAAAGCCCAGCGTCAGCTCGTTCGCCATGCGGTGATGGAGGCGGCGTTTGCCGGCGGGTGTCCGATAGGCCTGGCTGATGCGGTCGCGGCGCCAGCCGGTCGGCGCCAGACCGCGCACCAGCGGACCGCGCGAGGTGACGAGGCCGAGCCGGCCGTCGAGCAACCGGCGACCGCCGCGGCCGACCTTGAGTCGCAGCGGCGCGCCGGCACGGACCTGCGTCACCGCGGTCACGACGCGCCGGCCGGGCGAGCTGACGGTCCAGCGCTGCGCGGCGGCGCTCGCCGGCATCGCACCGAGCGGCACGACGGCGAGCACGAGGACACGCCGCGCCGCTGGCGTGAGCAGTCTTCTACCAATCCGTCCGGTGTATCTCACGCGGTTCGCGCCCTGCGGGCGTCTCGTGCGTACGAGCGTGCCGGCGCTGCAACGCCGGCCGGCTGATCAGCACCGTCGAGCCCGGTCCGAGCGCGAGCGCCGTGGAGGCGGTGAGCGTGAGTCCCGCGGCGCCGCACGCGGCGACAATGGCGCAAAAGCGGCGCATTCGCGCGCTGATGCAATCGGACCGACCGGCGGAAGTCAAACCCCGGTGGCCACATGGCTGCCTTGAGGGCATGCGCCGAAATCCCGGACATGCGTCCAAGCCGCTCGCGGACGAATGTCGGCACGCCGATCCACGACATGGTCGTTCGGAAAACCGGATTTCGCCGGTCAGCGGGCCACGTCCTGCGTTTGGTGCTTGGCACCTCCTGGATCGCCGGCCGCGTCGGCGACGCTGCGCGCGGCGCGGACGCGCGCCCGCGCTACGGACGCTTCTTCGAGCGCCAGCTGCCGGTCGTCCCGCCGCGGCTCGTACCGCAGCCGGCCGCGCGCATCGAGCCGCTGGCCGACATCGCTGCAGCGGCTTGATCGCGTAGCCGGCACGACGGACCGCTGCTCGCGCATTCCGACGCGTCCGCTGACGATTGCATAAACTTTCCGGGTAACCGGTGCGCTAATAGACAGAAATGATGTTTAATGTGGGTGCTGGGTCGGCGCGCGAGGTGCCGGCGGCTGGCGGAGGCTCCCATGGCAGATATCGCAGGCTTTGTCTCAGAAGTTCACCGCCGTTTCGGCATGCGCCCGGTCGTCCCGCTCGAGTTCCCGATCGAGATCGGCGACATCGGCACGATCGGCAGCGACGGCGCGTGGAGACCGATCTCGACGGTGCGTCATCGCTTCAACAGCTTTCCGGGCAGAGTGCGCCGCGCGACCGACGGGCGGGTGTGGGAGCTGAGCTCCGGCGACGACGTCTCCTTCCGTCTCTACGACCGCGGCGAGACCTCGCCGCTGATTCCCGCAGCGGCGCACGCGAAGGCGCGCGCTGAGATCACGTTCGACTCGCCGAGCGCGTTCGTGCTCGCGGCGCGCGGCGTCACCGTCCGCACGGCGACCGACATGGACGCGCTGATCGACAAGATCCACCTCGCCTACCACACGCGTCGCCAGCGCCCGGAGGAGGGCCGCTGGTATCGGGACTACGCGTTCGTGTTCGAGGTCGCCGACGCCGAGCGCTTCACGGCGCTGTTGCCGTCGAACGGCCACGCCCGCGTGGCGATCACGCCGAAGGGCACCGCGGGACCGCCGAGCACGCCGGACAAGCTCGCCTCGCTCGTGCGCTTCGGGCCCGGCTCCGAGGATCTCGAGCGCACGAACCAGCGCGACGCGCGCGGCCGCTTCTACCGCGCGTACAAGCTGCGCCCTGAGGTGCTCGCGCGCTGGCGCGAAGAGCCGTGCACCACGTCGCGCGGCGTGATCTCGTTCGGCTGGGAGACGCCGTCGTTCGACGAGACATTCCTGGAGGTCTGAGGCTCAGCCTCGAGTGGTGCGCAGCGTGCGCCGGCAGCGCCGCTCGAGCACATGCGCGGCCACCCAGAAGCGCTTGAAGGCCGGGTTGCGCGTCTGTCTGTGGTGGTAGCGGTAGTAGATCTGCTGTGCGATCACGGCCAGCCGGAACAGGCCGAAGACCTCGTAGAAGGACCACGCGTCGGTGTCGATGCCGGTGCGCTCGCCGTAGCGCGTGACGATCTCGGCACGCGTCGGCATCCCCGGCAGGTGCGACGGCTGTCTGCGAAACAGGCGGCCGGCGAGCCCATCGTCCGCCTGCGTCCAGTAGGCGAGCGAGCTGCCGAGGTCCATCAGCGGGTCGCCGATCGTCGCCAGCTCCCAGTCGAGCACCGCGCGCACGCGCAGCGGGTCCTCGCGGTCGAGGACGAGGTTGTCGAGGCGGAAGTCGTTGTGGATCACACATGCGCCGACGTCGTCGGGCTGCTGCGCGTCGAGCCAGCGCATGACGCGCTCGAACGACGGCACGTTCCACGTCTTCGCACGGCGGTAGCGCTCCGACCAGCCCGCGACCTGCCGGCGCACGTAGCCCGGCCCACGGCCCAGCTCCGCCAGCCCGGCTGCGCTCGGATCGACGGCATGCAGCTCGGCCAACAGGTCGACGAAGCGCTCTCCGATCCGACCCATCAGCTGCGGATCGGTCCCGACCTCCGGTGGCATCTGCGCGCGCGGGATCACGCCCTCGACGCGCTCCATCACGTAGAAGTCGCTGCCGAGCACGGCGTGGTCGGTGCACAGCGAGACCATCGCCGGGACCTGCGGGAAGACCGGTCGCAGGGCGGCTTGGATGCGATGCTCGCGTGCCATGTCGTGCGCGGAGGTGGCTTTCGTGCCGACCGGCGGACGCCGCAGGATCAGGTCCCGCGCGGGGTAGCGCAGCAGGTACGTCAGGTTCGACGCACCGCCGGCGAACTGGCGTACCTCGGGGGCGCCGTCGATCCCGGCAACACCGGTCGCGCGCAGCCACGCGCCGACCGCCTCGACGTCGAAAGCGTCCTCCTCGCGCACGCGGCGGTCATCGCTCATCGCGCGCCATCCAACACCAGCACCCCGCTTGGAGGACGCAGTCGCCACGCGAACGGCAAGCCGGCGACCGCGGCGAGCGCGAGCAGGCCGAACGCCGGTGCAGCGTGGTGGACGAGCGCGCCGACCGGCAGCGCGAGCGCGATCCCCCCGAGATTGCCGGCCAGCCACAGCAGTGCTGCTGCCGAGGCACCGGCGGGACCGGCGCGCCGCTCGGCCAGCTCCAGCAGGACCGGCAGCGCTGGCAGCACGACGGCGCCGATCGCCGCGACGAGCACGAACTGGGGGCCTATCGCGCGCACGCCCGCGAGCGCCGCGCAGCAGACCGCGCAGACGAGCAGCGCGAGCGCCAGCACCGTCCGCTCGGCACCGTTGCGAGCTGCCGCCGCAGGCAGCCAGATCGTCGTTGCGACGCCCGCGACGACTGCCACGGCGAGCATCCCTCCCGCTGTGTCGTCGGAGACGCCGAACGGCTCCAGCAGCCCCTGCAACCACGTCGTCAACGCGATGAAGACGCCGAAGCCCACGAACGCCAGCGCACACAGCGTGCGGATGAAGCGGTCGTGCCAGACGGCGCGCAGCTCGTGCACGCCGATCGCCCGCTCGAGCGTCGCCGCTCCGGTCGGGCGCGAGCGCAGCGCGACCCACAGCGCCGCCGCCGCGACCACGGCGAAGGCGGCCTCGGTCAGCAGCAGCGGCTGCAGGTCCGTCGCGCTGCCCAGCGCTGGGCCGAGCAGGAGCCCGAGCAGCAGGCCGACGAACGTGCCGCCCGCACCGAGCGAGATCGCGGCCGGGCGCGCAGCAGGGGCGACGTACTCGCTGGCGAGCTTCGTCACGGCGTTGAGGACGAACGGCTGGGCGATCGCGACGAGCAGCTGGCCGGCGAGCGCCCAGGCAAAGCTGTCGCCGCCGAGTCGCAGCAGCGCGCCGGCGGCCGTCAGCGAAGCGCCGGTCCGAAGCGCCGGCACGAACCAGCGGTCGAGCGCCATCCCGGCTGGGATCGCCAGCACGACGTAGAGCAGCGGGAAGATCTCGGCGAGCCAGCCGACCGCTCCCTCGCCGACGCCGTAGTGCTCGGCGGTCGCGGTCGTGATCGGCGCGAACGTCAGCCACAACACCTGCGTGGCGGCGCCGAGCGCGGCATATGCGACGACGACACCCCAGCGGTTGCGTGGGTCCGGGCTCACGGCGGCGCAGCGTAGCCGTTCGGGCTGGACGTCTGTTCTACCTGCACGACACCGTTCGGACATGTCGATGTGGGCAGATGCGCCATAACGGGCACTCACCGGGACGCGCGGCGCCGGATGCGTTGCGCGTGCCGAATGAGATCCCCCCAAGGAGGCACGACCATGAGACGCATGCTGTTGCTCGCCGTGGGCCTGTTGGCGCTCGCGCTCGCCGCACCGACCGTCGCCGGCGCCCATGGACGGCATCACCGGCATCACCACCACAAGCACCACAAGGCGCACGGTGCTGACCTGAGCGGCAGAGCCGCCGGAACGATCGCGTCGTTCGACGGCACGACGTTGACGCTGACGCTCGCGAACGGCTCCACCGTCAGCGGTGCGGTCACCGACGACACCGACATCGACCTGATCGAGGTCACGCCGGCCGCGGTCGTCTCCCACCACGGCGACGATGACGAGGGCGACGACGACGGCCGCTGGTGGGACGACCACCGCCGCTGCGGCTCCGACGACGGCGACACGTCCGACCTCGTCGCCGGAGCGACCGTCTGGAAGGCCTCGCTCGACCTCGGCCCGGACGGCGCCGTGTTCGAGAAGGTCAAGCTGCTCGTCCCGCAGCAGTCCGACTCGTAGGCCCGCCGCACTGAACCCGTCCAGCGCCCGAGGTCGTCGCTACATCAGCGGCTCGGCCTCGCCGCGCTGGCGGCGCAGCTCACGCCGCGCGATCGACAGCTTGTGCACCTCGTCCGGCCCGTCCGCGAGTCGCAGCGTGCGCATGTGGGCGTACATGAACGCGAGCGGGAAGTCGTCCGAGACGCCCGCGCCGCCGTGCACCTGGATCGCGCGGTCGATGATCTTCAACGCGATGTTCGGGGCCGCCACCTTGATCGCGGCGACCTCGATACGTGCGTTCTTGCCGCCGACGTTGTCGACCAGCCACGCCGTCTTCAGCACCAGCAGCCGCAGCATCTCCAGCTCGATGCGCGCCTCCGCGATCCAGTCGCGGATGTTCGAGCGCGTCGAGACCGGTCTGCCGAACGTCTCACGCGCGTCGGCGCGCTTGCACATCAGCTCCAAAGCCCGCTCGGCAGCGCCGACGGCGCGCATGCAGTGATGGATGCGGCCTGGACCGAGCCGTGCCTGCGCGATCAGGAAGCCGGCGCCCGGCCCGGCGATCAGGTTCGACTGCGGCACGCGCACGTCGGTGAAGCGCAACTCACCGTGGCCCTCGGGATCCATGTAGCCGAACACCGGCAGCGAGCGCACGATCTCCAGCCCCGGCGTGCCGAGCGGCACGAGCACCATCGACTGCTGCGCGTAGACGGGCGCCTCCAGCTCCGTCTTGCCCATCACGATCAGGATTCTGCATCTCGGGTGCATGACGCCCGTCGTCCACCACTTACGCCCATTGAGGACAAAGTCGTCGCCGTCGCGCTCCATTCTCAGCGAGATGTTCGTGGCGTCCGAGGAGGCGACGTCGGGCTCGGTCATCGCGAAGCCGGAGCGGATCTCGCCGTCGAGCAGCGGCCGCAGCCAGCGGTCCTTCTGCTCTTCGTTGCCGAACTGGTGCAGCACCTCCATGTTGCCGGTGTCCGGCGCCGAGCAGTTGCATGCCTCCGAGCCGATGAAGGTGCGCCCGAGCAGCTCGGCGAGCGGCGCGTACTCGACGTTCGTGAGGCCGGAGCCGTGCTCCTCGTCGGGCAGGAACATGTTCCACAGCCCGCGCCGCCGCGCCTCCTCCTTCAACTCCTCCATGATCGGCGGATGCACGTGCGGCGTGTCGGCCGCGCGCACCTGCTCGACGTAGACCGACTCGGCCGGGTGGACTCTCTCGTCGAGGAACGCCTGGAGTCTGTCGCGGTAGTCCTTCGCGCGGTCGCTGAGCTCGAAGTCCATGGCGGTCAGGCCTCCTCGGTAGACACGGCCGCGCGCGGCCCGGGAATGTTGCGGAATGCGAAGGGCCCCGGCTCGCGGCCCGGCTGCACGAACCAGCACTCGCCCGCGACGTCGAGCGCGAACAGCCGCACGACCGTCTCGGCGACGATCTCCGCCGGGATCAGCGGGACGCCGGCCGCCTCCAGGTCGGCGGCGAACGGGTCCGTCATCGCCGACTTCGCGAAGCCGGGGCAGACCGCGTTCACGCGGATCCTTTCGTGCACGAGCGCCGGGCCGAGCGAGCGCACCAACCCGACGACGGCATGCTTGTTGGTTGCGTAGAGCGGGTCGATCGGAACCGCGGTGAGGCCGGCGAGCGACGCGGTCGCGACGATCGCGCCACGCTCCGGTCCGTCGTTCGTTCGCAGGGCCTCGAGCGCGGCGTGCGCGCCGAAGACGACCCCGTCGAGGTTGACGCCCATCGCGCGGCGATATCTGGCGAGCTCGAAGTCCTCGCCGACGCCGCAGCCGGTCGTCACGCCCGCGTTGAGGTGAACGAGGTCGAGCCGTCCGCAGCGCTCGCGCACGAACGCGACCATCGCGCGGTTCGCCTCCAGGTCGGACGTGTCGGTCTCGACGAAGTGGCCGCCGACCTGCGCGGCCACCTGCTCGCCGCCCGCGGCGTCGACGTCGGCGACGACCACCTCTGAGCCGGCAGCGGCGAGCGCAAGCGCCGTCGCGCGTCCGAGGCCGCTCGCGCCGCCCGTGACCAGCGCGATGCGGTCGCGCAGGGGAGAGAGGTCGACAGGGGTGCTGAAGGCGCTGTCCACGGCGCGTACAGTCTGATCGTGGCGGTCGGTCGATGCGCCGGCAACGGCAGCGCGGATGTGCCAGTCCGGACCGTCGGCGATGACACGGTCAGGCGCGGTGGCTACGCTAAGTGGTCAGCAGGCAGACCAAACCGGGTCTTCGCCCGATGGTCGAGCACCAAATTGCTTGAGAGGCTTGGCACGGCTGCCGACGAAAGCTGAGAGGCCGCCACCGAACGCATATGGACGTCAAGGACCAGTTCGCCGTTTCTAGCTCGCGCCACACGACGCGTGGTCGCGGCATCCTGGGTCTGCTGACGGTCCTGGCCCTGTTGGTGCTGCTCCCGGCGACGGCGTTCGCCGACCGCAGCGGCGATCCGGTCTGGAATACGCGCCATCTCGCGACCGCGGCGTTGGCGCACGACGTCACGGCGGACGATCAGACGCCGGTCGACCCGGCCCCGCCGGTTGTGGATCCGGCTCCGCCCGCCGAACCGGCGCCGCCGGTTGCAGACCCCGCTCCTCCGGTGGCCGCTCCTGCGCCGCCCGCCGAGCCCGCGCCCACCGAACCGGCGCCGCCCGCGGACCCCACGCCTCCGCCCGCCGAGCCCGCGCCGCCTGCCGACCCCACGCCGCCGCCGCCCACCGAGCCCGCACCGCCTGTCGACCCGGCTCCGGCTCCGTCCGATCCCGCGCCTCCTGCCGACCCGGCCCCCGCGGATCCGGCCCCGCCTGCAGAGCCGGCGCCTGTTGATCCCGCGCCGACGGATCCCGCGCCGGAGGACCCTGCCCCGAGAGACGGCAGATCGCCCGCGCCCAAGCAGCCCGACACGCAGCCGGATCCGTCAACGGATCAGCCGGCGCCGACGCCGGGCCTGGCGCCGTTGCCGGTGGCCGATCCGTCGCCCGCGGCTACGGTCCCTGACGCAACCTCGCAGCCAGCCGCCTCTACCGACGACGGCACGGCGTTCAAGGCGGTCGCCGTGCGCGAGACGCTGGCGAGACTCGGCATCGGCACGATCGCCGCGCCGTCCGTCGTCGACGCGTCGCCGGACGTTGCCGCTGTTCCTGCACAGGCATGCACGCCGGTCGGCGCGGTCGGCGTCGTCACGTCACCGCAGACGGCTGCGGCCCTCGCCGGGCACCCGATCGCGCATCCGCATGGCGCGACCGACGAGCCGACACATCTGCGCGGTCCGCCCCCGCCGTTCGATCCCCAGTCGTCGCCGTTCGCGACAGGGGGCAGCGGAGGCGCCGCCCCGGGTGGCGCGCACGGCGAGCGCGACTCTGCGATCCACGCCGAGGAGATCGTCCTCGAGCTGGCCGACGGCAGCACCGCTGTCGCGGCCGACAGCTGCGACCACGTCGCTCCGGCGTCGGCAAGCGCCGCCGCCCGCGCACCTCCCGTCGCCTGACGCACCCCGAGGAGCCGCTCCGCCGGAGCTGCTCCGAGTGACGTCAGGACCGACCTTAGGAGGCATCAGATGGTCGCCACCAACGACCGAATCCATCGCATCACCACCGCTCGTCGCGACCGCATCACGCGCTCGTCGCGGGTGCGCCTGCTGGCGCGGCAGGTCGCCGCGGGCGAGTACCAGGTCGACGCAGACGCCCTGGCCGAGGCGCTCGTCCGTCGCGCGCTGTTTCACCGCAGTGTCCGCGAGGAGCTGATCGCCGAGCGCGCCGCGCGCAACGACGCATGACGCGCGCGGGCTCCGACCGGCGGCGCGCGACGCGAGGGGCGCCCTATGCGCGTCCGGCGTCGCGCGCGGCCTGCTCGGCGGCTGCGAGCTGCTGCTCGACGAGCACGAGGCCGGCGTCCCAGAAGCCCGGATCGGCCAGGTCGATCCCGACGATGCGTCCGAGCTGCTCGGGCGCCATCGAGCCGCCGGCTGACAGCAGCCGCAGGTAGTCCGGCACGAAGCCGGCGCCCTCCTCCTGGTAGCGCTGGTAGACCGACAGCGCGAGCAGCTGCCCGTAGGCGTAGGCGTAGACGTAGCCGGGCGTGTTGACGAAGTGGGGGATGTAGGACCACCACGAGCGGTAGCCGTCGGTCACCTCGACCGCGTCACCGAACAGCTCCTCCTGCGTCCCGCTCCACAGCTCGGAGAAGCGCTCGACCGACAGCTCGCCCTCCTCACGCCGCGCGGTATGCACGAGGTGCTCGAACTGGTGCATCGCGGTCTGGCGGAAGACCGTCGCGATTGCGCCCTCGATCGCCTCGGCGAGCAGCGCGAGACGCGACTCGGGCGTCTCGGCGGCCTCCAGCAGGCGCCCGAACACGAGTGCCTCACCAAACACGGAGGCGGTCTCGGCGAGCGTCAGCGGCGTCGACTGATGGAAGACGCCCTGCGGCGCCGCAAGCGCCGCGTGCACGCCATGGCCGAGCTCGTGCGCGAGCGTCAGCACGTCGCGGCGACGCGCCGTGTAGTTCAGCAGCACGTACGGGTGCGCGGAGGGGACCGTGTAGGAACAGAATGCCCCGCCGCGCTTGCCCGGGCGCACCGGGGCGTCGATCCAGCGCTCGTCGAAGAAGCGCTGCGCGAGCGCGCCCAGCTCCGGGGAGAAGCTGCCGTACGCGTCGAGCACGAGTGTGCGCGCATCGGCCCAGGCGAAGCGCTCGTCCGCCGTCGCGACGGTCGCGGCACGGTCGTAGTCGGCAAGCCGCTCGACGCCGAGCAGTCTCGCCTTCAGTCGATACCAGCGCTGAGGGATGTCGTAGCGGGCCCGCACGGCGCCAACGAGCGCCTCGACCGACGCGTCGCTCGCCTCGTTCGCAAGGTTGCGCGAGGCAAGCCAGTGTGGATAGCCGCGCAGCCGGTCGTCGACCGCCTTGTCGTGCAGCAGCGTGTTGTAGATCGAGGCGCGCGTGCGGATCCCAGGCTGCAGCGCCTCGGTGACCGCCTCGGCGGCGGTGCGGCGCTCCTCCCGATCCGGGCCGGACAGGCGCGCGAGCGCTTGCTCCAGCGAGACCGCCTCGTCGGCCTCGGGCAGCGTCACCTCGAGCGAGGACATCAGCTCCGCGAACAGCCGCGCCCAAGCGCTGCGGGCGCTGATCGCCTTCTCGTTGAGGATCCGCTCCTCTGGCTCGCTCAGCAGGTAGGGGCGGTAGCGGCGCTCGCTGCGCAGGTAGTGGGCGCAGAATGCGAGGCTCGGACCGGCGAGCAGGGCCTCGGCGCGCTCGTCGTCGAGCGAGGCCCACTCCAACTCGAAGAACAGCAGCGTCGTCTGAATCGCGGTGCCGCGCTCCTGCACGAGCTGCAGCAACGCACCGAACGCCGGATCCGCAGTGTCGACCGCGAAGCGCAGCGAGGCGTAGGAGCCGGCCCGTCCGACGAGCTCATGCAGCGCGGCGAGCTCCTCCATCGCGGCACGCAGGCCATCGGCGTCGAGCTCGGCGACGCGCCCGGTGTGCGCCGTCGCGAACGCGTCGGCACGTGCCGAGGCCTCATCGAGCAGCGCGCGCACGCCGGCCTCGCCCTCGCCGCGTGCGAGCGGCTCGAGGTCCCAGGCGACGCCCGCGACCTCGGGGTCGTCGGGCTCCTGGGCGGTGGCGGAGGTGCTTGCCATGTAGCCCGAGAGCTTAGTAGTCAGTCGGCAAGTGAGGGGCCTGCTTCCAAGGCTCACATGGCCGGTTCCGGCACTCGCTCGCGGCGCATTTGACTGGCAGATCTGCTTTCCTTGCAGGGAAGACAGACCCATACTGCCGAGTCTCCGCCGTCCCCGACGACGGAGAGCGGGGGACCCACTCGGATCGCGGACGTCGCGATCCACGGGGCGAATCACCGCCGGCACTCCGATCCCAGGAGTGCTCTGGCGGCGTAGCGCGATCTTTCCGCGCGAGCCCGACAGCTCACCCCGTAGGCGCCCGAAAGAGCCCACGGAGGTCCCATGTCCAGCCGTCTCGCCCTCGTTCCTGCGCTCCTGCTCGCGCTTGCGTTCGCCTGCGTCCTCGCGGCGCCGGCCAGCGCCGACGCCGAAGTGCTCAAGCGCGGCAGCCGCGGCCCACTCGTTGCACAGGTGCAGCAGAAGCTCGACGTGCCCGCCGACGGCGTCTTCGGCCCGCAGACGGGCCATGCGGTGCGCAACTTCCAAGCGCGGAAGGGCCTCACCGTCGACGGCATCGTCGGCCCACAGACGGCACACGCGCTCGGCATCGACCTGGCAGAGGGACGCTCTGCCGGCGGCGGCCATCGCTCCGTCCAGGTCCCGGCGACGCTCGAGCGCATCGCGCAATGCGAGTCAGGCGGTAACCCGCGCGCCATCTCGTCAGACGGCACCTATCGCGGTAAGTACCAGTTCGACCGTCAGACGTGGCAGGCGATGGGCGGGCACGGCGACCCGGCGCGCGCCTCCGAGACGGAGCAGGACCGGCGGGCGCTCGCGCTGTACCGCGACCGCGGCACCTCGCCGTGGCCGGCCTGCGGCGCCTGAGCTCGAACGCTACGTCGCCGTCGCCTGCTGGGCGGCGGCGACGGTCGTTGCCTCGGCTGGATCGCCCGGCGGATCGCCGCGCAGGATCCAGGCGCCGTCTTCGCGCCGCTCGATCACACCGCGGCGCGAGAGGTCCGACAGCGCCGTCGTAACGGAGGGGCGTTGCGCGCCGACAAGCCGGCCGAGCACCTGGTGCGTCAGCGGGAGCTCCAGTACGACGCCGTCGGGTCCGACGCGGCCCCAGCGGTCGGCAAGGCCCCAGAACAGCAGCTCCAGCCGTGCGTCGACGCGTGTGAGATGGCTTGTCGCCTGATTGGTCGCGAGCTCGAACGAGCGCCGCACGGCGCGCGCGACGATGGCGCTCACGAGCTCCGGCCAGCGCCCCATCACGGCGGCGATGCGCCGGTCGAGCACGGCCAGGCGCACCGGCTGGAGTGCGGTCCACGTGACGACCGGCTTGATTGTCACCACGTCGCGCTCCCAATCCCACGGGCGCAGCAGGTCGCCGCGTCCGATCAGCTCGGTGCAGGTCGCCTGTGCGATGGCGACGTCGCGCATGAGCAGGCCGTCGAGTACGAGCAGGCCGAGGCTGCCGCCGCCACCGTCGGCGGGGAAGGCCGGCTCCCAGATGCCCGGTGCGACGATCTCGACCGCCGCGATCGCGTGCCGCGTCGCAAGCTGAACGCTCGTCGGATCGAGCCCGGCTGCGAGCTCGGGGTCCTCCTCGAGAACGCGTACGAAGGCGTTTCCCGCTGCCATGCGATACAGCGTATTGGTGTCATGCATACGAACGCAAACTCGTGCCCTATGTCTAGGGCATGCGTCGATCGTGTCAGGGCCCGAACGGGGTACGCTGTACGGCGCTGAATCAGCCCCGCGTAAGCAGGCGAATGCGCAACCGCTCGCCCTCCGCGACGCCGGCCTGCTCGACCGAGATCGTGTCGGTCAGTCGCTCCAGCAGCGAGCCGAGCCCTGGCAGTTCCGTGTCGTCGACCAGGCGCTGGGCGCCACCGGTCGCGAACGGTCCGACGAGCAAGTCGAAGCCGCCTTCGTGCTCGTCGATCGCCACGCTCAATCTGCCGTCGGTGAGGTGGGCGGGGGCGGCGCCGACGATCGCGTCGCTGACGATCTGGGCGTCGGAGAGGCGGTCGATCGAGAAGTCTGCGCGCGCCGCGATCAGTGAGACGACGCGTCCGAGCACCGGGGAGGTGCGCTCTGGGGGACGCAGCTGCAGCACGATCTCGTCGCAGTCGGGTGCGGGCTCGGCCGACGGCTGGATCGTGAGCGGCGGCGCGCTGCCGCCGTCGAGCGAGAAAGCGATCCGCACCTCGGTGCCGTGCCGCCCACCGACGAGGCCGAGCTCGTCCGACAGCGAGGCGATCAGCGCCAGACCGAAGCCGAGCGGCGCTCCCTCGTCGCGTCCAGGCAGCGGGTGCAGCCCGTTGCCGCGGTCGCGCACGCTCAACACGAGGCGCTCATGCTCGACGAGCATCGTCACCTCGAGCGGGCCCGGGTCGTCGCCGTACGCGTGCACGACGACGTTGGTACACGCCTCCGTCAGAGCGATCTTCATATCGGCCGCGCGCGCCGGTTCGACGCCGAGCTCGTCAGTCAGGCCGGCGAGGGCCTGTCGCACGAGCGCGACGTTGGCCGGCAGCGCCGGCATCAGGAGCCGCACCTCGGGCGTGGAGGCGTCGTCGCGCTTCGCCGCGGGACCGGGCGTGTCGCCTGAAGATTGAGTGCCGACGCCTTCGCTCACGTCATCCACCCGTATGTGCGGTGGGACGCTTCGGCAAACCTGGAGTCGCCACGGGGGTCTGGACGTTCCCCCGCGACAAAGTGGACGGTCAGCATGCCGTCATATTCTCCCAGGATGGAGCTGCACGGGCCGACACTCACCCTTCGCTATGCCACGCCGGACGATGCGCCCGCGCTGTTCGAGCTCGGCTCGGACCGTGAGGTCACGCGCTTCTTCTCGTGGGGCCCATACGTGCGCATCGAGGAGCCAGTCGCGTACATCATCGGTCTCGCCGACCGACGCGAGCGAGGCGAGCAGCTCGATCTGCTGATCGTGCATCGTGAGGACGGCCCGATCGGCGTCGTCGGGCTCGCCGAGCTCGCGCGTCGCGATCGCCGTGCCGTGATCGGGACGTGGCTCGGCCGGCGATGGTGGGGGAGTGGGGCGAACCTGGAGGTGAAGGCGCTCGTCGCGCACCTCGCGTTTGCGCACCTCGGACTGGAGCGCCTCGGCGCGTACGCGGACATCGAGAACGGCCGCTCGCAGGCGGCGCTTGAGCGTCTCGGCTTCGTGCGCGAGGGGCGGCTGCGGCGCTGGCACCGCCATGGTTCCGCTGCACACGACGTGTACGTCTACGGCCTGCTGCGCGAAGAGTGGGAGCGCTCGCCGCTTGCGGCGGTCCCTGCCACACTGCATGGGGAGCCACCGGAGCCGTTCGTGATCGAGGCCGACCAGCTCGCATAGTGTCTCAGCTGCGGCGTTGCTCCCAGCTGAAACCGCGGATCGCCAGCGTCACGCCGAGCACGGTCCAGACGATCAGCACGCCCAGCGCCGACCACTGGGACCCGAGTCCCTCGCCGGTCACCATCGCGGCGGACAGGCCGTCGATCAGATGCGCGAGTGGCAGCGCCTCCGCGATCCCCTTGAGGAAGGCGGGGTCGTTGGCCGCATCGATCGAGATGAACACGACCGGCAGGAAGATCATGTTCACGTACACGGTCGCTGCCTCGAACGTTGGGATCGCATGCGCGAGCGCGACGCCGAGCGAGGCGAAGCAGACGACGCCAAGGACGACGAACAGCACGAGCTCGCCGACCTGCGGCGGCCAGTCGATCCCGTAGAAGAGCTTGCCGGCCACCGTGATCAGCAGGATTTGGATCGCCGTGTTTGCAACCGCGTTGCCAGCGATCCCGAGCAGATAAGCGCCGGACGGCAGCGGCGTCCCGCGCATGCGCTTGAGGATCCCCTGCTCGCGCAGAAAGACGACGTTGTACGCCAGTGCGCTGAACGTCGTCGCCAACACCGCCATCCCGGCGATCCCCGGCACGATGACGTCGCGGTCACTCTGCTTGGTGAGCACCGCGCACAGCAGCACGAGGAACAGGAGGGGCAGCAGGAAGTTGAAGAACGCCGCGCTCGGGTTGCGCCAGAACATCTTGCGCTCGAGCCGGAACTGGCGCCACGAGAGCGCCGCGAGACCGTGCGACTCAGGCATCCGCGGTCAGCTCCAGGTAGACGTCCTCGAGTGTGGGACGCGTGACGCTGAGGCCTTCGAGCCGCTCGCCGCGCTCCAGCGCAGCCGACGTCAGCTCGTGCAGCAGCCTCGTCGGATCGTCCGTCTCCTGCTGGTTCAGCAGGCCGCTGCCGTTGCGCCAGGCGACGCGGTAGCTCGTCGCGCCGTCGCCGGCCCCGAGATCGCCCGGTGCGCCTTCCGCGAGGATCCGCCCGTCCTTGACGATCGCGACGCGATCGGCGAGCACGTGTGCCTCCTCCAGATAGTGCGTGGTCAGCACGACGGTCTTGCCGAGCGCCTTGAGTGAGCGGATCGTGTCCCACGCGCCGCGGCGCGCAGCCGGGTCGAAGCCGGTCGTCGGCTCGTCGAGGAAGATCAGCTCGGGATCGCCGACGAGCGCGAGCGCGAGATCGAGGCGGCGCAGTTGCCCGCCGGAGAGCGTGCGTGTGCGCGCGTCCTCCTTGCCGCGCAACCCGGCGAGCTCGATCGTTTCCTCCACGCCGCGGGGAGCGGGGTAGAGGCCGGCGAAGTGCCGCAGCACCTCACGCACCGTCAGGTGCTTGTAGATGCCCGTGCTCTGGAGCACGATGCCGACGCGCTCACGCAGTGCGCGCGCTCGCAGCTGCGGGTCGTGGCCGAGCACCGTGACGTCGCCCTCGCTGCGGTCGCGGTAGCCCTCGAGGATCTCGATGGTCGTCGTCTTCCCGGCGCCGTTGGGCCCGAGCAAGCCGAACACCTCGCCGCGCCGGACCGCGAAATCAATCCCGCGGACTGCCTCCAGATCGCCGTAGCGCTTGCGGAGGCCACGGACCTCGATCGCCAGCTCGTCGTTCACGGGGGCCATGATGCCTCAAACTGATGTAGCGACCGTCTCTCATCCCTCGTGCGCTGCGCTTGTATTGACATCGGCTCGAACACGACGCGTCTGCTCGTCGCGGACCTCGTCGGCCCCGCAGACGGCGAGTGGGAGCTCGCGCCGGTCGTCGAGCGCCGCGCGTTCACGCAGCTGGGGCGCGCCTGCCGAGCCGGCGCAACCGTGCCCGAGGCAACACGCGACGCGCTCGCGGTCGTCGTCGCCGGGCAGGCACAGGAAGCGCGCGCGCTCGGTGCCGAGAAGCTGCGCGTCGTCGCGACCGCGGCGCTGCGGCGCAGCGCGGATGGGCTCGCGACGTGCCACGCGCTGGCGGCGGCGGCCGGGGCGCCGGTGGAGCTGCTGAGTGAGCAGGACGAGGCGCGCCTTGCGTTCGGGGGCGCGACGTGCGCGCTGACGGACGGGTTGGACGGCTCGCTGGCGGTCATTGACGTCGGCGGCGGCTCTGCGCAGGTCGTGGTCGGCACGTGCGCCGGCGGAGCGACCTGGTCCGTCTCGCTGCCGCTCGGGTCCGGCGACCTTGCGGCGGCTCACCTGCGGGGCGATCCTCCGGACGCAGCGGAGCTGGCAGCCCTGCAGACGGCAGTTGACGAGACGCTCGCGGGCATCGCCATCCCTCCGGTGGAACGAGCGCTCGCGGTCGGCGGCAGCGCGACGTCGTTGCGACGTCTCGCCGGCGCACGGCTCGAGCCGGCAACCCTGGAGCGCGCGCTTGCGACCCTGGTCGCCGCGCCGGCCGCCGAACTCGCCGAGCAGCTGCGCATCGCGCCCGAGCGCGCACGCCTGCTGCCGGCGGGGATTGTCGTGCTCGCCGCGATGGCCAAGCGGGTCGGCCCGCTCGAGGTCGCTCGCGGCGGCTTGCGCGAGGGCGTGCTGCACGAGCTCGCGACCGAGTAGCGCAGTTCGCGCGATCGCGCCGCTTCCGCGCAGCGCGCGCACGCCGCTTCGGCGACATCGTGCCAATCGTCGCGCGACGGCCTCGATCGGCCACTACGGCGCGCGATGCTGGGCCGATGACGGGCTGGAGCGACGCACGCGGCCAGGCGACGAGCGAGTACGTCGCACTCGTGGCGCTGGTCGCGGTGGCGCTGGCACTCGCCGCCGGCCTCACGTCGGGCGGCGTCGCCGGCCACGTGCTCGCCGGCCTCCAGCGAGGGCTCTGCCGCGTCGCCGGCACGGCGTGCCAGCGATCGCAGCCGCCGGATGCGGATCTTGCACCGTGCCCCGTCGAGCGCACGACGAGCGGCGAGTCGCTCGAAGGGGCGTTCGAGGTCGTCAAACTGGGCAGAGGCGGCACGCTGACGGCCGTGCGCAGGTCGGACGGTCGCGTCGTCGTGACGCTCGCTGACGCGACGACGGCGAGCGGCGAGGTCGGCCTCGGCTTCGAGCTCGGGCTCGGCGCGCAGCGCGGCGGGAAGGAGACGGCCGGCATCGAGACGAGCGTCTCGTCGGGCCGCTCGTGGACGCTGCCGAACGCGGCGGCGGCGCACGCCTTCATCGACCGCTACGGCTCGAAGGCGACCATCGGCGGCAAGGCGGTCGACGTCGTGCGCAGCGGCTGCTCGGTCCTCTGCGATGCGATCGGCTGGCATCCGCACGCCGAGTTGCCGCCCCCCGACGAGACGTACCTCGGCCGTAGCGCCACGGGAACGCTCACGGCGTCAGCCGGTCCCGCGAGCACCCACGCGGGGAACGCCTCCGTGCTCGGCGTTCGCCTTCGGCGCGATGGCGGCAGCACGTGGTTCACGCAGCTCGACGCGTCCGCCGACGCAGAGCTGGCGTTCGGTGCGGCATCACTGGGCGCGTCGTCGCTGCACCAGAGCGTCGTCGCCTTCACGTTTGACGCTCGGAACCGTCCGGCCGAGCTGGCGATCCACACGGTCATCAGGATCAGCGGGGCCGCCGTCGCCCACGGTGAACGCGGGCGCACGACGGCGTCGCTCGGCGCGGGCGGCGCCCGCGTGACGGAGCTCGACGCGACGCTCGATCTGCACGACGCGCGCAACCAGGTCGCGGCAGCCGCCTTCGCGACGGCGCTGCGCGACCCGTTCGCGGTCGTCGCGCTGCGCCGTCGCGCCGCCGCCGTGGGCGAGCGGATCGCCCGCACCGGTGTCATAAACCGGCGCACGTACGCGCTGTCGTCGTCCGCGTTCTCGCTCGGCGGCAGACTCGCCCTCGGCGCACAGCTCGGCGGCGGCTTCGAGCGCACCCGCGAGGGGATGCGCCTGCTTACCGCGGAGACCCGTCTGCCAGGCCTCCCGTTCCTGCCCCGCGACGACTGCCGAGCGGGCTGAGATGCGTCGCCAGCTCCTGGCAGCGTCGCCCTCGCGGCTTGTTCATCGGCCGCCTTTGAGTCGGCGCCGGGGGCGGCGCTAGCCTGGCGCAAGGATGCAGGTCGCCTTCCAGGACATCGCGTGAGCGCCGACCCGCCAGACATCGGGTCGGTTGGTGCCGCGCAGGTCGACCCATCGGATCGCCTGCCACGCGACGCGATCGCCGATGTCCGCATCCGCGTTCCGACGCGCGGCAACCGCAAGCTCGAGCGCTTGATCGACGCGGTCAACGCCGACGAGCAGGTGAAGGCGTGGTGGCACGTCTCGGCGGTCAATGCGACGCGGCGGCTCGGCATGTCCGACCACTCCTGGATCCACATCCAGATCGTGTTGAACGTCGCACTGCGACTCTCACGACTGCTGTTCCGCAAGGGCGTCGTCCCGAACGTCCTCGCCGACTACGGCATGAGCGAGCGCGACGCCGAGGTCGTGATCGCCGCCGGCGCGCTGTTCCACGACACCGGCATGACGATCCATCGCGCCGACCACGAGGCGTACAGCCTCTTCCTGACTGCCGACAAGCTCGGCTCGCTGCTCGCCGACGCCTACGACGAGCCCGAGCGCTCTATCGTCGTCGCCGAGGCGCTGCACGCGATCATCGGCCACCGTCGACGCGGCGAGCCGTTCACGATCGAGGCAGGCATCGTGCGCGTCGCCGACGCGCTCGACATGGCCCGCGGCCGCTCCCGCGTCCCGTTCGAGGCCGGCCACCAGAACATCCACTCGCTGTCTGCCTACGCGATCGAGGAAGTCAAGATCGTCTCCGGCAAGGACCGCGCCGTCCGCGTCGAGATCGCGATGTCCAATAGCGCCGGCATCTTCCAGGTCGACGAGCTGCTTGCCACCAAGCTGCGGGGGTCGGGGCTGGAGCAGCACATTGAAGTGATTGCTCGAATCGACGCCGAACACGAGAGACGCCTCGTGCCGGTCTTTCGCATCTGACTTGGCGTTGGCGGCTCGTGTGCGTTTCGGCGTTGGTGGTACGCCGGCGCGCGGCCGTGCTCCCTCGCGAGACCCTCACGTGAACTGGGGTTGGCGCTGCGGGATGTTTGTGGACGCCGCAGGGGGGTCTCGCGAGGGACACGCGCGCCCGGCTGACCAGCACCGCCGGGGCACCGAGCCGCTACTGCCGTCCGAGCGCGCCCGCGCCCTCATCGCTTCAGCTGCTGAGCCCAAGAGGGGTGGCAGCCTCCACGCCGCCTGGCCTCTCGCTCGTGACATGAGCGCACCTTCGGAGCGCCAGGCCAGCGGCGCCGAGTCTCTCGCCCCGAGCATGAGCGCACCTTCGGGGCGGGCCACTGGTGGAGCGGCGCAGCTGCGCGCGGGTAGCCGGCCGCTGGTGAACCTCTACCAGTGAACCCCGCGCGTGAGGTGCGCGAGGGCCAGTTGCTCGGTGGAGACGCGCTCGTCGCCCCCTACCGTTCCCTTCGCCGCCGCCGAGTCCGGGAAGACACGGTACGCGAGATGCAGGAGCTGATCGACCGCCTTCGGCGCCAGCGCATAGGCGACCTCGCCGAACGTGCCGAGGCGGGTGTTGATCTGCTTCGGCTTCTTCCGGATCGCGTCGCAGATGAGGTCGGCGGCCTCCTCGGGGGAGATCGTCGGGAAGGAGTTGTAGAGCTTCGTCGGCGCGATCATGGGGGTGCGTACGAGCGGCATGTGGATCGTCGTGAAGGTGACGCGATCGGCGATCGTCTCGGAGCCGACGACGCGCGTGAAGGCGTCGAGCGCGGCCTTCGAGGCGACATAGGCGGAGAAGCGCGGCGGGCTCGTCTGCACACCGATCGAGGAGATGTTCACGATGTGGCCCTGTCTGTGCGCACGCATGTGCGGCAGCAACGCGAGGATCAGCTTCACGGCTCCGAGGTAGTTGAGCTGGATCGTGCGCTCGAAGTCGTGGAAGCGGTCGTAGCTGAGCGCGACCGAGCGGCGGATCGAGCGCCCGGCGTTGTTGACCAGCACGTCGACCGCCGGATGATCGGACAGCACCTGCGCGACGAGCTGCTCGATCGACTCCGGATCCGAGACATCGGCCGTGTAGACGTACGCGCTGCCGCCCATCTGTACGATCTCGTCGCGCACGTCCTCCAGCTTGTCGGCGCTGCGCGCCACCAGCAGCGGGATCCCGCCGGCTCGCGCGAGCTTGATCGCAGCCGCGCGACCGATGCCGCTCGACGCGCCCGTGATGAGGATCGTCTTGCCGTTAACGGCGCTCGCGAGCGAACTGTCCGCCTGGAACTGGTCCGGGTCGAGGTTCGCCTCCCAGTACTCCCACAGAACGCGCGCATACGTCTCCAGCTCCGGCACCTCGATGCCGCTGCCATCGAGCGCGCGCTCCGTCTCCTCCGTCGCGAACTGCGGGATCAGCGCGACGTGGTCGACGACCTCATCCGGGACGCCCACCTGCGCGAGCACGCCGCGTCGCACCGCGCGGGCGCCGGGCAGCCGCAGCAGCAGCGAGCGGGCAGCTCCCACCGCGCCGAGCGTCAGCTCGTCATCGAGTTGCACCGCGATGCGGGGCGCGCCGGCAGCGCGCGCGAACGCGTTGACCACCTCGGCCGAGCGCTGCGAGCGCGGGCTCACGAGGTGGAACGCACGACCGTCGAGCCCGGGCTCGTGCGCCAGATGGTCCATCGCCGCCGCGACATAGTCGACCGGCACGATGTTCGTGTCGCCCAGCTCCGGCGCGATCAGCGGCACGAACGACGGCACCGCCCCGCCGAGCCGCTGGATCAGCTTGAAGAAGTAGTAGGGCCCGTCGATTTTGTCCATCTCGCCGGTGACCGAGTTGCCGACGACGACCGCCGGGCGGTAGACCCGCCACGGCACGACGCGCTCTTCGCGCACGATCTGCTCGGCCTCGAACTTCGTGCGGTGGTACGGATGCTCGAGCGGCTGGCCCTCGCCGAACATGTCCTCGCGGAAGATGCCTCTGTAGGCGCCCGCGACCGCAATCGACGAGGCGTGGTGGAAGCAGCCCGCGTCGAGCACACCGGCGAGCGCGACCGCGTGACGGGTGCCCTCGACGTTCGCGAGCCGGTCCTGCTCCTCGTCCGCCGTCATGTCGTAGACGGCTGCGAGGTGGAAGAAGTGGTCGATCGTGCCGCGCAACTCCGCGACCTGCTCGGGGTCGAGCCCGAGCAGCGGTCTACTCAGGTCGCCGAGCACCGGCCTGACACGACCCGCCCCGCCCCAGCGATGGATCAGCGCGTCGAGTCGCCCGATCGACTCCGGCCGCACGAGCACGTAGATCGTGTCTTCACGCGTCAGCAGCCGTTCGACCAGGTGTCGGCCGATGAATCCCGTCGCCCCTGTGACGAAATACGCCATGCAGAGACCCTATACCCGGCAGCCGCGCTCGGCTCCCGATATCAGGGGCTGCGAGCTACCAGCCGCCGGACCAGTCGGCGCTCGCTGCGCGGCGCTTTCTGGCGGCCTTGCGCGCATCTCTGCGCTTGTCGAGCCGCCACTGGAGGAGGCTCAACACGAGGATCAGCGTCGGGAAGAACGCGATCACGATGAAGCCGGCGTTCGTGACGACCTTGTCGTCCGCGGCGCCATAGGTGCCCTGCCCGCCGTTCGGCGCGCTGGCAAGCGCGGCCGGGACGATCACGAGCAGCAGCAGGCAGCTCGTGATGCAGGCGGCGAAGACGTGGCGGAAACGCTTCATGCGGGCGCGAACGATAGCGAAGGATCCGGCAGGCGTGCCGCCCCGCCGCGACTGCGGCCGGCTCGTACCATGGGCGACGACATGGCAGTCGTGATCGCATCGGACATCGGCAAGGACATGGCAGGCGAGCCGCTCATGCGCGGCGTCTCGTTCAAGCTCGAGCGCAGAGACCGCATGACGCTCTCCGGCCGCAACGGCGCGGGCAAGACGACGTTGCTGCGGATGCTCGCGGGCGAGTCGTCGGTCGACAGCGGCGAGCTCGTCTTCCAGAAGGGGGCAAAGGTCGCCCTGCACGACCAGCGCCCGCCGCGCGAACGCGACGTGACGCTGCGCGACTACGTGCTCTCCGGCGCGCAGGAGATCCTCGCCGTCGAGGCCGAGCTGGCCCGGCTGGAGCAGGCGATGGCGGACGGCGCGCACGACGAGAGCACGCTCAACGCGTACGCGCGCGCCCAGGCGGAGCTCGAACGGCACGGTGGGTATCGCTGGCGCGATCGCGCACAGGCGATGCTCCATGGCCTCGGCTTCGGCGACGAGCAGCTCGACCGCAACCTCTCGACGTTCTCCGGCGGCGAGCTGACGCGCGGCTCGCTCGCACGCGTGCTGACCGGCGAGCCCGACCTGCTGCTGCTCGACGAGCCGACGAACCACCTCGATATCGCGTCGCTGGAGTGGCTGGAGCGGTACCTCGTTGACCTCGACGCCGCTGTCGTGCTCGTCGCGCACGACCGCTGGTTCCTCGAGGCGGTTGGCACAGCCGTCCTGGAGCTGGAGGCTGGTCGCTCGCGCTTCTTCGCCGGCCCGTGGCACAAGTGGCGTCAGGAGAAGGCGGCGCGCGAGTTGATGCTCGGCCGGGCGATCGACAAGCAGAGAGCGGAGATCGAGCGGCTGGAACGCTTCGTCGAGCGCTTCCGCGCGAAGGCGACGAAGGCGAGACAGGCGCAGTCGCGCGTAAAGCGGCTGGAGAGAATCGACCGGATCGAGCGCGACCCGCGCGACGTCACGACGCTCTCGTTCTCGTTCAAGGCGCCCGAGCGCGCCGGCCGCGTGATCTTCGAGCTGGAGGAGGGGCGCGTCGAGGTGCCCGGCCGCATCCTGCTCGACGGTGCCGAGCTGTGGCTCGAGCGCGGCGAGCACGTCGCACTCGTCGGCGCGAACGGCGCCGGCAAGACGACGCTGATCGAGACGCTCGCGGGCCGCAAGCCGCTCGCCGGCGGCAAGCTCCGCAAGGGCCACAACGTGCAGGTCGGCTACCTGTCACAGCACTCCGAGCACTTCGACGAGACCGGTTCGGTGCTCGACGCGGCGCAGCGTGCGACGAGACTCACGCCGAACAAGGCACGCGCACTGCTCGGCCAGTTCCTCTTCTCTGGGGAGGAGGCGCAGAAGCCGATTGCCGGCCTGTCCGGCGGTGAGCGCCAGCGGCTGTCGCTCGCGATCCTCGTGCACTCGGGCGCAAACGTGCTGATCCTCGACGAGCCGACGAATCACCTCGACGTGGAGAGTCGCGAGGCGCTCGAGGAGGCGCTCGAAGGCTTCCCCGGCTCTGTTCTGCTCGTCTCGCACGATCGCGCGCTGCTGGACGCGGTTGGCTCGCGCACGGTCGCCGTCGAGGACGGCACGCTGCACAGCTACGACGGCGGCTGGGCCGACTATCTGCGCATGCGCGAGGAGCGCAGAGCGTTGGCGGAGGCGGCCGCGGCTGCCGGCGCGGCAGCGGACAAGGCAGCGACGAAGGCGCAGGCGAAACCCGCCGCCAACGGCGCGAAGCTCACTGGGAACGGCAACGGCCAGCCAGCTCGCTCCAAGAACGCGATCCGCGAGGCGCAGCGCCTGGAGCGCGAGATCGAAGCGGCCGAGGCGCTGCTGCAGGCGCTGGAGGAGGAGCTGGCCGATCCGACCGCGTGGGCCGATCCCGAGCGTGCCGCCGACTCCACTGAGCGCCATACGGCGGCGAAGCGCGCCGTCGAGGAGCTGTACGCGCGCTACGAGCGCGTCGCCGAATAGCCGCCCGTCGGTTGCGGCGCTTGCACGTCATCCCTGCAAACAAGCAAGATCTGTAACCAATCGGTCACCGCCTCGTCACAAGCAGGACACATCGCTTTGCGCGTGCAGTCGTACCGTCGCGCCATGACCGATCTCACGATCCATCGCACGCGCGCGCCGGCGCTGCTCGCGGCGCCGACCGAGGGGCGCCCGCTCGGCGGTCGCCTCGGCCTCGACATCCCGCACGAGACATGGCCGACCGCGCCAGAGCTGAAGCGGCTCGAGGCCTGCGGCTACGGATGGATCCAGATGCACGCGCCACCGGTCGCCATGCTGGCCGATCCGGTGAGCGTGCAACGGCACGGGGACTGCCTGCGGGCCGTCCTCGCGCCGACGAGCTTGCAGGTCGCGATCCACGCGCCCGACGGGCTGCGGCTCGGCGAGCCGGCGCACGACGCCGCATTCACTGGCCTGCTCGACTACGCCGTCGCCGTCGGTGCCGTGTTCGTCGTGTACCACGGGGCATGCCTGCCGATCGCCGAGGGGGTGGAGGCCGACCGGGTCGAGGACCGTCTGCTCGCGGAGGAGCGCGCGCTGCGGCGCTTCGCCGTCCGTGCCGAGCAGGTCGGGCTGATGATTGCACTCGAGAACCTCGCTCCGGTGTATCCCGGGCCACCACTGCTGAGCCACGCGCCGCTGTTCGTGCGCGATCTCGTGCGGCGGATCCACTCGCCAGCCGTCGGCATGGCGTTCGACCTCGGGCACGCCCACATCACCGCGCAGCCGGCCGGCGCAGCACTCGTCGACGTGCTGACCGCCGTCGGTGCCGACGTCGTGCTGTTCCACGTTCACGACAACCTCGGCGTGCGGCGCGGGCCGGGCACGCCGCCGGGGATCGTTCCACTGCGGCTCGACCTGCACATGGCACCCGGGCGTGGAACGCTGCCCTGGCGGGCGATCGCGCCGCTGATGCGGACGCATCCGGCGCCGTTGCTGATGGAGGTCGCGCTGGCGCAGCGTCCCGATCCGCTGCGGCTCGCGACCGTCAGCGCCGAGCTGCTCACGCGCGGCTGATCGACCGTCTGATGCGCGATTCGCTGATCGACGCGGTCCTCGCAAAAAGTCGCAATCTGCGAGGAGGTTGTGAACCCCCTGTTACCGAGGCAGAAGGGACTGTGGCGGCGTCGCAACCGCCCGTTAGACTCCCCGGCACCATGCACAGCACGACAGCTGTCGCTCCGGATCGTCCGCTCGGCGACTCCAACCCCCAAGGAGCGCGGACCGCTCCGCTCCGCTTGGCCGTCATCGATGGCGACAGCGGCTTCCTTCATGTCCTCGACAAGCGCGTTCGCGCGCGCGGCTGGCAGCAGCGCGTGCTTGCCGGCGCCGTCCCGGTCGAGGAACTCGTCGCCTTGCGGCTCGGGGCCCTCGTCATCGATCTGTCCGTGCTCGGCGCGTCCGGCTGGGCGTATCTGGAGCAGATCTGCACCGCGCTTCCGGCGCTGCCAACGATCGTCTGCAGCGGACCGTCGACCGTTGCCCAGCGCGTGCGCGCGCTGCGCCTCGGGGCCGACGACTGGCTTGCGAAGCCGTGTCATCCGGAGGAGCTGATCGCGCGCATCGAGGCGATCGTGCGGCGGGGAAGAGTCGCCGCTCCGCCGGCCGAACGCCCGGCCTTGGAAGCGGGCGAGCTGTCGATTCGCTCCGACCAGTTCCAGGCCTTCGTGGGCACCCGCAGCCTCGACCTGACGCGGCGCGAGTTCGAGCTGATCCGCCTGCTGGCGGGCAACGCCGGGCACGTGTTGGAGCGCGAGGCGATCTACCAGCGCGTGTGGGGCTACGCGATGGCGCACGGCGACCGCTCCGTCGACGTGTTCGTGCGCAAGCTGCGCCAGAAGCTCGAGCGGGCCTCGCCGCAGTGGCGCTACATCCACACGCACTTTGGCGTCGGGTATCGCTTCGCGCCTGAGCGCGTGGACGCAGGCGAAGCTTCGTCGATGGCCGGCGAGCTCACGGCCGGCGAGCTGACCGCCGAGCATCTGCTGCAATAGCAGCGTGCCCGAGACGCTCCGCAACGTCATCATCATCGCCGCGCTGGCTGCGGTGGTCATGCTGGTCCCAGGCGGCGGCAATGCCAGCGCCGGCATCATTCAGGCGCTCGTCATCGCGATGCTCGCATCGATCGCCTGGTTTGGCGTGCGTCTCTACCGCGAGCACCGCAGCGAGATCTACGCACTGGGAGATCGCAACCGCGGGATCCTCTATGCGTCCGCTGGGCTCGTCGCGCTCACGGTGACCGCCACAGATCGTCTGTGGGCGACAGGTCCGGGCACCGTTGTGTGGGTGGCACTCGTCGCACTCGCCTGTTACGGCGTCTACTACGTCTTCCGCGTCTCGCGCGAGTACTGAGCGGCGAGCTTTCCGGCGCGCTCGCGCACGCATGCGGGCGATGCTGCACGAATTCGGCACGAATCGCGACAGACATGTGACGGGCGCCGCGCAAGCGTGCGCGCATGCTCTCGCTTCGCACCGACGACGGCCAGGCAACGGTCGAGCTCGTCGCCCTCCTGCCGCTGGTCGGGCTGCTCGTCGCGCTGCTGTGGCAGGCGCTGCTCGCCGGCGAGACGGTCTGGCTGAGCGGAGGGGCGGCGCGTGCTGCCGCGCGCGCCGTCGCCGTCGGCGCTGATCCGGCCGACGCGGCGCGCGCGGTCCTCCCGGATCGCTTGGAGGACGGGCTGCACGTGAAGCGGGAGCCCGACGGCGCAGTCACGCTCGTGCTGCGGGTCCCGGCGGCGCTCGGCGCCGGGACGATCGCGCCGATCACCGCGCGGGCGCGCTTCGAGGCGCAGCGGTGAGCGCGCCACGGCGCTTCGATGCTGCGGGCCAGGCTGCGGTCGAGCTGGTCGCGCTGCTGCCGCTGCTCGTCGCAGTGGCACTCGCAATCCTTCAGGCGCTGGCGGCCGGCGTCGCGTCGGAGCTGGCTGGTCACGCGGCGCAGAGTGGGGCCGTCGCACTCGCCGAGGGACGGGACGGCGCTGCTGCTGCGCGGGCGTCGCTTCCCGGTTGGACCCGATCGCGCGTCCGTGTCGAGGTGCACGGCACCCGGTTGCGCGTGCACGTCACGCCTCCGTCGCTGCTGCCCGGCGTCGGGAAGCGACTCACGGCGAGCGCAACGGCCGACGCGGGGCGAGATCAGTGAGCGAGGCACTCACACACGCGTGGCCGCTCTCCAGTGTCGCGCGCCGGGTCGTGGCAGCGAGCGGGGCCGGGGCGCCGTTGCCGGCGCCGCTTGTCGCGATCCTCTGCACCGCACCGCGTGGGCGGATCGCCGCGTCGGCGCTCGCACTTGCGCTGGCGCGCGCATCCCGCTGCTCATGCGCGCTTGCCGGCGCGGTGGGCGAGGACCCCTCTGGATCGGTCGGAGGTACGCCGAGTGCGCGCCGGGCGGCACGCGGCGTGCGCGACCGCGGCCTGCCCGCGGCGGCGAGCGGACGGCTTGTGTGGCTCCCCGACCGACGCGGCGCGCTCGTGGCGGACGACGTAGCCGGGCGCGCCGCGGTGATGAGCGCGGAGCTGGGCCGCGCGGCTGCGTTCATGGGTGCTCCGGCGGCGATCGCGCTGCCCTTCGCTCGCACCGCGGCGCTCGATCGTGTGCTGGCGTGGCATGACGCGATCGTCGTCGTCCGCGAACCGGACGCGCCGGCGGCGGTGATTGAGCGTGCGCTGACAAGCCTGGCGAAGCTCGGTCGGCCCGTCGCCACGATGGTGCCTCCGCTGCGGCTGTCCGGCATGTTGGCGGCCAGGGGAGCGGTCGCGCCGGCTGAGGCAAAGTGGGCAGTCGCCGAGCTCGAGCTTGGCGGCGTGCGGCCGGATCGGCCTGATGCGTAAACGGGCGAACCGCAGCGCCCGACCCGCGCGCGAATGTGGTCAGGCGCTCCTTCTGCTCGTGGCGGCGATGTGTGCGGCGCTTGTCGCTGCGCTCGTGCTCGGCGGTGTCGCACGCGGCCTTGGCGCGAAGGGCCGCAATCAACAGGCGGCGGACCTCGCGGCGCTCGGTGGCGCGCGGGCCATGCGCGCGAGCTACGACCGGCTGTTTGCGCCGGTCGTAATCGACGGACAACTGAATCCTCAGCACCTCGAGCGGAGCGCCTATCTCGTTGCTGCTCGCGACCGCGCGATAGCCACGGCCCAGCTCAACGGCGTCGAGCGCGTTGACGTTGCCTTTCCGGATGGCGCCGCCTTCGCGCCCACCCGCATCCGCGTCACGGTGCGCGATCCGGCCGTCGTCGAGGTCGCGGGTCGGCATCGCAGCGCACCCGTGGTCGCCGTTGCGGAGGCACAGCTCGTGCCTGGAGCGGTCGCGACGTACGCGACAGGGGCGGGGGAGTACCAAGGGCCGCTCGCGTATCGGCAGGGCAGGCCGATGCGCCCGGACGTCGCGCTCGCGTTCGACCGGCTGGCAGCGGCTGCGTCTCGCGACGGCGTTTCGCTCATCGTCGTCAGCGGCTTCCGCAGCAACGCCGAGCAGGCACGCCTGTTCGCCGCCCATCCGGATCCGAGATGGGTCGCACCACCGGGAAAGTCGCTCCATCGTCTCGGCACGGAGCTGGATCTCGGCCCGGCGAGTGCGTATGGGTGGCTCGCGGCGCACGCACCCACCTTTCACTTCGTGAGACGCATGGATTACGAGCCGTGGCATTGGGGCTTCACGCTCAACGCCGGCTCGACCTCGGTCGGCTTCGGCGGGGACGGCCGCGCGGGCCTGCCGTCGTTCGTGCCTGCTCGCTTCGCCGCGCCGCTTGCCGCCGCAGCACAGCGCTGGAATGTCTCCGCCGCACTGTTGGCGGCCCAGCTCTACGCCGAGTCCGGCTTCAACCCGAACGCGATATCGCCGGCTGGTGCGCAGGGGATCGCGCAGTTCATGCCGGGCACGGCGCGCTCGCTCGGCCTCGACAACCCGTTCGACGCGAGACAGGCGATCGACGCCCAGGGCCACCTGATGCGCGACCTGCTGCGCCAGTTCGGCAGCGTCCCGCTCGCGCTCGCCGCCTACAACGCCGGTCCAGGCGCCGTCTCCGGCTGCGGCTGCGTCCCACCCTATCCCGAGACGCAGGCCTACGTGACGCGCATCCTCGGTCTGCTCCGCGGCGCCGGCGACAGCGCAGGCATCGCCACCGGCCTTGACGTTCGCCTCATCAGATGATGTCGCCGCTCATCGCTCTGGTGCTCGCGTCGGAACTGCCCGACCCGGGCCAGTTGTCATTTGCACCGCTTATGGGCGCTGTAGGCCTGTTCGTCGGAGGCGTGTGGGCGCACCTGCGAGGCGCGTCGGATGACGAGAGGTCGCGACTCACAAACGTCGGAACGTGGAGCGGCGTCGGCTTCCGCCTCGTCGTGTGGATCCTCGGTTTCGCCATACATCCGCTGTAGACCCACGACCTAGGATGAAGTCATGAGCTCAGCTCGCCGTGCCCGCAAGATCTCACTCATCCTCACCATGGGGGTCGTGTATCCGTTCATGGTGCTCGCCGACACGTTCGATTGGTCGGCTCCTGTGCAGTTCGCGCTTGGCCTGCTCGCACTCGTCGTACTCGTGGGCACGACGCTGCTCCTCACGGACTGGGGCCAGTGGCGGGCCGATCGGGCGGAGCTGCGCCGCGTTCGCGCTGCGAGGAAAGATTCGCGGCGAGGGCACGGGATGAGCGCGTAATCGGGCCGCGCCGCTGAGGCCGGATCGGTCGCCGGGTTCAGCAGCCGTCGTATCCTCGACACCTGCGGATGGCCGGGACGAACGGGAACGACAGAGGGCGCACGGGCGCGAGCTGGAACGGCGGCGAGGCGGACGACGCCGCGCCGGCGCCGAGCCGCGAGCAGCGACTCGCCGAGCAACGGCGCGGACTGCCCGACCAGCCCGGCGTCTACCTCTTCCGCAATGTGAAGGGGACGGTCATCTACGTCGGCAAGGCGAAGTCGATCAAGAAGCGCGTCGCGTCGCACTTCTCGAACCCGAGCACGCAGATGGGGCGCGACCTGCTGCCGATGATCGAGCGGATCGACTCGCTCGTCGTGACGACCGAGTCCGAGGCGCTGCTGACGGAGCAGAACTTCATCAAGCAGTACAAGCCGCGCTTCAACATCCGCCTGCGCGACGACAAGTCGTATCCGTACATCGGCATCAGCCTCGACGAGGCGTATCCGCGCGTCTACTTCACGCGCGAGCGTCACCGCAGAGAGCGTGCGTACTTCGGTCCCTACTCCAACGCGAAGCGCGTTCGCGAGACGCTCGAGCTGCTCGGCAGAGTCTTCATGTACCGCACCTGCGAGGGCCCGGAGCCCGGTCGTCACAGCGGCTCTCCGTGCCTGGACTACTACATCAAGCGCTGCACGGCCCCCTGTGTCGGCTACATCTCCCAAGAGGAGTACCGCGACTCGATCGACGGCATCGTCGACTTCCTCTCCGGTCGCTACCGCCAGATCGAGCGTGCGATCGGGCAAGGCATGAGAAAGGCTGCGACGGAGCAGCGCTTCGAGGACGCGGCGCTCGCGCGCAACCGCCTCAGAGCGATCCGCTCGCTGCTCGAGCGCCAGCGCGTCTCGAACGAGTCGGTCGGCACCCTCGACGCGGTCGCGCTCGCGGTCGATGGCACCGAGGCGAACGCGCAGGTCTTCCAGGTGCGCGACGGGATCCTCTCGGACCGCCAGAGCTTCTACCTCGAGAACCAGGCGGCTGACGACCTGCCCGCTGTCGCCGAGGCGTTCCTGCTGCAGTACTACGGCGACGCGATCGCCATCCCGCCGCTGCTGGTCGTCCAAAGAGAGGTGGGTGCGCTGCCGGTCGTCGCCGAGGCGCTCGCCCAGCGCCGTGGCGGGAACGTCGAGCTGCGCGCCGCCGAGCGCGGCGACAAGCGGCGCATCCTCGAGCTGGCCGAGCGCAACGCGCGACTCGCGCTCGACCAGGAGAGACTGCGCGGCGAGCGCAGACGCCAGCAGCGCGTCGAGGCGCTGGAGCGCCTGCAGGAGGTGCTCGGGCTCGACGCGATCCCGCTGCGGATCGAGTGCTTCGACATCTCGAATCTCGGCGGCACGCACACGGTCGCCTCGATGGTCGTGTTCGAGGGCGGGGCGCCGAAGAAGGCCGACTACCGCCGCTTCACGCTGCGCGAGGGCGTCGACGGCGTCCCGGACGACTTCGCGTCGATGGAGGAGGTGCTCGGCCGCCGGCTCGCGCAGTACGAGCGCCAGCACGACCGCTCGCCGCACGACGAGGACTACGACGCCTCCTTCGCGGCGCTGCCGAACGTCGTCGTGATCGACGGCGGCAAGGGCCAGCTGTCCGCCGGCCTGCGGGCGCTGGAGGGCTTTCGCCGGCGCGGCGTCGGGATCGACTCGCTCGCGAAGCGGATCGAGGAGGTGTTCGTGCCCGGCCGTCCGGCGCCGATCGTGCTCGCGCACGACACGCCCGAGCTGCAGTTGCTCCAGCGCGTGCGCGACGAGGCGCATCGCTTCGCGATCGGCCACCACCGCATCCGCCGCGACAGAGCGATGACGACCTCCGTGTTGGACGACCTCAGCGGCGTCGGCCCGGCGCGCAAGCGTGCGCTGCTGCAGCACTTCGGCTCGCCCGAGGCGTTCCTGGCGGCGAGCCGCGAGCAGCTCGAGGCGGTGCCGGGGCTGCCGGGAAAGGTGGCGCGGGACCTCTACGCGCAGCTCAACAAGACCGGTCATTGACCGCCTGTTCACGCGCGTGTCCGCTGAGGTCGGCACAATGAACGCATGAGCGTCTCCCGGTCCAAGCGACTCGGGGACCGCCTACGTCCGGCAGGGCGCATGCTCGAGCTCACGCCGGAAGAGGCGGACATCCGTAACTCCGCGCTGACTGATCTGGTCGTGATCACCGGCTTCTCCGGTGCGGGGAAGTCGACGGCCATGGCCGCCTTCGAGGACGAGGGCTACTTTTGCGTCGACAACCTGCCGCCGGAGATGATCAGGACGCTGGCGGAGCTGTTCATGCACGAGGGCTCGAAGGTCGAGCGTGCCGCCGTCGTCTCCGATGCACGCGGCGGCAGCTACTTTGCCGGGCTCGTGGCGGTGCTCGACGAGCTGGAGCACCTGGGTGTCAACCACCGCGTGCTGTTCCTCGAGGCCGACGAGCAGTCCTTGTTGACGCGCTACAAGGAGACGCGCCGCCGTCATCCGCTCTCGCCCGCCGGCAGTGTCGCGGACGGGATCGCGCGCGAGCGGTTGCTGCTGGCACCCGTGCGCGAGCGTGCCGATCTCGTGCTGGAGACGACCGGCCTGACGAGCGCGATGCTGCGCCGCAAGCTTGCCGATGCGCTGCTGCCGACGCGCGCGCCCGGCCGGCTCGCGGTCACGATCCAGAGCTTCGGCTTCAAGCACGGGCCGGCACGCGACGCCGACCTGCTGTTCGACGTGCGCTTCCTGCCGAACCCACACTACGAGCCGGAACTGCGCCCGCAGACCGGCCTGGAGCCCGACGTTGTCGCCTACATCGATCGCGACGGGGCGCTGGCAGCGTTCTACGAGCGGCTGCTGCCGATGCTCGACTACCTGCTGCCGCAGTACGTCGCCGAGGGCAAGGCGCACCTGTCGATCGCGATCGGCTGCACCGGTGGCCGGCACCGCTCCGTCGCGATCACCGAGCAGCTCGCCGCACGCTACCGCGAAGCGGGGGAGTACCTGGTGGAAGTTGCCCATCGCGACATCGACCGCGTTGGTCGCAGCTGAGCGGCACGCAGCGCTACGCGGCAAGATGGACGGGCGATGACGCTGGAGCTCCACGAGCAGGATCTGCTGCCGGATCCGATCGCGCTCGCGCAGCGCTGGTTCACCGACGCGCAGGCGTCCGGGATCGAGCAGGCCGACGCGATGACGCTCGCGACCGCCACCCCCGATGGCCGTCCGTCGGCGCGTGTCGTGCTGCTGAAGGGGATCGACGCGCGCGGCTTTACCTTCTTCACGAACTACGAGAGCCGCAAGGGGCGAGAGCTCGACGCCAACCCATATGCGGCACTTGTCCTGCTGTGGGTCCCGCTGCAGCGACAGCTGCGCGTGACCGGCCGTGTCGAGCGGCTGAGCGACGAGGAGTCCGACGCCTACTTCGCGACGCGCCCGCGCGGCAGCCAGCTCGGGGCGTGGGCGTCAGCGCAGAGCGGGCCGCTGCCGGACCGCTCCGAGCTGGAGCAGCGCTGGGCGGCGCTCGACGAGCGCTACGGCGGCGGCGCCGTGCCGCGGCCGCGGCACTGGGGCGGATTCCGCGTCGAGCCCGGCGAGGTCGAGGTATGGCAAGGACGCGCGAATCGCCTGCATGACCGCTTCGCTTACGTCCGCACGCCCGACGGCGGGTGGACGCGCGAGCGCTTGGCGCCCTGAACCCGAGCGCGGCCTGACGACGGCTGCGATACTCGCGGAAACGGATCGGGGGGTTCGGGGGAATGCGACTCGGCGCTGTCGCACAGGAGGGCGCGAACGGCTACTACCGCTTGCTGCTGCCGATGATGGCATTGCGCGAACGCGGTCACGAGGTCGTCCACGTCGTGCAGGAGTACAAGAGAGTCATCGACATAGCGCCGCTCGCCGGCTGCGAGCACGTCCACATCCACCGACCGGCGCTGCTCTATGACGACGGTGAGGTCGTGACGAGGCTGCTCGAAGCCGGCACCTCGGTCGGCTTCGACGAGGACGACAACGTCGTCGACATGCCGCTCGGCCTCGAAGAGATCACCGATCAGCCCTGGGCGCCGCGGGCGCGCCGCAACTTCGAACTGTTCTTGGAGCACGTCGGGCGTGTGGACCTCGTCACGACGCCGAGCGACCACCTCGCAGATCGCTTCGAGACTGCGGGTGCGCGCAACGTCCACGTCGTCGACAACTACCTTCCGGGTGCGTTCTCACGCGTCGCGCCGCAAGGGCACGACGGCTTTGTGATCGGTTGGCACGCCGGGCGGGAGCACCTCGTCGACGCCGAAGAACTCGGCCTCGCCACCACCCTCGAACGGGTGCTCGACGCGCACCCCGATGCGCGCGTGGAGACGATCAACATCGAGCTGGGCATGACGCACGCTCGCTACCGCCAAGAGGAGTCGTTGCCGATCGAGCGCCTCACGCAGCGCCTGGCTGACTTCGACGTCGGGCTCGTGCCGCTCGCGAACATCCCGTTCAACCAGGGTCGCTCCAACGTGAAGGCGCGCGAGTATGCCGCGGCTGGCGTGCCGTGGCTCGCCTCGCCGGTCGGTTCGTATCAGCACCTCGGGAGGGACGAGGGCGGCTGGCTCGTCGAGGACGACAGGTGGTTCGACGCGATCGACGCGATGGTCCGCTCGCGACGCGAGCGCTCGAAGCTGGCGAAGCGGGCGAAGGCGTGGGCCAAGGACGAGACGATTTGGAACATGGTCGGCGCGTGGGAGCGCCTGTTCCGCGACGCGATCGCCGGTCGGCGCGCCATAGCCTGACCGCACGCCTGCGTCCTGTCCGTCCGCGTGCCGGGGTCCGTCGCCGCGGGGCGCGCTGATAGCCTTCGCGCCCCGCCGGGTACCGTCAGCCCCCGCCCGGCATTCCTCTTCTCAGCACAGCACTTCGTCACGAAGGAAGGACCGCACGCATGCCGCTTCGGGTTGGGATCAACGGCTTCGGCCGGATCGGCCGGAACGTCTTTCGCGCCGCGCAGGAGCAGGGCGCGGACATCGAGTGGGTCGCCGTCAACGACCTCACCGACGCCAAGACGCTCGCCCACCTGCTCAAGTACGACTCGGTGCTCGGCAACCTCAAGTCGCGCGTCGAGGCCAAGAGCGACACCATCTCGGTCGACGGCGATGAGTTCAAGGTGCTGTCGCTGCGCGATCCGGCGCAACTGCCGTGGCAGGACCTCGGCGTCGATATCGTCTTCGAATCGACCGGGCTCTTCACCAATCGCGACGATGCGGCCAAACACGTGACCGCGGGCGCCAAGAAGGTCGTCATCACCGCCCCGGCGAAGGGACCCGACATCACCGTCGTCCTCGGGGTGAACGACGAGAAATACGATCCGGCGAAACATCAGATCATCTCGAACGCGTCGTGCACGACCAACTGCCTCGCGCCGCTCGCCAAGGTGCTCCATCAGACGTTCGGCATCAAGAAGGGGTGGATGACGACGATTCACTCCTACACCAACGACCAGCAGCTGCTCGATCTGCCCCACAAG
>DASYLH010000028.1:0-24689 GCA_036009645.1 Conexibacter sp.
ACGGCCACCGCCGCCACCGCCGCCGCCGAAGCCGCCACCGCCGCCACGACCGCCGCCGCCACGGCCACCGGGACCGCCCGGCCCACCGGGACCGCCGGGGCCGCCCGGACCGCCGCCGCGTCCGCCGCGTCCGCCGCCACGGCCACCGCCGCCGCCGCCTGCGCCGCCACGGCCGTCGCCGCGTCCGCGCCCGCGACCGTCGCGGTCACCGCCGCGGCCGCCGTCGCGATCGGGCCCGCCGCCGGCGGGCTCGTCGAGCGACGTGAGGTCCTGGCCGGCGTAGCCGGCGGGCATGATCTCGCCCTTGTTGATCCAGCACTTCACGCCGATGCGGCCGAACGTCGTGCGGGCCTCGTAGAAGCCGTAGTCGATGTCGGCGCGCAGCGTGTGCAGCGGCACGCGACCGTCTGAGTAGCCCTCCGTGCGGGCCATCTCGGCGCCACCGAGACGACCGGAAACCTGAACCTTGACGCCCTTGGCGCCCGAACGCATCGCGCTCGTGAGAGCGCGCTTCATCGCGCGGCGGAAGGCGACGCGGTTCTGGAGCTGCTCTGCGATCGACTGGGCGACGAGTCGCGCGTCGAGCTCGGGGCGCTTGATCTCGAGGATGTTGACCTTGACCTGCTTGTTGGTGATCTTGTGCAGGTCGCGGCGCAGCGCGTCGACCTCGGAGCCGGACTTGCCGATCACGATGCCGGGACGAGCCGTGTTGATGTTGACCTCGACCTCGTTCGCGTTCTTGCGGATCGTGATGTCCGAAAGACCGGCGTGCGCAAGGCGGCCGATGATGTGTCTGCGGATCTGGATGTCCTCGAACAGGTAGTCCGAGAAGTCCTTCTCGTTGAACCAGTTCGACTTCCAGTCGTGGATGTAGCCCACGCGGAGTCCCTCGGGATGAACCTTTTGTCCCATGGTCTCGTTACTCCTTCGGCGTGAGCAGGATCGTGAGGTGACTGGTGCGCTTGCGGATCGGCGTCGCGCGACCCATCGCGCGCGGTCGGAAACGCTTGAGCGTCGGACCTTCGTCGGCGTGCGCCGCCTTGATGAAGAGGTCCTCGCCGTCAAGCTCGTGGTTGTGCTCGGCGTTGGCGACGGCCGACTCGAGCACCTTGCTCCAGTCGCGCGCCACAGCACGGGGCGTGAACTGGAGGATCGCACGTGCCTCCTCGACCGACTTGCCGCGGATGTGGTCGCAGACAAGACGCGCCTTGCGGGCGGACGAGCGGACGTACTTGGCCTGCGCGCGGACGACGAGCTCGGGCTCGGCGTCACGCTTGCGGGGCTGCGCCTTGGACTTTTCCGCGGCAGCTCTTCTCGCGCTCGCTCTCGACGCTCTTCTGGCTCTTCCTCTCGGAGCAGGCGCGTCCTCGGTCGCGTCGTCCTCCGACGCAGCCTCAGCTCTTCTGGCCGCTCTTCTGCGTCTCGGTCTCGGCGCAGGGGCCTCAGCGGCCTGCGTCTCCGCAGCCGGCGTCTCCTCGACCGGGGCCTCGGGGGCCTCGGGCTCGGTGTTCTCGGTCGTGTCCTTCTCGTCTGCCATGAAGATTCGTTCTAGCTAGCGGCGCTTGCCGGTTTGGGTGTGGCCACGGTAGAGGCGCGTGGGCGCGAACTCGCCGAGCTTGTGCCCGACCATCGACTCGCTGATGAAGACCGGCACGTGCTTGCGTCCGTCGTGCACCGCGATGGTGTGCCCGACCATGTCGGGAAAGATCGTCGACGTGCGCGACCAGGTCTTGATCATCTGCTTTGTGTTGGCGGCGTTCATTCTCTCGATTCGCGCCATCAGGCGCTCTTCGACGAACGGGCCTTTCTTGCTCGAGCGGCTCATTCTCTAGTCCCTTAGCGCTTCTTCCCGCGGCGGCGGCCACGGACGATGTAGCGGTCGGATGCCTTGCCCTTCTTGCGGGTGCGGTAGCCGAGCGTCGGCACGCCCCACGGTGTGACCGGATGGCGACCAGGCGTGGTGGATCCCTCGCCGCCGCCGTGCGGGTGGTCGACCGGGTTCATGGCGGTGCCGCGCGTCTGCGGGCGCACGCCCAGGTGGCGCTTGCGGCCTGCCTTGCCGATCTTGACGTTCTGGTGATCGGAGTTGCCGATCGTGCCGATCGTCGCGCGACACTCCGCGCGCACGAGCCGCATCTCGCCGGAGGGCAGCCGCAGCGTGACCATGTCGCCGTCTTTCGCCAGCAACTGAATCCCAGTTCCCGCGGAGCGGCCGAGCTGGCCCCCACGGCCGGGCGTCAGCTCGACGTTGTGGACGACCGTACCCGCGGGGATGTTCTCCAGCGGGAGGCAGTTGCCGACGCGAATCTCCGCGTCCGGGCCGCTGGCGACCATCGCGCCCACGGCGAGTCTGTTCGGCGCCAGGATGTAGCGCTTCTCGCCGTCGACATAGTGGAGCAGCGCGATGTAGGCGGAGCGGTTCGGGTCGTACTCGATGTGAGCGACCTTGGCCGGGACCCCGTCCTTGCGGCGCTTGAAGTCGATGCGGCGGTACAGACGCTTCGCGCCGCCACCACGGTGGCGAGCGGTCTTGCGCCCGCGCGCGTTGCGGCCGCCGGACTTCGTCAGGCCCTCGACGAGCGACTTCTCCGGCTCGCTGCGCGTGATCTCCGCAAAGTCGGGATAGGTGACGAAGCGCCGGCCCGGGCTCGTCGGCTTCGGCTTGCGAATCGGCATTACTCGGTGCCCTCCAGGCCCTGGAAGATCGGGATCGTGTCGCCCGGTGCGAGCTGCACGATCGCCTTCTTCCATGTGCGTGTGCGACCGGCGTAGACGCCGCGACGCTTCGGCTTGCTCTTGACCGACACGGTGCGCACGTCGCGGACCTTGACGTCGAACAGCTGCTCGACCGCCTGGCGGATCTGCGTCTTGTGCGCGTCGCTGTGGACACGGAACGTGTACTTGCCGATCTCGGCCTGCACGAACGACTTCTCGGAGACGACGGGGCGGATGATGACCTGGCTCGCGTCCATGACTAGGCGACCTCCTCCACGACGAGCGTCTCGCCCTTGGCGCGCGCGGTGATCTGCTCGAGCGCGGCCTCGGAGATGAGCACCGACGCCGCCCCGATCAGGTCGGCCACACCGGCGTCCTCGACGGGCATGACGAGCACGCGCCAGAGGTTGCGGAACGAGAGGCCAGCGTTGGCCTCCTCGGCGTCGAGCAACACGAGCGTCGCGAGCGGCTGACCCCAGTCGCTCAGCAACTGTGCGGCCTGCTTGCTCGACGGCGTGTCGAAGCTCGCAGCGTCGAAGACGGCGATCGAGCCGCGGTCGGCGTGGACCGACAGCGCGCTGCGCAGCGCGGCGCGACGGGCCTTGCGGTTGACCTTGAAGGTGTAGTGGCGCGGACTCGGACCGAAGACGATGCCGCCGCCCTTCCAGATGGGCGAGCGCGAGGAGCCGGCACGAGCGCGGCCGGTGCCCTTCTGACGCCACGGCTTCGCGCCACCGCCGCGGACGTTGCCACGGGTCTTGGTCGCAGCCGTGCCCTGACGCAGCGCGTTCAGCTCCGCGCGCACGACCTCGTGCACGAGCGGACCGTTGAACTTCACCGCGAAGACCGCGTCGTCGAGCGTGACGTCGCCGCCGCCGATTCTCGGAGCCTTAGGCATCGGTGCGAACCTCCACCGTGCCGCCGCGCGGACCGGGAACGGCGCCGCGGACGAGCAGCAGGTTGTCGCTCGCAATGACCTCAACGACCTCGAGGCCCTTCTGCGTAATGCGCTTGTTGCCCATCTGGCCCGGGCCGCGGATGCCCTTCATCACGCGTGCCGGCCAAGCAGAGGCACCGATCGAGCCCGGGGCACGGACGTTGTGCGAGCCGTGCGACTTCGGGCCGGCAGCGAATCTGTGGCGCTTGATCGTGCCCTGAAAGCCCTTGCCCTTCGAGGTCCCGGAGATCTTGACCTTCTGGCCGGGCTCGAAGACCTCGACGGTGACGGTGTCGCCAACCTGCAGCTCGCCAGCCTCGTCGCGGAACTCGACCAGGTGGCGGTGCGCGGACGCGTCAGCCTTCTTCAGGTGTCCCAGCTCGGCCCGCGTGAGCTGCTTCTCGCGGCAGGCGCCGAAGGCCAGCTGCACGGCCTCGTATCTGTCGCGCTCGTGCGTGCGGATGCCGGTGACCGGACACGGGCCGGCCTCGAGCACGGTGACGCGCTCGACGCGGCCGTCATCGAGGAAGCGCTGGGTCATGCCGAGCTTCTTGGCGAGGATCGCAGCCATGACTAGGACGCCAGCCGGATCTCGATGTCGACGCCGGCGGGCAGGTGGTCGAGCCGCTGGAGCGAGTCGACCGTCTTCGGCGTCGGCTGGTGGATGTCGATCAGCCGCTTGTGCGTGCGGATCTCGAAGTGCTCGCGCGAGTCCTTGTCCTTGAAGGGCGAGCGAATCACGCAGTAGACGTTCTTCTCGGTCGGAAGCGGCACGGGTCCGGACACGGTCGCGCCGGTGCGGGTCGCCGTCTCGACGATCTCTCTCGCCGCCGTCTCGATCGCGGAGTGATCGTAGGACTTGAGGCGAATGCGGATCTTGTTCTGAGCCAGGGTTGCCACGGGAGCCTTTGGTTCTTTCCGTCCGGTGTCTGGTGTGTCGTCTTGAGTGGTTCGCTGCGTGCGTGAGGCGAGTCCCCGGGTGTGCTGCGGGACCCGCCCCTGCGTCGTATGGCTTGACTTCGTGCTGGCGGTGGGCCGAGCCCGCCGCCCTTACTGCTGACTTACTCGACCACCTCGGTCACCACGCCGGAGCCGACGGTGCGGCCACCCTCGCGAATCGCGAAGCGGAGACCCGGGTCCATGGCGATCGGCTGGATCAGCTCGATCTCCATCTGGACGTTGTCGCCCGGCATGACCATCTCGGTGCCCTCGGGAAGGTTCGCCACGCCCGTCACGTCCGTCGTGCGGAAGTAGAACTGCGGGCGGTAACCCGTGAAGAACGGCGTGTGACGGCCGCCCTCCTCCTTCTTGAGGACGTAGACCTCAGCCTTGTACTTCGTGTGCGGCGTGATCGAGCCCGGTCTGCAGAGGACCTGACCGCGCTCGATCTCCTCGCGCTTAGTGCCGCGCAGGAGGCAGCCGACGTTGTCGCCCGCGCGACCCTCGTCGAGGATCTTGCGGAACATCTCGACGCCGGTGACGACCGTGTTCGTCGTGTCCTTGATGCCGACGATCTCGACCGTGTCGCCCGTTCTAACGATGCCCTGCTCGATGCGGCCCGTCGCGACGGTGCCGCGGCCGGTGATCGAGAAGACGTCCTCGACCGGCATCAGGAACGGCTTGTCGAGCTCGCGGACGGGCTCGGGGATGTAGGAGTCGAGCGCAGCTGCGAGCTCGACGATCTTGTCCTTGTACGCCTCGTCGCCCTCGAGCGCCTTCAGCGCCGAACCCGTGATGAACGGAATGTCGTCGCCGGGGAAGTCGTACTCGGAGAGCAGCTCGCGCACCTCGACCTCGACGAGCTCGAGGAGCTCCTCGTCGTCGACCATGTCGGCCTTGTTGAGGAACACGACGATGTAGGGCACGCCGACCTGGCGGGCGAGCAGGATGTGCTCGCGCGTCTGCGGCATCGGGCCGTCGGCGGCCGACACGACCAGGATCGCGCCGTCCATCTGCGCGGCACCCGTGATCATGTTCTTGACGTAGTCGGCGTGGCCCGGGCAGTCGACGTGGGCGTAGTGCCGGTTCTCCGTCTGGTACTCCACGTGCGAGGTGGCGATCGTGATCCCGCGCTCCTTCTCCTCCGGAGCGTTGTCGATCTCTTCGAAGCTCCGGGCCTCGCCGCCCATCTTCTCCGCCAGCACGGTGGTGATGGCAGCAGTCAGCGTCGTCTTGCCATGGTCGATATGACCGATGGTGCCGACGTTGACGTGCGGCTTGTCGCGCTCGAACTTCTCCTTCGCCACTTTGGGTTCGCTCCTTGTGAAGTCGGGGTGGTCCGCCTCGCCGGGCGAACCTCGGAAATCTATCTCAACCGCCGCGCTCGCGCCGATTCAACGGCACTGCGGGGCGAAATCCCTGCTCAGGCGGCCTGCTCGCCTCCCGAGCGGGACTCGACGACCTTCTCGGCGATGTTCGGCGGCACCTCTTCGTAGCTCTCGAACACCATCGTGTACGTCGCACGCCCCTGCGTGTTGGAGCGCAGGTCGGTCGCGTAGCCGAACATCTCCGACAGCGGCACGCTACCGGTCACGACCTGAGCGTTGCCGCGCGGCTCCATTCCGTGGACACGGCCGCGGCGGCGGTTGAGGTCGCCGATCACGTCGCCCATGAACTCCTCGGGCACCACGACCTCTACGGCAAAGATGGGCTCCAGCAGGACGGGCTTCGCGCGGCGTGCGGCCTCCTTGAAGGCGAGCGAGCCGGCGACCTTAAAGGCGATTTCAGAGGAGTCCGTGTCGTGGTACTTGCCGTCGACGAGCGTCACTCGGATGTCGACCATCGGGTAGCCGGCCTTGACGCCCGTGTCGAGCGCCTCCTCGATGCCCTTCTCGACGGCGGGGATGAACTCCGACGGGATCGACCCGCCCTTGATTCTGTTGACGAAGTCGAAGCCCTCGCCGGGCGCCGGCTCCATGTCGATGTAGACGATGCCGTACTGGCCCGAGCCGCCGGTCTGGCGCACGAAGCGACCCTCGACTCTCTTGGCCTCGCCGCGTACCGTCTCGCGGTAGGAGACCTGCGGGCGGCCGACGTTCGCGTCGACCTTGAACTCGCGCAGCATGCGGTCGACGAGCACCTCGAGGTGCAACTCGCCCATGCCGGAGATCTCGGTCTGGCCGGTCTCTTCGTTCGTGCGGACCTGGAAGGTCGGGTCCTCCTCGGCGAGACGGCCGAGGGCGACGCCCATCTTCTCCTGATCGACCTTTGTCTTGGGCTCGATCGCGACCTTGATGACCGGCTCGGGGAACTCGATCATCTCGAGCTTGATCGGTCTGTCGGGGGCGCACAGCGTGTCACCGGTGGTGACCTGCTTGATGCCCACCGCGGCGGCGATGTCGCCGGCCGAGACGTCCTCGAGGTCGACGCGTTCGTTGGCGTGCATCTCGAGGATGCGCCCGACACGCTCGGTCTTGCCGCTGGAGACATTGAGGATGCGCGAGCCGGCCTCAAGCTTGCCGGAGTAGACGCGGAAGTAGGTGAGCTTGCCGACGTAGGGGTCGGCGGCGATCTTGAAGGCGAGCGCCGCGAATGGTGCGTCGTCAGAGGCGTCGCGCGTTGCGGCTTGGCCCTCGTCCTGGCCGCGGACCGGCTCGATGCCCTCGACCGGCGGAACGTCGAGCGGCGACGGGAGGTAGTCGATGATCGCGTCAAGCAGCGGCTGCACGCCCTTGTTCTTGAAGGAGGAGCCGCAGAGGACGGGTGTGAACTGGAGGCTGAGGGAGGCCTTGCGGATCGCCGCCTTGATGCGCGCCGGCGGGACCTCCTGATCCTCGAGGATCATCTCGACGATCTCGTCATCGAAGTGCGAGACCTCCTCGAGGAGATGCTCGCGCGCGGCAGCGGCCTCGTCGGCGAGCTCGGCGGGGATCTCAACGACCTCCTGCTCCTTGCCGAGGTCGTCCTTGTAGACGATCGCGTTGTTCTCGACGAGGTCGATGATGCCGCGGAAGTCGCCCTCGGCGCCGATCGGCAACTGGACCGGCACCGGGTGGGCGCCGAGGCGATCGATCATCGTCTGGACGCCGCGCGAGAAGTCCGCGCCGATGCGGTCCATCTTGTTGATGTAGGCGATGCGGGGAACGTGGTACTTGTCGGCCTGGCGCCAGACGTTCTCCGACTGCGGCTCGACGCCGGCGACAGAGTCGAAAAGGGCGACCGAGCCGTCCAGGACGCGCAGTGAGCGCTCGACCTCAACGGTGAAGTCGACGTGGCCGGGCGTGTCAATGATGTTGATGCGGTGGCCGTCCCACTCGCAGGCGGTCGCGGCCGACGTGATCGTGATGCCGCGCTCCTGCTCCTGCTCCATCCAGTCCATCGTCGCCGCGCCCTCGTGCACCTCGCCGAGCTTGTGGGTACGCCCGGTGTAAAAGAGGATGCGCTCGGTCGTCGTCGTCTTACCGGCGTCGATGTGAGCCATGATCCCGATGTTTCGGGTTCTATCGAGGGCGTACTTGCGGGGCATCTGGTTTGTCTCTTCTTCTCAGCGTTCGGTGGTGGCGCGGTGGGCACAAAAATGGGCCCAGTGGGCCCGGTCGTGACGTGGAATGTCGTCCCGGGGTGCGCGTGTTATCGAGTGGAAGTCTCCATGGCTCGTGACCTCCTTGTGGGGAGACGCGCGCAACTGGCGCGCACTCACCGGAGGCGGCGAGGGAATATAGCAGAGGAACTGCGGACAGACCGGCCGGTCCATACCCGCCCTGATGGGACCTACGGAACGACGAAGCGCCGCTCGACGGCGGCGCTCCAAGGCGGTGCTGCGAGGCTCAGACTGGCGCTACCAGCGGTAGTGCGCGAAGGCCTTGTTGGCCTGCGCCATGCGGTAGATGTCGTCCTTGCGCTTGTAGGCAGAGCCCTGCTGTGACTGCGCGTCGAGCAACTCGTTGGCGAGCCGCTGCGCCATTGTCTTCTCGCGGCGCTGGCGCGCGAACTGGACGAGCCAGCGGACGGCGAGCGTGCGGGCGCGACGCGACGGCACCTCGACGGGCACCTGGTACGTCGCACCGCCAACGCGGCGGGAGCGAACCTCGAGTGAAGGCGTAAGCGTCTTGATCGAGGCCTCGAGCTGCTCGATCGGGTCTCTTCCGGTGCGCTCGCCGATGATCGCGAGCGCGTCATAGACGATCCGCTCCGCGGTCGACTTCTTGCCGTCGAGCATCACGCGGTTGATGACCTGCTGGACGAGGCGGGAGCGATGGATCGCGTCCGGCTCGATCGTCCGGATAGAGGCTGCTGCGCGGCGCGGCATTACTTGGCCTTCACGCCGTACTGGGAGCGGGCCTTCTTGCGGTCGCTGACGCCGGCGGCGTCGAGCGTCCCGCGCACAACCTTGTAACGCACGCCCGGCAGGTCCTTGACGCGGCCGCCACGGACGAGCACAACGGAGTGCTCCTGCAGGTTGTGACCCTCGCCCGGGATGTAGACCGTGACCTCCATGCCGTGCGTGAGGCGCACACGGGCGACCTTGCGCAGCGCCGAGTTCGGCTTCTTCGGCGTGGTGGTGTACACGCGGGTGCAAACGCCGCGGCGCTGCGGGGCAGCGACCTTCTTCTTGCGCCCCTTGCCGGACTTGAGGCCCGGAGTGGCAAGCTTCTTCTTCGGCGTCTTGCGTCCCTTGCGGACGAGCTGGCTGGTCGTAGGCATGTGGCGCGAGATCGTAGCAGCGGGCGGCGGGTGACGACGCCCGCACCGCACCGGCGGCCTCGCAGACCTACGCATTAGCCGTCAGTGCACGAGCTCGCGACCGCGCAGCGCGAGCCAGAACTCGATCCGGTCGCGTGCGTTCGAGAGGCTGCGGCCGGTCAGCTCCTCGACGCGGCGCATGCGATAGCGGAGCGTGTGTCGGTGGCAATACAGCCGCTTCGCCGCGCGCTCCCACTGGCCGTTCTCCTCGATGAACGCCTCGAGCGATCGCATCAGCTCGCCGCCGTAGGCGCCCTCGCTCTGCTCGATCGGTGCGAGGATCGAGTCGCAGAAGAGCCGCAGCGCGTCGTCGTCCTGCAACGCGAGCAGCAGCTGGAAGGAACCGAGGTCGCGATAGGTGGCGACCACGGCGTGCGCAGTGTCACCGCTGCCGGCTGCAGCGGGAGCGCCGCCGTTGGCTTCTGCTCCCCGGCCGTCCATCACCGCCAACGCGCGCGCCTCCAGCGCGCAGCGCGCCTCGTGGAACGACCGTCGCGCCTGCGCGCCGCCGACGGCGCGCCCGGCGCCAAGCCGGACGTCCATGTCGAGCGTGCGTGCGACGCGCCCGCCGACGCGCCCGGCGAGCGCGAACAGCTCCTCCTCATCCAGTCCGGGCACGAGCGCGCACGCCAGACCCTCCGAGCGCGCCACGAGCCCCTGCGTTGCCTCGCCCCGCAGCGCCATCGCAAGCGCAACCTCGGCCTCGCCGAGCGCGGCGCCACCCGGGCGCGGTGCTGCGAGCACGATCGCGCCGACGTGCTCGGACAGCCCGAACGGCTCAAGTCGGCGGACGAGTTCCGGGCCGGCGAGATCTCCGCTAACGATCGCGTTCAGCACGTCGCCGGCAAGCCGCCGCTCGGTGTCCTCCGCGATCCGCCGGCGCAGCAGCTCAAGCGCAACGATCGTGACGGCCTGGTGCAGGGTGAGCCGGTCCAGCTCGGAGAAGCCGTCCTCGTCCTTGACGGCGACGAGCCACGCCTGCAACGGCGCGCCACCCTCCGTGTCCCCCAGCTCGCGCGCGCCGCTCGCGCGCACAGGCAGCACAAGGGCGCGGCCGGCAAGCGCAGCCGCGCTGGGCGCGAAACTCTGGCGCTCCCCCGCCCGTGCACGTGTGGCCAGCTCGACGCCGAGCTCGGCAAGCGCGCTGTCATCGAGCTCCTGGCGGAAGGCGCGCCGCACGAGCAGCGTGCCGCGCGCGTCGTAGGCGAGCACACTCCCACCGATCAGCGTCGCGAGCGCCGCAACGACGGCGTCGAGCCCGCGCTCCGCGAGCACGATCCGCTCGAGCCGCTCGTGCGCCGCGATCGCCCGACGCAGGACTGCGTACTGCTCGTTGACGAGCCGGCTGAAGGCCGCCTCCGTGACGGCGATGAACGGCACCTCGTAGGGCACCTCGACGAGTGGCAGGTCGCGCTCGCGCGCGGCCGCCACGACCGCGTCAGGCACACTTCTGTGCGAGAAGCCCGTACCGAAGCCGAGACCCGAGAGCTGGTGGTCGGCCAGCAGATCGACGAACGCGCGCTGGCGCTTGGGCGTGTCGAGCTGAAGCCCCGTCGTCAGCAGCAACTCGCCGCCGGACATCCACGGCGTCGGATCCTCCAGCTCGGAGATGTGAACCCAGCGAACCGGCGCCTCAAGGCTCGCCTCGCCGGCCAGCAAGCGCAGGTCGAGGCTGCGCAGCAGCTCGTTGACGGTCAGCACGTGCTCGCCCTCGTACTCATGTTCTCCGTACGCCCTCGCGACGCGTCCCGCCTCGCACGTGCATCCGGCGCGTCGCCTCCTCCAGGACCGGCCGCAGCACTGCCTCGATCTCCTCGAACTGCTGAGGCCCGGCGATCAGCGGCGGCGACAGCTGGATCACCGGATCGCCGCGGTCGTCGGCGCGACAGATCAGGCCGCGGCGGAACAGCTCGCCGGAGAGGAAGCCGCGCAGCAGCGTCTCGGCCTCGTCGTCGTCGAACGTCTCCTTGGTGTCGCGGTCCTTGACGAGCTCGATCGCGTGGAAGTAGCCGGCGCCGCGCACGTCGCCGACGATCGGAATGTCGCGCAGCGACTCGAGCATCGCGCGGAAGGGCGCCTCGTTCGCGCGCACGTGCTCGAGGATCCCGTCCCGCTCGTAGGCGTCGATCGCGGCCAGCGCGACGGTCGTCGAGATCGGGTGGCCGGCGAACGTGAAGCCGTGCAGGAAGGTGTCGGCTCCGTGCATGAATGGCTCGGCCACGCGGTCGGAGACGATCATCGCGCCGAGCGGGGCGATCGCGCCGGTGATGCCCTTCGCGGTCGTGATGACGTCGGGCTGGTAGTCGTAGCGCTGCGCGCCGAACCAGGTGCCGAGGCGGCCCCACGAGCAGATCACCTCGTCGGAGATCATCAGCACGTCGAACTCATCGCAGATCTCGCGGATCCGCTGGAAGTAGCCGTCCGGCGGGGTGAAGCAGCCGCCTGCGTTCTGGACCGGCTCCATGATCACGGCGCCGACGGTCTCCGGCCCCTCGAACAGAATGCGATCGCGCACGGCCTCTGCGAGCGCGGCCGGATCGGCGCCGTCCGGCAGCCGGTAGACGTTCGTGTTGGGAACGTGGCAGCCGCCGGGGGTAAGCGGCTCGAACGGGGTGCGCAGCGCGGTGATGCCCGTCGCCGAGAGCGCCCCGAGCGAGGTGCCGTGATAGGCGACCTCGCGGGCGATGACCTTCGTCTTTTGCGGATTGCCGGTGGTCTTGTGGTAGGCCCGCGAAAGCTTCAGTGCCGACTCGACGGCCTCGCTGCCGCCGGTCGTGAAAAAGACGCGGTTGAGGTCGCCGGGCGTGAGCGAGGCGATCTTCGCCGCCAGCTCGATCGCGGGCGGATGCGCGTAGGACCAGGTGGAGAAGTAGTCAAGCTGCTGCGCTTGCTCGGCACCGGCCTGCGCGATGTCGACGCGGCCGTGGCCGAGGTTGACGCAGAACAGCGAGGAGAGGCCGTCGAGATAGCGGTTGCCCCGGTCATCCCAGACGTAGCAGCCCTCGCCGCGAACGATGACCGGCACGTCGGCGTCGACGTAGGCACCCATGCGCGTGAAGTGCATCCACAGATGCCGCTTCGCCAGCTCCTGGAGCGTGGCCGTGGCGCCTGTCGCCGGGTGCCCCGTCGTCGCCATCGCGGTCTCTCCTCTTGCGTATACGCCTCGACGTACAACGGTACTCCCCATTCACGCCAGAGAGCAACCATCCGCCCGGTAGATGAGCAGAACTGCGGTTGTACGCCGCGTACAGCTAGTGCGCGGCGGCCGGAGCCGAGACGGCACGCACGGGAGCCGGCGTGAGCGCGGCGGCGACGATGACGAGCGCGAAGGCGAAGCCCTGCAGCACGATGCCGAAGGCCGTGCCGGGGAGCGGATCGCCGAAGACGATGATCCCGCCGAGGATGCCGGAGACGTTCGCCGCCACGCCGGTGAGCGCGATCACGGGGACCGCCTCGCCCTCCTGCAGCCCCTTCGCAGAGGCGTAGAAGGCCGCGATCGAAGCGGCGACGGCGACGAGCGTCCAGGGACTCAGCAGCGCTCCGAGCAGACCGTCGCCGACCAGGCCGGTGATCGCCTTGATCGCGACGTCGGAGACGCCGAACAGCACGCCGGCGGCGGCGCCGAGCATCACGCCGTGGTGGTGGTCGGGCGCGCCGATTCGCTTGCCCATGATCAGCAGCGCTCCGACGGCCACGAAACCGGCCTCGAACGCGATCATGCCGGGCAGCGAGAACTGCGACTGGGCGCCGTTGACATGCGGAAGCGTGACGCCGAGCAGCACGAGCCCGAGCGCGGTGAGGCCGAGGCCGGCCCACTGCCGCGGGCCGACGGCGAAGCCGAAGATCCGCTCCGCCATAACGGCGAGCAGGACGACGCCACCCGCGAGCACCGCCTGGACCACGGACATCGGCGCCAGGGCGAGTGCGCCGACATGCAGCCCCCAGGCGCCGACGGCCACGATCATGCCTATCGCGAACCAGCGCGAGCGGAACAGGTCGCGCGCCGAGCGCAGCGGATGGTGGACGTGGACGGCGGGCGCCGAGTTCGCTCCACGGTGCTTGTAGAGGAACGCCAGGTTCGTCGTGAAGGCGCAGGCGAGCGCGAGCAGGATGCCGAGATAGATGGTCATGTGGTCAGCGAGCCGCGTCCGGCGGCGGAAGCGGGCTCCTCACCATCATCGTCGGCAGTGCGGAGTGACCGCTTGAGTTCGTCCCCTGGATGGAGACAGGGTACCGGTCCGGATACCTGGGCGAAGCGGATCGGACTCCGCCGGACGAAGCGGATCGCGCTCCGGTGGCGCCGTCGATCGACGCATCGCGCGAAACTGTCACGGTGGTGGAGGATCCCGCACGGCCCATCCTGCTCGTCGACGTCGACGGCGTGATCTCGCTGTTCGGCTTTGCACAGCACGCGCGGCCAGCAGGGCGCTTCGAGATGGTGGACGGCATCGCCCACTTCCTTTCGGCCACCGCGGGCGAACACCTTCGTCGGCTCGCCGACGCGTTCGAGCCCGTGTGGTGCACGGGCTGGGAGGAGAAAGCGAACGAGTACCTGCCGCACGCGCTCGGGCTCGACGGGCCGTGGCCGTACCTGTCGTTCGAGCGCAATCCGGGGAGAAGCCGGGCGCATTGGAAGCTGGACGCGATCGACGCGTACGCTGCTGCACGGCCGCTGGCGTGGATCGACGATGCGCATGGCGAGGCGTGCGAGATGTGGACGGCGGAGCGGGTGGCTCCGACGTTGCTCGTCACGACTGAGCCATCTGTTGGGATGACGGAGGCGGAGGTCGCGCAGCTGCTCGTCTGGGCCGAGGAGCTCGTGCGTGCAGCGCGCTGACACTCGGGCGCTCGAAAGCGGTTGATGGCGTGCTCCCAGACGTGTCCCTGCCAGGATCGAGCGATGGAAGTACAGCGCCTGCTCGCGCCGCTACGCGAGCACCCGCAGGATGCTCGCGACCGAGCGGACACCGCAAGTGCTGACGAGGTCGTCTACCGACTCGCATTGAGGGCACTGCCAGTTCCAGGGCTACCCGAGAGACTGGCAATCGGTGACGTCCATGTGACGTTCGTGCACGGGCCTGTTCGAGCCCAACAGACCGTGATGCGACAGCGACACTCGATCCCACCGGTCTTCGACAAGCACATGGCACGCCCTGAGCTCGCGGATCGGGACTTCCTCGCCGTGTTCAGCCTCGGCCCGGAGCCCCTGCCCGAAGACTTCGACAAGGCTTTCCGTGCGTGGCGTGCTCACACCCTCGCCGCCGCCGGGCTCCTGGCCTCGATCCTCGATGAGCGCGTGGCGGGTGAAGAAGTCTTCGAGGATGCGGTGCTCTTGAGCCGAGGCAATCCGATCGGCGCTGCCGATATGAGAGGTCTCGTTCGGTCATTCCTCCCCTTCGACGTCCATAGGGGTGATCTAAGAGTGCTGGAGAACCTCGCCAGCTTCTCTCTGTCCGAAAGCTCGGCAGCAACACGCGCTGCTCGCCTCTATCGCCGAGCAGTTCTCGAAGGCCCAACCGCAGATGCGTATGCGCTCCTGTGGATGGCTACCGAGTGTTTCAGTGACCACCGGTCGCCCTCACGCAAGGACATCGAACACGCACTTCGGACAGACGGGATCGACCCGGACGAACTGCCTGTGCATGTAGGGCTCTTGATCGATCTGCGCGGCAAGATCCAACACCACGGTCTGGAGGAAGCAGACACTTTGCGGCAGGCGTACTACGAGATGGAAATGGTGGTGCGCACTCTGATCCGTCAGGAGGCCGGGATCAAGGGCGGCTGGTGGCCTGCTCCGAACAACGCCGGCGCGTTCTCGGCGCCGTTCGACACCGCCATGTCCGGTCTGCAGGACCAACGAACGGCCGTATGGCATGAACAGCGCCTTCCACCGCCAGACGAGCCGAGCCCCCTGCGTTTGCCGCGTCGCGGGTTGCATCCGGCGAGCGACGCGCGACTCACGCTTGATCCCAGCCTCGGCAGTCTCAGCGAGGGAGTGGCCAGCATCGTTATCGATGCCATCGAGTGGTGCGATCCCGACATGAGCCTCGCCGTCAAGGTAGCTGCGGAAGACGACGCTCGCGCGGCCGCAAGCCCCGAACGAATCCTGCTGCCGCGAGAATGGCTCACAGTTCCTGCCCGGCTGGTGAACCTGACATGGAACATTCACGGCCTTGTCGGGGCAGCCGTTGCACAGTCCGGGGGCATGCATAGCAGTGGAGATGGGGTCGCCTTGGTGGAGGCGTATGGATCCTGGTGTCAATACCGGCGACTCGTTACCTATGGCGAACTGAAGCCCTCGCTTCTCCAGATGCCGCACGGTCGTGATCTCTTGACCATCGGAAAGCTCGCGGGGTGGGCAGCAGCCGGCGATCGGCGTGCAGTCGTGCAGCTCTGGCGCCTGCCGGGAAGAAAACGAAGACTCGCGCGCGGAATCGCGAAGACGCTGCGAAAAGCAAGCCCTGGTCCGCCGGTTTCAATCATCGATCTGGCACGATCGGCGAGTCAGAGCTAGGCCACCAACGCCGGTGCGAGTCGCTCGCCGAGTAGATCGGTCAAGGCGACAATGCCAAGAGCGAAGGCGAGCAGCAGCCGAGCTGCCGAAAGCGGCGGTTGGCCAGCGCGCGGAGGCGACGCCGATGACGGCGCCTGCAAACGAGGTGCTGTGGGCTGCCGAGCCGGTCAGGCGACATTGGGGCCGGCCGCGAGGGCAGCGGCTCTGCGCTGCCATCCGGGCAGGCCGCGCTTGGCCTGTGGGCCGAGGATCGGGGCCCAGAGGCGGGCGAGGGGGCCGCGGATGTAGATCGTGTTGACGAGCCGGACGCCGTCAGCGGTCGGCTGCAGCTCGTGGCGGTGGCCCATGCGCGCACCCGGAAGCCGACTCTCGTCCGTGAACACCCGCTCCGGCTCGACCTCGGTCAGCGTGAAGCGGAGGCGGAGGCCAGTGCGGAAGCGGACCCGAGCGCGCGAGCCGACCTGAAACGGCTCATCGAGGCAAGCCGACGCGAGCGCGTCGTTCCACGCAGGCCACGCGGAGGCATCGGCGTAGGCGCGCGACCAGAGGTCAGAAGCAGTCAGGCCGGGAGCGTTGTAGGTGCTCGACGTGCTCCACATCGAGGCGGAACCCTAGCCAGCGCCGACTCGGGCGGCGGCACCGCCGGCGAAGCCGGTGGTGAGTGAGGATGCACGTGCGGCCGCCGGTAGGCGGACGTGCGCGCACCCGGAGGGGCACCGCCGGCGAAGCCGGCGGTCAGGACCCGCCCGCCACGGCGCCCGAAGGGCCGCGGCGGACGGAGACCGAAAGCGTCAGTCCTTGGGCGCGTCGTCCGGGACGTCGAGCTCGGCGAGCTCCTCTGCGAACCCATGCGAGTCGCCGTTGCCGCCGCCGATCGCCTCGAGGTCGGCGAGGTCGGCCTCGAGCCCGGGGCCGAAGCCCTGGAGGCCCTCGCCGTCCGTGAGACCCAGCTCGGCCGCGAGGTCGTCGTGGTCGAGCAGACCGACGTCGTCGATGCCGCGGGGAAGCGGCTCGGCCGGCTCGATCTCGATCCGCCGGTAGCGCTTCAGACCGGTGGCAGCCGGGATCAGCTTGCCGATGATGACGTTCTCCTTGAGACCGTTGAGGCGATCGATCTTGCCTTCGAGCGCCGCGTCGGTCAAGACCTTCGTCGTCTCCTGGAAGGAGGCCGCCGAGAGGAACGAGTCGGTGTTGAGCGAGGCCTTCGTGATGCCGAGGATGATCTCCTCGGCCTGGGCCGGCTCGCCACCGGCGTCGATCACGGACTGGTTGAGTCTGGCGTAGTCGTGCCGGTCGACGAACACGCCCGGCAGGAGATCCGTGTCGCCCTTCTGGTCGACGCGGACCTTCTTCAGCATCTGACGCACGATCAGCTCGATGTGCTTGTCGTTGATGTCCACGCCCTGCGACTTGTAGACCTCCTGGACCTCCTTGACGAGGTACAGCTCGGTCTCGGTGCGGCCGCGGATCGCGAGCAGCTCGTGCGGGTAGACGGACCCCTCGTTGAGCTGCTTGCCCGGCTCGATCTTCTCGCCGTTCTCGACGAACAGGCGGGTGCGCCGCGGGAACGTATGACGGTGCTCGTCGCCGCCGTCGTCGGTGATGACGACGGTCAGCGCCTTGTCCGTCTCCTCGATCGTGACGGCGCCGCCGACCTCGGCGATCTTCGCCAGGCCCTTCGGCTTGCGCGCCTCGAACAGCTCCACGACACGCGGCAGGCCGTGCGTGATGTCCGCACCGGCGATGCCGCCGGTGTGGAACGTCCGCATGGTCAGCTGCGTGCCCGGCTCGCCGATCGACTGGGCGGCGATGATGCCGACCGCGTCGCCGATCTGCGCGAGGTTGCCGGTCGCCATCGAGCGGCCATAGCAGGCCTGGCACACACCGGTGGGCGCCTCGCACTTCAGCACCGAGCGGACGGGGACCTTGAGGCCCTTCTCCTCGCCGAGCGCCTCGTAGAGCGCCGCCAGGTCCGCACGCTCGATCTCCTGGCCCTTCTCGAGCAGCTGTCTTCTCGCCGGCGTTCTTCTGCCGAAGTTGACGGCGGCGATGCGCCCGATCAGGTTGTCGTTCGGCTCGTCGCCCGCCTTGTGCAGGAACAGCTCGACGTACTCCTCGGTGCCGCAGTCCTCCTGACGGATGATCACGTCCTGCGCGACGTCGACCAGACGGCGCGTCAGGTAGCCGGAGTCCGCGGTACGGAGGGCGGTGTCCGCGAGGCCCTTGCGGGCGCCGTGGGTCGAGATGAAGTACTCGAGGACCGTCAACCCCTCCATGAAGTTGGCGCGGATCGGCCGCTCGATGATCTCGCCCTTCGGATTCGCCATCAGCCCGCGCATGCCGGCCAGCTGACGGATCTGCTTGAACGAGCCACGAGCACCCGAGTTGGCCATCATGTAGATCGGGTTGAGGACGTCGAGGTTGTCCTCCATCGCCTGGGCGACCTCCTCGGTCGCCGCGGTCCACTGCTCGACGACCGCCTCCTTGCGCTCCTCCTCGGTGATCAGGCCCGTGTCGTACTGGTCCTGGATCTCCGCGACGAGCGCCTCGTACTTCGCGAGGATCTCCGGCTTGCTGGGCGGCACGATCACGTCGTTCTTGGAGATCGTGATGCCGGCCTGCGTCGCGTACTTGAAGCCGAGGTCCTTGAAGGCGTCGAGCACCTGGGAGATCGTCGGGGCCCCGTACGCCTGCACGAGGTCGTCGACGAACTGCGTGGTGTCGCGCTTCTTCATCGAGCGGTTGACGAACTCGTACGACGCGGGGTTGAAGTCCTCGCCCAGCGTCTGCTGGATCGCGCGCTCGATCTTGTCGTTGTAGATGACACGCCCAACGGTCGTGAGGATGTGGCCGCCCTCGCGCCCGAGCGGACGGAACTCCGCCAGGTCGTGGAGTCTCGTGACACCGTGCTCGTAGGACCACTCCGCCTCCTGCGCGGTGCGGTACACGTGCGGGCGCGGCGACTCTCTCGCCGGGTCGATTCTCGCCAGCTCGGCCTCGTCGGGCCCGTACGTGAGGTAGTACGCGCCGAGGATCATGTCCTGCGTCGGCGTGGCCAGCGGCGCGCCGTGCGCCGGCGAGAGGATGTTGTTCGCCGACAGCATCAGGATGCGCGCCTCCGCCTGCGCCTCCGCGGAGAGCGGCAGGTGGACGGCCATCTGGTCGCCGTCGAAGTCGGCGTTGAACGCGTGGCAGACGAGCGGGTGGACCTGGATCGCCTTGCCCTCGACGAGCACCGGCTCGAACGCCTGGATGCCGAGGCGGTGCAGCGTCGGTGCGCGGTTGAGCAGGACCGGGTGCTCGTGGATGACCTCCTCGAGCACGTCCCACACCTCCGGAATCATCGAGTCGACCATCTTCTTGGCCGCCTTGATGTTCTGCGCCGCCTTGCGCTCGACGAGCCGCGCCATGATGAACGGCTTGAACAGCTCGAGCGCCATCAGCTTCGGCAGCCCGCACTGGTGCAGCCGCAGCGACGGACCGGACACGATCACCGAGCGGCCCGAGTAGTCGACGCGCTTGCCGAGCAGGTTCTGACGGAAGCGGCCCTGCTTGCCCTTGAGCATGTCCGAGAGCGACTTGAGCGGACGGTTGCCCGGGCCCGTGACGGGCCGGCCGCGGCGGCCGTTGTCGAACAGCGCGTCGACGGCCTCCTGCAGCATGCGCTTCTCGTTGTTGACGATGATCTCCGGCGCGCCGAGGTCGAGCAGCCGCTTGAGGCGGTTGTTGCGGTTGATGACGCGGCGGTAGAGGTCGTTGAGGTCCGAGGTCGCGAAGCGACCGCCGTCGAGCTGCACCATCGGGCGCAGCTCCGGCGGGATGACCGGGACGGCTTCGAGGATCATCATCTCCGGGCGGTTGCCGGAGCTGATGAAGGCCGAGACGACTCTCAGGCGCTTGACCGCGCGGGACTGCTTCTGCCCCTTGGCCGTCTTGACCATCTCCTGCAGCTCGTCTCTCTCCTCGTCGAGATTGACCTGCTCCAGCAGATCGCGGACCGACTCCGCGCCCATGCCGCCGCGGAAGTACTCGCCGAAGCCGAACGGACTGCCGAAGCGGTCCTTCAGCTCGCGGAAGAGCGTCTCGTCGTTGACGACGTCCTTCGGCTTCATCGACTGGAAGAGGTCCCACACCTGACGCATGCGCTCGGCCGCGTCCTCGATGTAGGCCTCCGTGTCGTCCATGTCGGCCTGGAACGTTCTGCGCAGCTCCTTGAGGAGTCTCTCGCGCTCCTCGTCGGACAGTCTGGCGACGGTGACGTCGAGCGCCTCCGCCCACAGGTGGTCCTCGTCGGAGAAGTTGCGCGACTGCTTGCCGGACTCGAGGTACTCGACGCGGCGCTCGAGCGACTCTCTCAGCTCGAGCAGCCGCTCCTCCTTCTCGGCCGCGTAGGAGTCGAGGACCTTGTTGACCTCGTCCTGCAGACCGTCCACGTCACGCGCGCGGGCCTCGTCGTCGATCCACGTCACGATCGACGCGGCGAAGTAGAGGACCTTCTCCAGTTCCTTCGGCGCCATGTCGAGCAGGTAGCCGATGCGGCTCGGGACGCCCTTGAAGAACCAGATGTGGCTGACCGGAGCGGCGAGGTCGATGTGGCCCATGCGCTCGCGGCGCACCTTGGACCGCGTGACCTCGACGCCGCAGCGCTCGCACACGATGCCCTTGTAGCGGACTCGCTTGTACTTGCCGCAGTAGCACTCCCAGTCCTTCGTCGGACCGAAGATGCGCTCGCAGAAGAGGCCGTCCTTCTCCGGCTTGAGCGTGCGGTAGTTGATCGTCTCCGGCTTCGTGACCTCGCCCGAGCTCCAAGAGCGAATCTGCTTGGAGGAGGCGAGACTGATCTCAATCGCGTCGAAATTGTTGATGTCGATCATGCGCAAATCCCATTCTGGGGGTTAGACGAAGGCGAAGCCGAAGTCGTAAGGGGGCGAAGCCCTCTTGTGATGTCGATCATGCCTGTGCCTCGGTTCCCTCGGTCTCGTCCTCGATCACTGCGTCGTCATCGACCACCGCGACGGGGTCGGCGTCGACCTCGGCTGCGGCGTCCGAGCCGTCCTCCTCGCCGTCCGTCGACTCGTCGGCCGCCTGGCCGTCGGTCGCGCGAACGCCGGAGAGGTCGATGCCGAGCTCCTCGGCGGCCCGCAGGAGGTCGTCGTCCTCCTCGCGCATCTCGGCGCGGGTGCCCTCCTCGGAGACGACGTTCACGTCGAGCGCGAGCGACTGCATCTCCTTCAGGAGCACCTTGAACGACTCGGGGATGCTCGGCTCGGCGATGTTCTCGCCCTTCACGATCGCCTCGTAGGCCTTCACGCGGCCGACCGTGTCGTCGGACTTGATTGTGAGCATCTCCTGGAGCGTGTAAGCGGCGCCGTATGCCTCGAGCGCCCACACCTCCATCTCGCCGAAGCGCTGGCCGCCGAACTGCGCCTTGCCGCCCAGCGGCTGCTGGGTGACGAGCGAGTACGGGCCAGTCGAGCGGGCGTGGATCTTGTCGTCCACGAGGTGGAGCAGCTTCAGGATGTACATGTAGCCGACCGTCACCTGCGTCTCGAACGGCTCGCCCGTGCGCCCGTTGAAGAGCGTGAACTTGCCGCTCGCACGCTCGCCCTCGCGGCGCTTCGGGTCCATGTTCATCTGGATCCGGCCTTCGTGCTCCTGCTGCCACTTCATCAGCGCGGTGTCGACGTCCTCGACCGTCGCGCCGTCGAAAACGGGCGTCGAGACGTAGACGCGACGCTGGCCGTTGCCACCGTTCTTCGCTTTGGCGTCGGCCTGCTTGTACGCCTCCGAGCCGTCGTCGTACCAGCCCTGCGCCGCGGCCCAGCCGAGGTGCGTCTCGAGGATCTGGCCGATGTTCATGCGGCTCGGCACGCCGAGCGGGTTGAGGATCACGTCGACCGGCGTACCGTCCTCGAGGAACGGCATGTCCTGCTCGTCGACGATCTTCGAGATGACGCCCTTGTTACCGTGGCGCCCGGCGAGCTTGTCGCCCTCGGAGATCTTGCGCTTCTTGGCGACGAACACACGCACAAGGTCGTTGACGCCTGGCGGCAGGTCATCGCCGGCGTCGCGCGAGAACGTCTTGACGTCGATCACGACGCCGCCCTCGCCGTGCGGCACCTTCAGCGAGGTGTCGCGGACCTCGCGCGCCTTCTCCTTGAAGATCGCGCGGATCAGCTTCTCCTCGGCCGTCAGCTCGGTCTCGCCCTTCGGCGTGACCTTGCCGACGAGCAGGTCGCCGGAGCCGACCTCGGCGCCGACGCGGACGATCCCGCGGTCGTCGAGGTTGCGCAGCGACTCCTCCGAGCGGTTCGGGATGTCGCGCGTGATCTCCTCGTCGCCGAGCTTCGTCGTGCGCGCGTCGATCTCGTACTCCTCGATGTGGATCGAGGTGAGCTCGTCGTCCTTGACGAGGCGCTTGCTCAGGATGATCGCGTCCTCGAAGTTGTAGCCCTCCCAGGACATGAAGGCGACCATCAGGTTCTTGCCGAGCGCCATCTCGCCGTTGTCGGTCGCGGAGCCGTCGGCGAGCACGTCGCCGGCCTTGACCGACTGGCCGTTGCGGATCAGCGGCTTCTGGTGGATCAGCGTGCCCTGGTTTGAGCGCATGAACTTCTGCAGCAGGTACTCGTCCTTGGCGCCGTCTCTCGTCTCGACGACGATCTGGTCGGCGTCGACGTGGGCGATCGTTCCCGCGCGCTTCGCGAGCACGACATCGCCGGTGTCAACGGCGGCGCGACGCTCCATGCCGGTGCCGATCAGCGGCGCATCCGTCTTGAGGAGCGGCACCGCCTGGCGCTGCATGTTGGAGCCCATCAGGGCGCGGTTCGCGTCGTCGTGCTCGAGGAACGGGATCATCGCCGTGGCGACGGACCAGATCTGCTCTGGAGACACGTCCATGAGGTCGACGTCTCTCGGCGCGACCGTCACGTACTGGCCGGCCTGCGTGCGGCAGACGATCTCGCCGCCGGTGAGCTTGCCGTTGGCGTCGACAGGCGTGTTCGCCTGCGCGATCTTCGCCTCCTCCTCCTGCGTGGCGTCGAGGCGGACGACCTCGTCGGTGAGCTTGCCGTCCTTCACGACGCGGTAGGGCGTCGTGACGAAGCCGTGCTCGGAGATCTCCGCGTAGGAGGAGAGCGAGCCGATCAGGCCGATGTTCGGCCCCTCCGGCGTCTCGATCGGGCACATGCGGCCGTAGTGGGTCGGGTGGACGTCGCGCACCTCGATCGGCGCGCGCTCGCGCGTGAGGCCACCGGCGCCGAGCGCCGACAGGCGGCGGCGGTGCGTGAGGCCCGCGAGCGAGTTCGTCTGGTCCATGAACTGCGACAGCTGCGAGGAGCCGAAGAACTCCTTCAGCGCGGCCACGACCGGGCGGATGTTGACGATCGTCTGCGGCGTGATCGTGTCGGCGTCCTCGGTCGTGAGGCGCTCGCGAACGACGCGCTCCATGCGGTAGAGGCCGATCCGGAAGGCCTCCTGGATCAGCTCGCCGACGGTGCGCAGGCGGCGGTTGCCGAAGTGCTCGTACTCGTCGAGGTGATCGGCGACGGGCTCGCGCGGGTAGCTGACGGCCTCCGCGGCGTAGTCTCTGATCTCGACGTCGGGCTGCTCCGGCATCCCGAGGATGCGCGGCAGCGAGACGAGCTCCTTGACGAGCGCGATGATGTCGTCGTGCGTCAGCGTGCGCGTTTCGAGGTCGATGTCGAGACGCAGGCGGCTGTTGAGCTTGTAGCGACCGACGCGCGTGAGGTCGTAGCGCTTGGGGTCGAAGAACAGCTGGTGCAGGAGCGCTCTCGCGGCGTCGACCGACGGCGGCTCGCCCGGACGCTGCTTCTTGAACAGCTCGATCAGCGCGCCCTCCTCGGTCCTCGTGACCTCGGGGTCGGCTTCGATCGTGTTGCGGATGTAGTGCGAGTCCTCAAAGAGGGCGGCGATCTCCTCGTCCGTCGAGTAGCCCATCGCGCGCAACAGGACCGTGACCGGCAGCTTGCGCTTGCGGTCGATGCGGACGTAGACCTTGCCCTTCTTGTCGATCTCGAGCTCGAGCCAGGACCCGCGGGCCGGCATCAGGTTCGCGATGAAGACCTGCTTCTCGCGGTCCTTCGCCTCCATCAGGTAGGCGCCCGGCGAGCGCACGAGCTGCGTGACGACGACGCGCTCGGTGCCGTTGATGATGAACGTGCCCCGCTCGGTCATCCACGGGAAGTCGCCCATGAAGACCGACTGCTCGCGGATCTCGCCCGTCTCGCGGTTGACGAAGGCGACCGTGACGGTCAGCGGACGCGCGAACGTGAGGTCCTTCTCGCGACACTCGTCCAGCGAAGCGACCGGATCGTCGAAGACGAACTCGCCGAACTGGACGGCGAGGTTGCCGGTGTAGTCCTCGATCGGTGAGATGTCGTCGATCGTCTCGCGCAAGCCACCGTTCTCGGTGTCGGTGAGCCAGGCGAAGGACTTCTTCTGGATGTCGATCAGGTTGGGAACATCAAGGGCCTTGGGGAGGCGCGCAAAACTACGGCGCGTCCGGGGGGCGTCAACAGGTGCCAAGACGGCGACTCCTCGAGCGATGGAGAGCGAGCAGAGAGGCTGCGCGAAAGCGCGACCAGCGAAGATAGCACACGGCATCGCTGCCCTGTGCGGGGGGCTGTCAGCGCTCACGGACCCCGCCCTGGAAGCCCGCGTATGTGGCGCGGTCTTCGGCCTATGGGCGGCTACGACTATCGGCCGACCGGCGGATTGTACCGGTGAGCGGGCATTTCGACCAGCGGACGAGCGGAGCGCGCTCCGGAACGACGAAGGGCCGGCGCTGAGGCCGGCCCTTCGGAAACTGGCAAGTGACGG
>DASYLH010000029.1:0-29673 GCA_036009645.1 Conexibacter sp.
TCGGCTCGCCGTTCTACCACCGACGACGCGACCCGGCTACACTGGTGGGAGCAAATCCGAGCGCCCCGGACGGGATTGCGGCTCGGATCTTCAACCATGACCGAGACCCTTGACATCTGCCCCGTTTCCGAGCTGCCGCCGGGCGCTTCGCGCATCGTCGAGTGGGAGGACCTCGAGATCGGGATCTTCAACTGCAACGGCGAGCTGCTCGCAATCGAGGACCGCTGCTCGCACGACGACGGCAACCTCGCCGATGGCGAGTTCGACGCCGACCGCTGCACGGTCGAGTGCCCGCGTCACGGGTCGCTCTTCGATCTGCGCACCGGCAAGCCTGTGACGCTGCCCGCCTACGTCCCCGTGGACACCTTCGACGTCCGCGTCGAGGACGACATGATCAAGCTGGAGGTTGAGTAACTGACATGGCAACTCCCGAGACCATCGCCGAGCAAGAGGGCCTGCAGGGCATCAATGCAGACTACACCGAGAAGTACGGCTTCCACGATGCCGAGAACTACCTCTACAAGGCGCCCAAGGGCCTGACGAAGGAGCTCGTCGAGAAGATCTCCGAGTTCAAGAGCGAGCCCCAGTGGATGCGGGAGTTCCGCCTGAAGGCCCTCGAGCACTTCCTCGCGCGTCCGATGCCGACGTGGGGCTCGCCGCACCTCGCCGAGGTCGACTTCGACAACATCCACTACTTCGTGCGCGCCTCCGAGCGCGCCGAGCGCTCCTGGGACGACGTCCCCGACGACGTCAAGAAGACCTTCGACCGGCTCGGCATCCCCGAGGCCGAGCGCAAGTTCCTCGCCGGCGTCGGCGCGCAGTACGAGTCCGAGGTCGTCTACCACCAGATCAACGAGCAGCTCGAGGCCCAGGGCGTCATCTTCATGGACATGGACACGGGCCTGCGCGAGCACGAGGACCTCGTCCGTGAGTACTTCGCGACGATCATCCCCTCCAACGACAACAAGCTCGCCGCGCTCAACAGCGCCGTCTGGTCGGGCGGGTCGTTCGTCTACGTGCCGCCGGGCGTGCACATCGAGATGCCGCTGCAGGCCTACTTCCGCATCAACACGGAGAACATGGGCCAGTTCGAGCGCACGCTGATCATCGCCGACGAGGGCTCCTACGTGCACTACGTCGAGGGCTGCACCGCCCCGACCTACTCGTCCGACTCGCTGCACTCCGCAGTCGTCGAGCTGATCGCCAAGCCGGGTGCGCGGATCCGCTACACGACGGTGCAGAACTGGTCGCAGAACGTCTTCAACCTCGTGACGAAGCGGGCGGTCGCCGAGACCGACGCGACGGTCGAGTGGGTCGACTGCAACCTCGGCTCGAAGCTGACGATGAAGTACCCGTCCGTCTACCTGACAGGCGAGCGCGCGCACGGCGAGATCCTCTCGATCGCCTTCGCCGGCAAGGGCCAGCACCAGGACGCCGGCGGCAAGATCGTCCACGTCGCGCCGAACACGACCTCGAATATCTTCGCCAAGTCGATCTCGAAGGACGGCGGGCGCGGCTCCTATCGCGGCCTGCTCGAGGTCGCCAAGGGCGCGCACGGCGCCAAGTCGAAGGTCGTCTGCGACGCGCTGCTGCTCGACGAGCACTCGCGCTCGGACACCTACCCGACGATCCGCATCGGCGAGGACGACGTCGACGTCGGCCACGAGGCGACCGTCTCGAAGATCGGCGAGGAGCAGGTCTTCTACCTCCAGACCCACGGGATCAACGAGGAGGAGGCGTCCAAGCTGATCGTCAACGGCTTCATCGAGCCGATCACGAAGGAGCTGCCGATGGAGTACGCGGTCGAGATGAACCGCCTGATCGAGCTCCAGATGGAGGGTTCCATTGGCTAGCGCGACGATCGAGCAGCCGAGCTGGCTGGCGGCGCGCCGAGAGCGCGCCGCAGCTTTGTCCGCGTCGCTCGACCTGCCCCAGTACAAGGGCAATCCCGGCTGGGAGTTCACGGACATCTCGGCGCTGGACCTGGCTGCGTATGCGCCGGCGAGCGCGGGGGATCCGGGCGCTGTGGAGCGGGCGGAGGCGCTGTTCCAGGGGCTCGAGGCCCCGTATCTGCTGACGCAGGTGGACGCTTCCACGGTCGCGGTGCCGGAGGACCTTCCGGCTGGCGTCACCGTGATGTCGCTGGAGCGTGCGGCTGTCGAGCACGCCGCGCTGGTGGAGCGCCACCTGGGCACGATCGTCACCGACGAGGACGCGTTCACGGCACGCAACGAGGCGTCGTTCGCGGGTGGCGCGTTCGTGCACATCGCGGCCGGCACGGTGCTGGAGCACCCGATTCTCGTCACCGCGATCCAAGGCGCCGAGCGCAGCGCGCTCGACTGGCGCACGTTGATCGTCGTCGAGGACGGCGGCCAGGCAGAGGTGTGGGAGCAGTACCTGTCCGCTGATCCGGCGCAGGACTCGGTCTTGAACACCGTCGTCGAGCTGGTCGTCGGCGAGAACGCGAACCTGCGCTTCGTTTGCGGGCAGGATCTGTCCGAGAGAAGCTGGATCTTCGGCAGCCAGCGTGCCGAGGTGGCGCGCGACGGGACGCTCGACTGGGTCGCGCTCGGCTTCGGCTCAGCGCGCGGCAAGGTGCGGATGGAGACGAAGCTCGCCGGCCCCGGCGCCGACGGCAGAGTCACCGGCGCCTACGCCTCGCACGGCCGCCAGCACGTTGACTTCGACACCACGCAGGAGCACGCCGCTCCCCACACCACGTCCGACCTCGCCTTCCGCGGCGTGTTGCAGGGCCGCAGCGAGGCCGTCTGGCGCGGCAACATCATTGTCGACCCCGGCGCCCAGCAGACCGATGCCTTCCAGGAGTCGCGCAACCTGCTGCTCAGCAAGAAGGCGCACGCTGACGCAATCCCCGGCCTCGAGATCCAGGCGAACGACGTGCGCTGCACGCACGCCGCCGCGATCGCCCAGATCGATCCCGAGCAGCTGTTCTACCTCGAGTCGCGCGGCCTGCGCGAGGAGACGGCAAAGCGGCTCGTGATCGAGGGCTTCCTCGCCGCGCTCGTCGAGCGCTTCGAGGAGGGGCCGGTGCGCGAGGTGCTCGGCGGCGCGCTCGAGCGGCGCCTCGGCGCCGTACTCGATCCGGCCTGAGACGCACCGCGCGGCCGAGGACCGCGATTTGTGGTCGGTCCCACCGACCCTCGTTCGCGGTCCTCGCTCGCGTACCCTGCGCGTCTCACATGCACGCCGTGCTGTTCGACCTTGACGGAACGCTGATGGACCATGACGCCGCGCGTGAGGCGGCGATCGCGGCTCATCTGACCGATGCTGCGCTCGCGGGCGAATGGCGGCGCCTGGAGGCGATCCACTACAACGAGTACGCGGCGGGTCGCTGCACGTTCCAGGAGCAGCGGCGCCGGCGGGTTCGGGGCATCCACGTAGCGATGGGCCGGCCGGAGCCGGCGGACGACGCCTGCGACGCGTGGTTCGCCGCCTACCTGGAGCACTACCGTGCCGGCTGGGCGGCGTACGACGACGTCCTCCCGGCGCTCGCCGCGCTCGCGCAGGCGCTCCCCGACGCCGCGCTCGGCGTCGTGACGAACGGCGAGGGGGAGCCGCAGCGCGCGAAGCTCGCGGCGATCGGGCTGGCCGAGCGCTTCCCCGTCGTGGTCGCATCGGCGGAGGTCGGCATCGCGAAACCGGACCCGGCGATCTTCATGCTCGCCTGCGAGCGGCTCGGCGTCGAGCCGCCGGCTGCGGCGCACGTCGGCGATCGGCTCGATCTCGACGCGCACGGCGCCGCCTCCGCCGGGCTGCGCGGCATCTGGCTTGACCGTCCGGCTGCGGCTGCAGCTGGGTCCGCCGCCGACAGGCTTGCGACCGCGAACGGCCTCCCGCCCGCCGCCGGCGTCGCCACGATCGCCACGCTCCACGAGCTGCCCGCGGTGCTCGCGGCAATGAGCCGATGATCCACGTCCGCGTCGTCACGCCGCCGGATCGCACCGAGGCGGTCCTCGCCGTGCTGGCGGACTCGCCGGCGGTCGTGAACGTGATCCATCTCCCCGGCGCTGCGCGCAAGCCCGACGGCGACGTCGTGCAGTGCGACGTCGCGCGCGAGGACGCGAGCCTGATCGTCGGCGAGCTGCGTGCGCTCGGCATCGCGCGCGACGGCTCGATCACGCTCGACCCGATCGACACCTCGATCTCGGCTGCCTCCGAGCGCGCCGAGCGGGCGGCTGAGGGCATGCCGTCCGACGCAGTCGTGTGGGAGCGCGTCGAGTCGGTCGTCGGCGAGTCGACCGAGCTGTCGTGGAGCTTCCTCGCGTTCATGGTGATCGCGACGCTGCTGGCGTCGATCGCGATCCTGCTCGACTCGCCGGTGCTGCTCGTCGGCGGGATGGTCGTCGGGCCCGAGTTCGGGCCGATCGCCGCGATCGCCGTCGCGCTCGTGCAGCGGCGGGGCGTGCTCGCGCGTCGCTCGCTGATCGCGCTGCTCGTCGGCTTCGTCGTCGCGGTCGTCGCGGCGTATGTGGGGACCGAGCTGCTGGACGCGCTCGGCATCATCACCGACGGGCACACGAACGCGGTGCGCCCGTTCACCGGCTTCATCTCGAAGCCCGACGCGCTCTCCTTCCTCGTCGCCTACCTCGCCGGAACCGCGGGCATCCTGTCGCTCACGACGAGCAAGTCGGCGGCGCTGATCGGCGTGCTGATCTCCGTGACGACGATCCCGGCGGCGGCGAACATGGCGGTCGCGGCGGCCGAGTCGGCATGGGCCGAGTGCGGCGAGGCGGCCGCGCAGCTGGGGCTCAACCTGGCCGCGCTCGTGCTCGCCGGCGTCGTGACGCTCGCGGTGCAGCGGAGCGCGTTCGCCGCGCGCGGCCGGCGTCGACGCGCTGAGCGCGCTCGCGCCGATTAGAGCTGGGCCGTCATCAAAACTTGGCGCATTGATACTCCATTGAAATGTCTTAAACCGACCAGTTAGTCGGTAGAGTGTGGCGCATGGCTATGGGGGGAGCCGACGTTGCGCGTCGGCCGGGTGGCCGACGCCTCGATGTGCTCGGCGAGGATCTGCGCCCGCGCGTGCTGCGCGCGGGTGAGTTGGCATGGATCGCGGTCGTTCCCTGCGGGATGCTCGTGGTGGCTGCGATCGTCCTGCTGGGGCCGCCGCTCGGGCAGCTCCTGTTCCCGGGAGGCGACGTCACCTTCTGGCCCGTCATCCAGAGGGCGTACATACCCCCGGAACCCGAGTCGACCGAGCACGCGCGCTACCTGCTGTCGCTCGTCGCGCCGCTGCTGCTGGCGGGCTTCGTCCTGTACGGAGCACATCGCGCCGACCGGCTCAGCCCTGTGACGATCCGCTACGTCGTGATCGGATCGCAGATCGCTGCGTTCGCGTTCCTCGTGACGGGCCTTGTCGTCCAGCGCTTCCACGCCTTCCCGATTTCCCTGTCGCAGTCGAGGCACGTCGTGTACTTCACCAATGCCACGCTGGTGGTCGGGGGCGCGATCGCAGTGGCGATCGGCGCCGGCATCGTGAACGAGCGGATCCGAGAGCGGGTCGGTGAGCTGCTGCGTGAGCGTCGCGGCTGGCGGATCGCGGGGACCGTGGTCGCAGTCGCACTCGTCGCGATCTGGATGCTGCCGGCGATCAACTTCGAACGCACGATCGTGACCGCCCACGACGCGATCACGGAACACATACAGTATTGGCTCGACGAAGCGTTTGCGGTGCTCGACGGTCATTTCCCGCTCGTCGACTACGCGGCGCAGTACGCGTCGCTGTGGCCGTACCCCGTGGCTGGAGCCATGGCGTTGCTGAGCCCCTCGGTCGGCGTCTTCACGATTGCCGTCTCGGCGATCGGTGTGCTGGCGATGCTCGCGGTCTTCGGCACCTTCCGGCGCATCACGCGAAGCACGACCGCGGGTCTGTTGCTGTTCCTGCCGTTCCTCGCGACGAGCCTCTTCATGATGAGGGGGCCGCTCGACAATCGCTACGCGGTGATGAACCTGTTCGGGACGTTTCCGCTGCGATACGCGGGTCCGTTTCTGCTCGTGTGGCTCGTGGCGCGACACCTCGACAGGGCGTTGCCGCGCCGATCGTGGCTCGTGTTCCTGGCGGCCGGGGTCGTCGTTCTCAACAACGTCGAGTTCGGGGCCCCTGCGCTCGGGGCGACGATCGCCGCACTGCTCTGGTCGCGCGGCCGCGAGCTCCGCGCCGCGCCGCTTCGCCCGCTGCTCGAAGCGGTGGCGGGACTCGTGGGCGCGGTCGTGCTCACGAGCGCCCTGACGCTCGTCACCGCAGGCTCGCTGCCGCACTTCGAGCTGTTGGTCCGCCTTTCGCGGCTCTTCGCCCTCTCGGGCTTCGGCATGCTGCCGATGAGCCCGACCATCGGCATGAGCACCGTCGTCTACCTCACGTACGTGGCGGCGATCGGCGTCGCAACGGTGAGGGCGGCCAACGACGACCCCGATCGCCTGACGACCGGTCTGCTGGCCTGGAGCGGCGTCTTCGGCCTGGGCGTCGGCGGCTACTACATGGGGCGCTCCTACCCCGAGGTCCTCACGAACATGTTCCCCGCCTGGGCGTTGAGCGTCACGCTCCTGTTCGTCGTCGCCGTGCGGAGCATGCTCGCCCGCTCGGCGCGGCGACCTACGCTCGCCGAGGCCGTCTGCCTGTTCGGGTTCGGCGTGATGGTGTGCTCGCTGGCGCAGACGCCGACGCCGTGGTCGCAGGTGGCACGGCTGCAGCGGACCTCGGAGCCGCTCTACGCAAAGCCGCTCGGACAGCCGTTCATAGCGGCGCACACGAGACCGGGCGAGTCGGTCGCGCTCTTCACGTTGCTCGGGCACCGCGCGGCGTACAACCTCGGCCTCGACGACGTGACGCCGTACGCGGGCGATGGCGCCATGCCGACGGTCGATCAGTTCGACGAGATGCTCGCCGACCTTCGTGCTGCCGGAGGTCGCAAGGTCTTCATATCGACGCGAGGGCAATGGCCCGAAGCGGCGGCCGCGCTCGACGATCGCGGCTATCGCGTCACTGCTCAGGAAGACTTCGGGATGGTCGAGTACGTGAGGCGACGCTGAGGGCTGAGCTGCCGCGCCGTCGGCAGGCGCTGGGTACGCTCACGCGACGCGTCCTGCGCCCGAGGAGAGAGCCGCGATGGAGCTCACGTCACGCCAGCGCCGATCGCTGGAGGCGATCTGCGACACGTTCTGTCCGCCCGCGAACGGTCTCCCGAGCGCGGGTGAGCTGGGTGTGCCCGACGCGATCCTCCAGCTCGTCGGGCGCGATCCACGCAGCGCCGCGCGCAGAGAGCTGAAGCAGCTGTTGGGCTTGTGGGACACGGCTCCCGTGACAGCGCTGGGCGGCGGCGGCTTCAAGCGCTTCAGCGAGCTCTCGCGTGAGCAGCGCGAGCAGGTGCTGCTGAGCTGGTGTGACAGCCGCCTGCCGCAGCGTCGCGCCGCCTTCCATGCCCTGCGAAAGGCGTCGCTGCTGACTTACTACGGCTTGCCGGCGCCGGACGGTGGCGCGAGTCCGGTGTGGGATGCGATCGGCTATCCCGGCCCGCTCGGCGCGCGCGAGGACGCGCCGCCGAAGCAGCTCACGCCGCTGACGATCGGCGAGTCGGCGACGCTCGACTGCGACGTCTGCATCGTCGGCTCGGGCGCGGGCGGCGGCGTCGCCGCCGCGGTGCTCAGCCAGGCGGGCTTCGACGTGATCGTGCTCGAGCGCGGCGGCTACTACGACGACGCCGACTTCGATGGCGCTGAGCTGAGAGCCCTTACCACCATGTACGCCGGCGCGCCCGGCGCCACGCACGACCAGTCGGTCGGCATGATCGCCGGCTCGTGTCTCGGCGGCGGCACCGTCGTCAACTACTCGACGTCGTTCCGCACGCCCGACGACGTGCGCGCCGAGTGGGCGTCGCTCGGTGTGCCGGCATTCGCCTCGGCCGACTACACGGCCTCGCTCGACAGCGTCTGCGAGCGGCTTGGCGTCAACCAGGAGCACAACGAGCCGTCCGCGCGAGAGCAGAAGCTGCGCGACGCCTGCATCAGCCTCGGCTGCCACATCGACGCGATGCCGCGCAACGTCAACGGCCAGTGCGACCAGGGCAGAGACTGCGGCTACTGCGGCTTTGGCTGCCGCCGCGGCGCGAAGCAGTCGACCGCGAAGACGTGGCTGCCCGATGCGCAGGAGGCCGGCGCCCGGATCGTCGTCGGGGTCGCCGTCGAGCGCGTGACGATCGAGGGTGGCGCCGCGCGCGGGGTGGTCGCCAGAAGCGACGGCGGCCATCGCCTGACGGTCCGCTCGCGTGCCGTCGTTGCCGCCTGTGGCGCGCTGCAGACGCCGGCGCTGCTCAAGCGCTCGGGATTGACGAACCCGAACGTCGGCAAGCACCTGCGGCTGCATCCGGCGACTGCGGTCGTCGGCGTCTACGACGAGGAGGTGCGCCCGTGGGAGGGCACGATGCAGGCGCTCTACTCCGACCGTCACCGCAACCTCGACGGCGGCTACGGCCTCAAGTACGAGACGGCCGCTGGCCATCCGCATCTCGCCGTGCCGTTCCTCCCATGGCGCGGCGCGCGCCAGCACCACGAGCTGATGCAGGCGATCTCGCACATGATTACCTTCGGTGTGCTGCTGCGCGACCGCGACGGCGGCGAGGTGCGGATCGACCGCGATGGCGAGCCGGTGGTCCGCTACAAGCTGTCCGACTACGACATGCGCCATATGCGTGTCGGGATCGACGGCGCGGCGCAGATGCACGAGGCGGCCGGCGCGCAGCGGATCATCAGCTCGCAGAGCGACTGGGTCGCGTATGACCCGGGACGCGATGGCGACCGCGAGCGCTTCATGCGCGACGCCGACGCGTGCGGCTACGGGCCCGGGAAGCTCCAGCTCGGCTCCTTCCACATCATGGGCTCAGCGCGCATGGGCGGCTCGCCGACGACGTCGGCCTGCGACCCGAACGCGCAGACGTGGGACGTGCGCGACCTCTACGTGCTCGACGGCTCGGCCTTCCCGACGGCCTCCGGCGTCAACCCGCAGATCTCGATCCAGGCGATCGCACACATGGGCGCCCGCGCGCTTGCTGCTCGGCTGACATAGCGCCCAACCGCCGGAATAGACACCAACCGACCCAAAGGTCGGTAAGTTGGACACATGGCTTTGGGGGAAGTCGCCGCGGAGGTGCCGCGGTCCGACGTGCTGGGCGCACGGCCGCGAACGCTTCGCGCGGGCGAGCTCGCGTGGATCGGCCTGCTGCCGTGCGCGGCGCTCCTCTTGGCAGCCATCGTCGTGCTGGGGCCTCCGCTGGGGAAGCTCGCGTTCCCGCACAGCGGGCTCACGTTCTGGCCCTCGGCCGCGGGACGGCCGAGCCCGGAGCCGACCGAGCAGGCGCGCTTCCTGCTCGCGCTCACCGGGCCGCTGCTGCTCACTGGCTTCGTCGCGCTCGGCCTGCGGCGCCGCTGGCACGTGCGGTCGGCCCCGATCGCCGGTGTCGTGACCGCGGTGCAGGTCGCCGCGCTGGCGTTCGTGGTGCTCTGCGGCGTCGTGCAATACCGGCACGTGTTCCACCTCGCCGCATGGACGACCTCGGAACGAACCGTGTACTTCAAGCCGGCGACGCTCGTCGCGGCCGCCGCGATCGCGCTCGTGATCGCCGCCGGCCTCGCGAATGAGCGGATGCGGCGGCGCTTCGGCGCGCTGATGCGCGAGAGCCGCGGACGGCGCATTGCGGGCACCGCCGTCGCGGTCGCGGCGATCGCGACCTGGTTGCTCACCGCGGTCAACTTCGAAGGGACGATCGTCAACGCCAACGAAGTGATCGTGAATCACTTCCCGTACTGGCTCGACGAAGTCTTCGCCGCGCTCAACGGGCGCCTACCGCTCGTGCATTACGCGGCGCAGTACGGCTCGCTGTGGCCGTATCCGATCGCCGGGGCAATGAAGCTGTTCGGCGTCGGGGTGGGCACTTTCACGATCGCGACGGCGACGATCAGCGCTGCGGCGATGCTTGCGGTGTTCGCGACCTTCCGTCGGGTCGCCGGCAGCACGGTCGCCGGGCTGCTGCTGTTCCTCCCGTTCCTCGCCACCAGCTTCTACATGATGGAGAAGCCGTTCGAGAACCGCTACGCGATCAGCAACCTGTTCGGCACCTTCCCGCTGCGCTACGCCGGCCCGCTGATGCTCGCGTGGCTCGTCGCCCGCCACCTCGGCGGCGCGTCGCCGCGGCGAGCGCGGTGGCTGTTCCTGGCGGCTGGTCTGGTGGTGCTCAACAACGCCGAGTTCGGGATCCCGGCGCTGGGCGCGACGGTCGCCGCGCTGCTGTGGTCCGGCGGATGGCCGGCGCGGCGCCGGCTGGGCACGCTGGCGCTCGAGGCACTGGTGGGGCTCGTCGCCGCGCTCGCGCTCGTAAGCGTCCTCACGCTCGCGACGGCCGGATCACTCCCGCACGTCGACCTGCTGTTCCGCTACTCGCGCCTGTTCGCGGTGGCCGGCTGGGGGATGCTGCCGATGACGCCGACGATCGGGACGAGCACGGTCATCTACCTCACGTACGTGGCGGCGATCGGTGCCGCGACGGTGCGGGCCGCGAACCGCGACCCGGACCGCCTGTTGACGGGTCTGCTGGCCTGGAGTGGTGTCTTCGGGCTCGGGATCGGCAGCTACTACATGGGGCGATCGCATCCCGAGGTGCTCACGAACATGTTCGCCGCGTGGGCGCTGAGCCTCACGCTGCTGCTCGTGCTCGCCGTGCGCACGATCGCGGCGCGTCCGCGCCACCGTCCGACAGTGCCGGAGGTGGCGTGCCTGTTCGCCTTCGGCGTGCTCGTCTGCTCGCTCGCGCAGATGCCCACGCCGTGGTCACAGGTCTCGCGGCTTCAGAACACGGGGATCCACATCTACGGCCATCCAGTCGGCGAGACGTTCATCGATGCGCACACCGACCCGGGCGAAGCGGTCGCGATCCTCACGCCGCTCGGACATCGCGTGGCGTACAACGCCGGAATCACCGATGTCACGCCCTACACGGGCGGCAACTCGATGCCGACGGTCGACCAGTTCGAAGAGATGCTGCGGGATCTGCGCGCGGCCGGCGGCCGCAAAGTCTTCCTCTCGGTGCCGCAGGAATTGGTCGAGCTGCCGGAAGCGCTCGTTAAGCGCGGCTACACCGAGCGGGCGAGAGAACCCTTCGGGATGGCTGAGTTCTCCGCTTCGAGCTGAGTGGCGGCTGACATGGTGCTCTCGCCTGCGTGCCCCTGCCTCGGCTCGACGGTTCGCACGCGCACTGCGTGCACGACAGTGCGGCGGACGTCTGGTATGCAGGGCACGTGAAGACGGCAGAGGTGCTCGTCGTGGAGGACGAGGTCGACGTGCGCCGCCTCGTGCGGGTGCTGCTGGAACGCGCGGGGCACACCGTCGTGGAGGCTGCCAACGGGTTGGAGGCGCTGCGGCGGCTGGAGGCCGACGCACCGGATCTCATCGTGCTCGACGTCGCGATGCCGGAGCTCGACGGCTGGCAGACGCTCGAGCGCATCCGCGACCTGAGCGATGTCCCGGTGCTGATGCTCACTGCGCGCGCTGGCGAGCTTGACAAGGTCCGTGGTCTGCGCAGCGGCGCCGACGACTACGTCACGAAACCGTTCGGTCGCCAGGAGCTGCTCGCGCGCGTGGACGCGCTGTTGCGGCGCACGAGCGGCCCTCCCGAGGTGCGCGCCGCCTACGAGGACGCCGCGCTGCAGATCGACTACGTCAGCCGCGAGGTAACGGTAAACGGACGGCAGGTGCAGCTGACGCCGCTCGAGTTCAAGCTGCTGTCGGCGTTCGTGCGCCATCCGAACGAGACGCTCAGCCGCACGCGGCTGTTGGAGCTCGTGTGGGGTGATGTCGACGGCTTCGGCGGAGACCAGGTCAAGCTCTACGTGGGCTACCTGCGACGGAAGCTGGGGTGGGAGCCGTCCGATGGCGGTCCGCTGGAGACGGTTCGCGGCTTCGGCTATCGCTACCGACCGCCGGCAGCAGCACCGTGAACGTCGCGCCCGCGATGGGTTCGGGCACGCTGTGCGCTGGCTGCTCGGCTGACGTGGCACCGGTATGCTAGCGCGTCGCACAGGAATCAAGTAAATTGTCTGGGTGAACTCGGGGGAAGACGCCGGGCGGGTGGTGACTGCCGGGCGGTCGACGGAGCGTGCCTTCGCGGCGCACGAGCACACCGCGGACCGCGAGGCGCGCAGGCCGACCGCAGGCGAGCTGGCATGGCTCAGCGCGCTTCCGTGCGCCGTGGTCGTCGTCGCGATCATCGTCGTGTTGGGCCCTCCGCTCGGGAGGCTGCTGTTCCCGCACGACGCGCTCACGTTCATACCGGCGGTCAGAGAGCGGATACCGCCGCTACCTGAGCCGACCGAGCAGGCGCGATTCCTGCTGGCGCTCACCGCTCCGCTGCTCCTGACGGCCTGCATCGCGCTCGGCATGCGGCGGGCGACGCCGCTGCGTGCCGACACGATCGCCCGCCTGGTGAGGGCCGGGCAGATCGTGGCGTTCGCCTTCGTCGTGACGTGCTGCGTCGTCCAGCGCTGGTACCGGTTTCAGATTATCGAGACGGCGGAGCACACCGTGTATTTCACGGTCGGGACGCTGGCGGTCGCGGCGGTGCTCGCGGTCGGGCTCGGGGTAGCGGCTGCGAGCACGCGGGTGAGAGGTGGGTTCGCCAGGTGGACGCGCGACACCCGGACGCGGCGGGTCGTGGGCAGCGGTATCGCGCTCGTGGCGGTCGTCGTGTGGCTGCTGCCGGCGATCAACTTCGACGGCACGATCGGCAATGCGCATGAAGCGATCGCCGAGCACATAGTGTTCTGGATCGACGAAACCTTCTCGGTGCTCGCCGGTGCTCCGCCGCTCGTCGGCTACGCGGCGCAATACGGCTCGCTCTGGCCGTACCCGGTGGCTGGAGCGATGGCGATCTTCGGCGCTTCCCTCGGCGTCTACACGATTGCAACGGCGGCGATCAGCGGGCTCGCGATGCTGGGGGTCTTCGCCGCGCTGCGTCGTGTGGTGCGCAGCACGCTGGTGGCGGTGATGCTGTTCCTGCCCGTGCTCGCGACGGGCTTCTTCATGATGGAGGGACCGCTCGCGAATCGATACGCGATGGACAACCTGTTTGGCACCTTTCCGATGCGGTACGCCGGACCGTTGCTCGTCATGTGGCTCGTTGCCCGACACCTCGACGGGGGGACTCCGCGTCGAGTCGGATGGCTGTTCCTCGCGGGCGGTCTCGCGGTCCTCAACAACGCCGATTTCGGCGTTCCCGCGCTTGGCGCGACGTTCGCCGCACTCCTGTGGGCCGCGGGGCGGATGACGCTTCGCGTGCTGTTGCGACTGCTGTTCGAGTGCGTCATCGGACTCCTCGGAGCCTTCGCGCTCGTCGCCGTCCTGACGCTGGTGACGGCAGACTCCCTCCCGCACCTGAGCCTGCTGTTCCGCTTCTCGCGCCTGTTCGCGATCTCCGGCTGGGGGATGCTGCCGATGACGCCGATCGTGGGGATGAGCACCGTCATCTACCTCACCTACGTGGCGGCGATCGGCCTGGCGACGGTGCGGGCTGTCAACCGCGATCCGGACCGGCTGCTGACCGGTCTGCTCGCGTGGAGCGGGGTGTTCGGGCTCGGCATCGGCAGCTACTACATGGGGCGATCGCATCCCGAGGTGCTCACGAACATGTTCGCCGCGTGGGCCTTGGCCGTCGCGCTGTTGCTCGTCGTGTGCATGCGCTCGCTCACGGCGCGCGCGTCTCACCGTCCGACGCTTGCGGAGGCGGCCTGCCTGTTCGCTTTCGGCGTGCTGGTGTGTTCGCTCGCGCAGACGCCGACCCCCTGGTCCCAGACCGCCCGCTTGCGGCACACTGCGTTCTCCGTGTACGCGAAGCCGCCCGGGCAGCGGTTCATCGCAGCTCGCACGCACGCTGGCGAGCACGTAGCGCTGCTCGCGGCGCTGGGGCATCGCACGGCCTACAACCTCGGCCTCGTCGACGTCAACCCCAACGCCGGGGGCGGAGCGCTGGTCACGTTCGAGCAGGTTGAAGAAACGCTCGATCGGCTGCAGCGGACGGGCGGACACAAGGTCTTCCTGTCCTCCCAGCAGGGGTGGCCGGAATTGATCGACGTGCTGCAACACCGCGGGTACTTCTCGATGGGCGAGGAATCAGGGATGCTGGAGTACGCGAGCCAACGCTGACGCGGTGGCGCATCGCTCCGGGCGACCAGGTCAAGTTCTTCGTGGGCTACCTGCGAGGGAAGCTTGGGCAGGAGCCATCGGGCGGTGATCCGCTCGGGACGGTTCGCGGCTTCGGCTATCGCCACCGACCGCCGGCAGCAGCACCGTGAACGTCGCGCCTTCGCCGGACTGGCTGTGGACAGAGACGGTGCCGCCGTGGCCCTCGACGATCGTGCGCACGATCGTCAGCCCGAGCCCGAGTCCGGGGATCGAGCGGCCCGTCGCGTTGCGCGCGCGGTAGAAGCGGTCGAACAGGTGCGGCTGGTCTTCAGCAGGGATGCCGACGCCGGTGTCGGCGACCTCGATGCGCGCAAGTGGCCCCTCACCCGTGAGTCGCACGGCGATACGCCCACCCGGTGGTGTGAACTTGAGCGCGTTCGACAGCAGGTTGTCGAGCACCTGCGCGAGCCGGTCACGATCGCCGACGCAGCGCTCGACGGGCTCGAGCTCTGTCTCAAGCACGATGCCGGCCTCCTCGGCGGGGCAGCGGGCGAGCTCGACGGCATCGCGTACGAGCGCGGCGAGGTCGACCTCGGCCGGCTCCAGCAGCAGTGGTGCGCCCTCGACCTGGGCGGCGAACAGGAGGTCGCCGACGAGGCGCACGAGCCGGCGCGCGTTGCGCTCGATCACCTCGAGATGACGCGCGTGCTCCGGTGGGAACGCGGAGACGTCGTCGCTCACCAGCAGCTCGACGTAGCCGAGGATCGCCGTCAGTGGTGTGCGCAGCTCGTGCGAGACGAGCGCGAAGAAGTCCTGCTTGGCACGCTCGGCCTCGCGCTCGCCCGTGATGTCGCGTACCACGAGCAGCCGGCCGATCAGCCGGCCGCGGCCGTCGCGTACCGGCGCCGCGTAGCGCGCGAACGTGCGGCGACCGCCCTGCAGAACGACCTCGTCGCGCCGCTCGCCATCGTCGTCCACAGCGCCGTTGCCTGCGCCATCACTGTTGACCGGCGCAGGAGCGCGCGGGTCGAGCGCGGTGGCGTGGGTCGCGAAGGCGGAGCGCACCGTGCGCATCGGCGGGTTGTCGACGATCACGGCGCCGTCGCCATCGAGCAGCGCGATCGCGTCCGGCGTCGTGTCGAGCACGGCGCGCACGATGCTCGCGCCTTCGCGCGCGGAGCGGACCGCCTCGATCAGCTCCGTGTGTTGCTGTGCCAGCTCGCGGTTCTGCCGTTCGAGCGCCGCACGGCTGTCCTCGAGCGAGTCCGCCATCTGGTCAAACGTGCGCGCGAGCTCGCCGACCTCGCCGACCCCCGCGCGGTGACCAACGCGGGCGTGCAGGTCGCCGGCCGCGAGGCGCTGCGCCGCGCCGGCGACGTCGCGCAGTGGAGCGAGCAGCGAGCGGCGCAGGTAGAGCAGGAAGCCGATCGCGCACACCAGCGTCGCGGCGACTCCGCAGGCGCCGGCGATCCACGCGATCCGCGTCAGGTGCGTCACGCGGTCGCGGTCGGCTGTGCGGGACGCGCGTTCACGCGCGGCGAGCGCGGCCAGCCGCTCGTCGAGCGTGAGCGCGGCGGGTGACTCCGCGCGCGGTGGCTGGGGCGTCCCGGCCTGCTCGCGCAGGGCGTGAGCGAGCGGGTCTGTCGCGGTCACGCCGGCGGTACGGCCCGCAAGTACGAGCGCGACGGCCCCGGCTCGCATGCCGTTCGCGTCGCCGCGGGCGAGCGCGATGCGCGAGTCGTTCGACGCCACCACGACCTGGGCCACGGTGCGGGCGTGGCGGTCTGTGCCGCTCAGGTCGTGGAGCGTCGTGAGCAGGACGACGAAGACCGTCAGGTGCAGAGCGGCGAGCAGGCCGATCGCTAGGACGAGCCTCGTGCTGAGGCCACGCGTGCGGCGCATGGGGACACGCTACCCCTCTTGGCCAGCCCGGCGCGGCGGCTGGTCTGGTTGCCGGACTCGATCGAGGGGAATGATCCACCTGTCAGCTGGCAATCGAGACTCGGGGGCACACATGTCCACTTCCGCTCCGGCCCGCGTGTTGCTCGTCGCGAATCGCACGGCGGCGACCGACGGTCTGTGCGACGCCGTTCGTACGCGCGCCCAGCGCGGACCGGTCGCATTCCACCTCGTTGTGCCCGCCCACCCGCACGGCCTGCACAAGGTCGTCGACCCGCAGGACGGCGACGAGGGCGAGGCCGAGCATGCGCTCGCCGAGGCGCTGCCGCGGCTGAGCGAGGCGGCCGGAGCGCGGGTGACGGGACACGTCGGCGACCACGAGCCGCTGATGGCGATCGAAGACGCGATCAACCGCGCTCCCTACGACGAGTTGATCATCTCGACGTTGCCGCGCCGGCTCTCGCGCTGGCTGCGTCTGGATGTCGTCAGCAAGGCGAGAGGGATGGGCCTGCCGGTGACGCATGTGGAGGGGTCTGAAGATCGCGTGGCGCAGATCGGCTAGGGCTTGGCGCGGCTGCCGCGGGACGGGCTTCGGGCTCGGCCGCTTGGCGGGCGGGTCCTGACCACCGGCCTCGCCGGCGGTGCCCCTCCGGGCGCGCGCACACCGGCCTTGCGGCCGGCGCACGTGCGTCCTCATCGCCACCCGCCCGATCGGCGTCGCCGGTAGGCTGCCGGCCGGATGCGCCTGGCGACCTTTCTGCACCCCGACTCGGACACGGTGCTCGCCGGCGAGGTTCGCGGCGAGCGTGTCGTCGCGTTCGACGACGGCGTGTCGGTCCTCGACCGCTTGGCGAGTGGTGATCGCACGCCGGCCGGTGGCGCTGACTGGGCGCTCGCCGGCGTGACGCTGCTGGCGCCGGTGCCGCAGCCGCGGGCGATCTTCGGGATCGGGCTCAACTATGCGGCGCATGCGGCCGAGACGGGCGCAGAGTTGCCCGCGGCGCCGATCGTGTTCATGAAGCTGCCGAGCTCCTCCGCTCCGCCGAACGGGCCCGTGCGCTGCCCGGCGGTCGTCAGACGACTCGACTACGAGGGCGAGCTGGCGATCGTGATGGGTGCGGACGGTGCGATCGCCGGCTATGCCGTCGCCGACGACGTCAGCGCGCGCGACCTGCAACGCCGGGAGCCGCAGTGGACGCGCGCGAAGGGCGCGGACGGCTTCTGCCCGTGGGGCCCGTGGGTGACGACGGCCGACGAGGTCCCCGACCCGGAGGACCTCGCGCTGCGCACGTGGGTCAACGGCGAGCTGCGGCAGGACAGCCGCACGTCCGACCTCATCTTCGGCTGCCGCGACGTCGTCGACTTCATCGCCGAGACGTGCACGCTTGCGCCGGGGGATCTGATCCTCACCGGCACGCCGAGCGGCGTCGGCGCGTCGATGGATCCGCGCCAGTTCCTAGCGTCTGGCGACGTCGTGCGGATTGAGATCGAGCGCCTCGGCGCGATCGAGCACGCGATCGCGTAGCGGCGCGGCGGCTCAGCTGGCGAGTGTCGCGTCGACCGTGATCTCGGCGCTGCCGCCGAGCAGCAGGCGAGAGATCGGGCAGCCCTTGCCGGCGCCCTGCGCGGCCGCCTCGAACGCGGCCGCGTTGATCCCTGGCACGCGGCCGGTCACGGTCAGGGCCGAGCGCGTGACGGTGGGCGCGTCGTCGACTCTGTCGAGCGTCACGACGGCCGTCACGTCGAGCTGCTCGGGCTCGTTGCCGCCCTGCGTCAGCTCGTGCGAGAGGGCCATCGAGAAGCAGGAGGCGTGTGCGGCAGCGGTCAGCTCCTCCGGGCTCGTCTTGCCGTCGGAGCGCTCCGTGCGCGAGGCCCATGTGACCGGCAGCTCGCCGAGCGCCCCGCTGCCGCTCGTGAGCGTCCCCTCGCCCTTGGCGAGGCTGCCCTTCCAGGTCGTCTGTGCGCTGCGCTCTGCGATCGGCATGCGGGTTCCCCTCCGTCGGTGATCAGTGGTGCTCGATGACGCGGTCGATCAGGCCGTACTCGACCGACTGCTGCGAGGTCAGGAAGCGGTCACGCTCCATGTCCGTGTGGACTCTCTCCTCGGTCTGCCCGGTGTGGAGGGCGTAGATCTCGTCGATCCGCTTGCGCGTCTTGAGAATCTCTCTCGCATGGATCTCGATGTCGGTCGACTGGCCCTCGAAGCCGGCTGACGGCTGGTGGATCAGGATGCGGCTGTTCGGCAGCGCGCTGCGCTTGCCTCTCGCCCCGCCGGTCAGCAGCAGCGAGCCCATCGACATCGCGATGCCGACGCACATCGTCGACACGTCGGGCTTGATGAACTGCATCGTGTCGTAGATCGCGAGGCCTGCGTAGATCGAGCCGCCCGGCGTGTTGATGTAGATCGAGATGTCCTTCTCGGGATCCTGCGACTCGAGGTGCAGGAGCTGCGCCACGACGAGGTTGGCGACCATGTCGTCGACGGGGTGGCCGAGGAAGATGATCCGCTCGTTGAGCAGGCGGCTGTAGATGTCGAACTCGCGCTCGCCGCGCGCGGTGCGCTCGATGACCATGGGGATGAGGGGCATGGCGAGAAGGCTCGCACATCGGCGCGTCCAGCCGCGCGCTCCTCAGATAGTCAGCACCGCGGCGCCCTCGAACGCCCCGGCGCGCAGGTCGGCGAGCGCCTGCTCGGCCTGCTCCAGTGGATACGTCGTGACCGTGGTGCGGACCGGGATCTGGGGTGCAAGCGCGAGGAAGGACGTGCCGTCCTTGCGGGTCAGGTTGGCGACGGAGCGGATCGAGCGCTCGTGCCAGAGGTCCTCGTAGGGGAAGGAGGGGATGTCGGACATGTGGATGCCCGCGCAGACGACGGTGCCGCCCGGGGCGAGCGCGCGCAGCGCGGTTGGCACGAGCCGCCCGGCAGGGGCGAAGACGATCGCGGCGTCGAGCGGCTCGGGAGGCGTGTCGTCGCTGGTGCCGGCCCACACGGCGCCGAGGCTGCGCGCGAATGCCTGTCCGGCGTCGTCGCCGGGGCGGGTGAACGCGCAGACCTGGCGGCCTTGGTGGACGGCGACCTGGCAGGCGATGTGGGCTGAGGCGCCGAAGCCGTACAGGCCGAGGCGCTCGGCGTCGCCGGCCATTCGCAGTGCGCGATAGCCGATCAGGCCAGCGCACAGCAGCGGCGCGACCTGCAGGTCCGGGTAGTCGGCCTCGGGCGGCAGCGGGAAGCAGAAGCGGGCGTCGGCGACGGCCAGCTCTGCGTAGCCGCCGTCGGTGTCCTTGCCGGTGAAGCGCGCCTTGATGCAGAGGTTCTCGCGGCCGCTACGGCAGTAGCGGCACTCGCCGCAGGTCCAGCCGAGCCAGGGCACACCGACGCGAGCGCCGATCGCGTGCGTACCGGCCGCGTCCGGGATCAGCACTTCTCCGACGATCTGGTGTCCGAGGACGAGGGGCAGATGCCCCGGATCGAGCTCTCCATCGCGCAGGTGCAGGTCGGTGCGGCAGATCCCGCACGTGCGCACACGCAGCAGCACGTCGCCCGGCCCAGGGACCGGATCCGGCAGCTCAGCGGGCCGCAGCGGCTCCTCGGGCGCCTGGAGCACCATCGCCTGCATGCTCACATGATGGCGCGGCGCGCAAGCAATCATGCCACCGTGGTGTCTTGAAGCCACAGTGGCTTCATGGTGTGGCGTGGCCGTGGCATGGCGTGGCGTTTGCGGGCCGCAACGCACTGGAGCGTCCTGCCCTGGTCTCCCCATGCGGGATCAGGCCAAGACGCTTTGCCTGCGCGCCTGCGCCAGCTGCTCGCTCAGGCGGGCCTGCGCTATTGCGCCAGCCGCTCGAGCGCGCGCTGGTTCTCGGCCATCAGCCGACGCAGGCGGGCCTGGAACTGCTTGTCGTCGCGGCGGCCCTTGATGCGCTCGTCGATTGCGATGCGGATCGCCTCGGAAACGGGCACATCGTCGACACGCGCCATCGCCTCGAGATCCGCCGCGAGCTCGTCGCTGAGCCGCAAGGTCATGGTCTTCGGCATCCCGCCGGGCAGTATAGCCACCACTAAACACTTGGTGCTGAGCATCACAGATTGATGGTGTCTTGGTAGCTTGCCATCTTTCTATGGAGAAACTGAGCATTGAAGATCTGCTGCTCATCGCCGAGGCGGTCCTGGGGATCTCGGCCGAGCGCCTCGCGCGGGCCGCGCAGCTCGGCGCGGCGGCTTCGGCCCTGGCGGCGCCGTTCGTCGCCGACGGCGAGGGCGATCGCCACCCGGGCCTGGGGACCAAGGCGGCGATCCTCTGCTCGAGGCTCGTGCGCAACCACCCCCTGCCCGACGGCAACAAGCGGGTGGCGCTGCTGGCGATGCTCGAACTGGTGGCACGAAATGGCGGTATCTGGACACCACCAATAGGTGGTCAGGATGAGATTGCCACCACGGTGGAGCGCCTGGCCGCGCGCGAGCTGTCCGAAGCGGCGTTCACGGCCTGGGTGCGAGCTCGCGTGAGAAGTCGCTAGCCTCGAACTGATGGACCGTGCAACCACTTCGTCGACACCTGCCCTGGAGCTGCGGGGGCTGACGAAGCGCTACGACGACGGTCTCCTGGCCCTGGAGGGCTTCGACCTGACCGTCCCCGCGGGCGAGTTCTTCGGTCTGCTCGGCCCCAACGGCGCCGGTAAGACGACGCTCATTAGCGCTGTCTGCAACCTGATCCGCGTTACCGAAGGGGAAATCCGCGTGTTCGGGCGCGACCACGCCACGAGCGAGGCACGCCGCCTGATCGGCCTGGCCGAGCAGGACGTCAACCTCGACCGCTTCCTCACAGTCGAGGAGACACTGCGATACCACGGTGGCTACTACGGCATGGAGCGCGCGCATGCGCGCCGTCGCGCGCGGGAGATGATGGATGTCTTCGATCTGCGCGGGAAGGCCGATGTGCGCGCTCCCAAGCTGTCAGGCGGCATGCGCCGGCGCCTGCTGCTCGCCCGCGCGCTGATGCACGAGCCGCCGCTCGTGATCCTCGACGAGCCGACCGCCGGCGTCGACTTCGAGTTGCGGCTGGAGCTGTGGCGCTACATCCGCCGCCTGCACGAGGCGGGCACGACGATCCTGCTCACCACACATTACCTCGAGGAGGCGGAGGAGCTGTGCGCGGAGATCGCTTTGATCCGCGGCGGGCACCTGCTCGCCCGCGACAGCGCAGCGGGCCTGCGCGCGACCTACGAGGCCGACTCGCTCGCGGATGTGTACGTGAAGGCGATGGCAAGTGACGTTGCCCGAAGCTCGTCGCTTGCGATGAGCGAAGGGCGAAATCTGTGACCGCCGTCGCGACCCGTCGGTCGGCTTTCGCCGAGCGCCGCCGCGGCCTCGCCTGGCTCGCCGGCCGCGAGATTCTGCGCGTGACGAAGCTGTGGATGCAGACGATCGCGGCTCCGGTGATCGCGTCGTTCCTCTTCATCCTCGTCTTCGGGCTTGCGCTTGGCGGGAACATCAAGCCGGTGCAGGGGGTCGACTACGACGTCTTCATCGTGCCCGGCCTGATCACGATGGCGATGGTGCAGGCGGCCTTCTCGAACAACGCGACGTCCGTCTTTCAGGCGCGCTTCGACCGCTACATCCACGACGTGCTCGCCGCTCCGATGCGCAGCTGGGAGGTCAACCTCGGCCTTTCGCTCGGCGGCGCGGTGCGCGCGTTGCTGATCGCGGCCGCGCTCGTCGCGCTTGCGCTGCCCGTCACCGGCGTGCCGATCCGCGAGCCGCTCGTGCTGATCGTGGCCGTCGCGCTCGCGCTCGTGCTGTTCGCCTCGCTCGGCGTGATCGTCGGCGTCTACGCGCAGTCGTGGGACTTCCCGAGCTTCGTGCAGAACATCGTGATCGTGCCCCTGAGCTTCCTCGGCGGGACGTTCTACTCGATCGACCGCCTGCCGTCGCCGTGGCAGGAGATCTCGCACGTCAACCCGCTTTTCTACGTGGTTAGCGCGGTGCGCTACGGCTTCCTCGGCACGAGCGACGTGAGCGTCGCGCTCGCGCTCGGCGTCACCGCTGCGCTCGCCGCCGTGATGGTCGCTTGGAGCTCGTGGCTGTTCGCCACAGGGCGCAAGCTGAAGGCCTAATCTCCTCCGGGATGTTCCCGGTGAACGTTCCCAACGTCCTGACGGTCTTCCGCATCCTGCTCGTGCCGGTGCTCGTCGTCGCGCTGCTCGACGCGACGCCGAGCGGTGACCTGCTCGCGGCGATCGTGTTCGTTGTCGCCTCGTTGACCGATCTGCTGGACGGCTACCTCGCACGCACTCGCAACGCGGTGACGACGTTCGGCAAGCTGATGGACCCGATCGCCGACAAGCTGCTGATCATCGCGGCGCTCGTCGCGCTCGTCTCGCTCGACCGGCTGGCGGCGTGGGTCGCGATGGTGATCATCGCGCGCGAGTTCGCCGTCACCGCGATGCGGATGGCGGCGGGTTCGCAGGGCGTCGTGATCGAGGCGAGCATGTTCGGCAAGGCGAAGACGTGCCTGCAGATCGCGATGGTGCTGGCGCTGATCGCCGCCGGCGACGACAGCCCGCTGTGGCTCGACCTGCTCGTCGACGCGACCGTCGTCGTGACAGTGCTGTCGGGGGTCGACTACTTCCTCGGGCTGCGCCGCCGGCTGGGGGAACGGGACCGCGAGCGCGATCAGGCCACCGCCGACGCGACCTGAGCGTCTGTGGCCGGCGCGGCGGCTGGCCGCGGCACGACGAGCAGCGCGACCAACAGCCCGACTCCGACGAGCGCCGCGGCGATCCAGGCGGCGAGGTGGAAGCCGCCTGTGAGGGCCTGCGCGCTCGACGCGCCGCCGCGCACGAGCGCCTCGCTGTGCGTGTTCGAGACGGTCGCCAGCACTGCCAGCGCGAGTGCTCCGCCGACCTGTGCGGTCGTGTTGACGAGCCCCGACGCGAGCCCGGCGTCCTGCGGCACCGCATCGGACATCGCAAGGTTCATCAGCGCCGGAAAGCAGACGCCGGCGCCGATGCCGAGCAGCGTCATCGCGGGCAGCAGGTTCGTCGCGAACGTCGCGTCGGCCGGCGCCTGCGCGAACAGCGCGAGGCCGGCGACGAGCAGCGCAAGCCCCGGGATCACCGTGTTGCGCGCGCCGAAGCGCATCACCAGGCGGTCGGTGCAGCGCAGCGAGACGACGCCCATCAGGACACAGGTCGGCAGGAATGCGAGCCCGATCTCGAGCGCGTCGTAGCCAAGCACGCGCTCGAGGAACAGCGAGCCGAGGAAGAAGGTGCCGAACATCCCGGCCGCGCCGAGCCCCTGGATCGCGTTCGCGCCGACGATCGTGCGAGAGCGGAAGATCCGCAGCGGGACGAGCGGCGAGCGTGCGGTCGCCTCGCGCGCGACGAAGGCGACGAGCAGCACGAGCGCGACCGTGCCGCAGACGAGCGTCGACGCGGCGCCCCAGCCGTCCTCGGCGGCCGGCTTGACGATCGTGTAGACGGCGAGCATCAGCGCGCCGGTGACGAGCACCACGCCGGGAACGTCGGCGCCCCCGCGCAGGCCCGCGCCCGTGTCGTGGGCGATCAGCCGCCGCGTCGCGACGGCCGTCGCGATCCCGATCGGGACATTGACGATGAAGATCCAGTGCCAGTCGAGCGCCTGCGTCAGCACGCCGCCGACGAGCAGGCCGATCGCGCCGCCGGCGGAGGCGACGAACGCGTAGACGCCGATCGCCTTCGCCTGCTCGCGCGGCTCTGGGAAGAGCGTGACGATCATGCCGAGGACGACCGCGGAGGTGAGCGCGCCGCCGGCGCCCTGGACGAAGCGCGCGATCACGAGCATGTCGCCGCTCTGCGCGAGCCCGCACGCCAACGAGGCGACGCTGAAGACGCCGAGGCCGGCGAGGAAGACGCCACGCCGCGAGATCAGGTCCCCGAGTCGGCCGGCGAGCAGCAGCAGGCCGCCGAAGGCGATCAGGTAGGCGTTCACGACCCACGCGAGGTCTGAACCGGAGAAGCCGAGGTCGTCCTGGATCGACGGCAGCGCGACGTTCACGATCGTCATGTCGAGGACGATCATGAGCACGCCGGCGCACAGCACCAGCAGCGCGGCCCAGCGGTTGGCGGGCGGTGCGTCGGGGCGGGTGGTGGCGGTCATCGTGGGCTCCTTCGGATCGGGTGCGAGCGGGCCGCCGATGCGGGCCCTCACCCCTATGTCGAAGCAGCGCGACCGAAATCGACATCGGATTTTGGGTAGCGTCGATGTCGAGTGGCGCCCGCCGGCTCCGACTCCCCCACTACAGGCGCCCGACAGGGGCGCCGCAGCCAAAGGAGCGACGCCGTGAAGTACATGCTGCTGATCTACGAGACCCCCAAGACGCGCGAGATCTTCACCAGCGCCGAGGGCAGAGAGATGATGGCGCAGGTCAACGCCGTCATGAGAGAGCTGACCGACGCCGGCGAGCTCGTCGGCGGGCAGGCGCTCGCCGACCCGTCGACCGCCAAGAGCGTGCGCAGCGGCGGTGGCTCGCCCGTCGTCACGGACGGGCCGTTCGCGGAGGCGAAGGAGCACCTCGGCGGCTACGTGATCGTCGAGTGCGACCATGCGCGCGCGCTCGACATCGCCTCGCGCTGGCCGGCCGTCGGCAGCAGCGGGATGGAGGTGCGGCCGATCATGGACGACGGCGGCGCGGAGATGTGAGCGCGCCCGACCGGCGAGACGACGTCGAGGCCCTGCTGCGCGAGCTCGCGCCGCAGGTCCTCGGCGCGCTCGTGCGCCGGCACGGGCAGTTCGACGCGTGCGAGGACGCGGTCCAGGAGGCGCTGATTGCGGCAGCCGCGCAGTGGCCGACGCAGGGCCTGCCGGACGATCCGCGCGCGTGGCTGTTCGCCGTCGCCTCGCGCCGGCTCGTGGATGAGTGGCGCAGCGAGCACGCGCGCCGCGCTCGCGAGGAGCGCGTTGCGACGCTCGAGCCGGACGAGGAGCCGACGACGCTGGACGGCGACGACACGCTCGCGCTGCTTTTCCTCTGCTGCCACCCGGCGCTCACGCCGCCGTCGCAGATCGCGCTGACGCTGCGCGCCGTGGGCGGCCTCGCTACCGAGGAGATCGCGCGCGCGTTCCTCGTCCCGGAGGTGACGATGGCGCAGCGCATCAGCCGCGCGAAGCAGCGCATCAAGGCGAGCGGCGGCACGTTCGAGCTGCCGGCCGACGACGCGCGCGACGCGCGCCTGCGCGCCGTACAGCACGTGCTCTACCTGATCTTCAACGAGGGCTACACGGCAAGCTCCGGACCGTCGCTGCAGCGTGCCGAGCTGACGCGGGAGGCGATCCGCCTTACGCGGCTGCTGGCACGGCTGCTGCCGGACGACACCGAGGTCGCCGGCCTGCTGGCGCTGATGCTGCTGACCGACGCGCGTCGCGACGCGCGCACGACCGCCGACGGCGATCTCGTCCCGCTCGCCGAGCAGGACCGGGACCGCTGGGACCGTGTGGCGATCTCGGAGGGGATCGTGCTCGTCGAGCAGACGCTGCCGCGCGGGCGCATCGGCCCCTACCAGCTGCAGGCCGCGATCGCCGCCGTCCACGCCGAGGCCGCGAGCGGCGAGGGGACGGACTGGCCGCAGATCCTTGCGCTCTACATGCTGCTCGAGCGGGTCGAGCCAAACCCGATGGTGACACTCAACCGCGTCGTCGCGCTCGCGATGGCCGACGGCCCGCAGGCCGGGCTGGAGCTGCTCGCGACGCTCGACGGCGACGAGCGGCTCGCGGAGCACCACCGGCTCGTCGCGGTGCGCGCGCATCTGCTCGAGCAGGCCGGGGAGGTGGACGCGGCGCGCGCGGCCTACCGAGAGGCCGCGCGGCGCACGACGAGCCTTCCGGAGCAGCGCTACCTCGAACGGCGCGCGGCACAGCTGCCAGGCTGATGCGGCGCGGCCCGGCAGCTCAGCGCAGCTGCTTGCGCCAGGTCGTCTGCTGCCACACCGGCCGCAGCCCGACCGACGCGTACGGCTCCGGGACGTCGGGCCCCTCGTCCCCGACCGGCACGACGACCGTCTCGATCCCCCGCTCGCGCATGTGCGCGAACGCTTCCAGCAGCAGCGCGCGCCCGAGCGGCTCGAAGCGCTCGCCGCGACCGACGGCGAGCTGCACGACGGTCCCGTCGGCGTCGTTCCAGCTCTCGCAGATCGCCACGCCGACGAGCTGCTCGCGGCGGGTCGCGAGCACGCACAGGCCGGCGTCGAGGCGCTCCTCGGCGAGATGCTCGGCGTGGAAGCGGTCAAGCGCGAGCGGCTCGCCGTCGGGGCCGGCCGCTTCGGAGCGCTCGAGCAGCGCGAGCACCTCGGCGGCGCTGCCGTCGTCGTCGAGCGGGGTGGTCGTCACGCCCGACGGCCAGCCGGGCGGCTCTGGCGCGACGTCGAGCGGGCGCTCGAGCCGCCACGTGTGCCATACGGGCGTGTAGCCGGCGAGCTCCATCGGCCGCTCGGCGAGGCGGTCGCCCGCCACCACGCGCTGGTGCAGCTCGATCGCTCCGAGCTCCGCCGCGCGCGCCTCGACGAGCTCGCGCAGGTGCGATCCGAGCCCCCGACCGCGTGCGCGCGGATGCACGCGCACCTCCGCCTCGGGCGGCGCGACGAACGCGTAGCCGATCGTCTCGCCGCCGCTGTCCTCGGCGATCCACCCGTCGCGGGCGAGGTCGGTGCCGGGGCGGTCCCAGTCCTCCATCACGTCCGCCAGCTCGCGGTCGGAGCGGCCTGTGTCGGCGACTTGGCAGGCGGTCGTGAGCACGAGCACAGCGACCGCGTCCTCATCGCTGCCCGCCGGGTGGTGCAGTCGCACGCCCGCCGGCAGGACCACCGCTCCTCCTCCTACGCGCCGGCGCCGTCGAGCCAGACGCGGCGCGAGACGTGCGTCGCGGAGGTCTCGCCGCTCGCCAGCTCGTGGCGCACCTCGCCGAGCAGGCCGAAGCGCTCAGCGACGACGTTGTGCTGGTGGATCGTCTCGAGGTTCTCCTGGCGGGCGGAGACGAACGCCGCGTCGGCCAACGCGGGGAAGCGCTCGACCACGCCACCGATCATCTCGCGCACGCAGTCCTCGACGAAGCGCGGGCGGCGGTGCGCCTTCTCGACGACGGCCGCCTCGTCGCTGCGCTTCATCAGCTCGTAGATCTCGGACGACATCGAGCCCTCGACGATGTCGAGCAGCGTGCGCGCTTCGATCTCGTCCTCGCACTCCTCGGTGCAGCCGATATGGAGCGTGCCGAGGCCGCGCTGGTTGTGCGTGGCGACGGGCACGTGCTCGAAGATGCGCTCGATCTCGTCGTCGGTGAAGCCGTCGGCCGCGAGTCGCTCGCGCGAGCTGCCGGCGATCAGCTGCTGCGCGCACGGGCACGCCGTCATGCCCTGCGCGGCGACGCCGACGAGCCGCCTCGTGCCGCGCTCGGACGCGAGCGCCGAGCCGTACAGCGTGTAGATCTCCTGCGTCTGGATGCCGGAGACGGGCGCGGGCTTGTGCTCCGGGTAGCGCGCTGTGATCGTGACCTCGGCGGTGCGCGCGCCCTGGCGGTCGCGCACGCGCTCGGCGACGTGCTGCGCGAGCGTCTCGGCCTTGAAGGTCGCCTCGCCCAGGATCACTTCGCCGATCGCCTCGTTGACGACCTCTTCGAAGCGCGACATGTGCGCGCCCTTCTGCTGCGGGCCGAGATCGACGAAGCACTCGATCTGCGCGGAGAAGATCTGCTCCGTCCCGTCCTGTCTGATGCGGATGACCTTCTCGACTCCGGTGACGCCGACGCGCGACAGGCTGACGTGCAGCGCCGGGCGCTGTGCCTGGACGTCCGGCGCGGCGATGGAGGCGGTCCGGGAGCTCGACATCCCGGCCAAGGGTAGCGAGCCAGCCACATTCGCCCGCTGACCGTGGCCAACGCGCCATCTGTTGCAGCGCTCGCGCGACTACCGACAGTGCTCCGCCATCTTTGTGGTATCACTCCGCACAGGCTGGAAGTCGCCTCCACGCTCATGGGCGGGAGAGCATGAATGGCTCAGCCCATCGCGGCAGACGCCGCGAACGTAGCGTTCAAGTTACGAGGTGCAGTGAGGAGAGGGGGGCTCGCGTCCGCGTGGGTCCGAATCGCGTCTCGATAGGAACGACAACGTGACGGAGAAGGCGGCAGTACTGTCGGCGGAGGAGACGCCGTTGCTCGAGCTGGAGGAGCTGCGGACCCTTATCGCCGAGGGGCAGGAACGGGGGTATTTGACCTTCGAGGAGATCTCCGGATGCCTCGAGGAGGTCGATGTCACGAAGGAGCAGATCCAGGACCTGCATGCGCACCTGGAGGAGCACGGCATCGACGTGATCGAAGCCGACGGTCGCCCAGGTGCGGCGGCCGAGGGGGGAGCGACCGAGGGCGCGGAGCGTCCCGAGCCACGGGCGACGTCCAAGCGCCCGGAAATCGACCTGACGGTGGAGCCGAGTCTCGACTCGCTGCGCCTGTACCTGCGGTCGATCGGTCGCGTGAGCCTTCTCACCGCAGAACAGGAGGTCTACCTGGCGCAGCGCATCGAGCGCGGCGACATGTCGGCCAAGCAGCAGATGATCGAGGCGAACCTGCGGTTGGTGGTATCGATCGCGAAGGGCTACCTCGGGCGAGGGCTGACGTTCCTCGACCTGATCCAGGAGGGCTCGCTCGGCTTGATCCGCGCGGTCGAGAAGTTCGACCATCGCCGCGGCTTCAAGTTCTCGACGTACGCGACGTGGTGGATCCGCCAGGCGGTCACCCGCGCGATCGCCGACAAGGGGCGGACCATACGGATCCCGGTCCACATGGTCGAGAAGCTGAACAAGGTCGTGCACGTGGAGCGCCAGCTCGTCCAGACGCTCGGCCGCGAGCCGACGCCGGAGGAGATCGCGCTCGAGCTCGACTGCCCGGTCAGAGAGGTCCGCGACATCCTGCGGATGGCTCAGCAGCCGGTGTCGCTGGAGAAGCCGATCGGCGAGGAAGAGGAGTCTGAGCTCGGCGACTTCGTCGAGGACCAGACGGCCGAGTCGCCGTTCGAGCTCGCGTCGGAGAACCTGCGGCGCGACAACGTCCGCCGTGCTCTCGCTGCTTTGCCGCAGCGCGAGCGCGAGGTGATCGAGATGCGCTTCGGTCTCTCGGGCGGACGCCCACGCACGCTCGAGGAGGTCGGCCGCGCGTTCAACGTCACGCGCGAGCGGATCCGCCAGATCGAGAACCACACGCTCAAGAAGCTCGAGGCGCTGCCCGAGGCGCAGCGCCTGCGCGACGCTTCGTAAAGCTGGCACCGCGCGGGGGCCACGCGCCCCCGCGCCTCGCTAGACTTCCCGTCCCTTGCTCGGGGGGATGTCCGAGTGGTTAAAGGAGACGGGCTGTAAACCCGTTGGCTCTGCCTACGCAGGTTCGAATCCTGCTCCCCCCACTAAAGCCCCGAAGCGTCCGGGGGTTGCCCGCAGCCTCACGAGACGTCGCGCTTACCAATCGTGGCGGAGCTTTTCTCGTGGTCGGGGCAGTTGCGCTGGGGATGCGTCATCGCGCCAGGGCAAGGTGACCCCTGGGCCCTGGGCCGCCGACGAACGTGCGCCGCGAAGTCGGCTACCG
>DASYLH010000030.1:0-48474 GCA_036009645.1 Conexibacter sp.
CCGCGTGAGGCGGTCGCGCCGCTCAGCCCCCGTTTGCCTGGCCGAACCCCGCGGTTACGCGCGGCGACAGCTCGTGCGACTCGATCACGCGGTCGATCAAGCCGTACTCCCGCGCTTGCTCGGCGGTGAAGTAGCGGTCGCGGTCCATGTCGTCGTGCACTCGCTCGACGCTCTGGCCGGTGTGCTCGGCGTACAGCTCGTCGATGTGCCGGCGCAGCTCGAGCGTCTCTCTCGCGTGGATCGCGATGTCGCTCGCCTGCCCCTGGAAGCCGCCGCTCGGCTGGTGGATCAGGATGCGCGCGTTCGGCAGCGCCATCCGCTTGCCGGCGGTGCCGCCCATCAGCAGCAGCGAGCCCATCGACATCGCGACGCCGAAGCAAATCGTGCGCACGTCGGGCTTGACGAAGCGCATCGTGTCGTAGATCGCGAGCCCTGCGTAGACCGAGCCGCCGGGCGAGTTGATGTAGAGCGAGACGTCCTTCTCCGGGTCCTGCGACTCGAGGTGCAGCAGCTGCGCGACGACGAGGTTCGCGATGTCGTCGTCGACCGGCTGGCCGAGGAAGACGATGCGCTCGTTCAGCAGGCGCGAGTAGATGTCGAACGAGCGCTCGCCGCGCGGGCTCTGCTCGACGACCATCGGGACGAGTGGCATGACGGTATCCTTTCGACAACTACCTGGTTGTCACATCACCATAGCAACCATCTGGTTGTCAAAGGAGCCGCCATGCGCACGCGCCGTGAGATTGAGATCGAGGCGACCCCCGAGGAGGTCTGGGAGGCGCTCGCGACCGAGGAGGGCCGCGAGGAGTGGCTCGACGACGCACCCGAGCGGGAGATCCATGTCGAGGCGGCCGACCCGCCGCACCGCCTCGTCTGGTGGTGGTGGACGGAGGACGCGCCCGCAACGCGCGTCGAGGTGCTCGTGGTCGCGGCCCCTGCGGGAGCACGCGTGGTGGTGGTCGAGTCCGAGCCGTCCTTCCCGCTCGCGACGCTCGCGGCGCGCTTCACGCTCGCGTACGCCTGATGAACGACGCGATCGGACCCGTCTTCGCGGCGCTCTCCGACCCGACGCGCCGTCACGTCGTCGAGACGCTCGTGCGCGACGGCTCGACGAGCGTGCCGACGCTCAGCTCCGCCCTGCCGATCAGCCGCCAGGCGATCGCAAAGCACCTCGCCGCGCTTGGCGACGCAGGGCTGATCGAGCGGGCGCCCGAGGCGGGACGCGAGGTGCGTTACCGGCTGCGGCCCGGCGCGCTGCGCCCTGCGAGCGCGTGGCTGGATGAGACCGCGGCTGCGTGGGACAAGCGGCTGGTGCGGCTCAAGAAGACGGTTGAGGGCTGAGCCCTCTCTCAATCGCCGCACGGAACTCGTCGATCCCGAACGCGCCCTCGAGCCGCGCGGCGACGCGGCCGTCTCTGCCGATGACGAACAGCCAGGGCTCGCTCGTGAGCCCGTACGCCTGCAGCTGCGGGCGCAGGCCCTTCGATGGGTCGTTGTCGACGTACACCTCGTTGTGGATGAACGCGACTCTGTCGCCATAGGCGGTCTGGAGCTGCACGGCCTCGTCGACGACCGGACCGCACACGCGCGATCTGCACAGCGCCGGCGTCGCGAACAGCAGCGCGACCGGTCTTCTGCCGATCACGTCAGCGAGGTCCTCGTGCAGGCTGTCGGGCGGGACGCGCGTGTCGATCTTCGAGACGTCGCCGCCGACCGAGGCCGGCGTCGGCGTGTGCACGCGCGGCGCGGCCTCCCCGACGGCCGGTACCGGCGAATCCTTCCGCGCCGTGACCGTCGCCGCCCCGCCGAGCAGCTCCTCGCCCGAGCGGGTCACGACCAGCAGCAGCCATCTGCCGGGACCCGGCAGCTCGACCTCAGCGTGGTAGACACCCTTCACGTCGTCGCCCGCAGCCGTCTCGCTGCGAAAGGCGGGACGCACCTCAAGCGAGTCCGCCGGAGCAAGAAACGGGCCGACCGCCCGACTGTGCTCGTTGCGCGCCACGTAGATCGCGGTGTTGCCGTAGATCAGCGTGCCATCGTGCTCGATCAGGCCGAACGCGACGCGATTGCGGCCGGGCACGTAGTCGGTCGTCGCGAGCGCGACCTCCGGACCGCCGCCGTAGAGCGAATTGGCGAGCTTGCGCAGCGTGCGCCCTCTCGTGGCAGGGAAGTCAGCGCGTGTCGGATGAGCGGCCTGCGCCACGTCGGCCGACGGCGGAGGCGGCGTCGCGTTCGGCGAGGATGCCCCGCCGCCGCCCGCACCGGACCCCCCGCACCCGGCTGCCGGGATCGTTGCTGCAGCGCAGGCGAGAGCGAGAAGCGCGGTGGGGATCGGCAGACGGGGCATCGAAACTGAGAGGACGCCGCCCGGCGCCCGCTTCTTCCCGCAGGCTACGCGCTCACCCACACGGATGCGCTCATCGGGTCACTGCGGCCACGGCTCGCCGTCGCGATCGAACAGTCCAGCAGCCGTTAGGAGATCTTCCGGCAGGTTGACGTTGAAGAACGGCCGCTCGTCGTCGAGCTCGAGCACGTGCGGCTCCAGCGCTGCCACGGCGTCGCTCAGCGACGGCAGCGGATCGGACCGCAGCGCAGCCGCGAGCGAGGGATAGGCGGCCGGCGCATAGCGCGCGAGCAGCGGTTGCAGGCGCCCACCTGCGCGCGGGACGACGGCCGCGGCGCCGCGAGCGTCAGCATGCACGAGCCGCTCGACGAGCTCGGGGTCGAGGAACGGCAGATCGCCCGCGCTGACGAGGATCTCGCGGGCGAGGCCCTCGATGCCAGCCGCTGCGCCCGATCCCTCCAGCGCGTGCACGATCCCCGCGAGCGGGTGGCGCGGCTCGGCCGGCTCGAGCCATATCGGCACGCCCGGCAGCGGCGGCAGCGCGGTGCCCTGCTTGGCGACCACGACGACCTCCGCCAGCACCGCCTGCAGCGCGCGCAACGGGTAGAGCACGAGCGGCCTCCCGCGCAGCTCGACGACCGCCTTTCCGCCGCCGATCCGGCGTCCCAAGCCCCCGGCAAGCACCACGCCGATCAGGTCCTGCGTGTGCGGCGTCTCGCCCATCGTGGCTCGGAGCATAGAATCAGTGCGATGGAGGGATCGACCGACCAGGAGACCGTCCGCAGCTGGCTGCGCTGCTACCGCTGCTGGTCGCAGAACCTCGAGGTGCAGGTGCACTACGAGGGCATCCACCGCATCGACCCCGGAACCGGCGAGCGCGCCGAGGTCGTCGACGAGCTGCAGGAGGCCGTCGTGCAGTGCCTCGACTGCATGCACGACCAGCCCCACCTCGGCTTCCACAACGGTCGCGTCGAGCCGATCGAGGACCGCTGGGAGCGGATGGTCGCGGGCACGCCGTGGGTCGCCTCGTGCACCGTCACCGTCGAGGCCGACGACGTCGAGACCTGCTCCGGCCCCGAGGCCGGCGACGCACTCTCCTACGCTGCCTTCGGCGACCACGGCACGCGCGAGTTCTTCACCCACGTCCGCTTCCACAAGCACGACGACGACCAAATCGTCGTCCACCTGCTCGTCGAGCTCTACGCCCGCTCCTCCGAGGAGGCCACGGACGTGCTCGAGACCGCCGCCCGCGGCATGCTCGCGATCACCTCGCTCGCCGAGGAGTCGCGCCCGCCGGCGTCGAGCGCCGACGACGTGCACTGAGCGTACGTCCGAGGCGGCACCGTCGCTCGCGCTACGAGGCGTCCGTCTCCAAGTCGCTGCCTCGCGCCAGGTCGGCACGGTCCTGCAGCACAGCTGCGAGACGGGCTTGAGCGTCCGGCGCTCCACGATCGTGAGCCCTGCGAAACGCTGCTTCCGCCTCCTTCAGCTCACCACATCGCCACAAGAACGTTCCAAGGTTGAACGCAGCCGTCGCGTCACCCTGCGCGTCTCCGCGACGGAACACGGCTTCCGCCTCCTCCACCGCGCCGCGCTCCGCCAGCAGCACACCAAGGTCGCCTGCCGCCGCGAGCTCACCACGCTCGTCGGCGCGCCGCAAAGCTGCCTCTGCCCCTGCCAGCTCGCCGCGGTCGCGCAGCATCACCCCGAGGTTGAAGGCGGCTCCCGCGTCACCGCCTGCGTCGCCGCGACGCAGTGCATCCTCAGCACCGTCGAGGTCACCACGCTCGGCCAACAGCGCGCCGAGATTGCCGGCGCCCCCGGGATCGCCGAGCTCGTCAGCTTGCCGGAACGCCGCCTCGGCGCCGACGACATCGCCACGGTCCCGCAGCAACAGACCAAGATTGACCGCTGCGTAGGAGACCCCCCGTTCGCTCGCACGCCGATAGGCAGCCTCCGCCTCTTTCAGGGCGCCACGCTCGAACAGCATCACACCGAGGTTGAACGCGCCCTCTGCATCCCCTCGCTCGTCGGCGCGCCGTAGCGCCGCCTCGGCCGCTTCGAGCTCTCCGCGCTCGCGCAGCAAGACGCCCAGGTTGTACGCAGCGGTAGCGCTCCCTGCTTCGTCACCTCGACGAAAGGCGGCGTCGGCCTCCTCATGCTGCCCGCGCTCCGCCAGCAGTGCCCCGATGTTCGACGCGCCAGCGGGATCGCCGAGCTCATCGGCGTGTCGGAACGCCGCCTCCGCACCGGCCTCATCACCTCGCTCTTGCAGCAGGACGCCCAAGTTGACCGCTGCACGACCGTGCCCCCGCTCACCCGCGCGGCGATAGGCCGCCTCCGCCTCGTCGTACTCTCCGCTTTCCTTCAGCACCACGCCGAGGTTGAACGCAGCCCACGCCCCGCCCGCCTCGTCGGCCCGACGCAGCGCCCGCGCGGCACGCGTCAGGTCACCTGCGGAGTAGGCGAGGTTCGAGACAGCCCAGAGGTCACCCACGGGAGCCCGATCCACCACGCGATCCCATACGGTCTGGTCGATCGGATCTCCCTGCCGAGCTGCGTGGTCCACGACGAAGTCATAGGGCTCATACGCTTCCTCGCCGTCGCCCGGCGAGCGGGCCAGGAGTGCAGTCGTGGCGTAGAGCGGCTCGGTCGCCCAAGCCAAGCCGCGGCTGAACGAGTCGTCGGTCGGAACGCCGAGGAGATAGACCGCGCACAGCTCCCGGAGCCACTCGATGCTGATCGGACCGAGGATCCCTGCACGACGGCAGTCGATCGCCGCGCGGACGATCGCTTGGCCCTCCGGACTCGTGCGATCGTGCTGAAGGCGCTGGATGAGCCGTGGGGCAGCGATCATGAACTCGCCGAGCCCCTCGCGCGTCAGGCGCTCGGAGACTACTGCGCCGAAGCGCGAGCTCATCCGCTCCAGCTCACCGACGGTGGCGCGACTCTCCAAGGGGAACGTACGGGCGCGCGCGAGCAGATCGTAGAACACCTCTTGGAAACGCGAACCGTCTGACCCAGCGAGGTCCACGCCCTTGCCGAACGCCGTACCGAGCACCACGACGGGACGGTTCCAAGCTGCGAACGCACTGAGTGTGTGCGGACTGAGACCCTGGTCGGCGGGCCGAGCCCAGAGCTCGAGGTCATCGAGCCAGACCACCACGGGCCCGTCGATCCCCTTGGGCGATGCAGCGGCGATCTTCGGGAGGAGCGAGGGTTGTGCTTGAGGCACGATGAGCCAGGTCGTCCTCGGAAGCCGACGAACGGCCTCCAACGCCGACCGCGACTTTCCCGTCTTGGACCGCCCTGTCACGACGATCAGCGTGACCTGATCCTGTCCGAGCGCCTGCTGAAGGGCAGCACGGAGCAGCTCGTCGACGTCGCGCACTGCGTAGGGGGCATGACGCTGCGCAACATCGAGGAGGCGCAGCGCCTCGTCCGCCTCTTGCTCCACACCAAGCGCGTAGACGACTTCGTCGTCGATACGCGAAACCGAGACCGGCTCGCGGACCAACAGCTCCAACCACTCCTCGCGGCTCCGCGCACGTTCGCGCAGGGGGATGAGCGCGAGCCGCACGAGCGCTCCCAGGACGCCGACACCTGCAAGCGCAACTGCCGCCCGGGTCGGGCCACCGGCCGCCTTGACAAGCACAGCACCGGCAGCACATACGGCGAGAAACCCGGCCGCGAGCGCGTCGGCTGTCTCCATGCGCCGAATTCCGGGTGCTGCCACGGCGGCACGGTAGCGCGTCCTCCGGCCGGCACGCGACAGCAATCAGGACCGGCGCACAACCCAGCCACCCGCATCCACATCGAACTCGCGCCTCGGCGTACAGCAGACGCCGAGGCGCGGGCGAAGCGCCAGCGAGCTACGAAGCTGCGTCGAGCCGCGACTCGAGCGCGTCGAGCTGCGCGGTCATCTCGGCCGGCAGCTTGTCGCCGAAGACCGCGAGATGCTCGCGCAACGACGGCAGCTCGGCCTTCCAGTCCTCAGGCGTGACGCGCAGCAGCTCGGCGAAGTCCTCGGCAGGGATGTCGAGGCCCTCCAACGGCAGCGCGCCCTCGGCCGGCAGCAGGCCGATCGGCGTTTCGATCGCGTCGGCCGTGCCGTTGCAGCGACCGAAGATCCACGACAGCACACGGCTGTTCTCGCCGAAGCCGGGCCACAGCCACTTGCCGTTGGCGTCCTTGCGGAACCAGTTGACGTAGAAGACCTTCGGCAGGACCGCACCCTCGGTCTTCCCCAGCTTCAGCCAATGGGCCATGTAGTCGCCCATGTGGTACCCGGCGAACGGGAGCTGCGCAAACGGGTCGCGGCGCAGTCTGCCGACCGCGCCGGCGGCGGCGGCGGTCGTCTCCGACGCCATCGTCGCGCCGAGGAAGACGCCGTGCTCCCACGAGAAGGCCTCGTGCACGAGCGGCACGACCGTCGAGCGGCGCCCGCCGAACAGGAAGGCGTCGATCGGCACGCCGGCCGGGTCCTCCCACTCCGGCGCGATCGCCGGGTCCTGCGCGGCCGGGACGGTGAAGCGCGCGTTCGGGTGCGCGGCGGGCGTGCCGGAGGCGGGCGTCCAGTCGTTCCCGTGCCAGTCGATCGCGTGGGCGGGCGCGTCTTCCGTCATGCCCTCCCACCAGATGTCGCCCTCGTCGGTTCTCGCGACGTTCGTGAAGATCGCGTTCTTCGCTGCGGTGGCGATCGCGTTCGGGTTCGTCTTTTCGGACGTGTTCGGCGCGACGCCGAAGAAGCCGGCCTCGGGGTTGACGGCATAGAGGCGGCCATCCTCGCCGAACTTCATCCAGGCGATGTCGTCACCGACCGTCTCGACAGTCCAGCCGTCGAGCGTCGGGATCAGCATCGCGAGGTTGGTCTTGCCGCACGCGGACGGGAACGCACCCGTCACGTACTTGACCTCGCCATGAGGGTCCGTGAGCTTGAGGATCAGCATGTGCTCGGCCATCCAGCCCTCATCGCGCGCCATCACCGAGGCGATCCGCAGCGCGAAGCACTTCTTGCCGAGCAGCGCGTTGCCGCCGTAGCCGGAGCCGTAGGACCAGATCTCGCGCGTCTCGGGGTAGTGCACGATGTACTTCGTGTCGCTGCACGGCCAGGAGACGTCCTCCTGCCCCTCCTCGAGTGGCGCGCCGACGCTGTGGACGCACGGCACAAAGTGCCCGTCCTCGCCGAGGACTCTGAGGGCGCCCGCGCCCATGCGGGTCATGATTCGCATCGAGACGGCGACATAGGCGGAGTCGGTCAGCTCGACGCCGATGTGCGCGATGTCGGAGCCCAGCGGCCCCATGCTGAAGGGCACGACGTACATCGTTCGTCCGCGCATGCAGCCCTCGAACAGGCCGGCGATCGTCTCGCGCATCTCGGCCGGGTCGCACCAGTTATTCGTCGGACCGGCATCGGCCTCGTCCTCTGAGCAGATGAAGGTGCGGTCCTCGACGCGTGCGACGTCGCTCGGGTCCGACAGCGCGAGGTAGCTGTTCGGGCGCTTGGCGTCGGACAGTCGCTCAAACGTGCCGGCGTCGACGAGCGCTTGACAGAGCCGGTCGTACTCCTCAGCCGAGCCGTCGCACCAATGGATGCGATCGGGCTGCGTCAGGGCGGTGATCTCTTCGACCCACGCGCGGAGTTTCGCGTGGCTCGTGGGCGGTGCGGTATCAGTGATGCTCACGTGATCTCCCTCGTGGCGGTCGCGGGACATCCGCGGGATTGTTCCATCCCGAGCGGAAACGCGCTTCCGCAGTGTGGACGGAAGCGCCTCCGCAGTGTTTTCGCGCTCCGGTCACCGCGGGCGGACGACCTGATGTGACGTCGCGCGAAGGCGGCCGCTGGCGGCCGCCGTCAGTGCGAAACCTCTATGTCCCCGGGTTCTTCCGCGGCACCAGCACGAGCCGCTTGAACTCCGCGACGAGCACGCCGTCCTGGTTCAGCACGCGCGTGTGGACCTTCACGACGCCGCGGTCGAGCTTCGATCTCGACGGCTTGACCTCGAGCACCTCGGTCTCGCAGAACAACGTGTCGCCATGGAAGACGGGGTTCGGATGGCTGAGCTCCTCGGTCGCGAGGTTCGCGATTGCCTTGCCGGAGACGTCGGAGACCGACATGCCGAGCGCAAGCGAGTAAACAAGCGGGCCGACGACGACGTTTCTGCCCTGCTGTGAGCCCGCCGCGTAGACGTCGTTCAGGTGCAGCGGGTGGTGGTTCATCGTGATGAGGCAGAAGAGGTGGTCGTCTGACTCGGTGACCGTCTTCGCGGGCCAGTGCTTGTAGGTCGCGCCGACCTCGAACTCCTCGAGGTAGCGGCCGTAGGCGTGGGCGCCGGAGGCCTCGCGAGTTGCCTGGTCTGTCTCGACGCCGTTGATCGTGTCGCTCATGTGTTCAGGAACCGTCCTGCGTGTCGGAATAGCGAAGGAATGACCGCGAAGTGTGCCGTCTTCGCGGCGACCGTGCGTCGTGTTGACTCCCGGGTCAATACGATTTGCGCGACATTCCACCCATCTGACCACCGAACCCGAGAGACCCTGTGCGCAACCCACGAGACTTCGCGAAGCCCCTCGCAGTCGGGGCGCCCGACCCGATTCTTGACATCCCGTTCCGCCCGTCGCGGATGATCCACTTCTTCGACGCCAGCAACGAGAAGATGGCGGCGAAGGTGCCGGATATGGCCAAGCAGGCCGACATCCTGCTCGGAAACCTCGAGGATGCGGTCCCCGTCGACCGCAAGGAGGCCGCCCGCGAGGGCCTCGTGAAGGTCGGCCAGGCCGTCGACTTCGGCGACACGCAGCTGTGGACGCGCGTCAACAGCCTCGACAGCCCCTGGGTGCTCGACGACCTGCTGCGGCTCGTCGGCACGATCGGCGACAAGCTCGACGTGATCATGGTCCCGAAGGTCGAGGGCGCCTGGGACATCCACTACGTCGACCGCCTGCTCGCCCAGCTGGAGGGCAGATTCGGCATCAAGAGACCGATCCTCGTGCACGCGATCCTCGAGACGGCGCTCGGCGTCGCGAACCTCGAGGAGATCGCCGCCGCCTCCCCGCGCATGCAGGGGATGAGCTTCGGCCCGGCCGACCTCGCCGCCTCGCGCCGCATGAAGACGACGCGCGTCGGCGGCGGCCATCCCGGCTACCGCGTGATCGAGGATCCGGACCCGAGCAGCCCGGAAGCGCCACGCACGAGCTACCAGCAGGACCTGTGGCACTACTCGATCGCCCGCATGGTCGACGCCTGCACGGCGACCGGGATCCTCCCCTTCTACGGTCCGTTCGGCGACATCTCCGATGACGCCGGCTGCGAGGCGCAGTTCCGCGCCGCCTTCCTGATGGGCTGCGTCGGCGCCTGGTCGCTGCACCCGCGGCAGATCGCGATCGCCAAGAAGGTCTTCTCGCCGGACCCGGATGAGGTCAAGTTCGCCCAGCGCGTGATCGAGGCGATCCCCGACGGCGCCGGCGTGCACATGCTCGACGGCAAGATGCAGGACGACGCCACCTTCAAGCAGTGCAAGGTGATGGTCGGCCTCGCGGAGATGCTCGCCCAGAAGGACCCCGAGCTGGCCGAGGCCTACGGGTTCGTAACCACCACGACCGGGAGCTAGCGCGTGCGCTTCTTCGAGTACGAGTCGCGGCAGATCGTCGCGGCGGCGGGCATCCCCGTCTCCCCCCACGGCTTCGCAAGAACGCCTGAGGAGGCGCGCAAGATTGCCGAGGAGATCGGCGGCTCCGTCGTCATCAAGTCGCAGGTGCTGACCGGCGGGCGCATGAAGGCCGGCGGCGTGAAGTTCGCCGACACGCCCGACGAGGCAGCCGAGCACGCCGACTTCATCCTCAGACTGGAGATCAACGGCCACATGCCGCGCGGCGTGCTGGTCGACTCCAGAGTCGACGTCAAGCAGGAGTACTACGCCGGCGTCGTCTGGGACGGGATCCGCAAGCAGCCGGTGATGCTGTTCTCCGACATGGGCGGCATCGACATCGAGGAGGTCGCCGAGACGCACCCGGACAGAGTCGGCCGCGGCCACTTCTCGAACCTGATGGACGTCTCGGACTACCAGGCGAAGCAGGTGATCGCCTCGATCGGCGTGACCGGCAGCGCGCTGACTCGCGCGACGCCGATCCTCGCCCGCCTCGCGCGACTGTTCGTCAGACACGACATGACACTCGCGGAGATCAACCCGCTCGCGCAGCTCGAGGACGGCAGATTCGTCGCCGTCGACGCGCACATGGACATGGAGAACGAGGCGCGCGGCCGCCAGAAGCACATTCTCAAGGGCCTCGGCGTCGGCGACGAGGAGACCCGCCAAGCACGCGAGGCGACCCCCTTCGAGCTCGCCGGCGAGGCAGTCGACGCCGCCTCGCACCGCGGCGTCGCAGGCAATGTGACCGAGTTCGACGGCAACCTCGGGCTCGTGATCGGCGCCGGCGGCGGCTCGCTCACCCTGTTCGACGCGGTCCGCGCGCACGGCGGCAAGCCCGCCAACTACTGCGAGATCGGCGGCAACCCGTCGGTCGAGAAGGCGTGCGGCCTGGCGAAGCTCGTGCTGCAGAAGCCGGGCGTCGACAAGATCGCGGTGATGATGTCGATCGTCTCCAACACGCGCGTCGACATCGTCGCGCGCGGCGTCATCAAGGCGTGTCTGGAGCTCGGCTACGACCCGGGCGAGAAGATCGCAATCTTCCGCATCCCGGGCGCGTGGGAGGACGAGGGCTTCAAGATCCTCGAGAAGTACGGAGTCGAGTACTGCGACCGCTCGGTGTCCATGCACGAGGCGGCGCGACGAGCCGTCGAGAAGATTGAGGGGGTGGCGGCATGAGCATCCTGATCGACGAGACCACGACGTTCATCGTCCAGGGCATCACCGGTCGCGAGGCCGTCAACCTGACCCGCGAGTGCCTCGACTACGGCGCCGGCGCGAAGGTCGTCGGCGGTGTGACGCCGGGCCGCAAGGGCCGCGAGGTCCACGGCGTGCCGGTGTTCGACACGGTCGCGCAGGCGGTCGAACACCACGGCGGGCCGATCGACGGCTCCGTCGTCACGGTCCCCCCCGCCTTCACGAAGGACGCGGTGCTGGAGGCGATAGCGAACGGCATCAAGCTGATCGTGATCGTGACGGAGCGCATCCCGCGCCGCGATGTGGCCGAGATGGTCGAGTTCGCCGCGCGCCACGACGCGCGCATCATCGGGCCGAACTGCCTCGGGATCATCGTCCCCGACGTGATCAAGATGGGCGGCATCGGTGGTCCGGCGAAGGACGCCGCGAAGGCGTACACGCCCGGCTCCGTCGGCGTCATCTCCCGCTCCGGCGGCATGACGACCGAGATGTCCTCGACGCTCACCGCCGCGGGCCTCGGCCAGTCCACCGCCGTCTCGATCGGCGGCGACGCGATCATCGGCTCCTCCTACGCGGAGCTGATGCCGCTGTTCGAGGCCGACGAGCAGACCGAGGCGATCGTCATCTACACCGAGCCGGGCGGCCGCATGGAGGCCGAGCTGGCACGTTGGGTGAAAGCGAATAACTCGCGCCTGCCGATCGTCGCCTTCATGGCCGGTCGCTTCATGGACGAGATGCCGGGCATGAGCTTCGGCCACGCCGGCACGATCGTCGAGGGCAAGGAGGACACCGCGAGCGAGAAGATCGCGCGCCTCGCCGAGGCTGGGATCGTCGTCGCGGAGGAGATCTCGCAGATCCCCGACATCGTCAAGTCCAGAATCGCCGACAGGAGCGCGGTCTGATGCCCGGCACGTTCATCGACGTCGAGGTCGACGCGTCCGTCGCCTCCGACCCCGCGCTCGCCGCGAAGCTGACGGAGGTCTGTCCCGTCGACATCTTCGCGACCGGCGGCCAGGGCGGCACGCTCACGATCAACGAGGAGAACCTCGACGAGTGCGTGCTGTGCCGCCTCTGCATCGATGCGGCCCCGCAGGGCACGGTGAAGGTCGTGAAGCTCTACGACGAGGGCGCGGTCCTCAGCTCGTAGTCCCGCCGCCCAGCGTCCTGGTCTGCACCGGTCACGCCAGACCAGACCAGGACGCTTCTCGCGCGTTCCGAGGCCGTCAGGAGCGTCGGACGATGTTTCCGACCGCTATGACCTCGGGCTCGCCGGGCTGGATCCCGATGTCCGCGAGCACCGGCATGAGCCGCTCGCCGAACGCCTCCCATTGCTCGCGCGAGTCCCAGATCTCGCTGACGCGCAGGTTCGGCTCCGTGCCGAAGCAGACGTGGAAGTCCATCCCCTCCGGGGGGAAGATCCCTTCTTGCTCGAGCCGACGCACGGATGCGTCGTACTGCTCCTGCGTCAACGACGTCGGCGCAAACCGCACCAAGATGCTCATCGTCACTTCTCCTGTTGACCGGTGATGCACGGTCTACCCACGGTGCCTGTCAATCCCACATCCGGTGCATCGATGGCGCGCGAGTCGTCGACGCGGATCAGCCGTCGCGCGTGAGCGGCCCGTACGCATCCGGCCGGCGTGTTCCCAGGAACGGGAACAGGTCGAGCCAGTCGCGCCGCTGGTCGAGCTCGAGGTCGGCGACGAGCACCGCGGCGCGGTCGCGCGGCGCCTGCACGAGGATGCGGCCGTAGGGATCGGAGATGAAGCTCGAGCCGTAGAAGGTCAGCGGCGGCTCCATCCCGAAGCGGTTGATCGCGACCATGAAGGTGCCGTTCGCGATCCCGTTGCCGACGATCACCTGCTGCCACAGCGGCTGCGTGTCGAACTTTGGATGGTCGGGCTCCGAGCCGATCGCGGTCGGGTAGACGATCACGTCGGCGCCGGCGAGCACATAAGCCCGTGCAAGCTCCGGGAACCACTGGTCCCAGCAGGTCGGGAAACCCAGCCGCGCCTCCCCCACGCCGACGACCGGGAAGGCGTCCTCGCCGGCCGGCCCGGGCCGGAACCAGCGGTCCTCGTGGTAGCCGGCCGTCACGGGGATGTGCAGCTTGCGCGTTCGCGCGACAAGCGTCCCGTCAGGCGCGACGCAGATTGCCGTGTTGAAGCCGCGCGGGTCGTCCTTATCGTCCGCGCGCTCGTACAGCGACGCGTGCACGTGCGCGCCCGTCTCTTGCGCCATCCGCCGAGCGAACGCGGTCGTCGGGCCGTCCGGGATCGCCTCGGCGCGCGCCAGCGACTCCGGCGACGGATCCGGATCGATCGCGAAGTACGGCGACAGCGTCAGCTCCTGCATGCACACGAGCTGCGCGCCGTGCGCGACAGCGGCACGGATTCCCTCGGCCAGCGCTGCTTCGTGCGCGACGGGGTCGGGATGCCAGCGGTGCTGCACCGCGCCGATGCGCACCGTGCCGCGCTCCGGCGTGTCGACGCGCGCGGGGGATCTCAGCGGCTTCCCGGTCGCGGTGAACACGTCGATCCCGCTCATGCGGTCGAGTGTAGGTGCGTCAGGCGATCTGCGGCTCGGCTTGCGCCTCGCCCTCACGCGCATGCTGCGGCTTGGAGGCCGGCGGGCGCAGCACGAGCAGCGTCAGCAGCAGGCCGACAACCGCCGCGCCCGCCCCGATCGCGAACGCGAGGTGGTAGCCGCTCAGCTGCGCGGCGGCGTGCGAGGCGCCGTCGGCCAGTCGCGCGGCGGTGCGATGCTCGGCGAGCGCGCCCAGCAGGGCGAGCCCGAGCGCCGCGCCGACCTGCGTCGCGACGTTCATGATCCCCGAGGCGAGGCCCGCGTCGCGGGGCGGCACCTCGGCCATCGCGATCGTCAGCAGCGGCACGAACGTCGCGCCGCCGCCGAGTCCCATCACGACGAACGCGATCAACAGCAGCGGCGCGTAGGGCACGTCGCCAGGAGCCAGCGCGAACATGACCAGACCGACGATCAGCGTGCATATCGCGGTGAGCAGCACCGGCCGGGGGCCGAAGCGCCCCACCATCCGCGCGACCGGACCGAGCGACAGCGCCGCGACGGTCAGCGTCATCGGCAGGAATGCGACGCCGGTCTCCAGCGGGCTCAGGCCGCGGACCTGCTCCAGGTAGAGCGCGCCGAAGAAGAAGACGGCGAACAGGCCGGTGAAGACGAACGCGCGCACGGCGGCGGCACCGGCGAGGCCGGGCACGCGGAAGATCCCGAGGGGCAGGATCGGATTGGCGATGCGCGCCTGGCGCGCGATGAACCCCGCGAACAGTGCGAGCCCCGCCCCACCCCAGCCGAACGTGTGCGCGGAGCCCCACCCGTGGTCGGCCGTGCCGACGATCGCGTAGACGGCGAGCATCAGCGAGACCGTGATCAGCAGCGCGCCCAGCCAGTCGACGCCGCCGCCGAGCCCGATCGTCTCGCGCTCGTCGATGTAGGCGCGGCCGAGCAGGATCGTCGCGACGCCGATCGGGATGTTGATGAAGAAGATCCAGTGCCAGTCGACCGACTGCGCGATCAGGCCGCCGAGCAGCAGCCCGACCGAGCCGCCGCCGACCGCGACGAACATGTAGACGCTCATCGCCTTCGCGCGGGCGGCTCCGTCCGGGAACTCGCTGACGATCAGCGCGATCGTCACCGAGAACGCGACCGCACCGCCGATCCCCTGCACGAAGCGCGCGGCGATCAGCAACCCCTGGCTGTCGGCGAAGCCGCACGCGGCCGACGCGAGCGTGAACAGCGCGACGCCGGACAGGAACACGCGGCGGCGACCGACAAGGTCCCCGACCCGCCCCGCGACGAGCATGAAGCTGCCGAACGTCACGAGATAGGCGTTGACGACCCACGTGAGCCCCGCCTGGCTGAAGTGGAGATCGGCCTGGATGTCGTCGAGCGCGACGTTCACGATCGTCGAATCGAGCACGACCATGAACTGGCCGAGGCAGACGACCGCAAGTGCGATCCAGGCCCGTCGCGAGACGGTGGGATGGGGTGCCAGGGCCGTCATCGATCATCACTGTACAAAAGATCATCCGCACCTTTATGACGATCCCCTAATGCTGCTACGATTCCGACTGCAATGGGCACCGTCCATGCACCGGGAGCGATGGTCCTCCTCACGCGACTCGCGAAGGTCGTCTACCGTCGCAGCGACGAGGATCGCCTCGGCATGCGCCTGCGCTGGTACGTCGCGCTCTCGTTCCTCAACGACCACGACGGCGCTTCCCAGCAGGCGCTCGGCGAGGCGCTGTGCGTCGACGCGAACAACCTCGTCCTGTTGCTCAACGAGTTGGAGGCGGCCGAATACGCCGAGCGCCGCCGTGACCCGCTCGACCGCCGCCGCCACCTCGTCCACATCACCGTCGCCGGCCGCCGCGCCCTCGACCGCGCCGAGCGTGCCCAGGAGGACGTCGAGGACGACGTACTCGCCGCACTCGACGCCGACGAGCGCGCGACGCTGCGCGAGCTGCTCGCCCGCGCGCTGGACGGCGCGGGACCCGCGCCGCGCTGACTGGCTGGTCAGGCGCGCAGTGGCGTCGTCTGGCCAGGACGCAGGGAACGTAGCCTGCAATCGCAGGCGAGTGACCAGGCATCGCCGGCGAAGCCGGCGGTCGCCGCCAGGCGACGATCACTGCGCGTCTGACGGGACTTGTTGCGTGATGCAGTGCACTCCCCCGCCGCCAAGGGCGAGCACTCTGCCCGGCACGCCGACGATCTCCCGGCCGGGCAGCAGCGCGCCGAGCCGCCGCAGCGCCTCCGCGTCCATGTCCGTGTCCTGCTCGCCGAGCGGGACGATCGCCGCGCCATTGCAGAGGTAGAGATTCGTGTAAGGGATCGCGACGACGCTGCCGTCCTCGCGCGTCGTGCGCGGCAGCAGCTCCCACCGCTCGACTTCGAGGCCGGCGTCGCGCAGCCGTCGCGCGTTCTCCTCAGCGTGTGACCAATTCGGATCGTCGTCGCCGGCGACCGTCTGCAGCAGGACGCGGCGCGACGCCAGGAACGTGCAGACGTTGTCGACGTGCCCGTCCGTGTCGGCGTCCTCGACGAGACCCCGCCCCAGCCACACCACCTGCTCGGCGCCGAGGTGCACGCGCAGCTCCTCCTCGATCTCCGCGCGCTCCAGCAGGGCGTTGCGGTTGGGGTTCAAAAGGCACTGCTCCGTCGTCACGAGCCGGCCGGTCCCATCGACGGCGATCGCGCCGCCCTCCAGCACCATCGGCGAGCCGAACCGCTCGATGCCGAGGTGTTCGAGCAGCCGCCCCGCGATCGCGGCGTCCTTGTCGTAGGGCGCGAACGCCTCGCCCCAGGCGTTGAAGCGGAAGTCGATCCCGGCCCGCCGCCCCTCCGGCCCGGTGACAATCAGCGGACCGGAGTCGCGCAGCCACGAGTCGTCGAGCGGCAGCGCGAGCAGCTCGACGTTCTCGGCAGTGACGCGTCTATGCGCGTCCTCGGCGTGCGCCGGATCGACGACGAGCGTCACCGGCTCGAACGCGGCGATCGCCGCCACAACCTGCGCGTACACGTCGCGCGCCTGCTCGATCGTCGTCCCGCGCCACGCCGCCTCGCGCGCCGGCCACGCGATCAGCGTCCGCTCGTGCAGCGCCCACTCGGCCGGCATCCGCAGCCCGGCCGCCGGCCCGCCGTCGCCGCTCGCGCCGCCCATACCCATGTCGCGAGCCTACCCAGGCGCCGCCGCGGTGCCGCAGATTCGACACAAAGCCGGGTAGCGCCTCCGCAGGCGACGGCCCTAGCGTCCGAGCGCCCGTGTCCCAACCGCTCGCCCACCTCTACGACCTCGCCTTCCGCACGCTCGACGACCAGGAGCGCCGCGCCGATGCCCTCCGCAGCCGCCTCGGCCCCGTCCTCGCCGCCGCCGCACTCGGCGTCTCGCTGCTGAGCGGATCCGCCCTCGGAGATGCGGAGCCCTCCACCATCGGCGGCAAGCTGGGGCTCGTGATCGGAGTCGGCGGCCTCCTCGTCAGCACGATCGCTGCGTTTCGCATCCTGGGTGTCCCGTCACCGGCCGTCCGAGGCGTTCGACCCACGCCGCCTCGCGGAGGATCTGGCGGGCAACGGCCAACTCCATGACGAGACTGCGTTTTACAGGGCGATGATCGCGCACGTCGGCAAGGAGGTCGACGACCACGCCGACACGATCGGACGGCTTTCGAACACTTTCACAGCGATGCTGTGGGGAACCCTCGTCTGGCGGCGCTGGCGCGACCTGCTGCTCGGTTGGGAGCCGTACAAGCCGCGACCGCTCCCCTGGGACGAGGAGCGCTAACTCCGCGCCTTGCGCGTGCGCGAGCGCTCGTCCTGCTTCTCGACGACGGTCGCGACCAGTCTGATGATCTGCTCGATGCCGGTGACCTTCGCGTCGCCGTGCTCGAACGCGGCGCGCCAGTGCTTGATTCTGCCGTCGACCGCCAGCTCGTTGAAGTGCGAGCGGGAGACGGTCAGGCGCACCTTTGCGTCGGACGCGATGTCCTTCGAGATCTGCGGGCCGGGCAGCTCGACGCGGTAGAGCTGCACGTCGCCCCGCCCGCGCAGCTCCAACCCCACGACGAGTCTCAGCGGCTGGAGCGCCGGAACCTCCGCGAGGAAGTTCCGCACGCCCTGCTCGATGAGGCTTCTGGTGTCTGTGGCGGAGGTCAGGGCGCGGAGTGTAGTCGGTGACTCACCGCACAGATCGTGGATGCGAGAGGTGCGATGAGCGGATGCTGGGCGTCGCACGATGTAGAAGCCAATGCTGGGAGACGTCGGGTGGCGTCCAGCGCCGCTCAGCGTGCCTCTCGCATCCACGATCTAGATCTTGTGGCGCTCCAGGAGCTTGCGGCCGATCACCATGCGCTGGATCTCGGACGTGCCCTCGCCGATCAGCAGCAGTGGCGCGTCGCGGTAGAGCCGCTCGATCTCGTACTCCTTCGAGTAGCCGTAGCCGCCATGGATGCGGAATGACTCCTCGACGCAGAAGCGGCCGGCCTCAGAGGCGAACAACTTCGCCATGCCCGCCTCGACGTCGGAGCGCACGCCGGCGTCCTTCATGCGCGCCGCGCGGTTCGTCAGCAGCCGCGCCGCGTCGACCTGCGTCGCCATGTCGGCGAGCTTGAACTGAATCGCCTGGTGCTGTGCGATCGGCTTGCCGAACGTCTTGCGCTCCTGCGAGTAGCGCAGCGCCAGCTCCAAAGCACGCTGGGCGATCCCGACGCCGCGCGCGGCGACGTTCACGCGACCGAGCTCGAGCGCGTCCATCATCTGCGGGAAGCCCTTGTTGAGCCCGGCCTCCTCGCCGCCGAGGATGTTGTCGGCGGGACAGCGGTAGCCGTCGAACACCAGCTCGGTCGACTCGACGCCCTTGTAGCCCATCTTTCTCAGTTGCGGCGGGACGTTCAGGCCCTTGTACTCACCCGTATTCTCGTGCTCGCCGGCGACCTTCTCGGCGATGAAGCAGGTCATCCCGCGCTGTGGCTTCTCGGCTTGGAGGTCGGTCCGTACGAGCACGAACACCAGATCGGAGCGCAGGCCGTTCGTGACCCACATCTTCTGGCCGTTGATCTCCCAGGCGCCGTCGTCCTGCTTCTTTGCGGTCGTCTTGATCGCGGCGACGTCTGAGCCCAGCTCGGGCTCGGACAGCGAGAAGGCGGCGCGAATCTCGCCGGTGGCCATGCGCGGCAGGTACGACTGCTTCTGCTCCTCGGTGCCGAACTTCATCAGCAGGTAGGAACCGATGAAGTGCGTGTTGACGACGCCGGAGATCGAGATCCAGCCGCGCGAGAGCTCCTCGACAATCATCGAGTAGGTCGTCAGGTCGAGCCCCATCCCGCCGTACTCCTCGGGGATCGTGACGCCGAACAGGCCGAGCTCCTTCATCTGCTCGACGATCGGCTCCGGGAACGAGTCCTCGTGGTCGTAGTGCTCGGCGTTCGGGATGATCTGCTCGTCCGCGAACTGGCGCACCATCTCGCAGATCGCCTGCTGCTCGTCGGTCTTCTCGATCACTGCGGCCATGGGGTCAATCGCTCCGGGTCTGGGAAACGTGGAATGTCACGGAAGTGGTCGGTCGAGGATACTTCGCGGCCGTGAACTTCGCGCGAGACGTGGTCGACGCCGCACCTGCCGATCGCCTGGCGCTGGTGGAGCTGGCGCGCGACGGGACGCGCCGCGAGTGGCGCTTCAGCGAGGTCGCCGACCGCTCGGCGCGGCTCGCCGGGACGTTCGCCGCGCACGGAGTCGGCCGCGGCGACGTCGTGATGACGCTGATCGGCAACCGGCCCGACTGGGTCTGCGCGATGGTCGCGTGCTTCCGCATCGGCGCCGTCGTGCTGCCGTGCATCGAGCAGCTGCGCGCGAAGGACCTGCGGCTGCGACTCGACGCGGCGCGGCCTGCGCTCGTGTTGGCGGACGAGCGGAACGCGGCGGGGCTCCAGGCCGCGCTGGCGCTGCCGGCCGAGAGCGACGCGGCGCCGCCGGTCGTGCTCACAATCCCCGACGAGGCGCTCTACGCGGCCGCCCCGGCGCCGGCCGTGGAGCTGGACCGGCTTGACCCCTGCCTCATCACCTTCACCAGCGGCACCGCGGGCGAGGCGAAGGGCGTGCTGCACGCTCAGCGCTACCTGACTGGCCAACACGTGCAGGCCGAGCACTGGCTCGACGCGCGCCCCGGCGAGCTCGTCTGGTGCACGGCCGCGTCCGGCTGGTCGAAGTCGGCCCGCAACGTCTTCATCGCGCCGTGGATCCGCGGCGCGGCGGCGCTGCTGCACGACGCGCGCTTCGACCCGCAGGAGCGGCTGGAGCTGCTCGCACGCGAGCGCGTGAACGTGCTGTGCATGGCGCCGACCGAGTACCGCGTGATCGCCAAACGCGCCGAGCCGCGCCCGGTTCCCGGCCTGCGCGGGCTCGTCGCCGCCGGCGAGGCGCTCAACCCGGAGGTGCTGCGCGCCTTCCACGACGCGACCGGCCTGTGGATCCGCGACGGCTACGGCCAGACGGAGACGGGCCAGATGACGGGCGCGCCGCTCGGCGAGACCGTCCGCCCGGGCTCGATGGGTCGGCCGCTGCCGGGCGTGAAGCTGTGGATCGACGACGGCGAGCTGGTCGCCGACCCCACCACCGTGCCGACCTTCTTCCTACGCTACTTGGAGCACGAGCCGCCTGCGGCCGACGTGTGGCGCACCGGGGACCGCGTCCGTCAGGACGACGACGGCTTCCTCTACTTCGAGGGCCGCGCCGACGACGTGATCATCTCCGCCGGCTATCGCATCGGGCCATTCGAGGTCGAGTCGGCGCTCGTCGCCCATCCGGCGGTCGCCGAGGCCGCAGTCGTGGCGGCGCCGGACGACGAGCGCGGCGCGATCGTTCGTGCCGTCGTGGTGCTGCGCGACGGCACTGCCCCGTCCGACGCGATCGCCGCCGAGCTGCAGGAGCACGTCAAAGCGACGACTGCGCCCTACAAGTACCCGCGCCGCGTCGACTTCGCCGCCGAGCTGCCGAAGACGAGCAGCGGCAAGGTCCGCCGCGCGCTGCTGCGCGAACAGGGCTGACGTCGCGTCATCTGATCGCAGCCAGCCAGGCCGCCGAGAAAGCGACGGCGAGCGTCAGCGAAATGAGCGTGATGCGCCATCGCACCACGAAGGATGCTGCCCTGTCCATCGGAGATTCCCTTCGATCCGTCCCCCGGACGACCCCTGCCGTCCCTGCCGGCGGGCAATCCTAACCAGCTTCTGCGCGCGACGCGGAGCTACGCGGCGCCGGCAGTCGCTGCCGGCTGCGGCGCGGATGGCACCTCGTCTACAGCCGGAATCCGGCTCATCGCGCGCTCTGCCAGCGCGGCGATCGTGAGCGACGGGTTGACGCCGACGTTCGCGGGAACGGCGGCCCCGTCGCACACAAGCAGGTTCGCGTAGCCGAACACGCGCTGGTCGGCGTCGACGACGCCGTGCTCTGGATCGCGGCCGATGACGGCGCCACCGAGGATGTGCGCCGTCGAGGGAACGTTCAGCATCGCCTCCATCACGGAACTCTGCGCAACCCCGCCGGTGCGCTTGGCGAGCCACTCGGCCGCCTCGTTCGCGACCGGGATGAACGTCGGGTTCGGTCTGGTCGGGTCCTGCTCTGTCTGCAGCCGCACGTCGCCGGAGCGCGTCAGCGTCGGCCGCAGGGCGATCGCGTTGTCGAGCGTCTGCATGACCAGCACGATGATCGTGCGCCGCGACCAGCCCTTCGGCCACAGGACCTGGGCGAACTTGACCGGGTGCCGAGCGATCTGCCCGAGCAGTTTCAGCGGGCGCGTGACGCGCGTGCCGTCGGCGACGAGCAGCGTGTAGAGCGTGGACATCGAGTCGCCGGCGTGGCCGTAGGTGACCGTCTCGATGTGCGTGTGAGGGTCGGGGTAGATCGATGACGTGATCGCGATGCGACGCGTCAGGTCCTCCGGGAAGTCGTCAGGCACCGTGACGGCGAGGATCGACTCGCTGTTCGTGCGCACGAGCTCACCGAGGCGATGCGAGACGCGCGGCAGCGAGCCGTTCAGGCGGCAGCGCTGCAGCAGTCTGTTCGTGCCCAGCGCGCCGGCGGCGACGATCACGCCGCGGGTGGTCAGCGTGCGGCGGTCGCGGTCGCGGCGCATGCCGGATGCGACGCTCGTGACGGCATAGCCGTCGGAGCCGTCCTCGGCGCCGAGCGGTCTGATGTCGGCGACGGTGCGGTCGGGCGTGACCGTCACGCCGCGGTGCTCGGCGAGCCACAGGTAGTTCTTCACGAGCGTGTTCTTCGCCCCGTGCGGGCAGCCGACCATGCAGCGCCCGCACTGCATACAGCCGGTGCGGTCTGGGCCCTCGCCGCCGAAGAAGGGATCGGGCACGGTCTCGCCCGGCTGCTCGCCGAAGAAGATCCCGACGGGCGTCTTTCTATAGGTGTCGCCGACACCGAGGTGCTCGCCCAGCTCCTTCAGCAGCTGGTCGGCGGGATCGTCGTTCGGCGTTGGGACGACGCCGAGCATGCGCTGCGCCTCGGCGTAGTGCGGCGCCAGCTCGCGCTCCCAGTCGGCCAGGTCGCCCCACTGCGCGTCGTTGAAGAACTGCGAGGGCGGCACGTACAGCGTGTTGGCGTAGCCGAGGCTCCCACCGCCGACGCCGCAGCCAGAGACGACGGCGACGTCCTTGAAGGTCGAGAGGCGCATGATGCCGCGCATCCCGAGGCGCGGCGCCCAGAAATATCTGCGCAGGCTCCACGTCGATCTCGCGAAGTCCTCGTCGCGGAAGCGTCTGCCGCACTCGAGCACGCCGACGCGGTAGCCCTTCTCGGCGAGCCGCAAGGCGGACACGCTGCCACCGAAGCCGGAGCCGATGACGAGCCAATCGAAGTCGAACTGACGGGCGTTCTCCTCCATCTGCCCAGACACTACCGGAGAAGGTGACGGGTGCGTCACGATTCTCCGCAGAGTCAGGCACTAGGCTCAGCAGCGCATGTCACCCCGTCCCGTCATCGGCGTCTGCACCGCACTGGAGCGCGCGCAGTGGAGCGTGTGGGACCAGCAGGCGGCGCTGCTGCCCACGAACTACCTCGACGCGATCCGCGGCGCCGGCGGGATGGCGCTGATGCTGGCGCCGGACCCGGCGCTGGCAGACGAGCCCGACGATGCGCTCGACCTCGTCGACGGGCTGATGCTCGTCGGCGGCGCCGACATCGATCCCGCCAGCTACGGCGCGGAACTCGACCCAGCGACGGTCGATTCCGTGCCCGAGCGCGACGCGTTCGAGCTCGCGCTCGTGCGCCGCGCGATCGAGCGCGGAATCCCCGTGCTCGGCATCTGCCGCGGCATGCAGCTGCTCAACGTCGCCTTCGGCGGCACGCTGCACCAGCACCTGCCCGAGCGCTTCGGCCACCACGACCACCTGCGCGCGCGCGGCTCGTTCGACGGCGCCGACCACGACGTGCTGCTGACGGCCGGCTCGCTCGCGGCGCACGTAGCCAGCGAGGAGATGCACGGAACGAAATCGCATCACCACCAGGGCGTCGACCGCGTTGGAGACGGCCTCGTCGTGACCGGCGTCGCGACGATCGACGGGCTCCCGGAGGCGCTCGAGCTGCCCGGGGACGCGTTCGTGCTGGGCGTGCAGTGGCATCCCGAGGCCGACGAGCGCAGCCGCGTGATCGGCGGGCTCGTGGAGGCGGCGGTGGACTATGCCGCCGGTCAGGTCGGCAGCGCGACGACCGCGTCGAGCTCGACGAGCGCGTCGCGTGGCAGACCCGCCACCGCGACCGCCACTCGGGCGGGCGGATCCGTCTCGAAGAACGAGCCGTAGACCTCGTTGACGGTGGTGAAGTCGGCCATGTCGCGCAGGTAGACGGTGATCTTCACCGCGTCGGCAAGGCTTGCGCCCGCCGCAACACACACCGCCTGCAGGTTCTCCAGGCAGCGACCGGCCTGCTCCGCCGCGGTCGCCCCCACGATCTCCCCCGTCTCGGGGTGCAGCGGGATCTGGCCGGAGCAGAACAGCAGCCCACCCGCCCGCACGGCGTGGACGTAGGGGCCGATCGCCGCTGGTGCGCCGGAGGCGCTGACGGACTCGCGATGGTGGGACATGGACGGAACGCTATCGCGGGTAGCCTCCGAGGCCGAATGCCCAATCGCCTCGCCGACGAGACCTCGCCGTACCTGCTCCAGCACAAGGACAACCCGGTCGCCTGGCAGCCGTGGGACGAGCAGGCGCTGACGGAGGCGCGCGAGCGCGACGTGCCGCTGCTCGTCTCGATCGGCTACTCCGCCTGCCACTGGTGCCATGTGATGGAGCACGAGTCGTTCGAGGACCCGAACGTCGCGGCCTACATGAACGAGCACTTCGTCTGCATCAAGGTCGACCGCGAGGAGCGGCCCGATGTCGACGCGATCTACATGGACGCCGTCCAAGCGATGACGGGACACGGCGGGTGGCCGCTCAACGCGTTCGCCACGCCCGAGCAGGTGCCGTTCTACGCCGGCACGTACTTCCCGCCGCAGGGGCGCCAGGGCTTGCCCGGGTGGAGACAGCTGCTGGAGGGGATCGTCGATGCATGGACACAACGCCGCGCGGAGATCGACCAGCAGGGCGAGCGCATCGTCGAGCACCTCGGCGTCAGCACCCGCATCGAGCCGGACCCGGGCGAGCCCGAGCCGGGCCTGGTCGCCACTGCGGCCGCGGCGATCGCCGACCGCGAGGACCACGCCAGCGGCGGCTTCGGCGGGGCGCCGAAATTCCCCCAGGCATCCGCGATCGAGTTGCTGCTGGCGCGTCACGATCCGTCCCCCGCACTTCGTGCGCTGCGCGCGATGGCGCGCGGCGGCATCTACGAGCAGCTCGGCGGCGGCTTCGCACGCTATGCCGTCGACGCCGCCTGGGTCGTCCCCCACTTCGAGAAGATGCTTTACGACAACGCGCTGCTGGCGCGCGCCTACCTGCACGGCTGGCAGGTCAGCGGCGGCGACCCGTTGCTGCGGCAGGTCTGCTGCGAGACGCTCGACTGGGCGCTGCGCGAGCTGCGCGGACCGGAGGGCGGCTTCGCCTCGGCACTCGACGCCGACTCGGAGGGCGTCGAGGGCAAATTCTACGTGTGGACACCGGACGAGCTGCGCGCGGCGCTGGACGACGACTCGCTGTACGAGATCGCGGTCGCTCACTGGGGCATCACGCCCGGCGGCAACTTCGAGGGCCGCTCGATCCTCGTGCGCGCCGGCTCGGACGACGATCCGCCCGAGCTGCCGGAGATCAAGCGACGCCTGATGGCCGCGCGGGATCTGCGCGTGCGACCCGGGCTCGACGACAAGCGCCTCACCTCCTGGAACGCGCTGATGCTCGCCGCGCTCGCCGAGGCCGGTGCGGTGCTCGAGCGCGGCGACTACCTCGATGCTGCGCGCGCCTGCGCGGACTTCCTGCTGCGCGAGCTGCGCACAGAGGACGGCCGCCTGCTGCGCACCTGGAAGGACGGTCGCGCGCACCTCGCCGGCTACCTCGAGGACCACGCGTACCTCATCGAAGCGCTGCTGACGTTGTACGAGGCGACGTTCGAGGCGCGCTGGTTCACGGCGGCGCGCGCGCTCGCCGACGCGACGGTCGCCCACTTCGCCGACGATGAACGCGGCGGCTTCTACTCGACCGCCGACGATCACGAGCAGCTCGTCACGCGCCGCAAGGACCTCGAAGACACGCCGATTCCATCCGGCAACTCGGCGATGGCGCTCGGCCTGCTGCGCCTCGCGCGCTTGACGGGTCACGCGGCGTACGAGGAGCGGGCGCGGGGCACGATCGCCTTGCTGCACCCGATCGCCGCGCGCCATCCGCTCGCGTTCGCACACCTGCTGCAGGCGGTCGACTTCCTGCTGGCGGACGATGTGCGCGAGGTCGCGATCGTCGGCGACCCCGTCGCCGCGGCTCCGCTCGTGCGCGCGGTGCGCGGCGCATTCCGCCCGCATGTCGTGCTGGCCGGTGGAGTAGGTGACGGCGATGGCGCGCAGGTGCCGCTGCTCGCCGGCCGTTCCCCCGTCGACGGCCGCTCGGCGGCGTACGTGTGCGAGCGCTTCACCTGTCAGACGCCGGTGACGGACCCTGAGGCGCTCGCCTCGATGCTCGACTGAGCTGACGGCGCCTGCGCGAACCGCTGGCTACCCTCCATCCCATGTCATCTCCCCTGCGCGTCGCCATCATCGGATCCGGCCCGGCAGGCTTCTACGCCGCCGAGCAACTGCTCAACGCCAAGGACGTCGATGTCGCCGTCGACATGTTCGAGCGCCTCGCCACCCCCTGGGGGCTCGTGCGCGCCGGCGTCGCGCCGGACCATCCGAAGATCAAGGCGGTCACGCGCCGCTACGAGAAGACGGCGGCAAAGGACGACTTCCGTTTCTTCGGCAACGTCGAGGTCGGTCGCGAGCTGCCGGTGCAGGAGCTGAAGGCCCACTACCACGCGGTGCTCTACGCGTTCGGCGCCTCCGGCGACCGGCGTCTCGGGATCGACGGCGAGGACCTGCCCGGGTCGCACTCCTCGACGGAGTTCGTCGCCTGGTACAACGGCCACCCGGATTTCGCCGACCACGAGTTCGACCTGACCGCGACAACCGCGGTCGTCGTCGGCAACGGCAATGTCGCGCTGGACGTCGCGCGGATGCTCGCATTGCCGCGCGACACGCTCGCCGCGACCGACGTCGCCGACCACGCGCTGGACGCGCTCGCCGGCTCCTCGATCGAGGAGGTCGTCGTGCTCGGCCGCCGCGGCCCCGCCCAGGCGGCGTTCACGACGCCGGAGTTGATCGAGCTGTCCGAGCTGGCACAGGCCGACGTGATCGTCGACCCGGGCGACATGGAGCTCGATCCCGCCAGCGCACGGATCGTCGAGGAGGCCGACGCGCAGACGAAGAAGAAGATCGAGGTCCTGCACGGCTACGCGGCGACCGAGCCCCACGGCCACGACCGCCGCATCGTGCTGCGCTTCTTCGCCTCCCCCCTGGAGATCGTCGGCTCAGAGCGCGTCGAGGGTGTGCGCGTCGGACGCACCGAGCTGGTCGACGACGGCGAGGGCCGCCTGCGCGCGGTCGTCACCGAGGCCGAGGAGACGATCCCCTGCCAGCTCGTCTTCCGCTCCGTCGGCTACCGCGGCACGCCGCTGCCGGGCGTCCCGTTCGACGAGCGCAGCGCGACGATCCCCAACGACCACGGACGCGTGCTCGACTCCTTGGACGGCGACCAACGCCCTGGCGAGTACGTCTCAGGCTGGATCAAGCGTGGCCCCAGCGGCATCATCGGCACGAACAAGAAGGACAGCCAGGACACCGTCGACCACCTGCTCGAAGACCACGCCGCCGGCAAGATCCCCGAGCCGGCCGTCGCCGATCCCGACGCGATCCTGACCGTCCTCGCTGAGCGCGCCCCCGACCACATCACCTACACCCACTGGGAAGCGATCGACGAGCACGAGCGCAGCCTCGGCGAGCCCCACGGCCGCCCCCGCGTCAAGCTCGTCCGCCACGAGCACCTGCACGAGGTCGCCAAGGGCGCCCTCGCGCGGGACTGAACCCCGCTGGCGCGGCCCTCGCACAACATCTGCTGAGTTCGCGCCAACTCGGAAAAGCGCGCTACGGTGATCTGCCGATTTTCCGATTCCCGATGCTCTCCATTTGGCGACACCTCATGCGAGCGCTGGCGCTCCTGACCCTCCTCGCGGCGGTGGGAGCCACGAGCGCTGCGGCGTTCCCGCTCCCCGACGGGGGCCCCGAGCTGGGCTCGATCGGGCGCCCCAGCACCTATCCGTTCGCGATGGGAGGAGGCGGCGAGATCGGCGTAGCCGACTTCATCGCCCCCGAGGCGGGCGATCCGACGACCGACGGATCCGGATCCTCGTGTTACTCCGACACCGAGGGGGGGCCGTCGTGGACGTTCACGAGAACGTACTGGTACGCGATCTCGCCGGTCGACCCGCTGCTGTTCGAGCTGCACACCTCCGGCACGCACATCGCGCTGGCCGTCTACGCGGTCGCCGACCCGTCCGCAAAGCCGACCGCCGCCGACCGGATCGCATGCGTGGGCGGCCCGAACGGGACGGACACCTCGCTGGAGCTGCCGACCGACCCGGATCTCACGTACCGCTTCCAGCTCGGCACGATCGGGTCAGGCCCCGTCAACAGCAGCTGGGACTTCCGCGCCGGCCGGCAGGTGTCGAACGACGAGCAGCAGGACGCGATCGAGCTGCCACTCGACAGAGCCGTGCTGGTGTCGAACTTCGGTGCCTCGGCCGCTCCTGCGGAGCCGCCGCCGGACTGTAGCCCCTGGGGCCAACTGGGCAGCGGTCGAAGCGTCTGGTTCAGAACCACGGTGGCGACGCCCGGCTCGCTGCAACTCGAGCTCCAGGCGATGGACTTCTACGGCACGCCGGGATACCTCTCGCTGTTCAGCGCGGACGGCGCCACGATGCTGGCCTGTGAGATCGGGGGATTCCTCCTCCCCACCACGCAGGTCGACGAGCAGGTGCAACCGGGGACCTACCTCGCGCGCGTGAGCACCGGCACGCCGCTGTCGTCGGGGTCGCCCGCCACGTGGCAGAGCTGGTGGATGCTCTACGCACACCTCACGCCGTCCGACCTCGACGGAGACGGCTTCTACCAGCCGGCCGACTGCAACGACCACGACACCGCCATCCATCCGGGCGCAGCCGACCTTCCGGAGGACGGCGTCGACCAGGACTGTTCGGGCGCGGACGCGGTGAACTTCGACCGCGACGGCGACACGTACGCGCGCCCGGCCGACTGCAACGACGGCAACGCCGCGATCCACCCCGAGGCGGACGAGGTCCTCGACGACGGCGTCGACCAGAACTGCGACGGCCACGACGGCCACCGCGACTCGGATGGCGACGGCATCCCGGACTACAGAGACGACTGCCCCCGACGCTCGAGCGGCGGGATCGACGTCAACAGAGACGGCTGCCGCGATCCGTTCCAGCTCGTCGTCGTCGCCCAGATGACGCTGACGATCGTGGGCGACCATCTGCACCTGCTGCAGGGCCTGACCGTCCGCTCCGCGCGCGGTGCGCACATCGTAGTGACGTGCACCCGCCACGCCTGCCGCCGCATGACGTTCGCGCTCAGACGCACCGCGGTGACGCTCAAGCGCGGGTTTGCGAGACGGTTCCCCGTAGGCACCGAGGTCACGGTCGCCGCAAGCGAGCCGGGCGCGCTCGGGATGGTCAAGCGCTACCGGCTGTCCCCCGCCGGCGTGCGGGTCACGCACCAGTGGTGCACGGCCGAGGGCCGGCCCGCGAAGCGCATCGCCTGCGCCTGAGCCAGGGAGCGACGCTGGTCTGCTGGATCGCAGCTCGACGCCTCAGTGCTCGGCATCCGCCTCGTAGGGCTCGCTGGTACCTGCTCGCTGCCACGGCGCCACGCCCACGCCCACGCCCCCGGCCATCTCCGCGGCCTCGGCAATGGAGCGTCCCGACCGGTGCAGTGCGACGTGCTTACCCAGCAGCAGGTGATCGTGGAGCCCGATGGCGGTGAAGTCCGTCGCAGGAAGCTCACGTTCGTGCCGAAACCGTTTGTGCTGCTTGTCCCATGGACGTACCCGCACCGCATGGCGAGCGTCGACGGGACGCACGTAGACGTCGTCGACCTCGCGCCGCAGCTCGACGTGCCGACGGCTCACACCGTCGAAGGCACCGTCGCTCGCAAGCGCAGCGAGAGCTGCCGTGTCGGGCAGTGCCAACCGCCCGAACGTGAGCGGTCTCCCCTGCCTGAGGGTGAAGCGGACCTGGGTCTCGCCGTCGACGGCGACCTTGAACTCGGCCTCCGGTACGCGCTCGCCGCGATCCTGTAGCGGCGCTCCGCAGCCCGGACAGCACGGAACCCCATCGTGGATCACCGGCAGGACCTGAAGGACCTCCGGCGTCATCTGCCTTGTGGTGCAGGAAACGCCTGAGGTGCAGGCCCAACGACGGCTGAGCACATGGCGATGCGCCTTCGTGATGCCAGCCGCGCGGATGGCCTTCTGCTCGATCGCCCGTGAGATGTCGTAAGACCGCGTGTTGCGCGACGGGCGCGGGACGATCCGCACCGCGCCGTCGTGGATCTCCCAGTCGAAGAAGCGCCCCGGGTTCCACAGCCAGGCGGGACGCCCGTCGCGACGCTTGTCGCGAAAGCCGTCGTCGGAGAGGACGCAGGCGCCGTGCTGCTGCGCGTAGTCGAGCAGCACGTCGTCGGCGCGGCGTACCGAAACGACCTGCAGCTCGCCGTCAGCCTGCATGCGCTGTGCCCGTGCGACGTCCGCCACCGACACGCGCTCGAGCTCGGGCAGCAGCGAATCGTCGGCGACGAGGAAGACCTCGACGTGACGGCAGAGCTGGTCGCGCCACGCCTGCAGCACGAGATCGAGGCGATGGAGCCCGACCGGCTGCGGAAGCGCACGAGCTCGACAGACGTTCGAGACGTCGACCGCGACAGTACCGACGTCGATGGCACTTACCGAAATTGCACTCATTGCTTATCCATTGCGTAAAATATTCGCCCTTGTCGAGGGTTGATGCAGGTAAAGCCCGATCGGGACGTCGGCGGTCACGGATTCGGACCGCGACGATGGTCGTCGCGCTGATCGTGCTGCTGCCTCCTTCCGGATTCGATGTCGAGGGCACGGTGCCTGACGAGCCGCTGACCGACGAAGGCACCGGGTGCACCTCGGTCGGCACCCGTCCGAACCGAATGCGCTGCGCATGAGACGACGGCGACAGCGTCGGCGGACGCTCGCAGCTCGTACTGCCGCCTGCCTCATCTACGCGGCCGCGGTGGTCTGGCTCGTCTCGCCGACATGGAGCCCGCCCAGCCCGCAGGCGCCCCCCGCGGGCATCGAGCGACGAGCCGCCGCGCCGCGGCCGATGGCCGTCGGGTCGTTGTCCGTCACGACGGGCCTGCCGCTCGGACTGCCCGCCCCGGAGGTGGACACGAGCCAGACGACCGGACCAACCGTCCCATCCACCGGTTCGAGCGGTACGGCCACACAGCCTTCACAGTCCTCCCAGCCGAGCTCGTCCGGCGGGAGCACCAGCACGCCGGCCAAGCAGCCAGCGAAGCGCGTCGTCGGCTTCGAGGGATGAGCTCAGAAACCGAGGAGAGATCGCTGCTGCTCGCGGGCCGGTGGCAGCTCGACCACCCACGGCGAAGGCTCGGGTTCGGGCGCTTCGCTCAGACGTTCGCGGGCCGCGACCTGCAGACGGGCGAGCACGTCGCCGTCAAGCTGCTGAACGAGATCGTGCCGGCGGGCGCGCGCGAGCGCTTCCTGCGCGAGGCACAGGTCCACGCGGAGCTCGATCATCCGGCGATCCTGCCGTTGCTGGACCACGGTAGAGACGGCGAGCTGCTGTACATCGTCACGCCGCTGATGTCGCAGGGCTCGCTCGGACAGGTCGTCCACGAGCGGCCCGACGACGGCTGCCTCAGCCCCACGATGACGCTGCGGATCGGTCGGCGGATGGCCGATGCACTGGTGTACCTGCGCGAGCAGCGCAAGACCCACGGAGACATCAGCCCAGGCAACATCCTGCTGGACGATCGCGACCAGGCCTTCCTGGCCGACTTCGGTTACGGCAAGGCCGTCGCCACCATCCCGCTGGCGACGACGGGCGACCGCTTCGGAACGGAGGGCTACCGCTCACCGCGTCCGCGAGGCGAGCAGCGAACCTACGACGACGACGTCTACAGCTTGGCTGCGGTGCTGTGGTTCTGCCTGACGGGCGACACGCCGCTGCACGGCCACCGCGACGACCTCCCGAGACCGCTCCGCACGCCGCTCGAGCGAGCGCTGCGCTGGGAGTCGATGCCCACCGCAGCCGCGTTTCGCGCTGACCTCGAGAAGCACTGGAAGGGGTTCGAGCACGACTGGCGCCTGGCGACGTCGCTGTCGCCGCGCTCGCGCACGCCGCTGCTGCTGGCGTGCGGGCTGGCAGGCGTGCTGGCTGCGGGGGTCGCGGGCCAGGCGCTGCGGGCAGCGCCCCGGCAGCTCCCGCACACCACGCTGCACGCCCCGGCGCTCACGTTGCGCCTTCCCGGAAGCTGGCAGGAGCGTCTGCCTCCGGCGATCCAAGGCGTGCGACTGACCTCCGCCGTCTCGGCCACGAACGCCGCCATGCAGACGACCGCCGGCCTCTCAAGGCCCGCGGGCGCGATGCTGATCGGGGGCGAGGCACGGCAACCGCTGCCCGCGCGGGCCCGGGCGCCGCAACGGATCACCGTCGACGGCCGCGACGCGTTGCGCTACGGCCCCGCCCGCGGCGCAGACGACCGCCTGACGGAGCTGATCGTGATGCCGCTTGAGCGTGACGTGCTGGTCGTCTCGTGCGACGGACCGGATGCGACGGACACGCTGGGCGAGACCTGCGCGAAGGCGGCGGCAGGGGTCGTCTCACTCGACGAGCGGGTACGCCCGCTCGCGCCCACGCGCAGCGTGGCGGTCGTCCTGCGCAAGGGCGCAAGCGCTCTCGGCAGGGATCGCGAGCGCGCGCGGGCACAGATGGCCTCCGCCGCCACGCGGGATCAGCTCAGAACGGCCACGCAGCGTCTCGCGAGCGCCTTTGGGGCGTACGCGGGCAACGTGGCGTCGGCGCCAACCAGTGCCTACGACGGAAGCGCAGTTCGAGCGCTGGCCGAGCACGCACGGCGAGCGAGCGCCGCGTACGACAGCCTGGCCCTCGCTACGACCGACACGCAGTGGCGAGCCCGCCGGGCACGGGCGCTCGCACGCGAGCAAAGCTTGCTGGATGCACAGTCGGCGCTCACGGCACTCGGCTATAAGCGCACGGCGTCCCGCCATTGAGCCTCACAGGACGGGCAGGTACTTCTCCAGCTCCCAGGCGGTCACCTGGACGCGGTAGTCCTCCCACTCCTGCCGCTTGATCTCGACGAAGCGGTTGAACATGTGCTCGCCGAGCGTGCGCAGCACGAGCTCGGACTCGGCGGTCAGCTCGATCGCCTCGCCGAGCGTCGCAGGCAGCTGCTCGATGCCGAGGCGGCGGCGCTCGTCGGGCGCGAGGTGGTAGAGATTCTTCTCCATCGGCTCGGGCAGCTCGTAGCCGTGCTCGATCCCCTCCAGGCCAGCCTGCAGCAGCACCGCGAACGTCAGGTACGGGTTGCAGGCCGGATCGGGGCAGCGCAGCTCCATGCGCGTTGCCTGCTCCTTGCCGGGGTGGTAGAGCGGCACGCGCACGAGCGCGGAGCGGTTGCGGCGCGACCAGGCGACGTACGTCGGTGCCTCGTAGCCGGGCACGAGCCGCTTGTAGGAGTTGACCCATTGGGCGAAGATCGAACTGATCTCGCGCGCATGACGCAGCTGGCCGGCGATGAACGCCTTGCCGATGTCCGACAGGAAGTACTGGTCGTCGGCGTCGTAGAAGGCGTTTCTGCCGCCGCGGAAGAGCGACTGGTGCGTGTGCATGCCCGAGCCGTTCTCGCCGAACAGCGGCTTCGGCATGAACGTCGCGTGCAGGCCGTACTTCATCGCGCACTCCTTGACGGTGAGGCGATATGTCATGCAGTCGTCAGCCATCTTCAGCGCGGGGGCGTAGCGCATATCGATCTCGTGCTGTGAGGGACCGACCTCGTGGTGGCTGTACTCGACATGAATGCCGAGCTGCTCGAGCGCGAGCACCGTCTCGCGGCGCAGGTCCGAGCCCGCGTCGAGCGTCGTGAGGTCGAAGTAGCCGCCCTGGTCGAGCGGCTCGGTCGATCTCGCGTCTCTGAAGTAGAAGTACTCGAGCTCCGGGCCGACCATGAAGTCGTCGAAGCCCATGTCGGTGGCGCGCTGCAGCGCGCGGCGCAGGACGTGGCGCGGGTCCCCCTCGTAGGGGTTGCGCTCCGGCGTCTGCACGTCGCAGAACATGCGCGCAACGCCGTCGTCCGTCGGGCGCCACGGCAGCGCGGCGTACGTGCTCGGATCCGGCAGCGCGATCATGTCCGACTCCTCGATCGCGTTGAAGCCGGTGATTGAGGAGCCGTCGAAACCCATCCCGCCCTCGAACGCGTCATCGAGCTCGCTGCTGTTGATCGAGAACGACTTCAGCTGACCCAAGACGTCGGTGAACCACAACCGGATGAAGCGGATGCCGTCTCTCTCTACGCGGCTCTTGACGTCGTCTGCTGTGAGCGGGGCGTCGTCCATGGGTGGCTCCTGAGGCGTTGTCGTACGGCGACGGGCTCCGGAACCGTATCGCGACGCCCGCCGGGTCAGACCCCGTCGGGCGGCTGTGCGCGGTCGGTCAGGCTGCGTGCAGGGTGCGCGACTCCTCGACGGAGCCGTCGACCGGGACCTCGCCGGCGACGTTGACCATCGCCGTGAAGCGCTCGAGCGCAACCGCGGCCATCGCTTCGATCAGCTCCTCGTCGTCCCAGCCCGCCTCGCGCGCCTCCTCATGCAGGTGCATCGGCGGCTTGCCGCCGGCGAGCAACGCACCGACCCAGCGCAGCAGCGCCGCCTCGCGCTCGTCCTTCGACTCGCAGCGGCGTGCGCTCTGGACCTCGTCCCAACGCAGCCCCACCGCGCGCGCCGCGCGGGTGTGCATCGCGACGCCAGGCGCCGAGCCGTCGTGCTCGGCGACCGCGAGTGCGATCCGCTCGAGCGTGGCGGCGGTGAGGCGGCCGTGGCGCAGCTCGGAGCGGAAGCGCGCGTAGGCGCGCAGCGCCGCCGGCGACCCGGCGAGCACGCCGAGGAAGTTCGGCAGCTGGCCGCCCGCTGCCGTCGCCCCGCGCAGCACCGGCGCGGACGCCTCGGGCGCGGTCAGATCATCGTGGATGTGGAACCGGCTCATCGGAGTTCTCATGGCGTCACCGCGGTCTGGAGAGCGACGCGCGACGGCCCACCCGTTTCCGGGGACACGTCACGCGGGGGTCCATCTCCTTATACGCAGTGACCTAAACGCAGGCTCATGAACGAGCCCAGCAGACGTCAGGCGTCGTGGGCACGCCTGGAGCGAGTTGAGCCCAGCAGGAGCGCCTGACGCCTGGCGGATGTCGGCGCCCGCTCGCGGAGCTCGCGCTCCCGCACCGGGACGCAGTCTGCGTGACGTGCAATCGCACGCGAGCAGGCGAGGACGATGCCTGGCGGGATGCCGGCGCCGCCAGGCGTCAGGCGCCGTGGGCGCTGAGCACTGCGACGAGGATCAGGAAGACCCCCATCATCACGGCCCACAGCGCCGCCCGGTCGGGGCGCGTGCCGGCGATGCGTTCGCTGGGACGGCGCGGCGGGCGGCGGCGGGCTGGGCCGGCGCTGACGCGCGGCGGCGGGGCGACCTGTCCGCGGATGACGACGGTGCGGCGGGGTGCGGCGGTGCGACGGACGGGGCGTGAGGGCGCCTCGGCAGGTGGCATTTGGTCCTCTTTCGTCGGCTTACGGGGTTAGCTGACGGGCTCGCGCCGAAAGAGCGGCGCTACGTGCGGCCTGCACGATTCGCCCCGATGTCCTGGGTCCCCCGCTTCCCACCCGGCGGCGAGTGGGAATTCAGCGGTCGTTGTGCGGGGCGATCCTAGCAGCGGAAGCAAACCATTCGCCTGCATATCGCCGATGTTATGGAGACCCGCGGTCGGATCCGCGCGCTGGCGGAATAATGATCCCGGAAACTCCGAGAAGCGGGACCCGCCTTCGACGGCCACATCGGCCGCCTCCGGCACCCGCAGGCGAACTACTTGCCGGCGACGGCGGCGACGAACGCCGACACGGCGGCCACGTCCTCGCCCTGCACGATGCCGGCCGGCATCGTGCCGCTGCCGCGCTGACGGCCTCTCTCGACCGCGTCCTTTACGAGGCCCTCGGGCGGCTGGAGCTGGTCGAGGTTCGGCCCGACCTTGCCATCGGCGTCGGCGGCGGCGAGCGTGTGGCAACTCGCGCAGTACTCGCCGAAGATCATGCGGCCGTCCTGCTCCTGCTTTGTCAGCTCGACCGTCGTGCCGTTGACGTGTGCCGCGGCGCTGTCGTGGTTCCCGACGAGGATCAGCGCCGGCACGGCCACGCCAATCGCGATGTAGAAGACCGCAAACAGGACGATGGCAGTGCGGCGGCCCCCGCGGCTCTGCGACTGCAATGTCGCGCGCGCACCGCGCGGCCCGCCGCGCAGAGCGATGAAGAACAGCACGAGGCCGACGACGACCCAAAACGCGAGAAATGCGGCGGTGGCAAGCATGGCCGTTGCGGACCCTACCCTGAGCGGACCACGGAATGGAAGGGCGAACCGCGCGAACACGGCGCCGGCCTCTGCGCAGCGCCGATGCGCCAGCGCATGCGCCTACCGCCGGCGGCCCTGCGCGAAGCTCATGACGGCGGGCGCGACAGCACGGAAGTCATCGGCCGCGCCGTCGCCGTGCCCGACCTCAGCGCGCCGCCGCTCCGCCTCGTCGAGCGGCGAGAGATCCTTAATCTCCGCCAGCACCCGATCCGGCGCGGCGAGCGACTCGATCCGCTCGACGAGCACGTTGATGCCGCCGCCCGCAGCCGGATGGCGCTCGAGCCGACCGGCGGCACACACGAGCGGCTCGGTCCGAACGGTCAGGCGGCTGCGCTCGTAGAGCTTCGGCGGGACGATCAGATTGATCGTCCCGTGCTCGTCCTCGAGCAGCATGAAGACGACGCCGCTCGCGGTCCCGGGACGCTGGCGGGCAACGACCAGCCCGGCCACCTGCACGCGCGCGCCGTGTGCGATCCGCGGCAGGTCGCGGCTGGCGGCCACGCTGTGCGGCAGGCTGCGGCGCAACTGCGCGAGCGGATGCGAGCGAGCCGTGAGGCCGGTCGTGTCGTAGTCGGCGAGCAGCTCGCCCCACGGGCCGAGCCGCTGCAGGACCGGCGCGTCCGGCAGCTCGAGCCCGAGCGCGAGCTGGGTGCCCTGCGGGACACGCTTGCCCGGCGTCGCCACTCCCAAGCGCCACAGCGCGACCCGGCGATCTCCGCCGGCGAGCTCATCGCAGGCTCCCGACCAGGCGAGCAGCTCGAGCGCGGGCCGACCGGCGCCGGCGCGCGCGGCCAGCTCGCCCAGGTCGCGGAACGGTCCGCCGGCGACGCGAGCGGCAACCAGCGTCTCCGCGTCTGCCTGTTGGACGCCGCGCACGTAGCCGAGCCCGATGCGGACGACGTGCGGATCGACGCGCTCGACCGTGCACTCGACCTCGCTCGCGTTGACGTCCGGTGGCAAGATCGTCAGGCCGCGCCGCTGCGCCTCGTGCACGAGCGCATCGGGCGGATAGAAGCCCATCGGCTGCTCGTTCAGCAGCGCGCACAGGAACTCGGGCGGGTAGTGCACGCGCAGCCACGTTGATTGGTAGGCGAGCAGCCCGAAGGCTGCCCCATGCGCCTTCGGGAAGCCGAAGCCGGAGAAGCCGCGCACCTTCTCGAAGATCCGCTCGGCCAGCTCGGGGTCCACCCCATGCGTGGCGATCGCGCCCGCCACGAACTTCGCATGGTGCGCCTCGATCGCCGCCTCCGAGCGCTTGCGGCTCATCGCGCGGCGCAACCCCTCCGCCTCCCCCGCGCTAAAGCCGGCGAACGCCATCGCGACCTCGATCACCTGGTCCTGAAAGATGATCGTGCCGAGCGTCTCCCTGAGCGGCTCGACGAGCGACGGATGCTCGTAGGGCACCTCGAAGTCGGGGTCGGCGCGCAGCCGCTGGAGCCGTTCGATGTAGGGATTGACGGCGCCGCCCTGGATCGGGCCGGGCCGCACGATCGCGACCTGGATCGTGATGTCCTGCAGCGTTCTCGGCCTGGTGCGCAGCAGCGAGGCCATCTGCGCGCGGCTCTCGATCTGGAAGACGCCGACCGTCTCGGCTCTCTGGATCGCGTCGTACGTCAGCGGGTCGTCGTACGGGATGCGGGAGAGGTCGATCCGCTCGCCACGCAGCCTCGCGATCTGCTCGACCGCGCGCTCGACGGCCGACAGCATCCCGAGTCCGAGCAGGTCGATCTTCAGAAAGCCGGCGTCGGCGCACGAGTCCTTGTCCCACTGGACCATCTGGCGGCCCTCCATCGCGGCCGGGACGATCGGGCAGCAGTCGACCAACGGGCGCGTCGCGACGACCATCCCGCCGGGGTGCTGGGAGAGGTGGCGTGGCAGACCGTGCGCCTGTTCGGCGAGGCGGGCGAGCCATGCCCAGCGACCCTGTGCGAGGCGCTCGGGCCCAAGCGCGGAGGCGACGTCGTGTGCGACGTCGCGTGCGGACCACCCCTCCGAGCCGCGCGCGACGCGCTCGATCTCCCCCGGCGGGAGGCCGAGCGCCTTGCCAAGCTCGCGGATCGCGCCGCGTGCGCGATAGGTCGGGAAGGCGGCGACGAGAGCAGAGCGGTCCTTGCCGTAGCGCTCGTGGATGCGCGGGATCAGCGCCGCGCGCACGTCGCGCGGGAAGTCGAGGTCGATGTCCGGCAGCGCCGTCAGCTCGTCGTTGAGGAAGCGCCCGAGGAAGAGGTCGTTCGCGATCGGGTCGACGTGGGAGAGGCCGGTGAGGTAGCAGACGATCGAGGAGACGGACGAGCCGCGGCCGCGGCCCGGCGGCAGCAGCGCGCGGGCGGTGTCCGGCCCGCGCACCTCGAGCGCGACCTCGCGCGCCAGCTCCAGCATGTCGCGGTGCAGCAGGAAGAAGCCGGAGAGGCCAAGCGCCGCGATGATGCGCAGCTCCTCCTCGAGACGCGGGAGCGCCTCGGCGCGCAGCGGGTGCGTTCTAGCGCCGCGACCATCTCCCGCCGGGTAGCGCTCCTCCAACTTGGCTCGCGACAGCTCAGCGAGGGTGCGATCGGCTTCGGCGTCCTCTTCCCCGGGGTAGCGGTAGCCGTGGTGTTCGGTCAGGTCGAAGCGCAGACGCTCGGCGACCTCCGCCGTCTCCGCCACGGCCTCGGGATGGTCGGCGGCAAAGCGCGCCGCCATCGCCTGCGGCGTCGCGAGCACGTGGCTGAAGTTGCCGCGCCGACGTGGCTCGGAGGCCTCCAGCGTCGTGTGGTGACGGACAGCAACGAGCGTGTCCTGCAGCGGCGCGCGGGCGCGCGCGTGTGCATGCACGTTGCCGGTCGCGACGGTGAGCAGTCCAAGCTCGCGCGCGAGTCCGGCGAGGCAGCGGTTGCGCGCGCGATCGTCACGCAGGAATGGGCGCTGCAGCTCGATGCGCAGGCGATCGGACTCGAAGGCGTCGCGCAGCTTCGTCAGCGTCGTGCGGTCGTGGATCCCCTGTGTCGCACAACCGCTGAGGCAGACGAGCCCATCCGCGTGATCGAGCACGGCCGCGAGTGACACGTGCGGCTGTGTCGCCTGGCGAAGGCGCACGCCGGGGGCGGATCCCCCGCCCGCCCCCGGCCCCCCAGTGCGCTCCTGCGGCTCATCCCCGCGCGTGTGAGCGTGCGCGCGGGTCACGAGCCGGCAGAGATTGCGCCACCCGCGCTCATCCGCGACGAGCAGCGTCAGGTGACGACCGTCGTCGAGCGTCAGCTCGGCGCCGTGCAGCGCCCGCAGCCCGACCGCCTTGCACGCCTGCGCGTGCTCCATCGCGCCACAGACGTTGTCGTGGTCGGTCAGCGCGAGCGCCTCGTGCCCCAGCTCAGCAGCCGCGACCGCCTGCTCGTCCGGCAGCGAGGCGCCGTCCAGGAACGAGAAGGCGGAATGCGCGTGCAGCTCCACATAGGACACGAACACATGTTCGCTTCTCATATTTATAATGGCTACCACCCGGAGGTGGAGAGCGGACTTGCCGCGAGACAGAGCGCCCCGCGACAAGCCCATCGGCCGACGAAGGCCACCGCTCTCAGATCATCAGATGGGCCTGATCGCGACGTTGTTCGTGACGATCATCGTGTTGTTGCCGCCTGCCGATGGCAGCCTGAGCCTCAGGTTCACGAGCGGGCTGGCTATGCCGAGCAGGCCGCAGCCCGAGGCGCCCGGAACGGCGAACGCGTTGTCGACGCTTCTCGAGCCTCTCAGCGTCAGCACGCCCCCTTCGAAGCCGACCGTGCCGAGGCTGCCGGAGATCGGTCTGTTCGGCGCCGGCGGGCTCGTCGTGCCGGTTGTGAGGTTCAGCCTTGCCGGGTTGCTGTCCGTGCCGATGTAGCAGTTCGACCCGAGTATCGGGTTGTCGAGCTTCACCTTCACGGGCAGGCTGACCGTCGTGACCGGCAGACCGAACGCGATTCTGACCGCCGAGGTCGGACCAGCGAGTTCCGCCCTGGCGAGGACTTCGTTGCCCGGGATCCAGAATTCAAGGCCGAGGAGTCCCCCGGGGACCCTTATAGATCTGGAGAAGAACCCGTTCGTACCTCTGGGCGGTATGAGTCTCGACGCCGGTTCCGCTTCCGTGATTTCAGTGATCGCACCGCGGATCTCGAGCGATTCGCCGAGCGGAACCGTGAAGCCCTTTATTTCGAGGCTTCCGCTCACGCTCTGGATGTCGAGGCAATCTATCGCCCCCGGAGCCGTCGTCGGGCAGTCCGAGAAGTTCGGGAACGCCGCCGTCGCAGTGCTCGCGAACAGCATTGACGCGCCGAGGACCAGCAATGCGACGAGGTGCTTGCGCATGGGCATGCGCGACCCCCCTCTCTGCGAAATGTCGCAGGTAGTTGTATGAGCACGCGCAAGCCGCACACACATGAAGGACCAACAGGTGCGCGACCCGGCACGCAACTCCCCCGTGCTCCGAAAAGAGCACTATCACACTATAAAAATGTCTATTGCACGTCAAGCCACAACGCGCCACGGTGGGCGCGCCCGCAAGCTACCGCTGCGCGAACCAGCGGCCACCGCGCAAGTCGTGGAAGACGACAAGGTTGCGACCGCAGGTCGTGACGACCTCCCAGTAGCGGCGACGAACGGGGCTGCCGTTCCACCAGCGATCCTCGATGAGCCACGACTCCCGTACCGCGTCCACCTCCCGGCCTTCGACCGTCCGTGGACTACCGTCGGCCGGATCCGACTCAACCCGCGCGTGGCGCGGCTGCGCCAGCCGATGGGCACGACCGGCGGACCCGCTCATTCGAACGGCGTCAGCACGACGCGGCGCTCGGGCAGGCGTGACTGCTCCTCAACTGCGAGCACGCGCAGTGCCGCGTCGGGCCCCGCCGCCGCGCGCGCCTGCTGGACCGCCTCGCGCAGCCGCGAGCGACGCACCGCCACCGCCTCGTCAAGCAGCGAGCGCTGGTCGCTCGCGGGCGGGCCGAAGCGCTCGACGGCGAGCCGCAGCCGCTCCGCCGGCGCCGGCAGCAGCGCGAGCCGCTGCGCGAGCGCGAGCAGCATCCGCTGCGGATCCGCGAGGGCTTCGCGGAACGGGACCCGGTCCCGCCACGTGCCGCCCTCCACAAGCGTTGCCGACAGCACGACCGTGCGCAGCGTGCGTCCGCGACGCTCCCGCCGCGCAAGCAGCCGGTCGACGAGCAACTGCAGCGCACGGTCGAGCTGGATGCCGGAGAGAGCCTCCGGCAGCTCGAGCTCCTCGGCCAGGCGCTCCGGCGGCTGGCGGGGCGCGAGCGCTCCATCCCGACCACGCGCGAGCTCGTGCGCGAGCAATCCGGCTGCGCCGAAGCGATCCGCCACCGCCGCCTGCGGCAGCGCGGCGAGCTCGCCGAACGTGGCGATCCCCAGCCGCTCAAGCGACTCGGGCAGCGCGAACGTTTCGTGCCGGCCGCGCAACAACGCGACCGGCAGCCCCGCGAGATAGGCAGCCGCCTCCGCCTCGCCGCCCGCGACCACCATTGGTCGCCGTACGCGGGCGCGCGACGCAGCCGCAAACGCACAGAAGCGCGACGGACCGGCGCCGAGCCGCGCCGGCTGGCGCAGCGCATGGCGTGCGGCAGCCAGCACGCGCTCGAGCGATCCACTGTGGAGCCGCAGCAGTCCACGCGCGGCGAAGCAGGCGAGCCCAGGTCGCTCCGGTTCGACCGCGGCGCCGATCGACTCCAGCCGCACCAGCAGCCGCTCCCAGCGATCGGCGACGCCGGCTGGATCTGGCGGCACGAGCGTCAGCGACGGACAACGCGCGAGCGCCTCGCCGAGCGGTGTCCCGGCTCGCACACCGAACGCCTCCGCGGCGGGAGACGCCTCTCCCACGCACGCCTCCCCGCCGGGCTCCGGCGCGAGTGCCGCAGGCGTGCGCAGCAACTCCTCGCGGTCGCCGGCGGCGACGGTCAGCTCGAAGCGGGGAAGGAGGACGCAGACGATCACGATGCGAACGCATGTTCGTCTCGTGATGCGCCCCGCGCCACCGTCCACGAGTGGAAGACCACCGCCCGCGAGTGGAGTGCGAGCGGCGGCTCACACGGGGGCCGGAGCCCCCGCGACGATCAGACCGCCGGCTGGCGGCGACCGCGCTTCTTCGGCTGGAACGCCCCCGCGAGCGCGTCGCCGTCGAAGCCGCCGACGACACGCTGCTCGGTCGCGAAGCGGTACAGCGCGACGCGGAAGATCACGTTGAGCGTCGAGGAGAGGATCGCCGCACCGACGAAGACGATCACAGCGATCGCAAGCAACGCCACGCCGGCCGCCGGCGTGGAGCTCGCCACCACAACGCCCAGCACACCGAGGCCGATCGCCGGCAGCATCGCGCACAGGAAGACCAAGCCGCCGATCGAGCCGGCGCCGATGAGGCCCTCGCCCCAGCGCTCGCGAATCGTGTGGGCGGAGCGCGTGAACGCCTCCTTCGGACCGACGCCCTCGAGCGCCAAGATCGGCAGCACGAAGAAGGTCGCGATTGCCCAGGCGGCGCCTGCGAGCGAGGTGAAGATGGTCGCGACGAGGCGGCCGACCGCACTCTCGGACAACAGGCCCTGGATGACCTGCAGCAGCAGGCCGACGGTCAGCTGCACAAGTGCCCACTGCGCGATCACGCCACGTCTCGAGCGCACAGCCGCGAAGCCGTCACCCAGCGTCGCATGGCCGCCGTCGAGCGCCTTCGCTGCGGCGGCCGCGAGCGCCGTGCTGCAGTAGATGCCGATGAACGTCAGCACGTAGCCGCCGATCACCATCACGACGACGCCGGCCGGCTTGCTCACCGTCGCGAACAGCGCGGCACCCGGGCCGATGATGAGGATGCCGGCGACCAGGCACGCGACGGCCGCCACGACCGGGAACAGTGCGAGCGCGCGGTCGGCACGCAGGATCGCCCAGCTCTGTTTCGCAAGGTCCCAGCCCCGCCGGAATCGTCCGCCCATCGTTCGCGCTCCAGTCTCGTGCAGTGAAGATCCCGCGGCCGTCACCGGCCGCGTGCTCTCGGGTATCGGCAGTGGACGCTGAGAGCTTGACAGAGCACGCAAGCGCCCTCTCCGCGATCGCGAAGAGGGCGCGATGCGCAGCGACGTCAGACGGCTATGGGGTCAGCCTGAGCGCCACATCGTTGTAGACGGTGGTCGAGTTGTTGCCGGCAGCCGACGGCAGCCTCAGCCTCAAGTTGACGAGCGAGTTGATCAATCCGAAACCAAGCCCGCATTCGGTCGCGCCCGGGACGGCGAACGAGTTGTCGACGTTGATGCCCCCTCTGAAGATCAGGCCTCTTTCGAAGCCTTCTTCTCTGCCGAGCGAGCCGCTGATCGGTCTGTTCGGCGGCGGCGGGCTCGTCGTTCCGGAAGTGAGGTTGAGCACCACCGGGTTGCTGTTCGTGCCGATGTGGCAGTCCATGCCGAGCAGGACGTTCACGAGGCGGACCTTGACCGGGATAGTGATGTTATGCGTGATTATGTTAAGTCTGATCGCCGACGCCGAACCGGCGAGCTCGGTGATCGCTAGCACGCTGTTGCCCGGGATCCATTCTATGCCGAGGAGACCGCCCGGCACCGGCACCGCTCTTGCGAAGAAGCCGTTCGTGCCAGCCGGCGGGACGAACAGCGGCGTGAACGTACCGTTGCCTCTGAGCGTCCCGCGGATCTCAAGCGATTCACCGAGCGGAACATTGAAGCCCTTTATGTTTATGTTCGTACCCGCTCTGTTCTGGACGTCGACACAAGCGTCCAGTTCGAAGTTGGTCGCCGTGCAGCCTGCGAAGTTGGGGAAGGCGGCATGAGCCGTCCCCGCAACTCCAAGCAGCGCCATCGCAACGATGACAGCAGCGATTGACAGGGCATGCCTGCGTGCTCGCATGAGTATCTGCCTTTCTCCGCGCTATGCGCGGATGTCGTCAAACGGACGTTCCAAGCGCTCCGCCCAACGCGAGCACGGTCAGACCCCCCACACCACCGCATAAGCGCGGCGCACTGCCATCCCCCCATCAGCGGCGGACTCACCCCGTCCGCGCGAACTCCCAGTTCGCAGCGTTGACTCTAGAAACTAGAGTGTGTCGTGTCAAGGCACAACGGCACCCTTGTCAGCGTTGCGCCGCCCACAGCCGCCATCTCCCCGGTACACCCTTCAACGCATGTTCGCCGCGGTCTTTAAAGTCGATGCCGGAGCCGACGACGAGGTCCTTGACGGTGTTCGACACCAGCACCTCGTGCGGTGCCGCCAGCGAGCCGACGCGCGCGCCGATGTGAACCGCGAGCCCGCCGACGTCGTCTCCGATCGCTTCGCACTCACCCGTGTGGAGGCCCGAACGCAGCTCGACGCCCAGCTCACGCACCGCGTCGCGCAGCTCGATCGCGCAGCGGATCGCGCGTGCGGGCCCGTCGAAGGTCGCGAGAAAGCCATCGCCGAGCGACTTCACCGCGCGTCCGCGATAGCGCACGAGATGCGCACGGCTGAGCTCGTCGTGGCGTGCAAGCAGGTCACGCCATGCACGATCGCCGAGGCGAGCAGCCGTCTCCGTCGAGCCGACGATGTCAGTGAACATGACGGTCGCCAGCACGCGATCCGGCTCCGGAGGCGTGTGCGTCCCGGTGAGGAAGCGCTCGACCTCCGCGAGCACCCGCTCGCTGTCGCCGACGACCAGCAGGTTGTCGCGCCCCTCCAGCTCGACGTAGCGCGCGCCCGGGATGTGCTCGGCCAGGTACTGCGAATGACGCACGTCGATCACCTGGTCGTCGCGCCGGTGGAGGACGAGCGTCGGCGCCGTGATCGACGGCAGCACGCTGCGCACGTCCGTCTCGCCGGCGATGTCGAACAGCAGCCGCAGCGCGCCGGGGCTCGCGGACAGGCGCTCGAGCTGCGCGAACCAGCGCTGCAAGGACGCGTCGCCCGCGGCGCTCGGTGCGATCAGGTCGAACCGCGCCCCCTCGCCCCAGTGGGCGAAGATCTCTGCGATCCGCTGCTCGCGTTCGGCGCGCGTGCCAGGCCACTCGTAGCCCGGCGCGCCGGTTACGCGCGCCATCCCCGCGTACAGCACCAGCGCACGCGTGCGCTCGGGATGTGTCGCCGCGTAGAGCATCGCCATCGCAGCACCGTCCGACTGGGCGAACAGCGCGGCACGCTCGGAGCCGACCGCGTCGAGCACGGCCGTGACGTCCTCCATCTGGTCCTCGAGCGTCGTCGTCGAGGAGATCGGATCGGACAGGCCGGTGCCGCGGCGATCGAGCAGGATCAGGCGGGAGAAGCGAGCGAGCCGCTCGAAGAAGGCGGCGATGCGCGGCTCTGCCCACAGGTGCTCGACCTGCTGCAGCTGCGGCGGGACGTAGACGAGGTCGACCGGGCCGTTTCCGACGACCTGATAGGCGATGTGGACGTCACCCGCGCGGGCGTAGCGTGTCTTGGGGACCACCGGGGCCGAACCTCCGCGTGGAGCGTAGCTTGCCGGCGGGGACGAGACGACGCGATCCGCCCCCTCAACCAGCGGGAGGGAGCGGATCGAGATCAGGCTGCGTCCGGGTCCGCTACGGGACGAATCCGATCGCGACGTCGCTCCTGAGTTCAGCCGAGTTGTTGCCCGCGGCCGACGGCAACCCGAGCTTCAGGTTGACGAGCGAGTTGATCAGGCCGAGGCCGAGACCGCATTCGGTCGCCCCGGGCACCGCGAACGAGTTTTCGACGTTCACGTTGCCGATCCCTTGCAGGCCTATTCCGCCGGGGATTTCGCCGAAGGTGCCGAGTCTGCCGCTTATCGGTCTGTTCGGCGCCGGCGGGCTCGTCGTCCCGACGATCAGGGTGAGCGACACCGGTCTGCTGTTCGTGCCGATGTGACAGTCCATCCCGAGCAGTGTGTTCACGAGGCGAACCTTGATCGGGATCCTGATGCTGAAGTCGTCGAGATTCAGTCTGATCGCCGACGGTGAACCGGCAAGCTCGGTGATCGCTAGGACGCTGGTCCCCGGGATCCATTCTATGCCGAGGAGGCCACCCGGGACCCTCTCCGCTCTGCCTATGAAGCCGGTCGAGCCGGCCGGCGCCCTGAACAGCGGCGTCGTCGTGCCGTTCGGGACCAACGTGCCGCGGATCTCGAGCGTTTCGTGGAGCGGGACGTTGAAGCTGCCTATGCGGAGGTTCCCGCTGCGCTGCTGGACGTTGACGCAGGCCCCGTCTTCGGGACCCCTTTCGGCCCTCGCCGTACATCCGGTGAAGTTCGGGAACGCGGCCTGCGCGGCCCCAGCCCCGACCATCAGGGCCATCGCGGCGACCACAGCGGCCACCACGACGCGATACTTGCGTGATCTCATCATGTCTCTCTGCCTTTCTCGGCTCATGCGGCATGGATGAGGCGACGTGTCCAGCACCCGTCGCGACGCGAGTACAACGCAGCCCCCTGCGCCGCCGCATTGTGCGACGCGCGAACGCCATCCCCCATCTGCGGCGCGGTAGAACCCACCCCCCGGGCACGGACCAATGTTCCGCGCCTAGCTCATGACACTAGAAACTCAAGCGGCTCTGTGTCAAGTCGCCTGTCGTCCCATCGTGGATGCGCATGAGCCCGTTTAACGATCCCACCAGCACACCGCGTCTACGCGCCAAGCCCAAAACCTCCGCCCGCGACTGCCGGTCAACGCTAGGGTCCGCGGCATGCCAGACGCCTACGTACTCGACGCCGTGCGCACCCCGTTCGGCCGCTACGGCGGGGCGCTCGCGGGCGTGCGCCCCGACGACCTCGCGGCGCACGTCGCGAAGACGATCGTCGAGCGCTCGCCGCAGCTCGACCCGGCGACGATCGAAGACGTCGTCTTCGGCAACGCGAACGGCGCCGGAGAGGAGAACCGCAACGTCGCGCGCATGGCCGTGCTGCTGGCAGGGCTGCCGACGTCGATCCCCGGCGTGACCGTGAACCGGCTGTGCGCATCGTCGCTGGAGGCAGCGATCGCAGGCAGTCGCGCGGTCGAGTGCGGCGACGCCTCGCTCGTGTTGACCGGGGGCGTCGAGTCGATGACCCGTGCGCCGTGGGTGGTGCCGAAACCGGAGAAGGCCTTCCCGCGCGGCGACGAGACCCTCGCCTCGACAACGCTTGGCTGGCGGCTCGTGAATCCGCGCATGCCGGAGCGCTGGACGATCTCGCTCGGCGAGTCGACCGAGGGGCTCGCCGACAGATACGGGATCTCCCGCGAGGCGCAGGACGCGTTTGCGGTGCGCAGCCACCAGCGTGCGTCTGCGGCATGGGACGACGGCTTCTACGACGACTGGGTCGTACCCGTTCCCAAGGTCGAGCTGGCGCGCGACGAGATCATGCGACCGAACAGCTCGCTCGAGGCCCTCGCGAAGCTCAAGCCGGCATTCCGTCGTGAGACCGGCACGGTGACGGCGGGGAACGCGTCGGCGCTGAACGACGGCGCAGCCGCCGTGCTGATCGGAAGCGCGGACGCAGCCGCGGCGATCGGTCGCGAGCCGCTCGCGCGGATCGCGGGGCGCGGCGTCTCGGGCGTCGACCCTGACGTGTTCGGCATCGGCCCGGTCGAAGCAGTGAACCGCGCGCTCGCTCAGGCCGGAATCGGCTGGAGCGACGTGAGCGTGCTTGAGCTGAACGAGGCGTTCGCAGCGCAATCGCTCGCCTGCCTCGCCGAGTGGACCGAGCTCGACCCCGAGCGCGTGAACGTCAACGGCGGCGCGATCGCGCTCGGCCACCCGCTCGGTGCGAGCGGCGCCCGCGTGCTGGCGACCTGCGCGTACGAGCTGCGCCGCCGAGGTGGCGGCTGGGGCGTGGCGACGCTGTGTATTGGCGTGGGCCAGGGGCTCGCGGTCGTGCTCGAAGCGTGAGCACCGTCACCGGCCTGGCAGCCACCGGCTTGCGGCCAGCCGAATAGAAAAGCCCCGCCGGAGCGGGGCTTTTCCTTAGCTGACCGGTAAGCCGGATTCTGTCGTGAGCAGTCATCCATCTGTGCGGCCGACCTGGACCTCGGCGGGCAACCTGCGAACGGTCCGGCTTGGCCTTGCATCGGGTGGGGTTTGCCTGGCCGCCGTGTCGCCACGGCGCCGGTGCGCTCTTACCGCACCTTTTCACCCTTGCCTGTGCGCGCCGCACGTGCAGACGCGCCATCGGCGGTGTGTTTCTGTGGCACTTTCCCGCGGGTTTCCCCGGGTCGGGTTCCCGACCACCCTGCCCTGTGATGTCCGGACTTTCCTCGAAGGGCGAGCCTCCGCGGCTGCTTGGCCTGCGAGTCCAGCCTAGTGGATCCGGCCGGAAGTGCGGACGCGTCCACCAGCGCTGCGCCGCGCGGGCGCAAGCCGAGATAGGGTCCCTCTCATGGAGGGAGGGGAGATTCTCGGCCGGCGCATCGCGGCGGCGGTCATCGACGCGGTGGTCGTCCTGATCCTGCTGGTGCTGGTCGCCAAGACGCTCGGCAACGAGGGGGCCACCAGCCGATCGATCTGGGCCGAGACGAAGGGCAGCCCGCGGGCGGTGTTCATCGTGCTCACGTTCGTCTACTTCTTCGGCACGGAGCTGCTCTGGGGGCAGACGATCGGCAAGCGCGT
>DASYLH010000031.1:0-1936 GCA_036009645.1 Conexibacter sp.
GCTGAAGCCGCATCGCGTGCGCATCACCTGGGACGCCGCCATCCACGAGTGGAGCGACGTGGAGGCTCTGCCGTTCCGCCCACGTTGTCTGAACTCGAAGCCCTCGCGCTTCGGCTCCGTCCGAAGGCTTTTCGACTTCTACGACGCGTGCGACCGTGAAGGGATCGCGCTCTACGGCGGCGGCCAGTTCGAGCTCGGCCCCGGCCGCGGGCAAGCACAGCTGCTCGCCGCGATCTTTCACCCGGACACGCCGAACGACCTCGCGCCGAGCGGCTACAACCTGCCGGAACCGCCCGACGGCTTGCCTGACAGCCCGCTCGCGCCGCGCCCGTCGGCGACCGGCTTCCGCTGGGAGGAGTGACCCGGGGGCGAGACGGCGGCGTCGCCGCCCTCCGGCCGACATGCCGCTGCCGCGTCGTCTGCGCCGCCTCCCGCGTGCCCGCGTCTCTCCCTCGCAGCTCGCGCACTGCGACGTGCGCTGTGCACGCGATCCGCTCGCCCGCCTGCTCGGCCTCGCGGGGCTCCGCACGCTTCCGCCCGCCACCGGGTTGGTGCTGCCGGGCACGCGTTCGATCCACACATTCGGCATGCGCTTCGCGCTCGACCTCGTGTGGCTCGACGGCGAGGGACGCGTCGCGCGCGTCGATCGCGGCGTACGTCCATGGCGCATTCGCAGCTGCCGAGAGGCACGGGCCGTAGTGGAGCTGCCGTCGACCGTCGATGCGTAGTGTTCGGTTGACTGACGAGTCAACTCAAGGAGCATTCGGTGTCGGAACGGCTGGGAATCGCTGGGGCGGGCGCAATTGCGTGTGGCTTGGCCGCAACAGCGGCGCAGCACGGCGAGGTGCTCCTGTGGGCGCGCTCGGACAGCTCGGCTGAGCGCGCGCGCCGCGCGGTCGCGAAGTGGTGCGGCAAGCTGAGCGAGGATCCGATCGCGGACCGCGTCACGGTCGTATCGGACATCGACGCGCTGGCCCCGGCGACGTTCCTCATCGAGGCGACCGCAGAGGACTACGAGGTCAAGGGCGGCGTGCTCGCCGAGCTGGGCCGCGTGTCGTCTGAGGACGCCGTGCTCGCGACGACGACATCCTCGCTGTCCGTCGCGCAGCTCGCGCAGGCGTCCGGTCGTCCCGACCGCTTCGTCGGCCTGCACGTCTTCAACCCCGTGCCCAAGATGGCGCTCGTCGAGCTGGCGTACGCGCCGGAGGCCGTCGAGTCCGTCCGCGAGCGCGCGCGCGCGCTGTGCGCCACGCTCGGCAAGACGGCCGTCGAGGTGCCGGACATCGCCGGCTTCGTCGTCAATCGCCTGCTGTTCCCGTATCTGTTCAGCGCGGTCGAGCTGATGGAGCAGACCGGGCTGGCGCCGGACGCGATCGACACCTGCATGCGCCTCGGTGCAGGTCACCCGATGGGACCGCTGGCGCTGCTCGACTACGTCGGGCTCGACGTCTCGGCCGCGATCGCCCGCTCGATCGGGCTCGAGGTGCCGGCGCGGGTGAGGGCGATGATCGCCGACGGGGCGCTCGGGAAGAAGGCCGGGCGGGGCTTCTACGCCTACTGATCGACCTCATGCGGGCGGTGACGAAATGTTTACCGCAGATTGAGGTGACGGTGGGAGCATGCTCATTGCGACGAACGTACCCCTCATCGCAACCCCTCCTCCAGAAACACTACGGCCGCCGGACTCGCTCCCCTGAGTCCGGCGGCCGTTGGTGTTTCTCGGTCGATCCTCCCCAGGATCTCCCTCTCTCCTCCTCAACCGCCGAAGCGGCCAGTCGGTTGCGGGCAAGGTAGCGCGTCTTGCCCTCTTGTGCAATCTGCCACGCAGGTAGCGTTTTGCTACCCAGCATTCGTCAGGATTCCGGAGGAAATGCCCGTCACTCGGTCCGGAGTCCCTCCGGCCGCATAAGGCGCCAGAGCGCGGGCAGGCTCAGGG
>DASYLH010000032.1:0-22994 GCA_036009645.1 Conexibacter sp.
GACACCCCGCTATACTTCGTGAAGCAATGGACGGGGAGCGCCTCCAGAATCGGCCCTGCGGCGGTCGCTACGGCGACATCGTGCAGGCGATCGGCAACACGCCGCTCGTCGAGCTCAAGCGGCTCTCGCCGAAGCCCGGCGTGCGCATCTGGGCGAAGCTCGAGTCGCGCAACCCGACCGGCTCCGTCAAGGACCGCGTCGCGCGCTCGCTGATCGAGGACGCCGAGGCGAGAGGCGCGATCAGACCCGGGCAGACGATCCTCGAGCCGACCTCCGGCAACACCGGCATCTCGCTCGCGATGATCTGCAAGCGCAAGGGCTATCCGCTCAAGGTCGTGATGCCGGACAACGTCACCCAGGAGCGCACGCAGCTGCTGAAGATGTACGGCGCCGAGATCGTCTACTCGCCGGGCAACAAGGGCTCCAACGGCGCCGTCGAACTGGCGCTGGAGATGGCGGCCGCCGACTCCTCGTACTACATGCCCTACCAGTACGGGAACATGGCGAACCCGCTCGCGCATTACAACGGCACGGCGCTGGAGATCCTCGAGGAGCTCGACGAGATCTCCGCCTTCGTCGCCGGCCTCGGCACGGGCGGCACGCTGATGGGTAACGGCAGACGCTTCAAGGAGGAGCTCGGCGACGCGTGCAAGATCGTCGCGGCCGAGCCGATGCAGGGCGAGCCGGTCCAGGGTTTGCGCTCGCTCGACGACGGCTTCATCCCGCCGATCATCGATCTGTCGCTGCTCGACCGCAAGATCTTCGTCACGAACCGCGACGCGATCCTGTGGACGCGCAAGCTGCTCGACGAGGAGGGTCTGTTCGCGGGCGTCTCGACCGGCGCGATCGCGCGCGTGGCTGTGCGGATCGCGAACGAGCTGGACGAGGGCAACGTCGTCTTCATCGTCGCGGACGACGGCTGGAAGTACCTCTCCAGCGGCATCTACACGCTGCCGGTCGACGAGGTCGAGAACCTCGACTCGACCGTGTGGTGGTGATCCGGACGCGCGCCGTCCGCGCATTCCGTTCGACCGCTACCATCGCCTGACGACCTTCCCCGCAAGGAACGGAGTTTTCGATGTTCTCTCAGATCGGACCGATGGAGATCATCCTGGTCCTCGTGATCGCCCTGTTGGTGTTGGGCCCGAAGCGCCTGCCCGAGGCCGGCCGCTCAATCGGCAAGGGCATGCGCGAGTTCAAGGACTCGATCGCCGGCATCACGAAGGACGAGGACCAGCCGGACCTGAAGGCAGCCGCGCCGGAGCGCGAGACCGCCGCCTGACCGGAGCGGGCGAGCTGACGTCGATGCGCATCGCCCGCACGCTGTACGACCAGATGGTCGCCCACGCCCGCGCCGAGGCACCGAACGAGTGCTGCGGCGTCGTCGGCACGAACGGTGACGGCAGCGCCCAGCAGGTCTTTCTGGCGACGAACAAGCACGCCAGTCCTCTGCGGTTCGAGATCGAGGGCTTGGACCTGCTGCGGATCAACAACGAGATCGATGACGCGGGCTTGGAGATCGGCGCGATCTACCACTCGCACACGCGCACCGCGCCGGAGCCGTCGCAGACCGATATCAACGGCGCCGCCCAATGGCCGGGCGCGCTGTGGATCATCGTGGGCCTCGCCACCGACGACGACGAGCCCGACGTGCGCACCTGGGCGATCGAGGACGGCCGCGTCACGCAGGTGGAGCTGGTCGTCGAGTAACGCGTGGACGCCGCGGCCCCGCTCCTCTGCCCGACGTGCGGCGAGGTCTTCGGCGACGAGGAGCGCTTCTGCCCGCGCTGCGGCGTGCCGCTCGTGCAGGTCGACACCACGCCGCCGCCGGTCAGCGCACGCCAGGAACGAGCGCGCAAGATCAAGCCGCAGTACGCGGAGGGCGAGCTGGTGCGGGTCGCGCGTGCGCAGCACCAGGCCGAGGCGGAGCTGATCCAAAACCTGCTGCTCGAGGAGGGCATCCCGAGCATGACGAAGCGCAGCGGCGGCTTCGACGTGCCGGACTTCCTCGCCGCTGGCCCGCGCGACGTGCTCGTGCCGAGCTCGGGCGCCGAGGCCGCCCGCGACCTGCTGATGCTGCCCCACCCGCCCCGCTCTGAACTGGCCTGAGCGTCTGCCTCAGGCCGAGGCGATGCGGGCGAGGTGCGAGCGCCAGGCGCCTTCGGTGTGCACGAGCGAGCGGCCGGAGAAGGCCTCGCGCAGTGCGTGGCCAGGGCCAGCCGGATCGAGGTAGCAGGCGAGTCGCATCGCCGCCTCTGAGCCCTGCTCGCGCGCGAGCAGGTCGATCAACGTCGGGCCGAGCAGCGCCGCGTCGCGCAGACTGGGCGGGAAGGCGGGGCGCTCGCCCTCGCGCAGGCGGCGAGCGATCGCCGGGCGCGCGTGCTCGACCTGGCCGGCGAAATAGCGCGCGGTGCCCTCCACGAGCCACGCCCACCGCAGGCGCTGGAGCAGCCGAGGAGGGGTGGAGGGCGGCGGCAGGCGCCGGTTGTTGAGCCCAACGACGAGCCGCGCGTACAGCACGTCAGGCGCGCGCTCGAGCATCTCGCGCGATCCCGGGACGGCCGATGCGCGGTCGCGCAACGCGTGCGGCGCGAGCACGTGAATCGTCTGGGCGCCGCCGGTCGAGCCGACGACGTAGCGGCGTGCGGCGGGCGCCGTCAGCAGCCGCTCGAGCGGGACGAGCGGATGCGCGAGGTCGAGCAGCGGGGCCGATCGGTGGAAGACGACGGTGACGTCGGCAGCCGTTCTCGGAAAGACGATCTCCAGCCGCGCGCGCGTTGACTCCAGCGAGTCGAGCGCACGCGCCACGTCGTCCGCGTCAGCGGACTCGTGGCGTGCGCGGAACGACTGCGTGACGGTCTCGACCCAGGCCATGACGCCTCGGGCGAGGCCCGCGCTCGTTAGACGAGCGCGGGGGTCCTGCCGGCGACGATCGAAGCGATTTCCTCGCGCGCACGCCCGAACTCGTCGTCAGACAGCACCGGAGTGCCCTCGAACGGGAGATCGCGCGTGATCTCGAGCCAGGAGCGACAGCCACCGAACTCGTCGCGCACCTTCACGGTGACGGGGCGCGGGATCCGGTAGGTGCGCAGCAGCACGACGTGCAGCGGGTGACGGCGCTTCCAAGCGAGACGCTTTTCGGCGTAGTCGGTCGTCCACACGTAGAACGGCGACAGTGCGTCGACCGCACGGCGGTCCGTGATCGTCCAGTGATCGGCGACCTCGGCCCATGCTCGGATGCGCACGCGGTCGGGCTGCGGGATGTCGCCGTCGCGCGTGAGCGCATGCATCGGCGGGTCACCCTCGGGCCAGACGCCCTCCTCGAGCGCGCGCAGCAGCTCAGGCTGATGCGACTCGCGCACGAGGTCCTCGCGCTGGTGGTCGAAGGTGGGGTACAGGAAGAAGCGCTCGTGCTCGAGCGCGAAGTGCTTGTCAGTCTCGCGAATGCCGCCCTTGCGCAACGTGACCAACTGCTCGCCTTCAGCGAGCGCACGTACGGTGACGGCCCATTCTTTGAAAGCAATCGGCATTAGGTTCCGGAGGGAGAAGGAGCGTATTAACCGTGTGCCCGTGGGAAGTGCAACCAGCCCACGCACGGGACCGCCATTCTAGGCGAAACCCTAGGATTTCCATAATTTCCCTGCTATTTGCGGCTATTTCGCCGCAATCTGCGCGACTGTTTCCGTTAGCCTTGCCCGCCGCCGCCGGGGGTCTCCAGGCGCAGGCGCTGGCCGGGCTCCAGCGTCCCGCGCACCTTCGGCGCCAGCACGGTCCCGTCGAGCAGGTTGCGGCCGAGCGCACCGGGCTCGCCGCCGCTGGCGCCCGGTGGTGCGTGGCGCCGGCGCTCCGTCAGCAGCGAGTAGGTCATCGGCGCGAGCGCCTCCAGCTCGCGGACGACCCCGTCGCCACCGCGCCAGCGGCCCGTGCCGCCCGATCCGCGCCGCAGCGCGTACTCGGTGACGCGCAGCGGGAACTCCAGCTCGAGCGCCTCGACCGGGGTGTTGAGCGTGTTGCTCATCGCCACGTGCACGCCGCTCGGGCCGTGCGCGTCGGGGCAAGCACCCTGTCCGCCGCCGAGCGTCTCGTAGTAGGTGAAGGTCTCGTCGCCCAGCGTGAGGTTGTTCATCGTGCCTTGCCCGAGTGCGCGGCCGAAGGCGGCCAGCACGAGGTCCGCGACGCGGGAGGACGTCTCGACGTTGCCCGCGACGACGGCGGCCGGGGACCGCGCGTTGAGCAGCGAGCCCTCCGGGGCGCGCACGTCGATCGGCCGGTAGGCGCCCGCGCTCGGCGGGATGTCCGGATCGGTGAGCACGCGCACCGCGAAGTAGCACGCGGATCGCGTCACGGCGAGCGGACAGTTGAGGTTGCCGTCGTGCTGCGCCGCGCTGCCGGAGAAGTCGAGCACAAGCCCCTCGCCCTCGACCGTTGCGGCGAGCTGCAGCTCGAGGTCACCGTCGGCGCCCTCCAGCACGTCACGTGCGGTGCGGACGCCGTCGGGCAGCGCGGCGATGCACGCGCGCGCGCGGCGCTCGGCATAGTCGAGCACCTCGGCCATCGCCGCGCGCAGCGTCGCCGCGCCGCTCCGCTCGGCGAGCTGCTCGAAGCGTCGCGCGCCGGCTCGGTTCGCGGCGAGTTGGGCGCGCAGGTCGGCGCGGCGCTGGTCCGGCTGGCGCATCTGGGCGGCCAGGCGCGCGATGGCTGCATCGTCGAGCGGCTGCGGCTCGATCACGACGCCCTCGTCGGCGAGCGTGCGGCTGTCGGCCGGCATCGAGCCGGGCGTGGGACCGCCGACGTCGGCGTGGTGCGCGCGGCAGGCGGCGAAGCCAAGCAGGCCGTCGCCGGCAAAGACCGGCGTGACGACCGTGATGTCGGGCAGGTGCGTGCCGCCGCGGTAGGGGTCGTTGAGCACCCACGCGCGGCCGGGAATGTGTGCCTCGTCGCGCACGGCGGCGACGGCCGCCGGCATTGCGCCGAGGTGCACCGGGATGTGCTCGGCCTGCATGACCATCTCGCCGGCGGCATCGAACAGTGCGGTCGAGGCGTCGCGTCGCTCCTTGATGTTCGCCGAGTGGGCCGAACGGATCAGCACCGCCCCCATCTCCTCGCAGGTCGCGCGCAGCGCGCCGAGGATCACCTGCAGCTCGACGGGATCGACGCTCACGCCGCCGCCTCACTCGTGTTGCGCTGCACGTCGATCGCACCGTCGGGGAGGACCGAGCCGCACCAGCCCGCCGGGATCACGAGCGTCGACTCCGGCAGGGGGACGACGGCGGGCCCGGGGATCGTCGTCCCGGCTGTCGGGCCGCCTGCGGTCGACGCCGTCTGCGGCACCAAGGGCGCGGGCGTCGTGGCGCTCACGCGCACGGTCACGAGCTCGACCTCCTGCTCGGCGTCGCGGTAGCCGTAGCGCTCCTCATGCGCGGCCTCGAACGCCTCGCGCAGCGCGGCCGGTGTCGCGGCCGGCTGGTCGGCCGAGGAAGGGATCGCCAGCTCGAACGCCTGCCCGCGGTAGCGCAGCTCGTATGTCGCGGCAATCGCCGCATCCGGCTCGCCGAGCGCGTCGCGCGCCGCGGCTGCGAGCTGTGCGACGTCGTCCGCGATCGCCTCGGCGGTGAGCTCTGAGCCTGAGCGCAGCACGCTGCGCTGCGCGTCGCGTCGGCGCGGGGCGACGACCAGACCGAGCGCCGCGAGCACGCCGGACGTACGCGGCACAATCACGCGCTCGATCCCCAGCTCCTCGGCGATCGCGACCGCGTGCAGCGGACCGGCGCCGCCGAACGCGACGAGCGCGTGGTCGCGCGGGTCGATCCCGCGCTCGACCGTGACGACGCGCAGCGCGCGCGTCATCTCCGCGTTCGCGACGCGCACGATCCCCGCGGCGCACGTCTGCGTATCAAGCTCCAGCTCCCGGGCAAGCGTGCTGACCGCGCGCTCGGCCGCGGCGCGGTCGAGCATCACGCCGCCTGCCAGCGGCACGTCGTCGGGCAGGTGACCGAGCAGCAGGTTCGCGTCGGTGACGGTCGGCTCCCGGCCGCCACGTCCGTAACAGGCGGGTCCTGGCACCGCTCCCGCCGAGCGCGGGCCGACGCGCAGCGCACCGCCCGCGTCGCGCCATGCGATCGAGCCCCCGCCCGCGCCGACGGTGTGGACGTCGAGCGTCGGCAGCGCAATCGGGCGCCCGGCGATCTCGCTCGCGCCCGTCTCCGCCACAGCGCCGTCGTGGACGACGCACACGTCGGCCGAGGTGCCGCCCATGTCGAGGCACAGCGCGCGTTCGACGCCTGCGGCCCGTGCGGTGAAAGCGGCTCCGGCCGCGCCGCCGGCCGGACCGGAGAGCACAGTCAGGGCGGCGTGTGTGGCAGCGCTCTCGACGTCCGTCAAGCCGCCGTTGGACTGCATGATCGCCGGCTCGGGCAGGCTTGCCGCCTGCGTGCGTGTCGCAAGTTGACGCAGGTATCGGCCGACCAGGGGAGAGAGGGCGGCGTCGATCTCCGTCGTCGCGGCCCGCTCGTACTCGCGGAAGGTCCCGACGACCTCATGCGACAGCGACACGTGCGCGTCCGGAAGCGCGTGTGCGAGCGCGTCGCGGAGCTCTCGCTCGTGCTGCGGATGGCGGTAGGCGTGCAGCAGCACGACCGCAACGGCTTCGGGCGCGGCGGCGGCGACCTCGCGCGCGAGCGCCTCGGCGGCGTCCGGCGTCAGCTCACGCAGCGGGCCATCGGGCGTCATCCGCTCCGGTGCACCGAAGCGCAGCTCCGGCGGGACGAGCGGCGCTGGGCGGGCGACGCACAGGCGGTAGAGGTCGGCACGCGCCTGGCGACCGAGCTCCACGACGTCGGTGAATCCCTCGGTCACGACGAGCGCGGTGCGGGCATGGTGGCCCTCCAGCAGCGCGTTCGTCGCGACGGTCATGCCGTGCGCGAACGCGGTCACGTCGACCGCGTCACGGCCGGCGCGCCCGAGCGCCGCCTCGACGGCGGCCATCACGCCGAGCGACTGATCCTCGGGAGTCGTCGGCGCCTTCGCGGTGACCAGCACCCCGTCGCCGAGCAGGACGGCGTCGGTGAACGTCCCGCCGACGTCGACTCCCAGCAGCATGCTGGGAGGCTATTGCGTCAAGGCTGCTACGCGGCGGCTGCGGCCAGCTCCCGCTCGGCCAGTTCCTCGGTCTCGGCGAGGTGCTGGTGCGAGGGGCAGTAGCCGTTGTGTGGCAGCGGCATGCGCTGGCATGGCGTGCCCTTGCGCGTCGTGGCGCGGCACTGGAGTGGGTTGCCGGCGAGGTCGTAGCCGGTCATCGGCTGGCGGGCGAGGAACTCGTCGGCACAAGCGATGTAGCGCTCGATCACACGGTATATCCGTGCTTGGGACGACATGGGGAAGTACGGCCGGATGTCGTTGAAGAGCGTCCGCGCCGGGCGCGCGAAGTAGTGCCTGTCCGTGGCGAGGCGCTCGATCGCGCCCTCGCACGCGCGCAGGACACGCTCGTGATTCGTTACCCCCGTGACGCTGCCTGGACTGTCTTCGACGATCTCATTCGCAAGCTCGCGGTAGATCGCCCGACTGAAGCGGTACATGACGGCTCTGCCTCTCCTTCGCTGTCCCCGTGCCGGTCTCCCCTTGGCGGCCGCAGTATCTCGCTGGGTTGTGAAGCTCAGGCCTCGGGACTATTAACCCCGCGTTAAGTCGAAACGTTTGCGTTCGTTTGTCAGGAGTCTGACGAACACCCGCGTTCGTTTGCTGTCGGGGTAGGCGATCAGGCCCAGTGCTCGAGCACCGGGGCGTCCGCGGCGCGGACGACGGTGTGGTGCTCGTCGAGCGCCGGATCGCGCTCGGGGAAGTCACGCCGCAGGTGTGCGCCGCGGCTCTCCTCGCGTGCAAGCGCGCATGCGGCGACGAGGCGCACGAGCGGGTGCGGGTCGTCGAGCAGCGTGCGCAAGCCGTCCCCGTCGCGCTCGATCCCGGCGTGCTGCCAGAGCGCGTCGCGGCTCGCCTGCGTCAGCTGCGGGCGCTGCAGCGCCGCGACCGGCTCGCGCGGCGCGGGTGGCAGCGGCTCGGCCAGCGCCGCGAGCGCAGCGCGGCGGCCGAACACGAAGCACTCGCTGAGCGAGTTCGAGGCGAGCCGGTTCGCACCGTGCAGCCCGGTGCATGCGCACTCGCCGACGGCGTACAGGCCCGGGACGGACGCACGCCCGTCGAGGTCGGTCGCGATCCCGCCCATCGTGTAGTGCGCGGCCGGCGCGACGGGGATCAAGTCGCGCGTCGGATCGATGCCGCTGCGGCGCAGCACGGCGACGACGTTGGGGAACAGCGCCGGGTCGACCTCGCGCATGTCGAGCCCCACGGAGCTCGCACCGGTGTCGCGCATGCGCCGCGCGACTGCAAGCGCGACCTCGTCGCGCGGGGCGAGCTCGTCGACGAAGCGCTCGCCGTCGGCGTCGAGCAGCAGGGCGCCCTCGCCGCGGACGGCCTCGGTCACGAGGAAGCCATCGGCGCCGTTTGCACCGGAGACCGCCGTCGGATGAAACTGCATCATCTCGAGGTCGGCGAGCGCGGCGCCAGCGGCGTGCGCGAGCACCATCCCGGCACCAACGGCCCCGGACGGGTTGGTCGTGCGCGACCACAGCGCTGCGGCTCCTCCGGTCGCGAGCACGACCGCGCGGGCCGAGACGACGCGTCCGTCATGCAGCCGCACGCCGGCGCAGCGTCCCGCCGTCGTCGGCAACGCGACCGCTCGACAGTCCTCCAGCACCTGGATCCGCTGGTGCTCGGCCACGAGCGCCGACAGCTGTCGCGTCACGCGCCGGCCGGTTGCCGCGCCGCCGGCGTGCACGATGCGGCGCACGGAGTGGCCGCCCTCGAGGCCGAGCGAGAGGCGTCCCCTGCGGTCCGCGTCGAAGCGCACGCCGAGGCGTTCGAGGTCCCGCACAGCGCCTGGGGCTTCGCTCGTGAGGATCTCCGCTGCGCTGCGCCGGACGGTGCCGCGCCCCGCGCGCAGGGTGTCATCGAGATGCTGTTCGCGCGTGTCGTCGAGCGCCAGCACGGCGGCCAGGCCGCCCTGGGCCCAGTAGCTCGCCGACTGTGCGAGCGGGGTCGCGCTCACGAGCGCTACGCGCCCGCCGGTGGCGGCGGCAGTCAGCGCGGCGTACAGGCCCGCGGCCCCCGCTCCCACGACGGCGACGTCGGCTTCGATCGTTGCGGGAGCCGCCATGGGGGCAAGTACGGTACTAGTGCCGTGTCAGGCAACGCTCATCCCGTCTGGTCGGCCGCTCGTCGCGGCTGGCTGCGTCCTCGGTCGGGGCAATGGCGCTGCCATTGCACCCTTCCTGCGTCCTTGCCAACCACGACGATCGCCTCGCCAGAGCAGGATGATCGTCACCCGACACGGCACTGAGATGCCTCGCCCCGTCTATCTGTCGCATCCCGCCTCGTTGGCGCACGACACGGGGTCGCATCCGGAGCGCGCCGCGCGGATCGTGGCGATCGAGCAGGAGCTGGCGCGCCACGACTGGCTCGGGATGGAACGGGTCGAGGCCCCGCGCGTCTCCGTCGAGACGCTGACGACCGTGCATCCGGCGCGCTACGTGCGCGGGATCGAGGAGCTGTGTGCATCGGCCCCGCCCGCCCGCGCGATCGACTCCGACACGTTCGTCGTCGAGGCCTCCTACGAGGCTGCGCTGCGTGCCGCCGGCGGAGCGGTGCGGCTCGTCGACCTGCTGCTGTCGGGCGAGGCCCCGACGGGCTTCAGCGCGCTGCGTCCCCCGGGCCACCATGCGGAGCCGTCTCGTGGGATGGGCTTCTGCCTGTTCGACAACGTCGCGGTCGCGGCCCAGCACGCGCTCGACGCGCACGGACTCGAGCGGGTGCTCGTGCTCGACTGGGACGTCCACCACGGCAATGGCACGAACGCGGCCTTCCACGCCTCGCCGAACGTATTGTTCGTCTCGCTCCACGAGTGGCCGCTGTACCCGGGCACGGGTCCGGCGAGCGATGTCGGCAGCGCTGCCGGCACCGGCTACACGGTCAACCTGCCCGTCGCAGCGGGAGCCGGCGACGCGTTGTACGTGTCACTGCTGGAGCACGTGGTCACACCGCTCGCGCTCGCCTACCGTCCACAGCTGATCCTGATCTCGGCCGGCTTCGACGCGCATCGCGACGATCCGCTCGCCGATGTCGAGCTGACCGAGAGCGGCTTCGCAGCGCTCACGGGCACCGTGCGGCGACTCGGGGCGGAGTTGGAGGCGCCCGTTGGCGCGGTGCTCGAGGGTGGCTACGACCTGCGCGCGCTTGCTGCCTCGATGGCAGCGACACTGCGTGTGCTGACGGCCTCCGATCCTCCGGCCGCGACCGATGTGCCGCTCGTGCCGGAGGTGCGCTCAGCGGCCGCGCGGCTTGCCGAGCACTGGCCGGCGCTCGCCGCGCTGTGAGCGGGCTATCTCGTTGCGTTCGCGGGCAGCGTGATTCTCGTGCCCGGGATCGTGAAGGTTCTCGGCGTGTTGCCGGTCGGTGTCGTCGTCCCCGGTGACGTCGTCGCGCCGGGTGACGTCGTCGTGGGGGTCGTCGGGGTGGTCGGCACGGTTGTCGTCGGGACGGTGGTTGTCGGCACGCTTGTCGTCGGGACCGTCGCGGCCGGCGTCGTCGGTGCCGGCGCGGTTGCGGCCGGGACGGTGACGGTCGCCGGTGGAGGCGTCGACTCGGGCGTGTCCAGCAGCGTCACGAGCGCAACGGCGATCCCCGCGGCGAGCAATGCGAGCAGCACGCACGTAAGCACCACCGGCATGCGCCAACTCGGCGGTGGATGGACGCGCGTGCGCGCTGCGAGCCCACATTCGAGGCACCAGCCCTGATCCTCGCGCAGCGTGTTGCCGCAGCGCGGGCACAGCAGCGCTCCCGGCGTCGTGGGCGACGGACGGACTGCGCTCACTGCTGTGGCCCGCCTCCGCCCGCCTCGGGCTGGGTGGCCGGAGGCGGAGGAGCAGCCGGGGCTGGCTGGGCAGTCGGGGCCGTCTGGGCGGGGGGTGCCGCCGGAGCCAGCGGCATCTGGGCGGGACCCTGCACGGCACCGCCGAGCGCGGCGCCGCAGTTCGCGCAGAAGCGGTCGGCGCTGCCGAACACGGCGAAGCAGCGGGGGCAGGTGCCGCCGATGCCCGGCTCGCGGACGTCGCGCAGGTCGCGGCGCTCGCCGAGCGCCAGCTCGAGCGCGCGCAGCTCGTCGTCGCACGCACGGATCTGGTCGATCTTCTGGGCGACGAGGTCGTCGCGCTTGCGCTCGAAGCGACGCAGGTCGAACACCAGCCCGCCCAGATCGCGCGCCTGCAGCTCGCGCAGCTTGCGCAGGTAGCGCAGCCGCCGGCGCATGCGACCCCGCGCGCGGAAGCCAGGGCGACGAGGTGCGGGCTCGGTCACGACCGTCTCAGAGGCCTGGGCGGCCTCTCCCTGGGCGGCAGGGGCAGGGGCCGCAACCGCAGCGGCCGCGACGGGCGCAGCCGGCGTTGTGGAAAGCCGCGTCGTCAGATCCACCGCCGGCGGGGGCACGCTCGGCTGGTGCGTCGTCGGCTGCTCGGACGGCGCGGCCGCGGGCTGCAAGGCTGTCGGCTGATCGACGCTCGGCGCTGGTGCGACGGTCTCGATCCGATCGGTCGGCGCGTCGACCGCGGGCAGGTCGGCCGTCGCCTGGCCGGGCGTGTCCTCGGGGGTGGGAACGACTCCGGTCACGTCACCGGGTTGGGCACCGGAAGCGGGCACGTCTGACGCCGCCCCGTCGGCGACGGGTGCGTCGGTCGCGGACTCGTCCGCGTTCTCCGCCGCGACCTGCTCCTCGGAGCGATCCGGGTGCCGGCGCGCGATGCGTTGGAACATGCCACTCATCGATTGGGGGACGCCGTATTCCCTGCACGGACGGCGCCTCGGCGGCGAGTATACCCACGGGTCCGGCCCGTCCCGCCGCTTTCCGCCGCGATGGCTCGCCACACGACGACGACCCGCTCGGCCATCCGCTCCGCAGAGAACAAAGCGGCGCGCTCGCGGCCCGCGACGCGCGGATCCGCGGCAGCGAGGTGCGGCGCCAGCGCCGCCCGCCACGCGCCTGCGTCGAACGGCCCGCAATGCGCGCCGCCGATTCTGTCGAGTGCCAGCGGCGCGATCCCGACGGGCGTCGCCAGCACCGGGACGTTGCACGCCAGCGCCTCGAGCACGGCGAGGCCGAAGCCCTCGCGCTCTGACGGCACCAGCACCGCGTTCGCCGCATTGATCCACAGCGGCACCTCATCGGGAGGGACGTTTCCGAGCGTCAGCAACGGCACGTCGCCGGCGAGCTCGCGCGCGCGGTCGAAGCGCTTCTCCGCGCGGGCAGGATCTGCGGGGAACAGCAGGCAGGGTGCGTCGGCATCGAGCCCCAACCGGGCACGCGCCTCGGCGCGTGGCAACGGGCGGAAGCGCGCGAGGTCGACGCCGCACGGCAGCACTGCAACGCACCGCTGCACGCCGGCGCCCGGGATTCGCTCGCGTGCGAGTGACGCCGACACCGTCGCTGCGAGATCGACGAAGCGCAGCACCGCGCGGCTGAGTCGCCCGCTGCGAGGGTGCGCGAGATCCGTCCCGTGGAACGTCACGACGTGCGGGGCGCCGCGCAGCGCGAGCGCCGGCCAGGCGGTCAGTCCGAAGTGCGCATGGATGACATCGAAACGCTCGCCGCCGTGGCGGCGACGCAGCTCGCGAGCAGCCCGCGGGTAGGAGCGCAGTCCCGGGGGAAAGGCGAACAGCTCGACGTCGACGCCGTCGATGCGCCGCAGTGCCTCGACCTGGTCTTGCACGAAGCGTCCGAGCGCCGGGTGTGCGGAGGACGGATACATGTTCGTGACGACAAGCGCACGCATTGGCTGCGCCAGCGTACTTGTGCGCGTCTCTTGTCGCAGATGCGTCTAGCGCTTGCGCAGGCCCGGTCGAAGACTCGCCCTTGTCCAACGACGAGAAGGAGGACGAGGTGAACTATCGCCTGATGGGTTGGGTGCACATGCGCATCGCGGAGGCCGGCGGCGAGCGCGGACAGGGAACCGTCGAGTACGTCGCGCTGATCCTGCTGGTGGCGGCGCTGCTGGCCGGCGTCGTCGCCGCGACGAAGGGGACGAAGTTCGGCACCGGCGGCATCGCCGAGACGATCGTCGACCAGATCAAGTCGGCGCTGAAGAACCTGAAGTAGCACTCAGTCCGCGGCGCGGGTCCGTTTCCCGCGCCGCGGATCGCTTCCGCGGGCAGCTCTGCCAGCATGTGCCGATGTCCGCGACCCCCCGCGAGCGCCCGATCGCCGTCTTCGACTCGGGCGTCGGCGGGCTCACCGTGCTGCACGAGCTGCTCGTCGCGCTGCCGGGAGAGGACTTCGTCTACTTCGGCGACACTGCTCGCTTTCCCTACGGCGACAAGTCGCAGGACGAGCTGCGCACGTTCGCGCTCGAGATCGCCGAGCACCTGCTCGCGCTCGACGCGAAGCTGCTCGTCGTCGCATGCGGGTCCGCGACGGCCGCCGCGCTCCCGCTGCTCCAGGAGCGCCTTGCCGGCACCGGCGTCGACGTGCTCGGCGTGATCGAGCCAGCCGCTGAGCTCGCCGTCGAGGCGACCCGCAGCGGCCGCATCGGGCTGCTCGCGACGCCCGCCACTGTCGGCAGCGGGGCGTTTGCGGCGGCGATCGCCGCCGGAAGCCCACAGGCGCACGTCGAGAGTGTCGCCTGCCCGGATCTGGCGCCGATCATCCAGAGCGGCTTCCCGTTCGACGAGCGCGTCGTCGAGACGGTGCGGCGTTACACGACACCGCTGCGCGCGGCGGACGTCGACACGGTGATCCTCGGCTCGACCCACTACCCGCTGGTCGCGCCGATGCTGCAGCGGATGCTCGGCCGCGGGGTCCGCCTTGTCAGCTCCGGCGAGGGCGTCGTACACGCCGTCGAGCGCACGCTTGAGCCGCGCGACCTACTGAGCCGGCGGACGGTGGAGGGCGCGTACCGCTTCCACACCACCGGCGACGTCGAGGCCTTCCGCACGCTCGGCACGCGCTTTCTGCAGATGCCGCTCGGCGAAGTCGAGCGGGTTGTCCTGACCCCCGTGGAGGTGCCGGTGTGACGAGCGGTGCGATGAGCCTTGAACGTAGCTACGGGCGCACGCCCGGGGATCTGCGGCCGGTCGAGATCGAGCCGGGCTTCGTGCGCAGCGCGAGTGGCTCGGCGCTGATCTCGTGCGGGGAGACGCGCGTGATCTGCACGGCCTCGGTCGAGGAGAGCGTGCCGCGCTGGATGATCGGCAGCGGCAGAGGTTGGGTCACGGCCGAGTACGGCATGCTGCCGGCCTCGACCGGGCAGCGGAAGGCGCGCGACATCAGCAAGGGCCGTGCCGATGGCCGCACGGTTGAGATCCAGCGGCTGATCGGCCGCTCGCTGCGCGGCGTCGTCGACTTCCAGGCGCTCGGCGAGCGCACGATCTACGTCGACTGCGACGTGCTGCAGGCTGACGGTGGCACCCGCTGCGCCTCGATCACCGGCGGCATGGTCGCATTGCGGCTCGCGTGCGAGCGCCTCGTCGCAGAGGGGAAGCTGGAGCGCGTGCCGCTCAGCGGCAGCGTCGCCGCTGTCTCGGTCGGGATCGTCGGCGGCCTGCCACTGCTCGACCTCGACTACCCCGAGGACTCGACCGCCGAGGTTGACGCCAACGTCGTGATGACCGCGGACGGCGGGCTGGTGGAGGTACAGGCGACGGCGGAGCGCACCCCGCTCTCACGGGCGAACCTCGACGACTTGCTCGCGCTTGCCGCGGACGGGATTGAGCGCCTGCGCGAGCTCCAAGACGCGGCGGTGGCCGCCGCCTGATGGCGCGGCTGCTGCTGGCTACGCGCAACGCCCACAAGTTGCGCGAGTTCGCGCGGTTGGCGGGAGCGATCGCCATCGACCCGCTGCCCGACGACGTCACACTGCCGCCGGAAGACGGGGCGACGTTCGCCGAGAACGCGCTCGGCAAGGCGCGCGCCGCGGCCGCCGCGACCGGGCGGGTCGCGATCGCGGACGATTCGGGCATCGAGGCGACCGCGCTGGGCGGGCGTCCTGGGATCCGCTCCGCTCGCTACGCCGGCGAGCAGGCGAGCGACGGCGAGAACCTCGCGAAGCTGTTGCGCGAAGCGCCGGCCGGCAGTCCGCTCGCCTACGTCTGCGGGCTCGCGTACGTCGATCCCGTCAGCGGCGACGAGCGCATCTTCGAGGAGCGCTGCACGGGAACGCTGGCGGCCGCTCCGCGTGGCGAGGGCGGCTTCGGCTACGACCCGGCGTTCCTGCCCGACGACGGCGCCCCTGATCGCACGATGGCCGAGCTGAGCGACGCCGAGAAGGACGCGATCAGCCATCGCGGACGTGCGGTGCGCGCGCTGCTCGCCTGGTTGCCGGACTGACGTGATGGACGCCGGCGCGGTCCACCACGAGGACACGCCGCGCAAGCGCCGCGCGGCGGCGCTGTCAATCGCCTCCAACTCCGCGCTGATCCTGCTGAAGCTCGTCGCCGGCGTGGTGACAGGATCCGTCGCGATCGTGACCGAGGCGGTGCACTCGGGGATTGACCTGATCGCCTCGGTCATCGCCTACTTCTCCGTGCGCAAGGCCGGCGAGCCGGCCGACGAATCGCACCGCTACGGCCACGAGAAGATCGAGAACCTGGCGGCGGCGATCGAGGGGATGCTGATCCTCGTCGGCTCGGGCATCATCGTGTTCGAGTCGGTGCGGCGGCTGATCGTCGGCGGGACCGTCGAGCACCTCGGCTTCGGCATCGCCGTCGTCGCCTTCTCGGCGGTCGCGAACCTGGTCGTATCGGCGACGATCGGTCGCACGGCCCACGCAACCGCCTCGCCGGCGCTCGAGGGGGATGCGGCGCATCTGCGAACCGACGCGTACACCTCCATCGCTGTTCTCGTGGGGTTGGCGCTCGTGCAGATCACGGGCGCGGAGTGGCTCGACCCCCTCGTCGCGCTGCTGGTCGCGGGCGCGATCGTGACCGCCGGGGTGCGGCTGCTGATGGGCTCCTCGCGCGTGCTCGTCGACGAGGCGCTGCCGGAGGACGAGCGTGCCGCGATCCACGCCGAGGTGGTCTCGTTCGGCGATCGCGGCGTGGTGGGCTACCACCAGCTGCGCACGCGCCGTGCGGGTGCGCGCCGCTACGTCGACCTGCATCTCCAGTTCGAGGTGGGGACCTCGCTCGAGCAGGCCCACGAGATCGCGCACAAGATCCAGGACGCGATCGCCGCGCGGCTGGACGGCGCCGATGTGCTGATCCATCTCGAGCCGGCCGATCGCGTGCGCCCAGGGACGGAGTGGACGCGGACCGACGGCGCCGGGACCACGAGTGGCGGGGAACGGTCCGGCTAGCGAAGGTTGATCGCGGCCGAGCAAGCGACCGCGAAGACGACGCCGGCGTACCCGACGTAGCCGCTCGCGAGCAGCAGGATGACGCCGATCAGGCAGCTGCCCACGGTCACGAGCCAAGCGATGCGCGAGAGCGGCACTCGCGTATTCTCGCGTGCCGGCATGACGGCTTCCCTGACGCCCGCGCTCGCGCTCGCCTACTTGCAGGAGTTGTCGCTCGACGTGCGTGCCGCGGTCGTGCTCGATCCTGGGGGTCGGCCGCTGGCGGGCGATGCGGACCTGGCATCCCGCGCACGCGCCCTGCTGGAGTCCCCAGACGCGTCGTCCCCGTCGGCCGGATCGCTGCTGGCCTTGCGTGCGCCGGATGGCGGTGCGATCGCCGTGCTGACGGGTCCTCGCGCCCTCATCTCGTTGGTCGAGCACGATTTGGCCGAAATGGCGAACGCGCTCGTCACAGTGCCGGAAACAGGCGTCTGAGCGCGCCGCCGCGGATCGATCTTCCCTGCAAGGACGGGAAAAACCGCTAAGTGGGTCATCGTGGTGGAGAGGGCGCCTCGACCTCCGGGATCGCGAGAATCCCCGTGCTGACGGGCAATTCGCGTTGCTCCTGTCCGCGAGGGTTGTTAGCTTCGGCCATCCCCCGAACACCTCGAAGGAGGAAGACGTGACGAAATCCGAGTTCGTCGACCAGGTCTCCGCGAACAGCGGGCTCAGCAAGAAGGATGCAGGCGATGCCGTCGACGCGGTCCTCCAGACGATCGAGGACGCGCTCAAGCGTGGCAGCGAAGTGACCTTCTCCGGCTTCGGGAAGTTCCACGTCGCCGACCGCAGCGCTCGCGAGGGCCGCAACCCGAGCACCGGCGAGAAGATCCAGATCGCCGCCTCGCGCGTGCCCCGCTTCACGCCGGGGTCGGGCCTCAAGAGAAGCGTCAAGGGCTAGCACGTCCGTTCGCGCGTCCTGACGCGCGCACTGCGTGTCTTGCTCTCGGCCGGTCCCGTCGCCGTCGTACGCGGTGACGGGACCTGTCGTGGGGCGCCGGGGGCACAGCTAACATCGGCGCCCGATGGCAGACCGGAATCTCGCACGCCTGGCGGCGCCGCTCGCGCTGCTTGCGGCCGCCGTTGCCATCGCCGTGGTCGTGCAGGCCTCCGGCTCCAGTTCGCCGAGCGACTCGCCGTCCGTGACGCGCACGGCCGTCACACAGCCGGTCAGACATTCCAGAACCACGCCCCGGATCTACGTCGTCAAGCCGGGAGACACGCTCACGGTGATCTCCGACAAGGCGAACGTGACGCTCGAGACGATCCAGCGCCTCAACCCGGACGTGGACCCGAACGCGCTGCAGACGGGGCAGCGCCTCAAGCTCTCCCCGTGAGCCTGCGGAGTGCGGCCGCCAAGCGGTGCGCGCTCATGCTGCTGCTCGCGAGCCTGCTGATCGCAGCCGTCACCGCGCCCGCACCGGCGAAGGTGTCATCGCCGCCGGCCCTGTCGGCCCCGTCGGCTGCCGTCTTCGAGAGCTCGACCGGACAGCCGGTCTTCGGTCGCGCCGCAGGTCAGCGGCGGTTGATCGCCAGCACGACCAAGATGATGACCGCGCTGCTGACGGTCACGACCGTGAGACTCGACCGCATCTGCACCGCGCCGCCGTACGCGGCCGGGCCGCTGGAGACGCAGATCGGTCTGCGCGCCGGTGAGCGCATGCGTGTGCGGGACCTGCTGCGCGCCGTCCTGCTGCCCAGTGCGAACGACGCGGCCTCGACGCTGGCCGTCTGTGCCGGCGGCTCGCGCTCCGCATTCGTCGCCCGCATGAATGCGCGCGCCCGTCAGCTCGGCCTCGACCACACGCACTTCTCAACGCCGATCGGCCTCGACGACGCCGGCAACTACTCGACCGCTGCGGATCTCGCGCGGCTTGCGATCGCGGCTCGCGGCGAAGCGTTCCTGCGGCAGACGATGAACATGCGCAGCGCCGTGCTGGGCAGCGGCGACCACACGCGCACGGTCGTCAACCGCAACACGCTCGTGCAGCAGGTGCCGTGGGTCGACGGCGTCAAGACCGGCCACACGAACGCGGCCGGCTACATCCTCGTGGCATCGGGCACGCGTGGGGGCACGACGTTCGTCGCCACGGTCCTCGGCGATGCCTCCGAAGGCGCCCGCAACGCCGACGCGCTCGCGCTCTTGAAGTGGGCGTTCGCGAGCTTCCGCGTTGCGAGCCCGGTGACCGCTGGGGCGGTCTACGCGCGTCCCGCGGTTAAGCACCGTCCGGACGAGCACATGGACGTCATCGCGACGCGCGACGTGCGCCAGCTGCTGCGCCGCGACGTGCGCCTGCGGCTTGTGATCGACGTCCCGAGAGAGCTGGAGGGGCCGCTGCCCCGCCGCACGGTCGTCGGCAACGCGACGGTGCGTGCGAACGGTCGCGCGATCGCACGCGTGCCGCTCGTCACGCGCACATCGGTGCCCGAGGTCGGGCTGCTGGAGCAGGCCGGGCGCGCGCTGGACGGTCCGGGTAGCCTGATAGCCATCGTGGCGTTGCTCGGAGGTGCGGCCATCCTGCTCGCACGGGCGCGCGGTGCGCGCCGCCGCGAGCGACGGCGGGCGGACATGGAGGCAGCATGATCATCACGGTCACCCTCAACACAGCGATCGACAAGACGCTCGAGGTGCCGAACTTCCGCATCGGTCGCCGCCACCGCTCCGTCGCGCAGGCGACAATGCCCGGGGGCAAGGGCGTCAACGTCGCGCGTGCGATCAAGCTGCTCGGCCGGCCCGTGATCGCGACCGGGTTCGCGGGCGGGTCGACCGGGACCCGCATCGTCGATGCGCTGACCGCCGAATCGGTGCTGACCGACTTTGTGCGCATCGGCGAGGAATCGCGTACGAACACTGCGGTGCTCGACCCGACCACCGGCATCCAGACGGAGATCAACGAGCGTGGGCCGGCGATCACCGAGCGCGAGATGGAGCTGTTCCGCGACAAGCTGCTGTACCTCGCGAAGGGCGCGAAGCTGTGCGTGTTCGCGGGCTCGCTGCCGCGCGACGTCGATCCCGACGTGTACGGCAGGCTGATCAAGGAGCTGAAGAAGCTCGGCGTGATGACGGTCATCGACACCGATGGTGAGCCGCTGCGCCACGCGGTGCGCGCCGAGCCCGACGTCGTCTCGCCGAATGTCGGCGAGGCGGAGGAACTCGTCGGCCACGAGTTCAACGACGACGACGAGCGCGCGCTCGGGATCGCGGAGGTCGTCGAGCTGGGCGCGCGCGAGGCGATCATGACGGTGCCTGATGGCTGCTACGCGCATGTCACAGGGGAGACCGGCCCACAGCTGTTCCGCGTGCGTGTGGCAGAGCAGGAGGCGCGCGCCGCCGTCGGCTCGGGCGACGCGTTCCTCGCCGGTTACGTCGCGGCGCGCTACGACGGCGGGACGCCAGAGCAGTGCCTGCGCTTCGGCGTTGCCTGCGGGGCCGAGTCGACGCAGCACTTCGGCGCCGGGGTGATCGACCCGCAGGCGGTCGAGCGGCTGCGGTCGACGGTCGAGGCGGTGCCGCTCGCGCTGCCGGCCGAGGTCTCCTGAGCGAACGTGCCGGCTGCGCTCCGCGCCTGTAGCCGAAGCCCGATCCGCCGGGACGCTGCGCTACTATCGAATGCAGTCGGTGGTCGCCGCCCCCGCCACAGCAGCATCCCCCTCCGGCCCCGCTCCAGCGGGGCCGTCCCGTCCGCCTCGACCCATACGGTGCCTCAATGGAGATAGAGATCGGCCGCGGTAAGAAGGCCCGTCGAGCCTACGGTTTCGACGACGTTGCCATCGTGCCCTCGCGCCGCACCCGCGACCCCGAAGACGTCGACATCTCCTGGACGCTCGGCCCGTATCGCTTCGAGCTGCCGCTGCTCGCGTCGGCACTCGACGGCGTCGTCTCGCCGGAGACGGCGGGCACGATCGGCAGACTCGGCGGCCTTGCCGTGCTCAACCTCGAGGGCATCTTCTGTCGCTACGAGGACGTCGATGCCCAGCTCGAGCGGATCGCTTCGCTGGACCGCGAAGAGGCCACGCGCGAGATGCAGGAGATCTACCGCGAGCCGGTCAAGCCGGAGCTGATCGCCCAGCGCATCCGCGAGATGAAGGAGCATGGCGTCGTCGTCGCCGCCTCGCTCACGCCGCAGCGCGTGCGCGAGTACTACGAGATCGCGCTCGAGGCCGGTCTCGACATCCTCGTGATCCAGGGCACGGTCGTCTCCGCCGAGCACGTCTCGACGGTCGCCGAGCCGCTGAACCTGAAGGAGTTCATCCGCGAGGTTCCGGTCCCGGTCGTCGTCGGCGGCTGCGCTTCCTACCACACGGGTCTGCACCTGATGCGGACCGGCGCCGCCGGCGTGCTCGTCGGTGTTGGCCCCGGCGCGATCTGCACGACGCGCGGTGTGCTCGGCATCGGCGTCCCGCAGGCGACGGCGATCGCCGACGTTGCGGCGGCGCGCTCGCAGCACATGCTCGAGACGGGCGACTACGTCCGCGTGATCGCCGACGGCGGTATGAAGAACGGCGGCGACATCGCGAAGGCGATCGCCTGCGGCGCCGACGCGGTGATGCTCGGCTCCGCTCTCGCGCGCGCCTACGAGGCGCCCGGCCGCGGCTACAACTGGGGCATGGCAACGTTCCACCCGACGCTGCCGCGCGGCACGCGCGTCAAGACGGTGCAGAACGCCTCGCTCGACGAGATCCTGCTCGGCCCCGCGCGTGAGAACGACGGCATGTTCAACCTGATGGGCGCGCTGCGCACCTCGATGGCGACGTGCGGGTACCGCGACATCGCGGAATTCAACCGCGCCGAGCTGATGGTCGCCCCCGCGCTGCAGACGGAGGGCAAGCACCTCCAGCGCGATCAGCAAGTCGGGATGGGCTCCAACGGACGGGCAGTCGCTCTCGTCAATGACTGAGACGGTGGGCACGGGGAGCGGACCGGCGGTCGCCGACGCGCCCACGGTCTCGCCGGCTGCGACTGAAGAAGTCGTCGTCCTCGACTATGGCGGGCAGTACTCGCAGCTGATCGCGCGCCGCGTGCGCGAGTGCGGGGTCTTCTCGGAGCTCTTGCCGCACCACGTCGGCGCAGCCGAGGTCGCGCGACGCAGACCGCGCGGGTTGATCCTGTCGGGCGGCCCGGCTTCGGTGTATGCGCCGGACGCGCCGAGACTCGACCCGGCGCTGCTCGAGCTCGGGATCCCGGTGCTCGGCATCTGTTACGGCATGCAGCTGCTCACGCGCGAGCTCGGCGGCGACGTGCAGGGGGCAGAAGTGGGGGAGTTCGGCCGCTCGCAGCTGACGGTCAAGGAGGCCGGCCGCCTGCTCGCCGGCCTGCCCGCCGAGCAGACGTGCTGGATGTCGCACCGCGACACGGTCTTCGCTCCGCCACCCGGCTTCACCGCGCTCGCGTCGTCGAGCGAATCGCCGGTCGCCGCGCTCGAGTCGGTCGAGCGCGAGATCTACGGGATCCAGTTCCACCCCGAGGTCGTCCACACGCCCTACGGGCAGGACATCATCACGCGCTTCCTCGAGGACATCTGCGGTTGCGAGCGCACCTGGAGCGCCGCTTCGGTGATCGACGACCAGATCGCGCGCATCCGCGCCCAGGTCGGCGACGGGCGCGTGATCTGCGGCCTCTCCGGCGGCGTCGACTCCTCCGTCGCCGCGCTGCTGGTGCATCGCGCGATCGGCGACCAGCTCACGTGCGTGTTCGTCGACCACGGTCTGATGCGCAAGAACGAGGGCGACCAGGTCATCTCTGCCTTCCGTGACCACTTCAAGGTGCCGCTCGTCGCCGTCGACGCGGAGGATCGCTTCCTGAAGCGTCTGCAAGGCGTCACCGAGCCCGAGGCCAAGCGCAAGGCGATCGGATCGGAGTTCATCCGCGTCTTCGAGGAGGAGGCAGCTCGGATCGTCGGCCAGGACGGCGCGGCCGCGCGCTTCCTCGTACAGGGCACGCTCTACTCCGACGTGATCGAGTCGGGCGGCGGCACCGGCGCGGCGACGATCAAGTCACACCACAACGTCGGCGGGCTGCCGGAGGACCTCGAGTTCGACCTCGTCGAGCCGCTGCGCTCGCTCTTCAAGGACGAGGTCCGCGCCGTCGGCGCCGAGCTCGGCCTGCCCGAGCGCCTGGTCTGGCGCCAGCCCTTCCCGGGGCCCGGCCTGGCCATCCGCATCGTCGGCGGCGAGGCGACCAAGGAGCGCCTCGACCTGCTGCGCGACGCGGACTCGATCCTCCAGGACGAGATCCGCAAGGCCGGGCTCTACCGCGACCTGTGGCAGTCCTTCTGCGTGCTGCCCGACATCCGGACCGTCGGCGTGCAGGGCGACGAACGCACCTACGGCAGCGTCGTCGTCATCCGCGCGGTGACGTCCGACGACGCGATGACGGCCGACTGGGCGCGCCTGCCCTACGACCTGCTCGAGCAGATCGCTTCGCGGATGATCAACGAGCTGCGCGACGTCAACCGCGTCGTCCTGGACATCACGTCCAAGCCGCCCGGCACGATCGAGTGGGAATAGAGCGCCCGAGCGCGAGCGTCGCACTACTGGCGGCGATCGTCGGCCTCGGCTGTGGCATGCCCG
>DASYLH010000033.1:0-27332 GCA_036009645.1 Conexibacter sp.
CGAGCGTGAGTCGAGTATCTCGATCAAGGTCTTGGCGAGCTCCAGGAGGGTGAACTCGTCCGGGTTGCCGATGTTGATCGGCATGTGCTCGCTGGAGTTGGCCATCGCGATGTAGCCGCGAATCTGGTCGTCGACGTAACAGAAGCTGCGGGTCTGGCTGCCGTCGCCGAACACCGTGAGCGGACGGTCCTGGAGCGCCTGGCGCAGGAAGGTCGGAATGGCGCGCCCGTCGTGTGCCCTCATCCGGGGCCCGTAGGTGTTGAAGATGCGAACGATCGAAGTGTCGACGCCCTGCTGGCGGTGATAGGCCATCGTCAGCGCCTCGGCGTAGCGCTTCGCCTCGTCGTAGACGCCGCGCGGGCCGATCGGGTTCACGTGCCCCCAGTAGGACTCCGGCTGCGGATGCACCTGCGGGTCGCCGTAGACCTCGCTGGTCGACGCGACGAGAAAGCGCGCGCGGTGCTTCTTCGCGAGCCCGAGCGTGTGGTGCGTGCCGTGCGAGCCGACCTTCAGCGTGTGCAGCGGCAGCCGCAGATAGTCGATCGGCGAAGCCGGCGAGGCGAGGTGGTAGACGAAGTCGACCGGCTCATCGACGTGGTACGGCTCGATGATGTCGACGTTGAGATGGACGAACTCCGGCTGGCGGATGTGCGCGATGTTCGCGAGCGAGCCTGTCTCCAGGTTGTCGACGCAGATGACGCGATGGCCGCGGCGCAGCAGCTCGTCGCAGAGATGTGACCCGAGGAATCCTGCTCCCCCGGTCACGAGGCAAGTTGACATGGGAGCGGAGAATACCCGCCGCTGCGGCCTTCACTACGATCGACGGCGCCGGCCCGCAGGGCCATGGCCCGATTCTGCGACCAAGAGGAGCACCATGGCAGCCACCCGCTTCGTCGAGCGACTGAACGAGCAGATCGCCTACGAGTTCGCGGCTTCGCAGCAGTACATCGCGAACGCCGTCTACTACGACGCCGAGACGCTCCCGCGGCTGGCGACCTTCTTCTACGCGCAGGCGCTCGAGGAGCGCAACCACGCGATGATGATGGTGCAGTACCTGCTCGACGCCGATGCCGACGTGACGATCCCCGGCGTCACGGCGCCGGAGACCACCTTCGCCGACGTCGTCGCCCCGGTCGCACTCGCGCTCGACCAGGAGAAGCGCGTCAGCGACCAGATCGCCGCGCTCGTGGGCGTCGCGCGCGAGGAGGGCGACTTCCAGAGCGAGCAGTTCATGCAGTGGTTCCTCAAGGAGCAGGTCGAGGAGGTCTCCTCAATGAACGACCTGCTGACGATCGTCGAGCGGCTCGCCGATCGCCCGATGGACATCGAGGACTGGCTGGCGCGCGAGGGAGGCGGCGGAGACTCTGACCCGACCGCCCCGACGGCCGCCGGCGGCGCCGTCTGACCCAGCCCATCTGAGGCACCGCTGACACGCGGCGTCGCCCCTCTGCTGCGCCGCTGCACCGCCTTCGCAACAATCGCCGCTCAGCGTCTTCCAGCACCACAATCGCGGCCCTACGGTCGCCCGCGGTGCTGCCGTGCGTGACACAAGATCCTTGGGGTAGACGGGTCGTCCTGACGTCTTCAGGATGGACGCATGTGCTCAGCGGGCACCCGGAGATGGTCCGTCACCTCGACGCGGCGCTCTTGACCGTGTCTCGTCCGGATGCGATCACGCCCGACCCGATCCGTGGACGCTGGCGGTACTGGCGCTCCGGCGCCGGACCGACCCGGTGGCTGTTCGTGGTCGTGGACTGGCACGAAGCCGAACCTGCGGTCGTCACCGCCTACGGCCAGCCGAAGATCAGACTGTGATTGGAGATTCGATGCGAAGACTCGAGGAACCGCTTGTCCTCGGCGACGCCGAGATCGACCGTTACAGCTACTACGAGCGGGGTGACGTGCTCTACCTCAGCGTTGGCGAGCCGACCGACCGGCCAGCCCGCGCCGGACGTGGACGAGTCGATCGAGGGCGACACCGTCTTCTTCGACGCCCACGGTCGCATCACCGGCGTCACGATGATCGGCCCGCGGTTCATGCTGGAGCGCGACGGGACGTTGAACGTCACGCTGCCAAGCCGGGGGCTTGCGGTGCGCTGGTCGCGCGAGGCCGTCGAGCCGCTGCTCGCAGAGACGCTCAGCTACGCCTGACCAGCTGAGCCTGCCGGCGGCGAGGCGCCCTGCACCCAGGTCGCGCCACCCGCCTCGTCGACCTCGCGCTTCCAGATCGGCGCGAGCTCCTTCAGGCGGTCGATGATCTCGCGGCCGCCGGCGAACGCCTCAGCGCGGTGCGGAGCGGAGACGGCGACAAGCACCGACGCCTCCGACAGCGGGACGGTGCCGAGGCGGTGCTCGGCGGCCGCGGCGCACAGTCCGTGCCGCTCGATCGCCTCGGCGACGACCGCGCGCAGTTGCTCCAGCGCCATCTCAGCGTAGGCCTCGTACTCCAGCGAGGGCACCTCGCGCGTGACGCCGGCGAACGTCACAACCGCACCGGCGCGCGGGTCGCGCACGCGCGCGACGAGCGCGTCGAGCGAGAGCGGCTCGTCACGCAACGCCACGTGCGGCTCGCGCGCGGCGGCAGCGTCGTCGTCCGCGCCGCCCGACACCGGCGGGATCAGCGCGAGCTCGTCGCCGGCGAACAGCGGCGCGTCCTCGGAGGCGTACTCGCGGTTGACGGCCATCACGAGCGGCAGGCCGTCCGCCAGCTCCGACAGCGCGGCGAGCGCGTCGCGCACGCGTGCGCCCTCCGGCAGCTCCAGCGACAGCTCGCTCGCGCCAGCGCGCTCGCGCAGCATGGCGAAGAGTCGGATGCGCACGACCATCGCGCCAGCGTACGCGACGGCGGACCGGCGGCGGGCGCGCTCAGATAGGTCACCCCCTCGCGTCACGCCGCTGACGCGAGACGCGAAGTAACCTTCGCCCCCCATGAGCGCAACCGAGGACCACCGCTTCGTCGCCCCGATCGTCGGGCCCGACGATCCCCGCCACTTCACCGACTCCGGCATCGAGATCAAGGGGCTCTACGACGAGTCCGACGTCCCCGAGCAGCTCCAGCTCGGCGAGCCCGGCGACTTCCCGTACACGCGCGGCGTGCACCGCGACATGTACCGCAAGCAGCTGTGGACGATGCGCCAGTACGCCGGCTACGCCTCCGCCAAGGAGTCGAACGAGCGCTACAAGTACCTGCTCGCGCACGGCTCAACGGGCCTCTCGATGGCGTTCGACCTGCCGACCCAGCTCGGCCTCGACTCCGACGACTCGCGCTGCCTCGGCGAGGTCGGCCGCACCGGCGTCGCGATCGACACGATCGACGACATGCGGACCGCGTTCGACGGGATCCCGCTCGACCAGGTCTCGACGTCGATGACGATCAACGCGCCCGCCGCGGTGCTGTTGCTGCTCTACCAGCTGGTCGGCGAGGAGCAGGGCGTCGCGCCGGAGAAGCTGCGCGGCACGACGCAAAACGACATCATCAAGGAGTACGCCGCGCGGGGGAACTTCATCTACCCGCCCGAGGGCTCGATGCGCCTCACGACCGACCTGTTCGCCTACTGCAAGGCGAACGTGCCGAGATGGAACACCGTCTCGATCTCCGGCTACCACTTCCGCGAGAAGGGCTGCTCGGCCGTGCAGGAGGTTGCCTTCACGCTCTCCTCCGGGATCGCCTACGTGCAGGCCGCCGTCGACGCCGGCCTCGCGGTGGACGACTTCGCGCCGCGGCTCGCGTTCTTCTTCAACGGCCACAACAACGTCTTTCAGGAGGTCGCGAAGTTCCGCGCCGCCCGCAAGATGTGGGCGGAGATCATGCGCGAGCGCTTCGGCGCGCAGGACGAGAAGTCGCTCAAGCTGCGCTTCCACACGCAGACCGGCGGCGTCACGCTGACCGCCCAGCAGCCGGAGAACAACATCGTGCGCGTCGCGCTGCAGGGCTTCGCGGCCGTCTGCGGGGGGACGCAGTCGCTGCACACGAACGGCTACGACGAGGCACTCGCGCTGCCGACGGAGCGCGCCGCGAAGATCGCGCTGCGCACACAGCAGATCATCGGCCACGAGTCGGGCGCGGCCGACACAGTCGACCCGTTCGCCGGCTCGTACTACGTCGAGGCGCTCACCGCCGAGATCGAGCAGCGCGCGAGCGAGCTGATCGCGAAGGTCGACGAGCTCGGCGGCTCGGTCAACGCGATCTCCTTCATCAAGAACGAGATCGAGGAGTCCGCCTGGGGCTACCAGGAGCGCTACAAGCAGGAGCAGGACATCGTCGTCGGCGTCAACAAGTACGTCGACGAGGCGCTCGAGGTGCCGGACCTGCTGCGCGTCGACCCCGAGTCCGAGCGCGAGCAGGTCGATCGCCTGAAGGCGTTCAAGGCGAACCGCGATCAGCAGCTCGTCGACACACGCCTGGACGAGCTGCGCGAGGCCGCCCGCGGCAGCGACAACCTGCTGCCGCCGATCCGCCAGTCGCTGAAGGACCGCGCCTCGATGGGCGAGGTCTGCGGCGCGATGCGCGACGTGTTCGGCAGATACCAGCCGGACCTCTAGCCGCCCTCCGCGCTTCAACAAACGCCGGCGTTTGAGCACCGGCGAGCCGGGCATGGCTTCTCGCATCCCCCACGGAGGTGAGCGATGCGGGTCGCACGCGCGCATGTCACGGTCGTCTTGGTCTTCTGCATAGCTGCGCTGCTCGCATGGGCCGCGCCCGCCTCAGCGCTGTCGGTCGCGGACGTGACCGTCACGCCCAGATCGAACGGCGGGCAGTTCCCGCCCTCCGGCCCGGGCGCCGCCGGCGCGCATCCGGACCTCTTCACGAGATTCACGTTCAGCGGCTCCGGCACCTACTCCGCCGACACGGCGAGAGACATCCAGGTCCACTTCGCGCCCGGCGTCGTCGCCTACGTGAACCACGTCGAGCGCTGCACCGCCGCGCAGTTCGCCGCCGGCAGCGACGCTGCTGCGACGTGCCCGGCCGGCTCGGCGATCGGCACGGCCGTCACCGGCCTGACCACCGACAACGGGCTCGTCAACGTGCTGCTCGGCGGCCAGGTGACGGGAACGATCTACAACATCGACCCGCCTGCCGGCTCGCCCGCCGCGTTCGGGATCGACATCGCCCCGACCGCGAACCCGCACATCAAGGTCGTCGCGCCGATCAGCGTCGATCCGCACGACCTCGGCCTGACCGCCTCGCTGAGCCTGCCGAACACGGCGCAACTCGCGCCGCTCGGCCTGCCGCTCGCGACCGTCAACGTCCACACCGACTGGATCGAGCAGACGCTGTTCGGCTACGTCGACGGCAGATCGTTCTTCACGAACCCGACCGCCTGCATCCCGGCGGCGGTCTCCGTCTCGGCCAGCTCGTACAACGGCGCAAGCGGTTCCGGCAGCGACGCCTACACGCCGACCGACTGCGCGGGCGTCCCCTTCTCAACGAGACTCTCGATCACCGTCGACCCGCCGATCAGCGACTGGACCTCGACCGTCACGACCAATGTCCAGCCGGGCGCGGCCGACATCCCGCGCGCCAACTCGCACGTGCGCTCGACGACCGTCGTGCTGCCGGAGAGCCTGCTGCTGAACCCAGCCCTCGCGGCACGGCTCGACGCCTGCACCGACGCGCAGTTCCAGTTGAGAGACACCTCGATCGAGGCGAGATGCCCGCCGTCCTCCGCCGTCGGCGACATCAACTTCGTCTCGCCGATCCTCGGCTCGTTCCCCGGCAGAGCCTATTTCGGCAACAGCGCCCCCGGCGACCGTCTGCGGCTGTTCCTCGACGTGCCGCTCTACGGCGCGCACATCAAGGTCTCCGCGCACGTGCGCCCGAGCACGACGACGGGCCAGATCACGACGATTTTCGACGAGCTGCCGCAGATCGCGTTCACGGACTTCACGCTCACGTTCCGCGGCGGACCGCGCTCCGCGCTCGTCTCGCCGACGCAGTGCGGCACGCACACTGCGAGCGCCGTGACGACGCCGTGGTCGGGCACGCAGCCGCAGTTCTCGGCCGGCAGCTTCACCGTTTCGTGGGACGGCAGAGGCGCGCCCTGCCAGCGGATCTTCCAGCCGTCGATGACGACCGCCACGTCGAACGACCGGGCCGGCGCCTCGCCCGACTTCACGCTCACCGCGACGCGACCGGACCGCAACGTCCCCGTCGGGCGCATGACGTACGACCTGCCGCCCGGGCTCGTCGGCAACCTCGCGCTCAGAGGGCTCGTGCAGTGCTCGTTGAGAGCCGCCGCCGACGCGAGCTGCCCGCCGTCGAGCCGCCTCGGACCGGTCGTCTCAGTCGACGGATCCGGCACGGAGCCGCCGGCGCTGCCGGGCAGCATCTACCTGACGAAGCCGAAGCAGCCAGGCGACCCGGCGGGCCTGTCGGTCGCGGTCCCAGCGAGACTCGGCCCCGTTGATGCAGGCATCGTGATCGTGGGCGTGCGGCTGCAGTTGCGCCCCGACGGCGGTCTGCACGTCGTCAGCGATCCGATTCCCTCCCTCGTCGAGGGGATCCCGCTCGCGATCCGCAGACTGACCGTCAACATCACCCGCAACGGCTTCATGCGCAACCCGACGAGCTGCGGCGAGAAGACCGCGTTCGGCCATTTCGACTCGCTCGGCAGCGAGCAGGCCGACATCAGCTCGAAGCTGTCGTTCAAGGACTGCGACAGACTCGCCTTCGGGCCGAAGATCAGAGCGTTCATCGGCGCGAAGCACCGCACAAAGGTCGGCAGTCACCCGCCCTTCACGACCGTCATCACGACGGGCGGCGACGACGCGACGATCCGCAGCGCGCACGTGCGCCTGCCGAAGGGCGTCGCGTCCAACACACGCTCGCTGAACGCGGCGTGCGCGACCGACGCGTTCGCCGCCGGCAGATGCCCACCGCAGTCGCAGGTGGCGAAGGCGGTCGCGCTCAGCCCGCTGCTGCGCGACCCGGTGACCGGCCCGGTCTACCTCGTCAAGCGGCCGGCCGGCCAGACAGGCCTGCCAAGACTCGTCGTGCAGTTCCGCGACCCGATCGCTCTCAACCTCGAAGGGAACGTGAACATCGGCAAGAGCGGCGGCATCGGGACGACGTTCCCGGTCGTGCCCGACCTCCCGATCACCAGATTCACGCTGCGCTTCCACGGCGGCGCGTTTGGCGCGCTCGCACTGACGAAGAACATCTGCCGCAGAGCGCTGCGCCTCCCCGCGACGTTCACCGGGCAGAACGGCAGAGCGGTCAAGGCACGCCCGCGCATCGCCGTGCGGGGATGCAGAGGCGTGAGAGCGCACAAGCCGAGAAAGCACCGCAGACGCTGATCAATCGGGCTCCGCTGACCGGGTCGGCCAGCGCCTCCACGTCGATAGGCCGTAGAGGCGCACGCCGACGCGCCCGAACCTCCGCCGCCGAGACGCGTCTGTTTGCCATCTCGTCCAGGCCGGGAACACCTGCGTGAGATGCCTGGAATCCAGCCGGCATCGTCAAGAGGAGGAAGCATGAGGCTCATCCGCGCGCGGTACCTGCTGGTCGCAGCAATTTCCGCCATCGCCCTGCTCGTCGCCGCATCGTCGGCGTTCGCTGCGATGTCGATCACCAGCGTCGACGTCAGAACAAGCACGACCGTGGCCGGCGACCATCCGACCCTGTCGGTCACGACGAACTTCAGCGGCACCGACGATCAGATCGGCGGACCGGGCCTCAATCCCGTCGCGGACTCCCCAAGCATCTACTCGGTCCATCTCGGGCCGGGCCTGTTCGCCAACCCACTTGCGGCGCCGACGTGCCCCCTGGCGACGTTCCAGGCCGACGCATGTCCGCCCGAGACGGTCGTCGGCACGAGCGTCCAGTCGGTCTTCGCGCTGATCCCCAGAGTGGAGGCGAACCTTCCGGGCTTCATCTACAACGTCGCGACGACCAGCCCCAACCAGGGCGCGATCCTCGGCGTCAGAACGCTCACGAGAGACTCCAGAGGCAACATCGTCACCGCCTCCCTGGTCCCGTTCGAGGTGCTGATCTCGCCAGACGACTTGGGGCTCGACTCGACGAACCTCGAGCCGCTGACCGCGGTCAGCAGAACCGCCGGCCCGATCCGCATCAGAGCGCTCGGGCTGACGCTCAACCCGAGAGCTGCCGCCGGCTTCTTCACGTCCAACCCGACCGCCTGCACGCCGCTCGACATCTCCGTGTCGGCGATTTCCAACGCCGGTCAGACAGCGACCGGTGCGAGCTCACCCGCCTTCACGCCGACCGACTGCGCGACGTTGCCGTTCGACGTCGGCCTCGCGACCCAGCTCTCGACCACGCAGACGGACGTGCCCGTGCAGGCCGGCGTCTCCGTCGAGATGCCCGGCAGCGACGATCCGCGCCGCCAGTCGGCCGTGCACGACACGACCGTCGTGCTGCCGACCGGCATGACCGTCAACCCGTCGGTGGCCAACGGCCTCGAGGCGTGCACCGACGCGCAGTTCGCACAGTCCGACCGTACGACCGCCGCGGGCTGCCCGGCCGCCTCCCAGATCGGGACGGTGACGTTCGTCTCGCCCCTGTTCCTGCAGACGTTCGAAGGCCCCGTCTACTACGGCGAGAAGACGGCCACGACGTTCAACCGACTGTTCCTCGACGTGCCGATCCCCGGCCTGCACCTGAAGCTGGTCGGCGGCGTCACGCTGAACGCGAGCACCGGACAGGTCACGACCACCTTCCAGGACCTGCCGCAACTGCCATTCACGACCTTCAACCTGACGTTCCAAGGAGGGAACCGCTCGGTCCTCGTCAATCCGCAGACCTGCGGCACGAACACGGCAAGCGCCGACCTGACGCCGTTCGCGCGCCTGACGGATCCGACGCCGCCCAACGCGACGCCGACTGCGTCGTTCACGACCTCGTTCGACGGCGCCGGCGCCCCCTGCGCAGCGGCGCTCAAGCCGTGGTTCACCACGACCCCGAGCAACCTGAAGTCCGGCGGCAGAACGTCATACACGCTGAAGTTCGGCCGCGGAGACCGCGATAAGCGGATCGGCAAGGTGACGTTCCATCTGCCGAGAGGGCTGATCGGCAACCTCGCGCTCAGCGGTCTCACGCAGTGCCCGCTCGCCGATGCGGCGAAGGCGACGTGCGCCGCCTCCAGCAAGATCGGCGGCGCGACCGTCGAGGCGGGCTCCGGCCCCGCGCCGGTGTCGCTGCCCGGTGATGTGTTCTTGACCGCACCGCAGGTGAACGGCGATCCGGCGGGCCTCTCCGTGCTCGTGCGGGCGAGAGTCGGTCCGGTCGACCTCGGCAACGTGATCGTCCCCGTGCGGCTGCAGCTCCGCTCCAACGGCGGGCTCGACGCGACCTCCGATATCCCGCAGTTCCAGGACGGCGTGCCGATCTCGCCGCGCCTGACGTCGATCTCGATCACGCGCGACGGTTTCATGCGCAATCCGACCGGCTGCGACAGACGTCGCTCGAGCGGCGTGTTCGACGGCGTCGGAGGCGGCAGCGTCACGACGCACGCCGCGTTCAGCCTCGCCGACTGCAAGTCGCTCGCGTTCTCGCCGAGATTCGCGATCAAGGTCGGCGCGAGAGGCAAGACGGGCGCCGGCTCCCACCCGCCGCTCACGACCACGGTCACGCAGGCGAGCGGCCAGGCGGGCATCAGCTGGGTGCACGTGCTGCTGCCGAGAGTGCTGCCGTCGAACTCGATCGGACTCGACCAGGCCTGCTCGCAGTCGGCCTTCGACGCCGGCAGATGCGGCACCCGCGCGAAGATCGCCACGGCGAAGGCAACCAGCCCGTTCGTGACGAGATCGCTCAGCGGTCCGGTCTACCTCGTCAAGCAGGACAGAAAGCTGCCGAAGCTGGTGGTCCAGCTGCGCGGTCCGCTGTCGCTCGACATGACCGGTCAGATCAAGATCGGCAAGGGCAACAAGATCGCGACGACGTTCGGCACCGTCCCCGACCTTCCGGTCACGAGGTTCAGCCTGAGCTTCCACTCCGGCAGATTCGGGATCATCGCGGCGAACGCCAACCTGTGCGCGAGAAAGCTGTTCGCGCCGACCGAATTGCGCGGGCAGAACGGCAAGAAGCAGAAGGACCGCCCGCAGATCACGGTGAACGGCTGCAAGAAGACGAGCAGATAGACGAAGCCATCGAGGTGGTCGGGTAGGTTTCGCGCCATGCCCGGCCATCTCGACTTCTACGCTGTCGTTCTCTTCGTCCACATCGCCGCGGCAGTCGTCGCCTTCGGCGGGATGTTCGCGTTCCCGGTCATCGACGCAACGCTCCGTCGCGCCGACCTGCGCGCGCTGCCGGCGTGGCACGACACGCAGATCCAGATCGGGCGCAAGCTCATCACCCCGGGCGCGATCGTCGTGCTGATCGCCGGGATCTACCTCGTCTCCGACCGCTGGAGCGACAGCGGCGGCGCCTGGATCAGCATCGCCGGCGTAATCGTCGTTGTGCTGCTCGGCTTGGTCCACGCCTACCTGATCCCACAGTGCCGCCGCCTGCGCGACCAGGCGAAGGCCGACCTCGCCGCCGGCGCCGCGGAGCAGGGCAAGATGAGCGCCTCGTACGCGGCGCTCGCCGCGCCCGCAGCACGCGTCGGGGCGCTCACGGGCGTACTGGTGCTGGTCGCGCTCTTGCTGATGGTCTGGAAGCCGGGGGCTTAGACCCGCACGACCGCGAGCCCGGCGACGCCGGCGACCGGCTCGAAGTCATCGTCCTGGGTAACGACTGGCAGCTCGTTCGCGAGGGCCGTGGCGGCGATCCACAGATCGTTCACGTTGAGCCTCCGTCCAGCCTCGGCGAGGTGCACGCGCAAGCGCGCCCATGCGGCCGCGACCACCTCGTCGACCGCGAGCACCTGCAGATCCGCCGTCGCCTCGAGCGTCGCAAGCCGCCGCGCACGCGTCTCAACGTCGCGCGCGGCAAGCACGCCGACGTGCAACTCGGCGACGGTGACCGCCGATATGGCGACCTCATGCGGCAGCCGCTCGACGTCGAGCGGCCGGCCGCTCTCGTCCGCGATGAAGACACTCGTGTCGAGCAGTCCGCGCGCAGGGGCCGGAGCCATCTCAGGCGAGTGGACCGAGGTCATCCGTGGTCTCGCCGGCAAGGCGCGCGAGGTCGGCGCGCAAGGCGGGATCCGCCTGCGCCAACGCCAGGCGACGGACGAGCTCAGCGCGCGGGAGCCAGCGGCGGCGCTCCTGCGACAGGGGCACGAGCGCGGCGACGGGCTTCCCGCGCGTCGTGATGACGATCTCGTCGCCCGCCTCGACCCGGCGCAGGACGTCGGCAGTGCTGTTGCGCAGCTCGCGAGCGGCGATCTCAGCCTTCATGCGACAATCGTAGCACGTATGTAGCCGTCTGATCGCAGGATCCCGGCCGTGTGCAGGAGTCCACGCAGCGAGCGGCGAACCCCTTCGCGATGCCCGAGATTCAGGCGTCCCGTCGACTGGTGAAGTCCCCGCCCGAGCTGTGGGCCGAGGTAAGCGACGCCGCTTCCCTCGCCCGCCATCTCGGCGAGGTCGGCGAGATCACGATCACCCGGCTCGAGCCCGAGACGACGGTCGCCTGGGAGGGCGAGCGCGCAAGCGGCACCGTCGAGCTCGCTCCAGCCGGGTGGGGAACCTCAGTGACCTTGACGGCCGAGCCCGTCGCCACGGCCGACGAGCCGCCAACGCCGGAGCCCGCCCCCGAGCCGATCGCGGTCGCCGAGCCTGAGCCGGAGCCCGCCACCATCGCCGAGCCCGAGCCCGAGCGCGAGCCCGCCGCTGCCGCCGAGCCGGAAGCAGTCGCCGACGCCACGCCCGCCCGCCGCTCCTGGCTCGCCCGCATTTTCAGCCGTACGCCAAAGCCGCCCACGGCGCCCGAACCGCAGCCGTCCGCCACCGACGCCGATCGGGCGGGTGGCGATGAGGATGCACGACCGGCCGCCGAAGGGCGGACGGGCGCGCACCCGGAGGGGCACCGCCCGCGAAGCGGGTGGTCAGGACCCGCCCGCCAAGCGGCCGAGCCTGAGCGCGAGGAGCGCGCAGCCCCGGAGCCGGAGCCGAAAGACCCGCTCCACGACGTGCTCACCCAAGCGCTCGACTCACTCGGCCAAGCCCACCACCGTCCCTTCTCCCGCGGATAGGCGGCCCTTCACGCATCGGCGGTAACATCCGCCGCCGCTATGCGTCAGAAGGCACCTGAAACGTTCGACGAGAAGCTCGGCCAGCTGCAGGAGCTGCGCGAGGAGGCGATCCACTCCGCCTCCGCGGCTGCGGTCGAGAAGCAGCACGCGAAGGGCAAGTACACCGCGCGCGAGCGGATCGAGAAGCTGCTCGACCCGGGCTCGTTCCAGGAGCTCGACACGTTCGTGCGCCACCGCACGCACGACTTCGACATGCAGAAGAACCGTCCGTGGGGCGACGCGGTTGTGACCGGCCACGGCACGATCGACGGCCGCCGCGTGTGCGTCTTCAGCCAGGACTTCACCGTCGTCGGCGGCTCGCTCGGCGAGGTGATGGCCGAGAAGATGTGCAAGGTCATGGACCTGGCGGCGAAGATCGGCTGCCCCGTGATCGGCATCAACGACTCGGGCGGCGCGCGCATCCAGGAGGGCGTCGTCTCACTCGGCGCCTACGGCGACGTCTTCCTGCGCAACGTCAAGTGCTCCGGCGTGATCCCACAGATCTCGCTGATCATGGGCCCGTGCGCCGGCGGCGCCGTCTACTCGCCCGCGATCACGGACTTCATCTTCATGGTGAGAGAGACGTCGCACATGTTCATCACCGGTCCCGACGTCATCAAGACGGTCACCGGCGAGGAGCCGACGTTCGAGGAGCTCGGCGGCGCGATGACGCACAACTCGAAGTCGGGCGTCGCCCACTTCGCGGCCGAGGACGAGGACGCCTGCCTCGAGGACGCGCGCTACCTCTTCAGCTTCCTGCCGTCGAACAACCTCGAGATGCCGCCGCGCGTGCATCCGACCGACGACGCGGACCGCATGGATCCCGAGCTCGACACCGTCGTGCCGGACGCGCCGAACAAGCCATACGACATGCGCGACGTGATCCGCCTGGTCGTCGACGACGGCGAGTTCCTCGAGGTGCACGAGCACTTCGCGACCAACATCGTGTGCGGCATGGCGCGGCTCGACGGCTACGCTGTCGGCGTCGTCGGCAACCAACCGGCATCGCTCGCCGGCGTGCTCGACATAGCGGCGTCCGAGAAGGCCGCCCGGTTCGTGCGCACCTGCGACGCGTTCAACATCCCGATCGTCACGCTCGTCGACGTACCCGGCTTCCTGCCCGGGACGGCGCAGGAGTGGGGCGGCATCATCCGCCACGGCGCCAAGCTCCTGTACGCCTATGCGGAGGCGACGGTCCCGAAGATCACGCTGATCACGCGCAAGTCCTACGGCGGCGCGTATGACGTCATGGCCTCCAAGCACCTCGGCGCGGACTTCAACTTCGCGTGGCCGCAGGCGGAGATCGCCGTGATGGGACCGGAGGGCGCGGTCAACATCATCTACCGCCGCGACATCGCCTCCTCGCCGACGCCCGAAGAGCGCCGCGCGAAGCTGATGGAGGACTACAAGGCGCGCTTCGCCAACCCCTACTCGGCGGCCGAGCGCGGCTACATCGACGACGTGATCGTCCCGCACGAGACGCGGCCCAAGCTGATCGCCGCGCTCCACACCCTGCTCACGAAGCGCGAGCCGGGCCCGAAGCGCAAGCACGGCAACATCCCGCTCTAGCGGCGGCGACAGACTCAGCCGACAGGCGCGCGGTCGAGCCGCACGCGCATCCGCAGCACGTCCCAGCGCTCGTCGCCAACGGGCAGCGTCGCGTGCACGTCCTCGCGCTCGAAGCCCTCCCGCTCGTAGCAGGCGATCGCCGGCGCGTTCCAGGTGAAGACGTTCAGTGTCAGCTCGTGCAGCCCGAGCCGCTCGCGCGCAACGCGCTCGATCGCGCGGATCGCCGCGCCGCCGACGCCGCGCCCGCGCGCGGCCGGGTCGCCGACGAGCACGCGCGAGACGAAGCCGGTGCCGGCGGCGCGATCGACGCGCGCCAACTCTGCGTGGCCCAGCGCACGACCATCCGCCGCGTCGGCCAGCTGCCACGCCAGCACGCCCGGCGCAGCGGCGTCCTGCGCGAACAGCGGCTCGAACTGCGCCGCGTCGAGCGGGAACGAGAGCGTCGGGCCGGCCCATTGCGCGAGGAAGCGCGCGTCGGCCGTCCAGGTGGCGAGCTGCGCAACGTGTGCGCGTGCGAACGGCGCCAGCACCACGCCGGCCTCCTCGACGCACGGCGTTCCCGGGACGATGTCCGCCATCGTCGCAACGTATCGCGCTGACTGGCGTGCCGTGATCGAGCGGATCGACACGCCCGTGGGCACCCGCCACGTCTGGCTCGTCGTCGAGCCAGCGCGCCACCCTGCTGTACGCTCAAGCGCCGGGTGATCTACCGCCTGCTCTACACGCTCCTGCTGTGCCGCTTCGACGCAGAGCGTGTCCATCGTCTCACCGCCCGCGGCCTGATTGCGGTGAACCGGATCGCTCCGCTGCGCCGCCTGCTGCGCGCGCTGCTCGTCCCGCGCGATCCAGGCCTGCGCGTGCATGCGCTCGGCCTCGACTTCCCGAGCCCGCTGGGGCTCGCCGCCGGCTTCGACAAGGAAGCGGCCGGCTACGACGCCTACGCCACGCTCGGCTTCGGCCACGTCGAGATCGGCACCGTCACCGCACAGGGGCAGCCGGGCAACGCCGGCACGCGCGTCTTCCGCATCACGCGCGAGCGTGCGCTCGTGAACCGCATGGGCTTCCCGAACGAGGGCGCCGCGGCGGCCGAGCCGCGGCTGCGTGCTCGTGACCACCGCGCCGCCGTCGTCGGCGTCAACGTCGGCAAGACGAGACTCGCCAAGGACGCTGAGGCGGACTACCAGGAGAGCGTGCGCCGGCTTGCTCCACACGCCGACTACCTCGTGCTGAACGTGTCCTCGCCGAACACCCCGGGGCTGCGTGACATGCAGGCCGTCGACCGGCTCGCAGCGCTGATCGCCGCCGTGCGCGCGGCGCTCGTGGACACCCGCCGACCGGTCCCGCTGTTGATCAAGATCGCGCCCGACTTGAGTGACGAGGACGTCGACGCGATCGCCGACCTCGCGTTGCGCGAGCGGCTCGACGGCCTTATCGCGACGAACACGACGATCGACCGCGGCGTGTTGCGCGACCCGGCTGCGCCCGAGGTGCCGGCCGAGGGTGGGATCTCCGGCGCTCCGCTGAAGTCGCGCTCGCTCGCGGTGCTGCGCCGACTGCATGCGCGGACGGACGGACGGCTGACGCTGATCGCGGTCGGCGGGATCGAGACAGCCGACGACGCGTGGGAGCGCATCCGCGCGGGAGCGACGCTCGTGCAGGCGTACACCGGGTTCGTCTACGGCGGCCCGCTGTGGCCGCGCCGGATCAACCGCGGTCTCGCTCGGCATGTGCAGGCGGCCGGGCTCGACAGCATCCAGGAAGCGATCGGCGCCGACGCGATGCGCCAGCCCACACCCGCCACGTAGGCGGTCACCCTCTACCCTCTCCAGCGATGACGACCGACGTCTCCGACCTCACCCCGGCCGAGGCCGCCGCGCGCCTGCGCGACGAGGAGGCCTGGCAGGTTGTCGACGTGCGCACGCCCGAGGAGCGCCCTGACGGCGTGATCGACGGCGACGTGCTGATCCCGCTCGACGAGCTGAGCGCCCGCGCCGGCGAGATCGACCCTACGCGGCCCGCGCTGATCTACTGCCGCAGCGGCTCCCGCTCCGCGATGGCGGTCGCCGCCCTGCGCGCCGCCGGCTACGACGCGCACAACCTCGCGGGCGGCATGCTCGCCTGGCTCGACGCCGGCCTGCCGGTCGCCGGCGACTGATCCGCCTCGGCCGCAATCCGCGCCGAACTACCACAGAGTCGACACGAAGCGCGTGTTGCGCCGTCGCAACCCGACGGGCGAGTCTTTACACATGCCTCTGACACAGATCTCTCGACAGGAAGAAATCGCCGCTAATCTTCCTCGGAAGATGGCCCTCAACATCAAGGACCCAACGACGGACCGCCTCGTCCGCCAGCTCGCCGAGTCCACCGGCGAGAGCATCACGACCGCCGTCACCGTCGCCGTGCGCGAGCGCCTGGAGCGCATCCGCGGCATGGCGCCGATCGAGGTGCGCGTGCAGGAGCTCACTCGGATCGCCGACGCCGCCGCGGCTCTGCCCGTGCTCGACGATCGCACGCCCGACGAGATCCTGGGCTACGACGAAGACGGGCTGCCGACCTGATGGTGGTCGACACCTCGGCCGTTGTGGCCATCCTCCAGCGCGAGCCTGAGCGCGACCGCTTCATCGACGTGCTCGCAGGCGCAAACGACCCACTGATGTCCGCGGCAACGCTCTTCGAGTGCTCGATCGTCATGCACAGACGCGGCGGTGACCGCGCGATCGAGCGCCTCGACGAGCTGCTGCTGTCCGCCGGCGTCCGCTGCGTCGCACTCGACATCGCCCACGTCCACGCCGCGCGTGAGGCGTGGACGCGTTACGGCAAAGGGCGCGCCCCCGCCGCCCTCAACTTCGGCGACTGCTTCAGCTACGCGCTTGCCACCACGACCGGCCGTCCGCTGCTGTTCAAGGGCGACGACTTCGCCCGAACGGACGTGACGCCGGCGACCGTCTAAATCCCCGAAACAAACCCGGGTTTGCTACCTTTCCCCTTCGTCCGTCCCGCGAAGGAGGAATGCAGCGCATGGAGCCGACCTCGGTCCAAGAGCAGGGCAAGCCAGCCGGCAAGGTGGGCTCGCTCGACAACCCCGAGATCGTCCAGGACGTCCCGGGGCACGTCATTCCCATCCTCGAGCAAGAGTTCGACGACTTCGTCACTGCGTCGAAGAGATTCCTCGATGGACAGACGCCGGAGAACGAGTTCATCGGCTTCCGCCTCAAGCAGGGCGTCTACGGGCAGCGCCAGCCCGACGTCCAGATGTGCCGCATCAAGCTGCCGTGGGGCGGCGTCACGCCTGAGCAGATGGAGGCGCTCGCCGACGTGACGGAGGAGTTCGCGCCGCTCAGAAAGGCGCACATCACGACGCGGCAGAACTTCCAGATCCATCACATCCCGCTGCTGCAGATGGCCGAGCTGATCCGCAGAGTCAGCGCCTCCGGCCTCTCCAGCCGCGAGGGCTGCGGCAACACCGTGCGCAACGTGACCGCCGACCCTTGGGCGGGCGTCTGCGACGACGAGATCTTCGACCCGACGTCGTACGCGGGTGCCTACGTCCGCTACTTCGTGCGTCACCCCACGACGCAGCTGATGCCGCGCAAGATCAAGACCGCGTTCACCGGCTCCGACGCCGACCGCGCGATCACCGGCATCCACGACATCGCCTACATCAGCCGCATCAAGGACGGCGTCAAGGGCTTCGAGGTGCGCGTCGGCGGCGGCACGTCGATCATGCCGCGCGTCGCACCGACGCTCTACGAGTTCGTCGAGGCCGACAACGGCGACTACCTCAAAATCGCCGAGGCCGTCTTCCGCATCTTCGACCGCCAGGACTGGCTGCGCGTCAACCGCGCGCGCGCCCGCATCAAGGTCTTCGTCGACAAGTTCGGCATCGACGAGCTGCGCAACCAGGTCGAGGAGGAGCTGAAGGGCGACTGGGTCGACGAGCGCGACTTCGATCCGCAGCCGCGCCTCTTCATCCACGACGAGGAGGCGAACGCGCCGGCCGTCCCGGCGAGCTACGGCTCCCCGAACGGGGACCTGTCCGAGTTCGAGGCGTTCCGCACCGCCAACGTGACCGACCAGCGCCAGGCCGGCTTCTCGGCCGTGCAGATCAAGGTCACGCGCGGTGACCTCACGCCCGAGCAGCTCCGCGGGCTCGCCGCGATCATGCGCGACTTCAGCGGCGGCTACGCGCGCACGACCGTGCACCAGAACCTGCTGCTGCGCTGGGTCCGCGATGAGTCGGTCTACGACGTGTGGGCCGCCCTCAAGGCGCTCGGCCTCGGCGACGCCGGTGCGGACGAGGTGAGCGACGTCGTCTCGTGCCCCGGCACCGACTCCTGCAAGCTCGGCATCACGAGCTCGATGGGGCTCAACGCCGCCGTCAAGGAGCGCATCGACGGGATGGACATCCAGGACCCGCTGACCAAGCGGATCCACGTGAAGATGTCCGGCTGCCCGAACGGCTGCTCCCAGCACCACATCGCCAACATCGGCTTTTACGGCGCCTCGATCAGAGTCGGCGACAAGACAATCCCCGCCTCGATCCCGCACATCGGCGGCACGTACGAGGGCGGCACCGTCGGCTACGGCGCGCGCCTCAAGGCGCGCATCCCGAGCAAGCGCGTGCCGGAGGCCGTCGAACGCTGGATCCGCTTCTACGAGTCCGACCGTACTGACGGCGAGGAGTTCAACGCGTTCGCCGAGCGTGTCGGGACGGCTGCCTTCGAGGCCGTGGTAAAGGACCTCACGCTGCCCGCCGAGTTCAACCTCGAGAACATGAACCTGTTCATGGACTGGACGAAGAGCGTCCCGTTCGAGGTCGTCCGCGGCGAGGGCGAGTGCGCCGTCTGAGACGCGCCAAGACGCCTGCTTAACCTTAATCAGGAGTAGCGTGCGTCTCCGTGCAACCGCCGGAGACGCACTACGCCGTCCGTGGGGACGGCGTCAGCATCGCGTACCAGGTGTGGGGCTCGGGGCCGGTGGACCTGCTGTACGCGCCGGGCTTCGTCTCGCATCTCGACGTGCTGTGGGCCGATCCGGGGTTCACGCGCTTCTGGGAGCGCATGGGCGTGATCGCGCGCGTGATTGCGTACGACAAGCCCGGCACCGGCTGCTCGGATCCGATCCCATACGTGCCCTCCATCGAGGAGCGCGCCGCGGACATCCTGTGCGTGCTCGACGCGGCCGGAAGCGAGCGCGCCGTCGTGATGGGATTCTCGGAGGGCGGTCCGGCGTCTGCGCTGCTCGCGGCGAGCGCGCCCGAGCGCGTTGCCTCACTGATCCTCTACGGCTCGTTCGCCGGCGCCCCGCGGCCCGACATGGCGCCGCACATGCACGAGCAGTGGAAGGAGGGCGTGGCGGGCTGGCGCGCGATCGTCGACACCTGGGGAAGAGGTGGCGTGATCGACTTCTTCGCGCCGAGCGCGGCCGGACGCGTGCAGCGGCGGCTGGCGGCCATGTTCGAGCGCGCCGCGGCGAGCCCGGCGATGGCACGGGCTCTGATCGACGCGGTCCAGCGCATCGACGTGCGCGAGGTGCTGCCGAGCGTGCGCGTGCCGACGCTCGTGCTGCATCGCACCGGCGACGCGATGCCAATCGATTTCGGGCGGGACTTCGCGCAGCGCATCCCCGGCGCCCGCTTCGTCGAGCTGCCCGGGATCGACCACGCCTTCTGGTTCGGCGAGCACCAGCAGATCTCGGAGGAGATCGAGCGCTTCGTCACCGGCCGGCATCCGGTCGCGCCGGCCGAGCGGGTGCTCACGACGGTCCTCTTCACCGACGTCGTCGACTCGACTCGACGCGTCAGCGAGCTCGGCGACACGCAATGGCGCACCCACCTCGAACGCCACAACGCAACCGCCGGCGACACCGTCGGCCACGCCGGAGGACGCGTCGTCAAGTGGCTCGGCGACGGCATGCTCGCGACGTTCGACAGCCCGGCGGGAGCCGTCCGCTGTGCGATGGCGTTGCGCGACGAGCTGGCCGGCGCCCAGCTGCCGATCCGGGCGGGCGTCCACACCGGCGAGTGCGAGCGGATTGGCGACGACCTCGGCGGCGTCGCGGTCCACATCGGCGCGCGCGTCAGCGCGCTCGCCGCGCCTGGCGAGATCCTCGTCTCCTCCACCGTCGCCGACCTCGTGATGGGCTCGGGGCTGCACTTCGACGAGCGCGGCGTCCACTCGCTCAAGGGCGTGCCCGGTGCTTGGCGCCTGCTGGCGGTGAGCGGGGAGGGTCCGCGGCCGCAGATCGCGCAAGGGGACGACGCGCTGCGTCCGAGCGACCGCGCGATGATGCGGCTCGCGCAGCGATTCCCCGGCACCGCGCGCACCGTGACGCGTCTCGCCGCGCGGCGCGGCTGAGGCGCGTGCAGGCGAGTACCCTTGCTCGCGATGAACCGTCGCCCGCAGCTCACGATCGTCGCGCCGTCGGCCTCCCCCGAGGAGGCGGCTGCGGTGGTTGCTGCGCTCGAGCAGTTCATGCGCGAGACGGCCCCGGTCGTCGTCGAGGCGGCGGCGCAGGTCGATCGGTGGACGCGTGCGGCGCTGATGGAGGGCGTCTCGCGCGAGGACGAGATGCCGGCGGCGTGGGGCGATCCCCATCCGTGGGGCCGCTGAGCGACGCCGCGCTCGCTCGTCCGTGCCTGACGCCCCGCCCGTCCACGCGGTCGTGTTCGACTGTGACGGCGTGCTCGTCGACAGCGAGCGGATCGCGGCTCCGGTCCTCGCGCAACTGCTGACGGAGCTCGGGCTGCCGACGACGGCCGAGGAGGTCGACCGCGACTTCAAGGGTCGCTCGTGGGAGTACGAGCTCGAGGTCATCAAAGCCCGCCGCGGTGGGTTGGAGCCGTGGCCCGACCTGCGCGAGCGCTACCACGCCGCGCTGTTCGCCGCCTTCGACGCACGGCTGCGCCCGATCCCCGGCATCGCGGCCGCGCTCGACGCGCTCGACGCCGCCGGCGTGGCGCGCTGCCTCGCCTCTGGCAGCGACCACGAGCGGATCCGGCGCAGCCTGCGCGCCGCCGGCCTGCTCGACCGCTTCCCCGAGGCGACGATCTTTAGCGCCGAGGACGTCGCGCACGGCAAGCCGGCGCCCGACCTGTTCCTGCACGCGACAGCGCAGATGGGCTTCGACCGGGCGACGACGGTCATCGTCGAGGACAGCCCGACCGGCGTGCAGGCAGGTGTCGCGGCGGGCATGCGCGTGCTCGGCTATGTGGCTGCCGACGCCGACGCGGACTCGCTGTCCTCGCAAGGAGCCAAGCCGTTTCAGGAGATGGCCGAGCTGCCGACCATCTTGGGTGTCCGCCCGCGATAAAAAGCATAAACCCGCTCGGGATTTGCTATTTTCGTTGGTCCATGAGCACCACTGCGCCCACCGATCATCAGCTCACCGACGGCTCCGAGTCGCTGTCGGCGGAAGAAGTGATCGCGCGGATGGTCGAGCGCTTCCATCCGCGCCTGGTCCTGGCCTCCTCCTTCCAGCAAGAGGAGTCGGTGATGATCGACCTGCTGATGAGAGTCGAGCCGAACGCGCGCATCTTCACGCTCGACACCGGCGTCCTCTTCCCCGAGACGTACGAGACGTGGAGGGCGATCGAGCAGCGCTACGACGTCGAGATCGAGGCCGCTTCCGGCATCTCGCTCGCCGAGCAGGCCGCCCAGTTCGGCGACGAGCTGTGGGCGCGCGAGCCCGACCGCTGCTGCGCGATCCGCAAAGTCACCCCCCTGCGGGAGACGCTCAGCCAGGTCGACGGCTGGATCGTCGGCGTGCGCCGCGACCAGGCCCCCACGCGCGCCGGCACGCCGAAGATCGGCTGGGACGACAAGCACAACATCTGGAAGGCCGCGCCCCTGGCCGACTGGAGCGAGAGAGACGTCTGGAAGTACATCAGCGAGCACGACCTCCCCTACAACCCCCTCCACGACCGCGGCTACGCGTCGATCGGCTGCACGCACTGCACCGTCCCGGCCGCCGATCGTAGCGGCCGCTGGGCTGGCAGCGACAAGCTCGAGTGCGGGTTGCACGGCTGAGCCCGCCGGGCTCGGGGACACTGGCACGGTGGACTGGCCGCTCGTCATCCTGTTCGGTTTCCTCGTCGGGATCCTCGTCGGCACGACAGGAGTCGGCGGCGGCTCGCTGATGACGCCCGCGCTGATCCTCGTCTTCGGCACCGCGCCGACGACGGCGATCGGCACCGACCTCGCCTACGCGGCCGTCACGAAGACCGTCGGCGGCTGGCGCCACTGGCGCAACGGCACGGTCGACATGAAGATCGCGCTGTGGCTGGCGGTCGGCTCGCTGCCCGGGGCGCTCGGAGGCGTCTATGTCCTGCACCTGCTGGAGGACTCGCTCGGCAAGGACCAGTTCGACGACACGCTGCTGACGATGGTCGGCGCCGCGCTGCTCGTGACCGCCGTCGCGGTGCTCGCGCGCGCGGTGATGAGACACCTCAAGAACGAGCGCGACACGATCGATCCGTTCGAGACGCGCCACAAGGTCGCGGCCGTGGTCACCGGCGTGAGCGTCGGCTTCGTGCTCGGTCTGACGTCCGCCGGCAGCGGTGCGCTGATCGCCGTCGCGCTGATCATCGGCTACCGGCTCAAGCCCCGCCGCGTCGTCGGAACCGACGTCTTCCACGCGGCGTTGCTGCTGTGGGTCGCGTCGATCGCGCACTTCGCCAGCGGCAACGTCGACCTGCTGCTCGCGGGCAACATCCTGATCGGCTCGCTCCCCGGCGTGTGGATCGGCTCCGGCCTTGCGAACACGCTGCCGGAGGGCACGCTGCGGCCCGCGCTGGGGACCGTCCTGCTCGCCGCAGGCCTCGCGCTGCTCAACAAGGCCGGCCTCGACTTCCCGATCTATGTCATCTTCCTGGTGCCCGCCGTCGTCGCCCTTGGCCTCACGACGCTGCATTTTGGCCGGGAGCGCGCCGCACGCATGCGGGCGCAGCTGCCGGTGGTTGACCACGCGCCCACCCACCCACCGACTCCCGAATCCGCATGAGCCACGAGCTGTCACACCTCGACGCCCTCGAGGCCGAGGCGATCCACATCATGCGCGAGGTCGCCGCCGAGCTCGAGCGCCCCGTGCTGCTGTTCTCCGGCGGCAAGGACTCGATCGTCCTGTTGCGCCTCGCCGAGAAGGCCTTCCGCCCCGCGCGCTTCCCGTTCCCGGTGATGCACGTCGACACGGGCCACAACTTCCCCGAGGTGATCGAGTTCCGCGACCGCCTCGTCGAGCAGGTCGGCGAGCGGCTGATCGTCGCTTCCGTGCAAGAGTCGATCGACAAGGGCCGCGCCGTCGAGGAGACGGGCCCGCGAGCCTCGCGCAACCGCCTGCAGACCGTGACGCTGCTCGACGCGATCGCGGAGCATCAGTTCGACGCCGCGTTCGGCGGCGCCCGCCGCGACGAGGAGCGCGCCCGCGCGAAGGAGCGCATCTTCTCCTTCCGCGACGACTTCGGCCAGTGGGATCCGAAGGCGCAGCGTCCCGAGCTGTGGCAGCTCTACAACGGCCGCGTGCGCAAGGGCGAGCACGTGCGCGTGTTCCCGATATCGAACTGGACCGAGCTCGACGTGTGGCAGTACATCGAGCGCGAGAGGCTCGAGCTGCCGACGATCTACTTCGCGCACGAGCGGCCGGTGTTCGCGCGCGACGGGATGCTCTACGCGGCCAGCGACTTCGTGCAGCTGCAGGACGGCGAGGAGGTCTTCACCGAGACCGTGCGCTACCGCACCGTCGGTGACATGACCTGCACCGGCGCGGTCGCCTCGACCGCGGCGACGCTGGAGACGGTCGTCGCCGAGATCGCCGCGACCGACATCACCGAGCGCGGCCAGACGCGCGCGGACGACCGCGTCACCGAGGCCGCGATGGAGGATCGCAAGCGTGAGGGGTACTTCTAGGCCATGACCGCCATTGCTTCCACCAACGGCCATCCGGCGGTCGACCTCAGCACGACCGAGCTGCTGCGCTTCGCGACGGCGGGCTCGGTTGACGACGGCAAGTCGACGCTGATCGGGCGCCTGCTGCATGACGCCAAGTCGATCCTCGCCGACCAGCTCGCGCACGTGAAGGAGACCAGCGAACGGCGCGGCGACGGCGAGCTGAACCTCGCGCTGCTGACCGACGGCCTGCGCGCCGAGCGCGAGCAGGGCATCACGATCGACGTCGCGTACCGCTCGTTCCAGACCGACAAGCGCCGCTTCATCATCGCCGACTGCCCGGGCCACGAGCAGTACACGCGCAACATGGTCACGGGCGCCTCGACGGCCGACCTCGCTTTGGTCCTCGTGGATGCGCGCAACGGGCTCGTGCGCCAGTCGCGCCGCCACGCCGCGATCTCCGCACTGCTGCGCACCCCGCACCTCGTCGTCGCGATCAACAAGATGGACCTCGTCGACTACGACCAGTCGGTCTACGACGCGATCGTCGAGGACTTCAGATCGTGGTCGGTCGGGCTCGAGTTCGCCGAGGCGACGTTCATCCCGATCAGCGCGCTGAAGGGCGACAACGTCGTCGAGCGCTCGGAGCGGATGCCGTGGTACTCCGGCCCGCCGCTGCTCGATCACCTCGAGACGGTCGAGATCGCCGGCGACCGCAACCTCGAGGACTGGCGCTTTCCGGTCCAGTGGGTCGTGCGTCCGCAGAACGACGACGCCCACCACGACTACCGCGGCTATGCGGGACAGATCGCGGCAGGCCTGCTGAGAGCCGGCGAGGAGGTCGTCGTCCTGCCCTCCGGCCGCACGACGAAGCTCGCCGGAATCGACACGATGGACGGTCCGTTGGAGGAGGCGTTCCCGCCGCAGTCGGTCACGCTGCTGCTCGAGGACGACCTCGACATCTCGCGCGGCGACCTGATCGCTCGCGCCGGCGAGGCGAACCCGCCGACCGTCGCGCGCGAGTTGGAGGCCGTCGTCTGCTGGATGGCCGACGCGCCGCTGAAGGCCGGCGGCCGCTACGCGCTCAAGCACACGACCCGCTCGGTGCGCGCGATCGTCGAGGCGGTCGACTGGCACCTCGACGTCGAAACGCTCGCGCGCATCGACAACGAGGACGGTCTTGCGCTCAACGAGATCGGGCACGTGAAGCTGCGGTTGAGCGGCCCGCTCGCGTTTGACACGTATGCGCGCAACCGCGAGACGGGGTCGTTCATCCTCATCGACGAGGCGACGAACGACACCGTCGGCGCCGGGTTGATCGCGACCCCGGAGGGGTAGCGACGCCGCCGGGCGCGGAAGCCGGGACGGTCGCGCTCGACGCCGGCGGCGCCGGGGCTCAGCCGGCCGCGTCCACGTCGCTCGCCTGGCGCCGCCGGCTGCTGCGTGCGGTGCCGCTGGCGATCTGGGCCGCCGGCTCGATCGCGGTCGTCGTCGCCTTCGGGCTGCCGTACACGCGTGACGCGGTCTTCATCTGGGTCCTGCTCGGCGCGCTCGCCGTCTCGCTCGGCGACATCGGCGGCTGGCTGCGCGGTGTCGTCGTCGACTGGCTGCCGTTCTTCCTCGTCATGACCGTGTACGACCTCGCGCGCGGCGGCGCCGACGGGTGGATCGCGCCGACCCACTTCCTGCCGCAGGCGGACGTTGACGCGTGGCTGTTCGGCGGCAGCGTCCCAACGGTGTGGCTGCAGGCACACCTCCATCACGCCGGCCAGGTGCAGTGGTTCGAGGTCGCAGCCTTCCTCGTCTACGTCTCGCACTTCTTCGTCACGCCGCTCCTGGCGGCGGTGCTGTGGGTGCGCGACCGCTGGCGCTTCCGCCGCTTCGCTGCCTCGCTCGCGCTGCTGACGCTGCTCGGCTGCATCACGTTCGTCGCCTTCCCGGCAGCGCCACCGTGGATGGCGAGCGAGCACGGACTGATCCCGCCAACCCAGCGGCTGATCCCACAGCTGTGGACGTGGACCGGCGTCGGCGCCGAGCAGGGCGTCGTCGGGACCGGCTACCGCTACGCGAACGACGTGGCCGCGGTGCCGTCGCTGCACGCCGCGCTCGCGCTGCTGGTGGCGATGACGGTGTGGCCTCGGCGCCGGTGGCTGCGCGCGCTCGTGGCGGCCTATCCACTCGCGATGGCGTTCGCGATCATCTACACCGGCGAGCATTACGTCGCCGACGTGCTGCTCGGCTGGATCTACGCCGTCGCGAGCTTCGTCGCGATCCGCTGGATCGCGCGACGGCTCGAAGCGCGACGGGCAGATAGGAGGAGCACCATCATTCCCGCCCCGTCACGGTAAAGTTCCGCGCCGCATGTTCTCGAAGGTCCTGATCGCCAACCGCGGCGAGATCGCGGTCCGTGTCATCCGCGCGTGTGAGGAGCTCGGCGTCGCGTCCGTCGCCGTCTACTCCGAGCTCGATCGGGACGCGATCCACGTCAAGCGCGCCGACGAGGCCTACCTGATCGGCCCCGGCCCGGCGGCCGAGTCCTACCTCGTCATCGAGAAGATCATCGACGTCGCGAAGAGATCCGGCGCCGACGCGATCCACCCCGGCTACGGCTTCCTTGCCGAGAACGCCACGTTCGCGAAGGCCTGCGAGGACGCCGGCATCGTCTTCATCGGCCCGCCGGCAAGCGCGATCGACGCGATGGGCTCGAAGACCGCGGCGCGCGAGCTGATGCAGAAGGCCGGCGTGCCGATCGTGCCAGGCACGACCGAGCCCGTCGCCGATGTGAGAGCCGCGCGAAAGATCATCAGAGACACCATCGGCTTCCCCGTCGCGGTGAAGGCAGCCGGCGGCGGCGGCGGCAAGGGCTTCCGCGTTGCCCTGACCGACGACGAGCTCGAATCAGCCTTCGAGGGCGCCTCGCGCGAGGGCGAGAAGTTTTTCTCCGACCCGACCGTCTACCTCGAGCGCTACCTCCCGGACCCGCGCCACGTCGAGGTGCAGGTGCTGGCCGACAGACACGGCAACGTGATCCACCTCGGCGAGCGCGACTGCTCGATCCAGCGCCGCCACCAGAAGCTGATCGAAGAGGCCCCCTCGCCCGTTCTCCCGCCGGCCGAACGCGAACGGATGGGCGGGATCGTCGCCAAGGCGATGGCCGAGATGAGCTATCGCGGCGCCGGCACGATCGAGTTCCTGTGGGAGAATGGCGAGTTCTACTTCATCGAGATGAACACGCGGCTGCAGGTCGAGCATCCGATCACCGAGGCGATCACCGGCATCGATCTGGTCGCCGAGCAGATCCGCATCGCCGCCGGCGAGCGGTTGTCGGTCACCCAGGACCAGATCAAATTCAACGGCCATGCGATCGAATGCCGGGTCAATGCCGAGGACCCCTTCACCTTCGCCCCCTCGCCCGGGAAGATCCTTGAATTCCATCAGCCCGGCGGACCTTCCGTACGCGTCGATTCAGGCCTGTACGACGGCTATACGGTGCCGCCCTATTACGACAGCCTGGTCGCCAAGCTGATCGTCTGGGGCGAGGATCGCCCGGCAGCGCTGCGGCGCCTGGCGCGCGCGCTCGACGAGTTCGTCATCGACGGCATCAAGACGACGCTGCCATTGTACGTCGCGCTCCTCGAGGATCCTGATTTCCGGGCGGGCGACTATACGATCAAATGGCTTGAAAGCTGGCTGGAGCGGCGAGCATGAAAACGGCGACGATCTATCACAACCCGCGCTGCGGCACCTC
>DASYLH010000034.1:0-46062 GCA_036009645.1 Conexibacter sp.
CTGGTATCGCAACCTGCGCCTGCCGGTCAGGTTCAACACCGTCGTCGAGGCGCTGATCGACAGTGGTGCCAGTGCGCTGATTGAGGTCAGCCCCCACCCGGGGCTGACGGTCGCGATGACCGCAGCGGTCGAGGGCAAGGACGCGAGCGAGCAGGTCGCGGTGCTCGGGTCGCTGCGTCGCGACGACGGTGGCCTGCGTCGCTTCCTCACCTCGGTCGCCGAGGCGAACGTGCACGGGATCCCCGTCGACTGGTCGAGACACTACGAGGGCACCGGTGCCCGACGCGTCGAACTCCCCACCTACGCCTTCCAACGCAGGCACTACTGGCTGGAGCGGGAAACCGGGTCCGATCCGGCGGGGGTCGGTCAGTTGGCGGGCGAGCATCCGCTGCTGGGTGCGGTGGTGCGGCTTGCGGGGGCGGAGGGGTGGCTGCTGACGGGGCGGCTGTCGCTCGCCTCGCAGCCGTGGCTTGGCGATCACGCGGTCGGCGGGGTGGTGCTGCTGCCGGCGACGGCGTTCGTGGAGTTGGCGCTGGCCGCGGGCGAGCGCGTCGAGGCGGGGGAGCTTGAGGACCTGACGTTGGTCGCTCCGCTGGTCTTGGAGGCGACCGGCGGGATCAACGTGCAGGTCAGCGTCGCTGCGCCCGACGAGGATGGCCGGCGGCCGATCAACATCTACTCCGCTGGCCGCTCCGCGGGCGAGGACGAGGACGGCGAGCCACAGTGGACGCTGCACGCGACCGGACTGCTCGCCGCGCCGGAGGCGCAGGACGCCGGCACCGGACTCGGCGGTGCCTGGCCGCCGGCGGGCGCGCAGGAGGTCGACGTCGAGACCTTCTACGAGACGCTGGCCGATGCCGGCTACGAGTACGGCCCCGCCTTCCAGGGGCTGCGAGCGGCGTGGCGCGACGGCGACGCGTGGCTGGCCGAGGTTCGGCTCGACGAGGCCCGGCAGGCCGATGCGGGCGGCTTCTGCGCGCACCCGGCGCTGCTGGACGCCGCGCTGCACACCGCGTTGCTGGCGGCGCTCGACCAACACGCGATCGACACGCCGGTGGTTCCGTTCTCGTTCGCCGGTGTGCGCGTGCACGCCCTCGGCGCCGCCGCCCTGCGCGTCCGTGTCGAGATCCAGCAGGACGGCGAGACCCGCGCGATCAGGCTCGCCGCGACCGACGAGGCCGGCCTGCCGGCGCTGAGCATCGACCAGCTCGAGGCACGACCGCTCGACCCCGCTCTGCTCAAGGCCGCCGGCACGACCGCCAGGAACCAACCCCTCTATCGCCACACCTGGACCGAGCTGAAGCCGGCGGATGCACCGGCGCCGCGCGCGGCGCTGGTCGGGGCGAGCCACCTCCTGGTCGACGACGCGGAGATCGAGCTCGCCGGCCACCCCGACCTCGCGTCGCTGGAGCAGGCGATCGCAGATGGGGCGCCGGCGCCTGAGGTTGTGCTCGTCGCCGCTCCCGAGGGGCGGGGCAAACCGGCCGAGGACGCGCATGCGGTCACCGCCCGGGTGCTCGAGCTGTTGCAGGGGTGGCTTGCGAGCGAGGTGCTCGAGAGTGCGCGGCTGGTCGTGTTGACAGATGGTGCGTTGGCGGTGCGCGACGGCGAGGCGCCGAACTTGGCGCAGGCGGCTGTGCCAGGGCTGGTGCGCAGCGCGGCGTCGGAGGATCCGTTGCGCTTCGGGCTGCTCGATCTCGGCGCTGGCGGCGTCGCCGGCCTGGGGGCGGCGCTCGCGCTCGACGAGCCCGAGCTGGCCCTGCGCGACGGGACTGTCTACGCGCCGCGACTCGCGCGGGCTGTCGTCGACGAGCAACGGGCTGCTGTCGCGCTCGACCCGGATGGCGCCGTGCTGATCACCGGCGGCACCGGCGGGTTGGGTGCCGTGGTGGCGCGACACCTGGCAGGCGAGCACGGCGTGAGGCGACTGCTGCTGACCTCACGCCGCGGACCCGCAGCCGAGGGCGCTGCGGAGCTGGTGAGCGAGCTGGCCGAGCTGGGCTGCGAGGCGGATGTGGTCGCGTGCGATGTGGCGGATCGGGCGCAGGTGGAGGCGGTGCTCTCCGGGATCGGCGACGAGCGTCCGCTGGTCGGCGTGATCCACGCGGCCGGGGTGCTGGACGACGGGACGATCGCTTCGCTCGACGGCGAGCGGCTGCGCGGCGTGATGGCGCCGAAGGTCGACGGCGCGCTGCACCTGCACGAGCTGACCAGGGACCGCGAGCTGTCGTTCTTCGTGCTGTTCTCGTCCGCGGCTGCTGCCTTGGGCAGTCCGGGGCAGGGCAACTACGCCGCCGCGAACGCCTTCCTCGACGGGCTCGCTCACTACCGCCAGGCGCATGGCCTGCCGGCGATCTCGGTTGCGTGGGGCCCGTGGCGGCAGGCCGCCGGGATGGTCGTCGAGGCCGATGCCGCGCGCCTCGCGCGCTTCGGCATCGAGCTGCTGTCTGACGAGCAGGCGCTGTCGCTGCTCGACGTCGCACTCGTGGTGCCTGAGGCCCGGCTCGTGCCGATCGCCCTCGACACGGCGGCGCTGCGGGTGGTGGCGAGGGCTGGTGCGCTGCCGCCGATCCTGAGCGGCGTCGTGCGGGCACCCATCCGCCGTGGCGCGGGCGCCAAGGGCGCGCTGGCGCGCATGCTGGCCGAGGCGCCGGAGTCGGAGTGGGAGCGGGTCACGCTCGACCTGATCCGCGGGCACATCGCGACGGTGTTGGGACATCCCTCCTCGCAGGCAGTCGACCCGCATCGCAACTTCAGGGACATGGGCTTCGACTCGCTTGGGGCGGTCGAGTTGCGCAATCGCTTGATCCAGGCGACCGGGCTGCGGCTGCCGGCGACGATCGTGTTCGACCATCCCACCCCGGCGGCGGTGGCTGCGTACGTCGTCAGGAAGGTCGCGGGCACGGCACGGCCGTCGCCGGCCGTGGCGCGCTCGTCGGTTCCGACCGATGAGCCGATCGCGATCGTCGGGATGGGCTGCCGCTATCCGGGCGGCGTGCGCTCGCCCGAGGAGCTCTGGCAGCTGGTCGTCGAAGCACGGGACGCGATCGGGGAGTTCCCGGATGATCGCGGCTGGGACGTGGAGCGGCTGTTCCACCCCGACCCCGAGCATCTGGGCTCCACCTACACCCGTCATGGCGGGTTCCTCTACGACGCCGGCGAGTTCGACGCCGGGTTCTTTGCGATGGGCCCGCGCGAGGCGCTCGCGACCGATCCGCAGCAGCGGCTCCTGCTCGAAGCCGCCTGGGAGGCGCTCGAGCATGCCGGGATCGACCCTGAGTCGCTGCGCAGAAGCGACACCGGCGTCTTCGCCGGCTCGATGTACCAGGACTACGCGTTCGGCGGTCAGAACGGCTCGGGCGAGCTGGAGGGATGGCTTGCGGTCGGCTCCGCCGGCAGCGTCGTGTCCGGCCGCATTGCGTACACGTTCGGCTTTGAGGGGCCCGCGGTGACCGTCGACACGGCCTGCTCGTCCTCGCTCGTCGCTTTGCATCTGGCCTGCCAGGCGCTGCGCGCGGGGGAGTCGTCGCTTGCGCTTGCGGGCGGGGTGACGGTGCTCGCTAACCCGATGCTGTTCGTCGAGTTCAGCCGCCAACGGGGGCTGTCACCGGACGGTCGTTGCAAGTCGTTCGGCGAGGGCGCCGATGGCGTCGGCTGGGCGGAGGGCGCGGGTCTCGTGGTCCTCGAGCGCCTGTCCGACGCACAGCGGCTCGGCCACCCGGTACTGGCAGTGGTCCGCGGCAGCGCGGTCAACCAGGACGGCGCGTCGAACGGGCTCGCCGCACCCAACGGTCCGTCGCAGGAGCGTGTGATCCAGCGGGCGCTCGCGAACGCCGGGCTCTCCCCCGCAGAGGTCGACGTCGTCGAGGGGCACGGCACCGGCACGACGCTGGGTGACCCGATCGAGGCGCAGGCGCTGCTGGAGACCTACGGCCAAGAACGCCCCGACAGACCGCTCCACCTCGGCTCGATCAAGGCCAACATCGGCCACACGCAGGCGGCCGCAGGCGTCGCCGGCGTGATCAAGATGGTCCAGGCGATGCGGCACGAGCTGCTCCCGCAGTCGCTCCACAGCGAACAGCCCTCGCCGCACGTCGACTGGTCGACTGGACACATCCGACTGCTGCACGAGCCGGTCCCATGGCCCGCCGGGGAGCGCCCGCGCCGCGCCGGGATCTCCTCGTTCGGGATCAGCGGCACCAACGCACACCTCATCCTCGAGGAAGCGCCCGTGCAGGTGGCAGCACCTGCCGCGGCCGGGGAGGACGTCGCGCGCGCGGCTGACGGCGTGTTGCCGTTTGTGGTCTCGGCATCGATCGAGGACGCGTTGGCGGCGCAGGCGCAGCGCCTCGCGGCGTTCTTGGAGGAATGCCCGCAAGCGGATCCGTATGCCGTGGCCGGCGGACTGGCGCTGCAACGCGCGCAGCTGCCTGAGCGCGCGGCGATACTCGCCACCGGGCGCCAGGACCTGATCGCAGGTCTGCGTGCGCTCGAACGTGGTGAGCTGGGTGCGGGCAGCGTGCGCGGCACGGCGAGCGACCCGGGGGCAGTGGCCTTTCTGTTCTCGGGACAGGGGGCGCAGTCGCCAGGCATGGGCGCCGGGCTCTATCGCGCGTTCCCGGTCTTCGCGGAGGCGCTCGACGCCGTCTGCGCGGAGCTGGACCCGCAGCTTGGGCAGTCATTGCGCGAGGTGATGTTCGCGGAGTCGGGCACGGCGGCCGCGGCGTCGCTGTCGGATACGCGCTTCACGCAGGTCGCGTTGTTCGCGCTGGAGGTCGCGCTGTTCCGGCTCGTCGAGCACTTCGGCGTCAGACCGGACTTCTTGATCGGCCACTCGGTGGGAGAGCTCGCGGCGGCGCACGTGGCGGGGGTGCTCTCGCTGGGGGACGCTTGCCGGTTGGTGGCCGAGCGGGCGCGCTTGATGAGCGCGCTGCCGGCCGGTGGGGCGATGGTCGCCGTCGAGGCTTCCGAGGACGAGGTGGTCGAGTGCCTGACGGACTTCGAGGGCCGCGCGTCGCTGGCAGCCGTCAACGGACCGTCGGCGGTGACTGTCTCGGGCGAGGAGGACGCGGTCGGCGAGCTGGAGGCGCTGTGGATCGAGCGCGGCCGGCGCACGACGCGCCTCGACGTCAGTCACGCGTTCCACTCGCACCTGATGGAGCCGATGCTCGCCGAGCTGAAGCTGGTCGCCGAGGAGGTGGCGTTCTCGCCGCCGAAGATCCCGATTGTCTCGAACGTCACCGGCAGGCTGTTGACGGCCGAGCAGGCCTGCTCGCCGGACTACTGGGTGCAGCACGTCCGCGAACCGGTCCGGTACGCGGACGGCGTCGAGTCGCTTGCCGGCGCCGGGGTCACGCGTTTCCTGGAGCTCGGCCCAAACACGGTGCTGGCCGCGCTGGCCGCCCAGTCGCCGACGCTTGAGCACGCGCAGCCCGTCTTCGCGAGCAGCCTGCGTGGTCCCGAGCTCGACGAGCGCGAGGCGCTGCTCGGGTTCTTGACGGCGGCGCACTGCGGCGGCGTCGCGGTCGACTGGCGAGCGCTGCTTGACGACCGCGGCGTCGAGCGCGTGGAGCTGCCGACGTACGCGTTCCAGCGCAGGCGCTATTGGCTGAGCCCGTTCGTCGGGTCCGACCCGGTGGCGGTCGGTCAGTTGGCGGGTGAGCATCCGCTGCTGGGCGCGGCGGTGCGGCTCGCGGGAGCCGAGGGATGGCTGTTGACGGGGCGGCTGTCGTTGGCGTCGCAGCCGTGGCTCGCGGACCACGCGGTCGGTGGGGTGGTGCTGCTGCCGGCGACGGCGTTCGTGGAGCTGGCGTTGGCGGCTGGTGAGCGTGTCGAGGCTGGTGGGCTCGAGGATCTGACGTTGCTTGCGCCGCTCGTGCTCGATCCCGGGGCCGGGGTGAACCTGCAGGTCACCGTCGCCGGGCCCGACGAGGACGGCCGGCGACCGATCGACATCTACTCAGCCGGCCAATCCACCGGCGACGAAGAGGACGAGCAGCCGTCCTGGAAGCTGCACGCGACCGGACTGCTCGCCGCCGCGGACACCGACCAGCTCGATGCGCCAACGCTGGGGGCGTGGCCGCCGGCGAGCGCGCAGAAGGTCGACGTCGAGACGTTCTACGAGACGCTCGCCGACGCCGGCTACACATACGGTCCCGCCTTCCAAGGGCTCAGCGCGGCGTGGCGCGACGGCGACGCGTGGCTGGCCGAGGTTCGACTCGACGAGGCCCGGCAGCCAGACGCGGCCGGCTTCTGCGTCCATCCGGCGCTGCTCGACGCCGCGCTGCACACCGCGTTGCTGGCGGCGATGGACGAGCAGGCGCTCGAGACGCCCGCGGTCCCGTTCTCGTTCGCGGGTGTGCGTCTGCACGCTCGCGGTGCCGCGGCGCTGCGCGTCCGTGTCGAGATCCGGCAGGACGGCGAGGCCCGCGCGATCACGCTGGTCGCGACCGACGAGGCCGGCATGCCCGCGCTGAGCATCGACCAGCTCGAGGCACGACCGCTCGACCCCGCTCTGCTCAAGGCCGCCGGCACGACCGCCGCCAAACGGCCGCTCTACCGCCGCACCTGGATCGAGCTCAAGCCGGACGCTGCGCCTCCGCCGCGCGCGGCGCTCGTCGGCGCGAGCGAGGCGCTGCTCGACGGAGCGGAGCTCGAGCTGGATCGCCACCCCGACCTCGCGTCGCTGCAGCGGGCGATCGCCGACGGGACGCCGGCACCCGCGGTCGTGCTCGTCGCCGCTCCCGCGGGGCGGGACGAGTGCGCCGAGGACGCGCACGCCGTCACCGCCCACGTGCTGGCGCTGCTGCAGGCCTGGCTCGCCGCCGATGCGCTCGAGGACGCGCGCCTGGTCGTGCTGACCGACGGCGCACTCGCCGTGCGCGACGGCGAGCGGCCGAACCTCGCGCACGCCGCCGCGCCGGGGCTCGTGCGCAGCGCGGCGGCGGAGGATCCGCTGCGCTTCGGGCTCGTCGATCTCGGCTCCGGTGGCGCCGCCGGCCTGGGGGCGGCGCTCGCGCTCGACGAGCCGGAGCTCGCGCTGCGCGACGGCGCCCTGCTCGCGCCGCGGCTCGCGCGGGTCGTCGACGACCCGCCCGCCGCTGTCGCGCTTGACCCAGATGGCGCCGTGCTTATCACCGGCGGCACCGGCGGGTTGGGCGCCGCGGTGGCGCTGCACTTCGCGCGCGATCACGGCGCGCGGCGGCTGCTGCTGACGTCGCGACGTGGCCTGGAGGCGGACGGCGCGGCTGCGCTGGTGGCGGAGTTGGCCGAGCTGGGCTGCGAGGCGGACGTCGTCGCGTGCGACGTGACCGATCGGGCGCAGCTCGAGGCGCTGTTGTCCGCGATGCCGCTGACCGGTGTGATCCACACGGCCGGGGTGCTCGACGACGGGACGATCGCCTCGCTCGACGCGGAGCGGCTGCACCGCGTCATGGCGCCGAAGGTGGACGGTGCGCTGCACCTGCACGAGCTGACCAGGGACCGCGAGCTGTCGTTCTTCGTGCTGTTCTCGTCCGCGGCGTCCGTCCTCGGCGCCCCGGGGCAGGGCAACTACGCGGCCGCCAACGCGTTCCTCGACGGGCTCGCCGACCACCGTCGCGCGCAGGGCCTCGCGGCGGTCTCGGTCGCCTGGGGCCCGTGGCGGCAGGCCGCCGGGATGGTGGCCGACGACGTCGCCGCGCGCCTGGCGCGCTTCGGCATCGAGCTGCTTGCCGACGAGCAGGCGCTCTCGCTGCTCGATGTCGCGCTCGCCGCCCCCGACGCCCAGCTGGTGCCGATCCGCCTCGACCTCGCGGCCTTGCGGACCGTGGCCGGGGCTGGCGCCCTGCCGCCGATCCTGAGCGGCGTCGTGCGCGCCCCCGCCCGCCGTGGCGCAGGCGCCAGGGGCGCGTTGGCGCGCATGTTGGCCGAGGCGCCGGAGTCGGAGTGGGAGCGGATCGCGCTCGACCTGATCCGCGGGCACATCGCCGCGGTGCTCGGGCATCCGTCGCCTCAGGCGATCGATCCGCATCGCAATTTCAGGGACATGGGCTTCGACTCGCTTGCGGCCGTCGAGCTGCGCAATCGCTTGATCCAGGCGACCGGGCTGCGGCTGCCGGCGACGATCGTGTTCGATCACCCGACGCCCGCGGCGGTGGCGGCATACGTTGTCAAGAAGGTGGCGGGGGCGCAGCGTCCGTTGCCGGCCGTGGCACGCTCGTCCGTTTCGACCGACGAGCCGATCGCGATCGTCGGGATGAGCTGCCGCTATCCGGGCGGCGTGCGCTCACCCGAGGAGCTGTGGCGGCTGGTCGTCGACGGCCGCGACGCGATCGGCGAGTTTCCCGACGACCGCGGCTGGGACGTGGAGGGCATCTACGACCCGGACCCGGAGCGCTCGGGCACGTCGTACACGCGTCACGGCGGGTTCCTCTACGACGCCGGCGAGTTCGACGCCGGGTTCTTTGCGATGGGTCCGCGTGAGGCGCTCGCGACCGATCCGCAGCAGCGCTTGCTGCTCGAGGCTGCCTGGGAGGCGCTCGAGCATGCCGGGATCGACCCCGAGTCGCTGCGCAGGAGCGACACGGGGGTCTTCACCGGGGCGATGTACCAGGACTACGCGTTCGGCGGCTTCGGCGACCCGGGCGAGCTGGAGGGATGGCTTGCGGTCGGCTCGGCTGGCAGCGTCGTGTCGGGTCGCATCGCGTACTCGTTCGGCTTCGAGGGACCGGCGGTGACGGTCGACACGGCCTGCTCGTCCTCGCTCGTCGCGCTGCACCTCGCCTGCCAGGCGCTGCGCTCGGGCGAGTCCTCACTCGCGCTCGCGGGCGGCGTGACCGTGCTCGCCAACCCGATGCCGTTCATCGAGTTCAGCCGCCAGCGCGGCCTCTCGCCGGACGGTCGTTGCAAGTCGTTCGGCGAGGGCGCCGATGGCGTCGGCTGGGCCGAGGGCGCCGGCCTGCTGGTGCTCGAGCGCATCTCGGACGCACAGCGCTTGGGGCACCCGGTGCTGGCGGTCGTGCGCGGGAGCGCGGTCAACCAGGACGGCGCGTCGAATGGGCTCGCGGCGCCGAACGGCCCGTCGCAGGAGCGCGTGATCCAGCGGGCGCTCGCGAACGCCGGGCTGTCGGCCGCGGACGTGGACGTCGTCGAGGGACACGGGACCGGCACGACGCTCGGCGACCCGATCGAGGCGCAGGCGCTGCTGGAGACGTACGGCCGCGAGCGTGCGAACGGGCCGCTGCGGCTCGGGTCGATCAAGTCGAACATCGGTCACACGCAGGCGGCGGCGGGCGCCGCCGGCGTCATCAAGATGGTGCAGGCGATGCAGCACGAGTTGCTGCCGCCATCGCTGCACTGCGAGCAGCCGAGCCCGCACGTGGACTGGTCGGCCGGGCAGATCGAGCTGCTGCACGAGGCGGTCGCGTGGCCGGCCGGCGAGCGGCCGCGCCGCGCCGGGATCTCCTCGTTCGGGATCAGCGGCACGAACGCGCACGTGATCCTCGAGGAGCCGCCGGCGCCGGCGCCCGCACCGGCGCGGGGCGAACGGACCGATGGGCCAGCGCTCGTGCCGCTGCTCGTCAGCGGTCACGGCGAGGCCGGCGTGCGGGGGCAGGCCGCGCGCCTGCGCGAGCGGCTCGCGGCCGAGCCCGCGCTCGACCCCCTCGACGTCGGCTACTCGCTCGCGACCTCGCGGGCGCAGCTGGAGCAGCGCGCGGTCGTGCTCGGAGCGAGCCGCGAGGAGCTGCTCGCCGGCCTGACGGCAGTGGCCGCGGGCGAGCCGGCGCCCGACGTGATTGCAGGCGAGGCGCGCTTCGGCATGACGGCGTTCCTGTTCACCGGCCAGGGCGCGCAGCGGCCGGGGATGGGCGCGGCGCTGCAGCGCGCGTTTCCCGTCTTCGCGCAGGCGCTCGACGCCGTCTGCACGGAGCTGGACCCGCGGCTCGGCCGCTCGTTGCGGGAGCTGATGCTCGCGCCTGCGGGATCGGCCGAGGCGGCCCTGCTCGACCGGACCGAGTTCACGCAGGCGAGCGTGTTCGCGCTCGAGGTCGCGCTCTACCGGCTGCTGGAGTCGCGGGGCGTGCAGCCGGACCGGCTGATCGGCCATTCGATCGGCGAGCTGGCCGCGGCCCACGTCGCCGGTGTGCTGTCGCTCGCGGACGCGTGCGCGCTCGTCGCGGCGCGCGGCCGCCTGATGGGGGCGCTGCCGGAGGGCGGCGCGATGCTGGCGATCGAGGCCACTGAGCAGGAGGTCACCGAGACGCTCGTCGGGCGCGACGGCGTCTCACTGGCGGCGGTCAACGGCCCGCGCGCGGTCGTCGTCTCGGGCGCGGCGGACGCCGTCGCGGCGCTGGAGGAGCTGTGGGCCGAGCGCGCGCGCAGGACGTCGCGGCTGACCGTCAGCCACGCCTTCCACTCGCATCTGATGGAGCCGATGCTCGCCGACTTCCGCGCCGTCGCGGAGGGGCTGAGCTACGCGCCTCCGCGCATCCCGATCGTCTCCAACGTGACGGGCGCCGACGTCTCGGATGAGCTGTGCGACCCCGGCTACTGGGTGGCGCACGTGCGCGAGCCGGTGCGTTTCGCCGACGGCGTGGCCGCGCTCGAGCAGCTCGGCGTGACGCGCTTCGTCGAGCTCGGCCCGGACGCCGTGCTGACCGCGCTCGCGCAGGGCTGCGTCTCCGACGAGCTCGCCGAGCGCGGGCTGTTCGTGCCGGCGCTGCGCAGGGATCGCGACGAGCCGCGCACGCTGCTCGCGTGCCTCGGCGCGCTCAGTGTGCGCGGCGCGTCCGTCGACTGGGCGGGCTGGTTCGAGGAGCGCGGCGCGCGGCGGGTCGAGCTCCCCACCTATGCGTTCCAGCGCGAGCGCTACTGGCTGCAGACGACGCGCGGCGCGGGCGATGTCGCGGCCGCCGGGCTCGCGGACGTCGACCATCCGATGCTCGGCGCCGCGCTGCCGGCGGCCGCCGCGGACGAGTGGCTGTTCACGGCGACGTGGTCGCTCGCGACGCATCCGTGGGTCGGCGACCACGCCGTCTTCGACACGGTGCTGCTGCCGGGGACCGCCTTCGCGGAGCTCGCGCTGCGCGTCGCGGGCGAGGTGGGCTGCGAGGCGATCGAGGAGCTGACGATGGAGGCGCCGCTGCTGCTGCCGGAGCACGGCGCGGTCCAGGTGCAGGTCGCCGTCGGCGAGCCGCGCGCGGGCGGCCGCCGCGAGATTGAGGTCTTCTCGCGGCCCGAGGCGGAAGACGCCGACGAGGCACCCGAGTGGACGCGTCACGCGAGCGGGCTGCTGACCCCGGTCGTTGACGGCGCCGGCGAGGCGCTCGCGGAGCAGCTGGCGGGCGAGTCGTGGCCGCCGGCGGGCGCCGAGCGGATCGACACCGACGACCTGTACGACCGCCTTGCCGAGAGCGGCTACGCCTACGGGCCGGTGTTCCAGGGCGTCACGGCCGCCTGGCGGCGCGGCGAGGAGGTGCTCGCCGAGGTCTCGCTGGACGGCGACAGCGCGCGCCACGCGGCGGACTTCGGCATCCACCCTGCCCTCTTCGACGCGGCCTTCCACGCGCTGCTGGGGCTGCTGTCGGAGGGCCTCGAGCCGGGCCACGTGCCGCTGCCCTTCCTGTGGTCGGGCGTGCGGCTCCTGCGGACGGGCGCCGCGTCGCTGCGCGTCTCGATCCAGCCGACCGGCGAGGACACGCTGCGCGTGACGGCGCTGGACGAGACCGGCGCCCCGACGCTGGTCGTCGACACCGTCATGGCGCGCACAATCGATGTCGCCCGCATGGCGGCCGCGCGCGACGCCGGCGCGAGCTCGCTGTTCGCGGTGGACTTCGCCGAGGTGCCGCTTGTCGGCTCCAACGGCGCCGCGCCGCACCTCGCGGTCCTCGGCGACGTGCTCGGCGCGCCGGCCGGCGCCGAGCGCTACGGGGAGCTGGCCGAGCTGCTGACCGCGCTCGAGGCGGGCGCCGCCGCGCCCGACGTCGTCTTCGCCGCCGTCGGCGACGCCCAGGACACCGACGAGGCGCGCGCCACGCACGCGGCCGTCCAGCGAGCGCTCGCGCTGCTGCAGACATGGCTGGCGTCCGAGGCGCTCGCCGACGCGCGCCTCGTGCTCGTGACGCGCGGCGCGCTGGCCGTGCGCGACGACGAGCTTCCGCACCTGCCGGCGGCCGCAGTGTGGGGCCTTGCCCGCAGCGCCGCGGCAGAGAACCCCGGCCGGATCGTGAGCGTCGACCTGGACAGGGGCGGTGACGTCCCCTGGTTGCCCCTGCTCGGGGTCGACGATCCACAGCTCGCGATCCGGTCGGGGGTCGCCTACGCGCCGCGCCTCGTGCGCCTGCCGGCGGAGGCCGAGGCGGCCGCCGCGCAGCCCGCCACGCCCGACGGCACCGTCCTGGTGACCGGCGGCACCGGCGGGCTCGGGGCGCTGATCGCACGCCATCTGGCTGGGCGCGGAGCTCGTCGCCTGCTGCTTGCGAGTCGCCGCGGCGCTGACGCAGAGGGCGCCGAGGAGCTCGTCACCGAGCTGGCGCAGCTGGGCTGCGAAGCGACGCTCGCCGCCTGCGACCTCGCTGATCGCGACGCGCTCGCGCGGCTGCTGGCGTCGATCCCGCAGGAGTGCCCGCTGACCGCGGTGATCCACACGGCCGGCGTGATGGAGGACGGGACGATCCCGTCGCTTGCCCCCGACCAGGTCGACCGCGTGCTGGCACCCAAGCTCGACGCGAGCCTGCACCTGCACGAGCTGACGCGCGAGCTCGAGCTGACGGACTTCATCCTCTTCTCGTCCGCGGCGCCGCTGTTGGGCGGGGCCGGGCAGGGCAGCTACGCCGCCGCCAACGCCGTCCTCGACGCGCTCGCGCAGCGCCGCCGTGCGCAGGGGCTGCCGGCGACGTCGATGGCGTGGGGGCTGTGGAACGTCGCCAGCGGGATGACGGAGGTCGCCACCGCCGACTTCGAGCACGTCGGCCGCGCGATCCGCGCGCGGATCGGGCTCGTGCCGATGGCGCCGGAGGAGGGCCTGGAGCTGTTCGACCGCGCGCGCTCGATCGACGTGCCGCTGATCGTGCCCGCGCCGCTCGACACCGGCGTGCTGCGGGCGCAGGCGCGCGCCGGCGCGCTCCCGCCCGCGCTGCGCGGCGTCGTGCGCGCGGTCGCGCGGCGCGAGCGGGGTGGAGGCGACGCGCTCGCGCAGCGGCTGACCGGCTGCCCGCGCGAGGAGTGGGATGCGGTGCTGCTGGAGATCGTTCGCGGCGAGCTGGCGGTCGTGCTCGGGCACGAGTCCGCCGCCGCGATCGATCCCGATCGCAGCATCCTCGAGCTCGGGCTCGACTCGCTGGGCGCCGTCGAGCTGCGCAACCGGCTCGCCCGTTCGACGAACGTGCGGATAGCTCCCACCGTGGCGTTTGAGACGCCCACGCCGCAGGGTCTCGCCACGCACCTCGCCGACCGTCTGCGCGACGGAGCCGGCGGAGCGGACGTCGCGGCAGCGGACGCGAACGGCTCGCGGGGAACCCTGACAGTCCTGCTCCACCAGGCACACGAGCACGGCCTGCTCGGCGACTTCATGCCGCTGCTCGTGTCCGCATCGCGGTTCCTTCCGGCCTTCCGGTCGGCCACCGAGCTCGACGGCCCACCACCGCTGGTCAGGTTCGCGAGCGGTACCGGCACCGACGACGGCGCCGAGCTGATCTGCGTGCCGTCGTTCCTCGCCGGCTCCGGAGCGCACCAGTTCGCACGGCTCGCAGCCGGGTTCGGCGGCGGGCGGAACGTGTCGGCCTTCTCGTTGCCCGGATTCCGGGCGGGGGAGCGCGTGCCCGCCAGCTGGAGCGCGGCCGTCGAGGCGCTGGCCGCGGCGGTCCGCGAGCACGCGCCGAACGGCCCCTTCGTGCTCGCCGGCTACTCGATCGGCGGTGCGCTCGCGCACGCGCTCGCGCGGCGGCTCGAGGACGACGGCCTCGCGCCGTCCGGGCTCGTCCTGATCGACACCTACGCGCCCGCGGGGCAGGACGAGATGGCGGCGGTCTTCGGCGAGGTGATGGGCAGCGTCCTCGACGAGCGGCATGAGCTGATCGAGGCGGTCGTCGACGACGACAACCTGATGACGATGGGGACCTACGCGCGGCTGATGGCCGAATGGGAGCCGCTGCCGATCGAGGCGTCCTCGCTGCTCGTCCGCGCGAGCGTGCCGCTCGGCGACGCGTACGAGCGCGGCACGCTGCCGTGGTGGCAGCTGCCGCCGGACGTGGTCGAAGTGACCGGTCACCACTTCGAGCTGATCGGCGCAGCGGCGGATCGGACGGCCGACGCGATCGACGGCTGGGTGCGGGAGACAACCGGCGAGCTGCGACCGCAGCCGCGGTAGAGTCGCGGCCGAGCATGGCAAAGAATTGGTTCATCGCGGGCGCGGTCATCCTCATGGCCGCCGGGGGCGGGCACGCGCTGCTCGCGCTGCTCGAGATGGTCCGCCCGGCGTTCCTGAGCCCGGTCGACGACTCCGTGCGGTCGGCGATGGAGCGCACCACCTTCAGCTTCCGGCGCCTCTTCCCCTTCGGCGACGACGTCAACCCGACGATGTGGCGCCTGTGGCTCGGCTTCAACGCCAGCCACGGCATCGGCGTCTTCACCTTCGGGCTGGTGTGCCTGATGATCGCCCTCCACGACTACACGCTGGTCGAGCGCATCGGCGGGTTCCAGGCGTTGACGATCGTCTTCCCCGCCGTCTACTGCGTGATCGCGGTCCGCTACTGGTTCTACGCGATCGCGTTCATCACGGTCAGCATCTTCGCGTGCTTCACCCTCGCCGCGCTGGCGGGCTGAGAGCCCGTCTCAAGCCGGCAGCGCCAAGCGCACGCGTCGCAGCGGCTTCAGCACGACCAAGTGGGCCCTTGCGGCGTCCGTGGGCCCGTCCTCGACGTGCGGCTCGTAGCGTGAGAGCACCTCGCGCAGGACGTACTTGACCTCGTTCTCCCCCATCGCCTTGCCGAGGCACTTCCGCCGCCCGCCGCCGAACGGGGTCCAGCTGAAGATGCCCGGCGGGTGCTCGAGGAAGCGCTCAGGGCGGAACGCGTATGGGTCGGGGTAGACGGCCGGGTTGTGGTGGAGCAGGTAGTTCGCCACCACGAGGCGCGTCCCGACCGGGTACACACGGCCGTCGAGCTCGAACGGCTTCATCACGGTGCGCGGGATGGAGGAGGGCAACGGCGGCTTGCGGCGCAGCAGCTCGCAGATGAAGGCGGTCAGGTAGGTCTCGTCGTCGCCCTCGGCGATCTCCGCGAGGATCCGCTCGCGCGCCGTGCGGTCGCGTGCGAGCTGTTGGATGCCCCAGCTTATGCCCGACGTCGTCGTCGCGCTTCCGGCGAGGAAGGTGGTCATGATCTCGTCGCGGATCTCCACGGCGGGCAGGGGGGACCCGTCGTCGCCGGATGTCGCAAGCAGGATGCCCAGCATCCCGCCGGCCTCGCCGGAGCGACGCGCGTCGGCGATCAGGTCGTAGACCAGCTGGTCCGCGCGGGCGCGCAGCGCGAGGAAGCGGCGGAACGGCGGATAGACGGCCAGCGCGCGCACGAGGGGTGACGGCATGCGCTGCGTCGCGAGTATGGCTATCGGGTCGTCGTTGAACGCCATCATCCGTTCGACCACGTCGAGCAGCTCCTGGATCCGCTCGTCCGGGTCGTCCCCGAAGCAGACCTCGACCACGGCCCGCAGCGCCACCCGGCGGGCGAACGGCCACACGTCGAACGGCATCTCGCGCGGCCAAGCGGCGACCTCGCGTGCGGCGATCGCCCGCATCGCCTCGTTGACCCGCTGCAGCTCCTCGCCGTGGGTGCTGCGGTTGACCACCTTGCGGCGCGCGAGGTGTTCGTCCTCCTCCATGAAGGCGAGGCCGGTGCGACCGAAGAAGTGCTCCAGCTCCAGCGAGCCGTTGCCGGAGTGCAGCACGTCGGCGGGCGCCTGGAAGATCGCCTTGACGTGCTCTGGGTCGTCGAACCAGACGAGCGGGACCGGGGGGAGCCGCATCCAGAGCGTGAAGGGCGTTCCGTAGCGCGCGCGGCACTGCTCGAAGAACGGGACGCGCCGGGTCCAGAAGCCGGCCGCCGTGTACACCGTGACGCCCCAGCGCGGACCTCGCGGCCCGGGCGGAAGGTCGGTGCCGCGGCCCGGAGGCTTCGGGTTCGGCGACGGGTCCGGCTGGCTCAGGTACCTCGCCACCGGGCCTTGGCCCCGTCGTTGCCTGTTGTCGCGCCGCATCGATCGGAGCTGGTCGAGCGGTGGGTGGGCTACCTGACGGGACACGTCGCGGGTGGCGCCCTGGCGTGCGTCGCCGTCGCTGCGCCGACGGGTTGAGTGGATGGCACCAAGCGGACGCGTCGCAGCGGCTTCAGCACGGCCAGGTGGGACCTCGCGGCGTCCGGCGCGCCCTCGGCGTGCGGCGCGTAGCGTGAGAGCACCTCGCGCAGGACGTACTTGATCTCGTTCTCCCCGATCGTCTTGCCGAGGCAGCGCCTGCGTCCGCCGCCGAACGGGGTCCAGGCGAAGACGCCGGGCGAGTCGTCGAGGAAGCGCTCGGGGCGGAATGCGTATGGGTCGGGGTAGACGGCCGGGTTGTGGTGGAGCAGGTAGTTCGCCACCACAAGGCGCGTCCCGGGCGGGTAGACGCGGCCGTCGAGCTCGAACGGCTGCATCGTGGTGCGCGGCATGGAGTTGGCCAACGGCGTGTTGCGCCGCAGGATCTCGTTGACGGTCGCGGTCAGGTAGGTGTCGTCGCCGTCGGCGGCGATCTCCGCGACGATCCGCTCGCGCACGGCGCGGTCGCGTGCGAGCTGTTGGATGCCCCAGCTTATGCCCGACGTCGTCGTCGCGCTGCCGGCGAGGAAGTTGGTCATGATCTCGTCGCGGATCTCCACGTCGGACAGCTGCTCTGCGAGCAGGACGCCCAGCATCCCGCCGGCCTCGCCGGAGCGGCGCGCGCCGGCGATCAGGTCGTAGACCAGCCGGTCCGCGTGGGCACGCGCCTCGAGCAGTCGGCGGAACGGCGGGTAGACGGCCAGCGCGTGCACCACGGCTGGTGGCAGCTCCTGCGTCGCGACCAAGGCCATCATGTTGTCGTTGAAGGCCATCATCCGCTCGACCACGTCGAGCAGCTCGTCGATCCGCTCGTCCTGGACGTCCCCGAAGTTGACCTCGACGACGGCCTTTAGCGCCAGCCGGCGGGCGAACGGCCACACGTCGAACGGCGTCTCGCGCGGCCAGGTGGCGACCTCGCGCGCGGCGATCTCCTGCATCGACTCGTTGATCCGCTTCAGTTCGTCGCCGCGCATGCTGCGGGTGATCAGCTTGCGGCGCGCGAGATGCTCCTCGGCCTCCTTGTAGGAGAGGCCGGTGCGACCGAAGAAGTGCTCCATCTCCAGCGAGCCGTTGACGCCGTCCAGCACCTCGGCGGGCGCCCGGAAGATCGCCTTGATGTGCTCGGGGTCGTCGAACCAGACGAGCGGGGCAGGCGGAAGCCGCATCCAGAGCGTGAAGGGCGTTCCGTAGCGCGCGCGGCACCGCTCGAGAAACGCGACGCGGCGGACCCAGAAGCCGACCGAGTTGTACAGGGAGGCGGGAAGGCGCGGCAGCCGCGGCCCGGGCGGAAGGTCGGCGCCACGGCCCGGGGGCTTCGGGTTGAACGGTGGGTCCGGCTGGCTCAGGTACGTCGCCACGGGGCCGCGCGCTGGTCGTTGTCCGTTGGTCGTCAGCACCCCTCTCAGCTCACAGAAGAACCGTGGGCCTGTCAAAAAGCGGCGCGTCGTCCTCCCGACGTCGGGAGGGGACGTGTGGCCCAGCCCTCTCGGCCGCCGTATCGTGCTCGCATGCTCGGGGGGCCAAGTCGACTGGTGGTCGGCATCAGCGGGGCGACGGGCGTCGCCTACGGCGTGCGCGCGCTGCAGCTGGCGCGAGCCGCGGGCGTGGAGACGCATCTCGTGATGACGCAGGCCGCCGCCTTGACCGCGACGCAGGAGTCGGATCTGCAGGCGCGCGACATCGCCCGGCTCGCCGACGTCTCGCACAGAGTCGCGAACGTCGGCGCATCGATCGCCTCCGGCTCGTTCCCGACCGACGGGATGCTGATCGCGCCGTGCTCGAGCCGCACGCTGGCGGCGATCGCGCATGGCCTGTCGGACAACCTGCTGACGCGTGCGGCCGAGGTGACGCTGAAGGAGCGCCGGCCGCTCGTCGTCCTGTTCCGCGAGACGCCCTACACGCTGGCGCACCTGCGCGCGATGGAGGCGGTCACCGAGATGGGTGGGATCGTGATGCCGCCCGTCCCGGCGCTGTACCTGCGGCCGGGCAGCGTAGAGGAGGTCGTCGACTTCACCGTCAGCCGGGCGCTCGACCTGCTCGGTGTGTCGATCTCGGAGATGCCGCGCTGGAACGGCCTCGCGCCGCGGCGCGCACCGGTCGGTCCCCGACCGAGGGACGCGCCGTGACCCACGTCCACGTGCCGGGTGCGCCGCCGACGCGGCGCGATCGCGCGGCCGCGGCGGCGCGTGCACTGGGCCGTCGCAAGCGCCGGCTGCACGCGGCGCTCGCCCGCTTCGTCGCGCGTCAGCCCGATCGTCGGCTGGAGCGCCTCGTCGGCCCGATCGTCACGCGGATGCTCCCGTTCGTCCTTCGCACCAAGTTCCGGCCCGCTTACGCGGTCGACTTCGACCGGATGGACATCGATGCGTGCATACTGCTGAATCTCATGCGCGATCCGGGAGGCCGCCGTGACGAGTTCGAGATCACGCTCGAGGGGCGCCGCAGCCGTGTGCGCCGCCGTTCCCCCGGTGGTCGTCGACCCGACGCCACTCTCACCCTGCGGCTCGCGGATCTGGTGCGCATGCTGGTAGCGGCCACGGATCCGCTGAGACTCGCGTCCGTCGGGCGCGTCGCGATGGCGGGCGACACGTTCCTGCTCGTGCGCTTCGCGGCGATGTTCGGGCAGCCGACGAGGTCCGTCCTCTGATGGCTGCGACGACGCGGACGAAGGGGGAGGCCACGACCGCGTCGAGCATGCGGTCCTTCGTCGAGGCGCTGCGGGAGGCCGGCGAGCTGGTGACGGTCGAGCGCGAGGTCGACTGGAACCTCGAGCTGGGGGCGATCGCCCGCCGCTGCTACGAGACGGGCGCGCCGGCCCCGCTGTTCACGCACGTCCGGGACGCGCGACCCGGCTTCCGCGCGCTCGGCGCGCCGATGGGCGTCAGCCGCCGGCCCGGACGGGAGCTCGCGCGGATCGCGCTCGCGCTTGGACTGCCGGCGTCGGCGCGCGCGCGAGAGATCGTCGAGGCGCTCGTCGCCGCGCGCAGGCGACCGCCGATCGCGCCGGTCGTCGTCGACTCCGGCCCGTGCAAGCAGAACGTCTGGCGCGGCGACGAGGTCGACCTGACGAGCCTCCCGGTCCCGCTGCTGCACGCGGGCGACGGCGGCCGCTACCTCAACACGCTCGGCATGGTCGTCACGCGCACGCCCGACCGCCGCTGGACGAGCTGGGCGGTCGCGCGGCTGCAGCTCGTCGACGAGCGGCGCGCGTCCTACGCGATCGCTCCGTTCCAGCACACCGGCAGAGTGTTCAAGGAGTGGCGCCGGCACGGCGAGGACATGCCGGTCGCGGTGGCGATGGGCGTGCCGCCGATCGCGCTCTACGCGGCCAGCATGCCGCTGCCCGAGCGGATGGACGAGGTTGGGTACGCGGGCGCGTTCCAGGGCGCCCCGCTCGAGACGGTCCGCTGCGAGTCGCTCGAGCTCGAGGTCCCCGCCGACTGCGAGCTGGTGCTCGAGGGGCGCGTCTCGCTGGAGGAGCACGCGCTCGAGGGGCCGTTCGGCGACTACATGGGCTACGTCTCCCCGCCCGGCGCCGCGCCGATGCCGGTCTACACCGTCGAGGCCGTCACGTTCCGCGACGAGCCGATCTACCCGTTCTCGTGCTCGGGCGAGCCCGCGGACGAGACGCACACCGTCTGGGGCGTCGCGACGGCGGCGGAGGCCGTCCACCTGCTGCGCGAGCGCGGCGTGCCGGTGACCGCCGGCTGGCTGCCGTTCGCGGCCGCCAACGGCTGGCTTGCCGTGACCGTGCCCGAGGGCTGGCGGACGCACGAGCCGGACGCCCAGGCGTTCTGCCGCATCGTCGGCGACGTCGTCTTCGGCGCCAAGCTGAGCGGCACGATCAACACGGTCATCGTCTGCGAGGACGACGTCGACCCGTCGGACGTCGGCGAGCTGGTGTGGGCGGTCGACGGCCGCCGCAACGGGACGGTCACGTTCGGCGGCAAGCTCGGCTGGGCGTTCTCGCCCTACACGCGACCGGATCCAGGAAACTTCCCGGGGGGCTGGCAGGGCACCGCCGAGGTCTGGAACCTGCTCCCGCCGGTCGGCGTGACGCGCCCGCCGCGGACGCGCTTCGAGGACAACTACCCCGCCGCGGTGAAGGATCGCGTGCGCCGACACTGGCGCCAGGATGGCCTTGCCGCCGATTGAGCACATGCGAGGCGGCGCACGATGAGTCGGCGGCAGCAGCTCGCCGCCGGCCTGCGGACCGTCCGCGAGCGCTTCATGGCGCTCGATCGGAGCGACCGCGTCCGCCTGATCGCGTTCCTCGCGGCCGTCGCCGTCCTGAGCCCGTTCAGACTCGGCGCCACCGACCGCATGCATGCCAGCGACGTGGTGATCCCCGGCACGAGGTCCGCCGAGGCGCGCGACATGAGCGATCGCAGCTTCGGCGTCGAAAACCAGCTGATGGTGCTGCTGCGAGGATCCGCGGACACGCTGGACCGCCAGGGGCCGCTGATCGCGGCGAGCATCGCGCGGCTCCCGGGCTATCGCGTGCTCGACCCGTGGGCCGCGGGCAGCCGCGAGCTGCGCCCGAAGCCGGGCGTGGCGGAGCTCCTGGTCGCCGTCAAGAAGCCGTTCGACGGCGTCGCGCGGCATGACACCGTGCGTCTGCGTGCGCTGCTGGACCGCGAGGTCAAACCGCCGCTGCGCGCGTCGCTCACCGGCTTCTCGGAGATCAACCGCGCCATCACCGAAGAGAGCATCCACGCGGTCGAGATCGGCGAGCTGGCGGCTGCGCCGATCCTCGTGCTCCTGCTGCTGTGGATCTTCGGGACGCCGATCGCGGCGGCGATGCCGCTGTTCCTGGGCGGCTCAGCCGCGTTCGCGGGGGCCGGCCTGCTCGATCTGATCAACCGCTTCGTGATGCCGCTCGAGGCGACGTCGATCACGCTCGGAACGGTCGCGGCGCTCGCGCTCGGGGTGGACTACTCGCTGCTGCTCGTCGCGCGCTTCCGCTCCGAGCTGGCGGCGGGCGCGTCGGTGCGGGAGGCGTCGGACATCGCGCTCGCGCGCGCCGGCCGGACCGTGAAGTTCGCTGCCGCGACGCTGTCCCTCGCGATGCTCACCGCCCTCGTCGTGGCACCTGCGTCGGTCCTGAAGTCCGCGACGGTGGGGATCCTCTCCGCCGTGCTGCTGAGCGTGGTCGGCGCGACGGTCGCGCTGCCGCCGCTGCTGCGCCTGGCGGGACACGACATCAACCGCTTTCAGGTGTTCTCGCCCGCCGCCGAGAGCAGACGCTGGGGCCGGCTCGCCGCAGGCGCGCTGCGTCGTCCGACGCTCGCCATCGGGGCGGTGCTGGCCCTGATCGCGCTGCTGGCGATTCCCGTCCTGAGCCTCCAGACCGGTCCGCCGGACCCGCGCATCCTGCCCGAGAGCTCGTCGGCGCGGGCTGACTTCGACACGGTCGTGGACGAGCTCGGCGGCGCGCAGGCGATGCCGTTCATCGTGACGGTCGTGGCGCACAGAGGGACGCTCGCCGACGCACGCCTGAAGCAGCTGGCGGCGTTCGAGCGCGAGCTGCGGCGCGACCCGCAGACCGCGCAGGTACTGGGTCCGACGGCGATCGCCAAGCGCGCCGCCGAGTTGGGGAAGGTGCCGCGCCGGCTGCGGCGAGCGCAGAGAACGGCGCGCGGCGGCGAGCGCGGCGCGGCGCGGCTCGAAGACGGCCTCGCCCGCGCGGCCGGCGGCGCGGACCAGCTCGTCGCCGGCCTCGCGGACGCGGTGGACGGCTCCCAGCAGCTGCACGACGGTCACGCGAGGGTCGCGAGCGGGGCCACGCAGCTCGACGCCGGGGCGGGGGCTGCGCGCAGCGGCGGCGCGCGCCTCAGCGACGGGCTGAGCAGCGCGCTCGCGGGCGTGCGCAGATTCGCGGACGGCAGCAGGCGCGCGAGCGACGGCGCCGGGAAGATCGCGGATGGGATCGCGCTCGCCGAGCGCAGAGTCCAGGCGCAGGCCCCGGCCGTGTCCAACCTCGTGAACAGCCTCGACGGCACGGTCGCCGCGCTGGGCCACCAGCGCGACCGTGCAGGCGCCGCCGCTGCGCAGGCGGCCGCGGCGCTCCAGGCGGTCGAGCAGATGCAGGCCGCCGCGAAGGCCGACCCGAGCTATCAGGGCGCGCAGGCCGCGCTCGCGAGCGCGGTCGCGACGCTTGGCGGGCTGCCGGGAGCAGTGGACCAGGGCGTGGCGGAGACCGCACGCGCGGCGGCCGCCGCGCGCGGGCTGGGCGACGACGTCGCGAAGCTCGGCACGCAGCTCGCGGGGCTCGCGGCCCCGTCCACCGCACTGCAGGACCGCTTGAACGGGCTGGCCGCAGAGGATGGTGCGCTCGGGCAGCACACGCAGCGTGCGCTCGCCGACGCGCAAGGGCTCGATCAGGACCTCGCCCGCTCGGCGGCCAGGACCGGTGCGCTGGTAGCCGGCGCGCAGACGCTGGGTGCGGGCAGCGGGCGCCTCGTCTCCTCGCTCGGCGCGGACGCGAGCCGCGCGGCGCCGCTCGCGGGCGGGCTCGACGGCGCCCACGGCAGCGCGGTCCAGCTGCGGCGGCAGGCCGCCCATCTCTCGAGGGGCCTCGGCGAGACCCGCCCGTTCGGCCGCTCGTTGCGCTCGGGCTACGCCACGATCGCGGGGATCAAGACCGCGCCGCGCTCGCAGCAGGCGGCGGCGGCCTGGGCGCTCAACTACGACCGCGGCGGCTCGGCCGTCCGCTTCCTGGTGTCCTCGCGCGATGCCGTCCCGACGCGCGCCAGCGACCCGTACCGGCCGCATCTCGAAGCGATGGTGCAGACGTTCGCGAAGCGGATTGGCGCGACCGCGGTCGTGGGCGGCCCCTCCACCCAGCTCGCCGACTTCGACCAGAGCGCGCGGGACTCGCTGCCGCTGCTCGTGCTGCTGCTGGCGGCCGTCGCCTACCTCGTGCTCGTGCCGATGATGCGCAGCCTGATCCTGCCGCTGATCGCCGTGGTGCTGAACGTGCTGACGCTGCTCGCGGCGTTCGGCGTGCTGGCGCTGGCGTTTGGGCCGAACCCGCTGCTGGGCGGGCCCGGCTTCGTGGACGCGATCATGGTGATCGTCATCTTCACGGTCACCTTCGGCCTCTCGCTCGACTACGCCATCTTCATCCTCGACCGCATGCGGGAGGGGTTCGACCGGACCCGGTCCGTCGAGGGCGCGATCGCCTACGGCATCGAGGGAACGGCGGGCATCCTGACGGGCGCCGCCGCGATCATGGCGGGCGTGTTCCTGGCGTTCGCGCTGGTGAGCCCGATCGTGTCGCTGCGGCAGGTCGGGGTCGGCCTGGCCGTCGCCGTGATCCTCGACGCGACGCTGCTGCGCCTCGTGCTGCTGCCGGCGGTGGTCCTGCTCGTGGGCGAGCGCGCCTGGCATGTGCCGCCGTGGATCGAGGATCTCTCCGAGCGCGTATCCCGCGCGCCGCGCGAGCCCCGCGTCGAGCAGCCCTAGGAGGGGTTGGCGAAACCTCGGTGGCGTTCCGTTCAGGCGCGTCTGGTGAGCGGGCGTTGCTTGTGGGCATCGAGGGGAGGTCGCAGGTGCCGGTGGTGCGGTCGTTCGCGGCGCCTGTGTCGCGCAGTGGCGACAAACGTGACGCTCCGGATTTACGACAGCGAATCTGACCCCGTATAGCGGGGTCTAATTCGCGGTGGTCGAAATCGGACATGAGGGCGGGCGCCTGTCTGTGTCACCGGACGCGCGGAACGTGACGAAAGAACGCGCGAACGCTCGCCTCGCTCCCCCTCGGTGCCTACGACGCACGATCGAGCTCGGCAAACGCCCGAGCGGAGCGCCACCGAGCGGAGCGCCACACAAGACCCGCCAAACCCCTCCTGCCGGTCAGGCCTGACGGGGACGCGCGCGGGCGAGCCAGTCGGCCACGCGGTCCACCAGCGCGCCCGCCTTCGGCACGACCCGCCCGAGCAGCAGGAAGCCGTGCATCTGGTCGGACGCGTGCAGGTGCTCGACGGGCACGCCCGCGTCCGCCAGCCGCTTCGCGTACGCGATCCCCTCGTCGCGCAGCGGGTCGAACTCGGCGGTGAGCATCAGCGTCGGCGGCAGCCCCGCGAGGTCCTCGGTCGCGAGCGGGAGCAAGTACGGCCGGCCCGCCGCCGCATCGGCCGGGAGCAGCTGGTCGAAGTACCACCGCATCAGCGCGCGGTCGAGGATGTAGCCGGTTCCGCGCTCGCGGTAGGACGGCCAGCGGTCGAAGCCGTCGGTGCTCGGGTACGCGAGCACCTGGCGCGCGGGCGGCGGCGCCCCGAGGTCCCGCAGCAGCGCCGACAGGTTGGCCGCGAGCATCGCCCCGGAGCTCTCGCCGACCAGCGCGCTCGGCGACGCGGTGCATCCGAGCGACTCGGCGTTGTCGAGCAGCCAGCGATATCCGAGGTGCGCGTCCTCCAGGCCTGCTGGATGCTTGTGCTCGGGAGCCTTCCGATATTCCAGCGAAGCGAACAGCCATCCGGAGCGCTTGGCGAGCCGCCGGCACAGCTCGTCGTGCGTGTCGACGTCGTTGACGGTCCAGCCACCGCCGTGGAGGAACAGCGCGACCGGCAGCCGGCCGTCAGCGGGCCGGTACAGCCGCATGCGCAGCGCGCCGCTCGGCGCAGGCAGCGAGACGTCCTCCACGCTGTGCAGCGGCAGCGGCGCGCCCTTCGAGACCAGTGCCGCACGGACGCGGGCGCGCGCCTCCTCGACGGTCAGCGTGGAGAGGTGCGGCGCCCCCGATGCGGCCATCACGTCGAGCACGGCCTGTGCGTCGCGATCGAGCGTGGGCACCATGGGTCGCAATTGAATAGGCGACGGGCCGCAGCCGCAACGTCGGGCGCGATCGGGGCGGGAGCGTGTGGTGCCCACCGCTGAGCAGGCGGCGCTGGTGGCGATCGGCGACCTGCACGTGGAGGCGCTCGAGAACCGCCGCTTCGTGGAGGAGCTGCGGCCGCTGCACGAGGGCGACTGGCTGATCGCCTGTGGCGACGTCGGCGAGATCATGGCGGACGTCGAGTGGGCGCTCGCCACGCTCGCGCGGCGCTTCGAGAAAGTCGTCTGGGTGCCCGGCAACCACGAGCTGTGGACCTGCCCCGCGGACCCCGTGCAGCTGCGCGGCGACGCACGCTACCGCCACCTCGTGCAGTACTGCCGCGACCTCGGGATCGCCACGCCGGAGGATCCCTACCCGGTCTGGTCCGGACCGGACGGCCCCGTCGTCGTCGCCCCGCTGTTCACGCTCTACGACTACAGCTTCGGCCGCAACGTGGGGCCGACCAAGCGCGCCTCGCTCGCCCGCGCGTACCGCGCCGGCGTCGTCTGCTCGGACGAGCTCGTCCTGCACGCGGACCCGTACGCGTCGAGGGAGGAGTGGTGCCGCGCGCGCGTGGCCTTCACCGAGCGGCGGCTGAGCGAGATGGCGGCCGCGGGACGGCCATCGGTGCTCGTCAGCCACTTCCCGCTGCTGGCCGACCTGACCCGGCCGCTGTATCACCCCGAGTTCGCGCAGTGGTGCGGCACGGTCGCCACGGCCGGCTGGCACACGCGCTTCCGGGCCCAGACGGTCGTGTACGGACACCTGCACATCCCGCGCACCACGATCCACGACGGGGTCGCGTTCGAGGAGGTCTCGCTCGGCTACCCGCTGCAGCGCAGGCGCTGGCCCGCCCGCGCCGCGGTGCCGCGGCGCATCGTGCCGCGGGGAGGGCTCGCGTGATCGAGCGCCTGATGCCCTCAGCGGTCGCCGTCGCCTCGACGCGCGGCGACCTGCCGGCCGAGCTGTCGGCCGCGGAGCAGGCGGCGGTGGGACGCGCCGTCGCGAGGCGCCAGCAGGAGTTCACGACCGGCCGCGCGTGCGCGCGCCTGGCGTTGCGGCGGCTCGGCGTCGACCCCGTCGCGATCCCCTCGGGCGAGCGCGGCGAGCCCGTGTGGCCGGACGGCGTAGTCGGCAGCATCACCCACTGCCGCGGCTACCGCGCGTGCGCCGTCGCCAAGGCGGACGAGGTGCTCGCCCTCGGCGTCGACGCCGAGGTCCATGAGCCGCTGCCCGCGGGCGTGCTGGAGCAGGTGGCGTTCGGGCGCGAGCGTGCGATGTGCGCCGACCGCGTCGCCGGCGTCCACCTCGACCGGCTGCTGTTCAGCGCGAAGGAGGCGGTCTACAAGGTCTGGTTCCCGCTGACGCGGCAGTGGCTGGGGTTCGAGGACGTCGAGCTCGCCGTCGACGCCCAGGGCGGCACCTTCCGCGCCCGCCTGCTCGTTGCCGGGCCGGTCGTCGCCGGGGCGCGCCTGACCGAGCTGCGCGGGCGCTGGTGCGTCGAGGACGGCCTCGTGGCGACGGCCGTCGCGCTGCTGCCTTAGCACCCGTTTCTGGCGTACCGGCACGCTATGCGCTGCCTTCGCTGTACGTTGAGCGAGATTTGAGCAAAGCGCTCGATTGAGGCTATACAGCTGCCTTCCTGCCCATGAACAGCGGTGGACCCACGGCCCGGGCGCCTGCGCGCTCCTCTCTCCTGCACCGCTTCGCGGGCTCAGTGATCCGCCACGCGCGCGTGGTGCTGGTGCTGTGGCTGGTGGCGACCGCCGTGCTGGCGGTCGTGGGGATCGGCCTCGAGCACCGGCTCGCCGCGCCCGAGCTCGGCGGCGACGCGTCCGCAAGCCGCGGGCAGCAGCTGGTCGTGCGCGACTTCGGCGCGCAGGACGACCTCGTGCTGATGCTGCGCGGGCCGCGGCGCGCGCTCGATCGGGAGGGCCCGCGCGTGGAGCGGGCGCTCGACGCGCTCCCGCGTACCCACGTCGTCTCGCCTTGGCGCGCCGACGGGGCGGCCGCGGAGCTGCGGCCGGACCCGCGGACGGCCGTCGTGGTCGTGAACGTCGACCGCGCCGCCGGCCAGGACGCCGCCGACGCGCTGGCGCCGGTGCGCGCCGCAGTCGCGCGGACCGTCCGGCCGCCGGTGCGGGCCGACCTCACCGGCTCGCCTGTGCTCGGAGCCGCGGCGGCACACGCGGCGTCGCATGCGACCGGCACGGGCGTGCTGACCGCCCTGCCGATCCTCCTGCTCGCGCTGGTGGCGTTGCTGCTGACGTTCCGGTCGGTGCTCGCGCTCGTCCCCCCGCTCGTCGGCGCGGCCACCGTCGCCGCGAGCCGCGGCGTGATGGAGCTGCTGAGCAGCTCGGTCGAGCTGACCTCGCTCGCCGCCGGGCTCGCGGCGATGGTCGGCGCCGCGCTCGGGGTGGGCTACTCGCTCCTCGTCGTCTTCCGCTTCCGCGAGGAGCTGCGCGGCGGCGCCGACCTGCCCGCGGCCGCGCAGACGGCCGTCGCCACCACCGGCCGTGCGGTCGCGCTCGCGGGCACGGCGCTGGCGCTCTCGCTGCTCGTCGCGGCGCAGGTGCTCCCGGGCGAGGTCTTCGACTCGGCCGCCGCCGCCATCGTCATCGCCTCGCTGCTGAGCGTCGTGGCGGCGATCGTCGTGGTCCCGGCGCTGCTCACGCTGCTCGACCCGCCGGCAGAGAGCGCGTCGCCATCGCGCCGGCCCGCGGGCGCCGAGCCCCATGCCGCGCGTCGGGCGCGGCGCGCCGAGCTGGCCGCGGCGGCGACGGTCCTGCTGCTGCTCGCGGGCACCGCCGCCGCGTTCGCGCTCGACACCGGCCCTTCGAGCGCCAGGTCGCTCCCGCCCGGTGACGCCGACCGCGCGCGTTTCGAGGCAATGGAGCGGACGCTCGGCCCGGGCTGGGGGTCGCCGTTCGAGATCGTGATGGACGGGCGCGGCCGCCCCGTCACCGAGCCCGGACGCCTGCAGGCCCTTGCCCGCTTCGAGCGCGCCGTCGCGCGCGATCCGGGCGTGGCGACGCTGCTCGGTCTCAGCCGCGTGGAGCGCGGAGGGCGCCGGCTGCGCGGGGTCCCCGACCAGCTCGACCGGCTGCGGCACGGACTGGCCGACGGCAAGCGCAGGCTCGTCCGCGTCGGCAGCGGCGCGGCGGACGCGCACGTGAGCGCCGACCAGATCTCCGCGGGACTCGCCGGTGCCGCCGCCGGTGCCGCGTCGCTGGTCGCCACGACCGGGAGTACGCAGGCCGACGCCGACAACCTCGCGAGCGAGCTGCGCGCGTCGCAGCCGGCGTCGCAGCGGCTCGTCGCCGGGCTCGGCCAGGCGTCGAACGGCGGCGGGCGGCTCGCGCGGGCGACCGACCAGGCCAGGAGCGGCGCCGACGCCCTCAGCAGGGAGCTGACAGGCGTGCAGGCGACCCCCGCCGCGATGGCGGACCGCACCGCCGAGCTGAAGGGCGCCCTCACCGCTGGGGGCGGCCAGCTCGACGCCGCGCGCGGGCAAGCGGACGACGCCGGGGCGCAGCTCGTCGCCGCTTGGAGCGCCCTGCGGCGCATGACGACGGCGAAGGCCGACCCGCAGTACCAGGCCGCGATCCAGGCGGTGCAGCAGGCGAGCATCGCCGTCACCGGCGTGGATCCCGCGACCGGCGAGTCGGGCGGCGGCGAGCAGGGGATCGGCGACGGCGTGCAGGATGCCGCCGGCGAGCTCAGCCTCGGCCTCTACATCGCCGACAGAGCGGCCGCCAGTGGCCGCGACGCACAGAGCGGGATCGACCGCCTCACGCGCGGCGCCGGCCAGCTGTCCGGCGGGCTCGACCGGCTCGCCTCCGGCGGCGACCGCCTCGTCGCGGGCTTCTCGAAGCTGCAGAGCGGCAGCGGCCAGCTGGCCACCGGGCTCGGGCGGCTGTCCCGCGGCGCCGACGCGCTCACCGGCGGGCTCGGCCAGGTCAGCTCGGGTACCGGCCAGCTCGCCGACGGGCTGGGCGGCGGTGCGTCCAATTCGCGTGCGCTGGTCAGCGGGCTCGGGCGGATTGAGCGCGGGGTGCGCCGCCAGCAGGGGTCGGCGTTCGCGGGCCAGGGCGACCTGAGCCGCCTGCGGCGGCGCACGCCCGGCCTGCTCGGCTCGGGGTATCTCCTGCTCGCCGCCCTCGACCGCGCCGACCCGCAGGACCGCGGCCAGGCCACGCTGCTGGTCAACGTCGACCGCGGGGGGCATGCGGCCCGCATCCTCGTCATTCCAACGACCGGCCTGCTGAGTGCCGCGACGCAGCGCACGCGCGAGCGCCTCGTGCGGCGCGCCGACGCGCTCGGCCGGCGGACCGGCAGCGAGGTCGTCGTCGCGGGGCCGGCGGCGGCGCTGTGGGATCAGGACGCCGCGATCCACGATCGCATCCCGCTGCTGGTGCTGCTGCTGTCGGCGCTCACGGCGCTCATGCTGGCCGTGAGCACCCGGTCGCTCGTGCTCCCGCTCGTCGCCGCGGCACTGAACGCGCTCGTCGCCGGCGCCGCCCTCGGCGTGCTGGCGCTCGTCGGCGACTCCCTGCTCGGAGGGCCGGGCTACATCGAGACCGTCGCCGCCGCGGTCACGATCGCGACGATCTTCGGCCTCTCGATCGGGTACGAGCTGTTCGTGCTTGGGCGGATGCGGGAGGAGCGCGAGCGGACCGGAAGCGCCCGCCTGGCGGTCGCGAACGGCCTGCGGCACGGCGCGGCGCCGCTCGGCGCGTGGGCGGCGGTCACGGTCGCCGTCTTCGCGGCCTTCGCGACGCCGTCGTTCGCGAGCATCCGCAGCTTCGGCGCCGGCATCGCGGTCGGCACGCTCGCCGCCGTGCTCGTGTGCCTCGTCGTGCTGCCGGCCGTCATGCGGCTGCTCGGCGAGCGCAGCTGGTGGCTGCCCGGCTGGCTCGAGCGCGTCCTGTCGCGGCCGCGACGCGCCGCCAGCCGTCAGGCCGCCGCTTAGGACCTGCTCTCAGCCGTGGAGCTCGAGCGCGCCGAGCAGGCGCTCGCGCGTCTGCTCGGGCGGGACGATCTCGTCGATGTGCCCGCGCGCCGCCGACACGGTGGCCAGCAGCTGCTCCTGGGCGTAGCGGTCCGCGAGCGCGTCCCTGTCCGCCCCCGCGGCGATGGCTCGGCGCTCGGTGATAGCGACGGCCTGACGGGCACCCATGATCCCGATGTTGGACCCCGGCCAGGCGAGCGTGAGGTCGGCGCCGAGGTTGCGAGAGTTCATGACGATGTGGGCGCCGCCGTACGACTGGCGCAGTGTGATCGTCAGCTTGGGGACGGTCGCGCACGAGAACGCGCGCAGCAGCGATGCGCCGTGGCGGATGACGCCCGCCCGCTCCTGCCGGCCGCCCGGAAGGAAGCCGGGCGTGTCGACCAGCACGATGAGCGGGATCCGCAGGCGGTCGCAGGCGTTCACGAACCACGCGCCCTTCTCCGAGGCGCACACGTCGATCGCGCCGCCGAGATAGCGCGGCTGGTTCGCGATGAAGCCCACCGGGCGGCCGTCGAGGCGGGCGAAGCCGGTGACCATGTTGCGAGCCCAGCGGCCCGCGAGCTCGAGCAGTCGGCCGCCATCGACGAGCTTCGCGATCACGTCGCGGACGTCGTAGACCTGCCGCGTGGTCGCCGGCAGCGGGTCCGCGGGGCTGCCGTCCGGCGGGTCCGCGGGCGCCGCGACCGGCACCGCTCCGCCCAGTACGGACGGGAGGTAGTCCATCAGCTCCCTCAGGATCGCCGGTGCGGCGAGCTCGTCCTCCACCCAGAGGTGGGCGACGCCGTTCGCGGACTGGACGCGCGCGCCGCCGAGCTCCTCCGCGGTGATGCTCTCGCGGGTGACCTGCTCGACGACCTTCGGACCGGTGAGGAACATCCGCGCCTCCCGGCCGACCATCACGACGAAGTCGCCGAGCGCAGGCGAATAGGCGGCGCCGCCGGCGCACGCGCCCACGACGAGCGTCACCTGGGGTACGCGTGCGACCGCCTGCGCGTGGAAGATCTCGCCGTAGGCGGTCAATGCGGCGACGCCCTCCTGAAGGCGGGCTCCGGCCGAGTGGGTGAGCCCCACTACCGGCACGCCGGCGCGGTCCGCGCGCCGGATCGTGCGCACGATCGTCTCGGCACCGGCGACGCCCAGCGAACCCCCCTTGTGCGTCGCCTCCTGAGCCCAGATGCAGATGGGGCGACCGCCGAGTCGGCCTGTGCCGCCGATGACGCCGTCGGCGATCGCGGTTCGCAGCGGCTCGAACGTGTCGGCATCGAGCAGCGCTCGGATCCGGCTCGTGGCGAGGCTCAACGCGTCGCCGGCGTCCAAGGGCGAGCTGAGGTGTCCGTTGCACGAGACGCTGCTGCGCTCAGTCGCTTCCAGCGGTATGGGCATGACGTATGTCTAACCCGGTGGGCGGCTACGGTCCAACGTCGCCGCCAGCATCTCCCGACGTCAGGAGACGCGATGCGGGTCAGGTGGCGGCGGTGCCGTTCGTCGCCGTTTCGAACGGGTGCCCGCACGACGGGCACACGATCGGCTCCTCCGCTGGCGGGTCCGCGACGTCGCGCGACTCGATCAGCCTCGACTGCTGCGCTGCGGGGGTGCCGCGCAGCTGGGCGCGAAGCTCCTGCCGCAGGCACCGAACGGACAGCCGCTCGGTCTCGGCGCGGTCGAGCCACGCGTCCTGCTCATCGGTTTCGAGCGCGGCGATCTCGGCATGATGACTCCACGAGAGGCTCCCCCGGCGGCGCGTCGGCGGGAAGTGCGACGCGACGTAGACCATGTTCATGAGCGTTTGGGCGTCGTAGCCTGTGATGCGGGCGGCGCGGACGTAGCGCTCCCCATAGACGTGATTGCCGTAGCGAAGCCAATCGCCGATCCACCAGGCCACGTTGCGCCCCAGCAGCCCGAGCCTGCGACCCGACTCCAGCCACTCTTCCAGGGCAAGGTCGAGCTCGGCTCGCCAGGCCACGGGTGTCAATGTCACCCCAGCACTGGCAGCCCCCTGGGCCCTAGCGACAGCCCCCCCTCGACGGTCAGCAGGCAAGCTCACGTGTGGGCGCAATATATGTGCCCCGAGTGCTCAAACCAAGTTTGAACAATTCGAACAAACGTTCTGCTGCCCGGTAGACGCGCCGGACCTAGGTTTGACGAACATCCGCGATCGGGTGCGGCCGACGAGGCCGGGTGCGGAGGCTCAGGCGTCGAAGAGCCGTCGAAACGCTCCCTGAATCACCTCGGCGCGGCTGCGCCCGTGGTGGTCCGCGGCGATGAAGTTGCTGCCGATCCAGAGCGAGAAGCCGAGCAGGCAGCGGTCCTCGACCTCGGTCGCGTCAGTGCAGAAGGTCCGGAAGAGCGAGCGCATGTAGTCCATCCGGCGGTTGTCCACGCGGCGCAGCCGGCGTGCGACCTTCTCGTCGCGGCGGGCCCAGTCGCGGATGGCGAGGTCGACCGCGACCGGTTCGATGCCGAGCGCCTCGCTGGAGGAGGCGATCGCCCCGAGCCGCTCCAGCTTGGACCTGGCGGTGGGGTCCTCGTCCCCGGACGTGCCCTCGATGCGCTCGATCACCTCGTCGACGCTTACCCGCTCCCAGGTGTCGAGGATGTCGTCGAGCAGGGCGTGCCGGTTGTCGAAATGCCAGTAGAAGCTGCCCTTGGTGACGCCGAGCGTCCGCGCGAGCGCCTCGATCCGGACCGCGTCCGGACCGCCGGCGGCGAGTGCGCGCAGTCCTGCTTCGGTCCAGCTGCTGCGAGGGGCACGGGCGACGACCATTCCTCTCGTATACCGCAAGCTCGCAGGATCGCGCGGACGTTCGCAGCTCCATCCACTATCCATACGCACACGTATGGTAAGCTTCGAGACGGTAGACCGATGAACAGGCTTCCGGACACAGCACACACGACACGGCCCTGGCGGATCCACGAGATCGCGCCCGACTTCAGGCTCGAGGACGTGTGGGAGCTGCCCGGTCGCGGCGGCCCGGACGACTTCCCCCGGCTCGTCGCGCTGATCGCGTCGTTCGACCCGGCGCAGAGCCCCTCCCGCATCGCTCGCGGACTCTGGTCCTTGCGGTGGAAGGTCGGGGCGCTGCTCGGCTGGGACGACCCCGACGGCGGCCTGGGCTCCCGCGTCGCGACGGTGTACGACCGGCTGCCCGCCGATCTGGTTCGCCGCGGACGCGGCCCCGACTTCGCGGCGCTCCCGTGCACGCCGCTCTACGTGACCAACGACGAGTTCGCCGCGGAGGTCGCGAACACGACGGTCCACGCGGTGATGCACGTCGGCGTGATCGAGGACGAGGACGGTTCCCTCCGCGCCCAGGCGGCGGTCCTGGTGAAGCCGAACGGACGCTTCGGGAGCCTCTACATGGCCGCGATCAAGCCCCTCCGCCATCTCATCTATCCGGTGCTGATGAAGCAGGGGCGGGAGCTGTGGGACCGGCAGCGCGGAGGCGACGGCAGCGCGAGCGACGCCGAGGCTTCTCAGGCAGAGCACGAAGACCGCCAGCCGGTCGCCGCCTGCTGAGCGCCACCGTCTGAAGCCGCCCGCTGTCTCGCGACGGGACAACTCCTGGTTGGCACCAACGACACACCGAGATTAGGGTGGCGTTCGTACTGGAGAGCGACTCTGGGGGAGTGCGCGGGGGATGAATTGGCTTGGCCAAACACTTGGTGCTGCGCGTCGTGCGCGCGCCGCGGCTGCATTGGCGCTCGCATCGGTGCTGTGCGCGGCACTCGCGGCGACGACGTTCGCCGCCGTCCCGACCGACGGCCGCGTGTGGGAGCTCGCCACGACCGGGCCCGACAACGGCGTGCAGCTGCTCGGCCTCAACGGCTGGACGCAGGACGGCAACACGGTCGCCTACGGGAGCTTCGGCCCGCTGCCGGGCGCACCGTCGGGCGAGTTGATCGCGCAGTCGGTCGCGACGCGCAGCGCGCAGGGCTGGCAGACGCGTCGCGTCGGCGTCCCGTTCACCGCGCCGCGGACCCAGCTGTTCATGACGCGCGCCTTCGGCGTCAGCAGCGACTTCAGAACCTGGCTGTGGGGCAGCGTCAACCCGCTGCTGCCAGGGGCGCCCTCGTTCCCCTCGACGGGGCTCTACCGCAGGGCGCCCGACGGCACGCTGACGCTGCTCGGCGATCTCGGCGCCACGTTCTCGTTCCTGGTCGAGGATCCCGAAGGCGCCTCGGACGACCTCCAGCACATAGCGCTCAGCGACAGCGCCAGACTGCTGCCCGAAGACGAACGCCAGGTCGAAGACGAAGGCCGGCTCGTCGGCCGCGCCGCGTACGAATTCAACGGCACGACGCTGAGGCTCGCCGGCGTCGAAGACGGCGGCGCACCGATCTCGGCCTGCGGCGGCTCGGTCGTCGGCAACGGCCTAGGCGATCCGCGGCTCGGGCCGAACTCGATGTCGAGAGACGGCTCGAGGGTCTTCTTCACCGCACCGAGCCCGGAGTCGACGTTCTACTGCCCGGACGAGGTGACGCACGTCTACATGCGCGAGAACGGCACCCACACGGTCGACGTGTCGGCCTCGAGATGCACGCTCGCCAACTGTCAGGGGCCGTCGATGATGCACTTCTCTGGCGCGACGCCCGACGGCGCGTACGTCTTCGTCACGACCAACCAGCAGATGACCGACGAAGACCCCGGCGAGGAAGGCCTCGTCCGCATAGCGACCGCCACGGGAGACGTGACGCTGATCTCCGCCGCCTCGTCGGGTCCGAGCGCCACGGCCGAAGAAGGCCCGATCGAGTTCTCCGCCGACGGCCAGCGCGTCGCGTTCGTCGGCTACGGCGAACTCGTGCCGGGAAGGGGTGCACCCGGCGAGCGCAGCGTGTACCTGTGGGACCACGGCCAGCTGCACTTCGTCGGCGCGATCACAGGGACGGAATCGTCGGAAGGGGACCTGAGAAGCGCGAACATGTCGAGCGACGGCAGCGTGCTGCTGTTCGACACCGCATCCCAGCTGCTGCCCAGCGACACGGACGAAAGCACCGACGTCTACCGCTACGACGTCACGTCCGACACGCTGACGCAGGCCTCGCTCGGGACCGGCGGGACCGGCAACGGGGCGTTCGAAGCCACGACGGCGAATATCGCGGGCGGTGGGTTCCCGAGCCAGGTGCCCCGCACGCTGAGCGCCGACGGAAGCCGCGCGTTCCTCGACACGAGGGAGCCGCTGCTGCCCGAAGACGTCAACGACCAGCAAGACGTCTACGAGTGGCACGACGGCACGCTCGGGCTCGTCTCGCCGGGGACGGCTGGGCACGCGTCGACGTTCCAGGGCATCAGCCCAGACGGGCGCGACGCGTTCTTCATGACCGACAGCACGCTCGGTCCCGACGATCAGGACAACGGCGACATCGACGTCTACGACGCTCGCATCGGCGGCGGCTTCTCCAGGGAACCGCCCCCGGGCGAAGAACCGCCATCCAGAGAACCGCCATCCAGAGAACCGCCCCCCGGCGGCGGCCCGCCGCCGCCCGGCTGCAGCGGCGCCTGCCAGGGACCGCTCCCGACGCCGGGAGATAGGTCGAGGCCGACGCCGAGAGGCGGAACCGTCCCGACCCCGCGCAGCCAGCTCGCGCTGGCGAGACTGTCGGCGGACCTGCGGGCGAGGCTGGCTCAGAGAGGCGTAGCCGTCATCGTCGTGCGCGGTGCCGTCGCGGGGCGCCTGACGCTGAGAGGCGTCGCGCGCATCGGCCGCAGACAGCGTCTCGCCGCGAGCGGCGCGGCGAGGGTCCGCAGGGCGGGGACCGTCGGCGTGCGGCTGCGACTCACGGCCGTCGCGCGCAGAGCACTGCGCAGGCACGGCGCGACGCTGCGCGTCACGCTCACCGTCGCGCAGCCAGGGGCGCACGCCAGCGCCCGTCAGGTGATCGTTCTGAGAGGGGGGTCGTGATGAGGAAGGGACTCGTCGTCGGGCTGCTCGCGGCTGCACTCGCCGTGGCCGTCGCGTCGTCCGCCAGCGCTGACTTCGGCTTCGAGCCGGGCAGCGTCCAGGTCACGTCGCTCGAAGCGGGCGGCCAGCCCGAGACGCAGGCGGGCGCGCACCCCGACACGCTCAACATCAGCTTTGCCTTCACACGCACGCCCGAGGGCGAGCTCGAGGCCAACGCGCGCAACTTCGCGGTCGACCTGCCGGCCGGCTACAACGGCGACCCCACCGCGACGCCGCGCTGCACGCGCGCGCAGATCGTCCTCGCCATCTGCCCGCCCGAGACGGAGATCGGCGTCGGGACGATCCAGCTCGGCGGCGAAGAAGGCATCGTCGTGCCGGTGTACAACGTCGTCCCGCAGCCGGGCGTGACCGCGGAGTTCGCGATGTTCCTCATACTGTTCCCGGTCCGGCTCGTCGCGACCCTGCGCGACAGAGACTTTGGGGTCCACGTCGCGATCAGCGACATTTTGCAGGAACTCCCGCTCGCCGCCGCGCAGATCACGCTGTGGGGCGTCCCGGCCGACCATCAGACCGGCACGTCGATCGAGCGGCGCGCGCTGCTGACGCTGCCGACGCGCTGCGGCGTGCCGCTGAGGACAGACGTGAGCGTGCGGACGTGGGAGCAGCCGAACGTGCCGGTGACGGCGGACGTCCCTCCGACGGGGCCGCTGACGGGCTGCGCGGCCCTCGATCTCTCGCCGACCGCGACGGTCGCCACGGACGCGACGACGCCCGACACGCCGACGGGCCTGCATGTCGACGTCGACGTCCCGCAGCACCTCGGCCCGAGCGATCTCGCCACCGCCGCGCCGTCGCGGGCGATCGTCACACTGCCGGCGGGGCTGGAGCTGGCGCCCGCCCTCGCGCAAGGGACGGCGGCCTGCGGCGACGCGCAGTTCGCGCTCGGCAGCGGCGCTGCGCCGGCCTGCCCCGCCGCGTCGAGGATCGGCACGGTGGAGATCGACGCGCCGCAGGCCGATCCGCTGCGCGGCGGCGTCTACGTCGCCACGTCCGCGCCGGGCGACGCGCTGCGGCTGTTCCTGACCGCCCAGGGGCCCGACCACACCGCCAAGCTGGTCGGAGCGCTGCGCCGCGACGCCGACAGCGGCCGGCTCGTCGCGACCGTCGAGGATCTGCCGCAGCTGCCGTTGAGCCACATCGCGCTCGACTTCCAGGGCGGTCCGGGCGCGCCGTTCGTCACGCCGCTCGCCTGCGGCCCGCAGACCGCGAGCGTCGTGCTCGCGTCCTGGGCCGGCCGCGTCTCCGCGCCGGCGACGTCGACAATCGCGTTCGGCGGCCCCGACGGCGCGTCGTGCCCGGCGTCGCCGCCGTCCGCGCCGAAGGCCGCCGCCGGCGTCTCGCCGTCGACCGCGGGCGCGAGCAGCACGCCGGCGGCGCGGTCCAGGCTCGCCGGCCGCGTCTCGCGGCTCGGCGGGACCGCGCGCAAGCCGGGGCTGCGGCTGTCGCTGCGGCGCAGCGGCGGAGCCAACCTGCGCTCCCTCGCGTTCGCGCTGCCGCGCGTACTGCGGCTCGACGGCGGCGCCGCCGCGCAGGCGTGCGGGCGTGACCAGGCGCGCGAGGATCGCTGCCCCGCTGCCGCGCGCGTCGGCAGCGCCTCGCTGAGCACCCCGCTGGAGCCGGGGCCGATGTCGGCGCCCGTGTATCTCGTTGCCTCCGGCCGCCGTGGCGGGTTGCCGAGTCTGCGGACGTCGCTGGCCGGCGACGGCGTGCGGGTCGTGCTCGAGGGCGCGATCGGTGTGCGCCACGACGGTCAGGTCACGAGTACCTTCGCCAACCTGCCCGACATGCCGCTGACCGCCTTCGAACTGCGGTTGCGCGGCGGCGCGCGCGGCCTGCTGACGGTCGACGCCGAGCGCTGCCGGCTGCCGCGCGCGCAGCGCACGTCCGCGCGCGTCGCTGTGCGCTCGCAGGGTGGCGCGTCGGCGTCGCAGGCGTTGGCGACCGGGCCGTGGCGCCGCTGCGTGCAGCAGCGCTGACGCAGCCCATCCGCCCGCGAGGCTGTACTGCGCGGGCGGATCGGACCGATACTTCGAATTGCTGCTCGCTGCGGGCGACGGGCGGATACTGGCGGTGTGAATGCGCTCGTGACTGCCGGGGCCGGGTTCCTGCTTGCAGTGCTGTGGTTCGACCTCATGTTCGACGTTCAGGCGCTGCGGGGACGTGAGGGTGAGCTGCCGGAGGAGGTGCTCTCCTCGATCGCGAGCTACTACAGGCGCGTGACGACGACGGCTCGGCCGATGGACCGGCTGATCGCGCTGGTCATGCTGTTCACGCTGGCCGCCATCGTCGCGGAGATCGTGCGTGGCGATGTGCCCGTTTGGGTCGGGTGGACCTCCCTCGTGCTCGCCGCCGCGCCAATCACCCTTGCTGCCGCGCGCACGCTGCCGAAAGCTGTCCGGCTTGGTGCTCGTGAGGACACCGTCGGTCGTCAGAGCGCGCTGGCGCGGTCGGTAGGCCGCGAGCATCTGCTGTGCCTGGCGTCGATCGCGGCTCTGCTGGTGCTCCAGGTCGCTGCGAGCTGATCAGCCTCTGCATTTTGCAGGGCTTTCGCGCAGTTCTGGCGCATCCTGTCGATGCCAAAATGCTGCCAATCTGGACGGCTCACCTGCGCAGGCCCTCCGCCATCGCCGTGGCCAACTCGACGGCGCGCGCGTGGTGGGGCGAGACCGTCGCGGCGGACTCCAGCCCGCTCTCCGTCCCGCCGCCGTTCAGCGCGCTCAGCGCGGCCTCGGCTCTCCCGGCGATGCCGGACAGCTCCGCCGCCGTGTGCGGATAGAGCAGTTGCAGGCCCCGCTTGTCGTCGTCCGAGAGGTCGAGCCCCTCGGTGGTGGGCGCGCACGGGCTCGGTCTGGACTTGTAGAAGAACGCGCTGAAGCGGTAGAGCATCACCGACGCGCTGTCGAATTGCCCGACGATGGTGTCGGGGGAGTGCTCGGTCCGCAGGTTGTGGTCGACCTTCGCTCTGTCCCATCTGTTCGGCTCGCCGGCCAGGTACGTGTAGATCCCCGGGAAGCGGCCTGCCGCGTCGGGGACGAAGACGCCGTTTGCGTCCTTGGTCGGCACGTAGCCCGGATCGTCCTCCCAGCGAAACTCGCTCTCGCATGGGCCGCGCAGGTTCTGGTGGGCGTGCTTGAAGCTGAGCGCGTGCAGGAACTCGTGTCGCACGACGCCCTGCCAGTTGGCGGGCCGTGCCGTCTTGAATCTGCCGAGGTTCAGGCTCCGTTGCCCAGGCCGGCCGCCGGCCGGTTCGCCCGGCCCGCCCACTGTGGGGTCGGTGCTGTCGGTGCCGATCAGCGACCAGAAGCCTCCGAGGTCGAAGCTGACGCGGATCTCGGCCTGGTGCTCGGTGTCGTTGACGGTCCAGCGGCGGTGTCTGCCGGCGGCGTCGACACCGAAGTCGAGCGTGAGGTTGCAGACGTCGGAGATCTGCTTCGTCGCGCCCACGACGTCCCTGTGCAGTGCGTCGTCGCCATCGAGGAACGCGACGCGCACGGTCGACCCGGGCGTCCAGCGCAGGACGTCCGATACGAGGAACTCCAGGGCGGGTGACGTCGCCGCCTGCTTGCGCCAGGCGTCGCGGGCCTCGATCGAGGCAGTGACCTCGTCGGGAAACGACTCGAGCAGCTCGCCGTGGTTGGGATCGAGTTCCGTGGACATGGCCCGGCCTTTCCTGGACGCCGTCGGTGGGGGGGCAATGCTAAAGAAATTCTGCTCATTAAGGCAACTGTTATCGGTGAGTCGAGCTGTGCCGAGACGACGCGGCCGCCCGATCGCGGCGCTGTCAGGCTGCAACACGCCGTCCAGAACGACGGAAGCCCCGCAACGGCGGGGCTTCCGGGCACATCCTGGGTGTAGCGCGGGGTGCTACTTGATGAGTCGTCTACGGCTATCGCATCCTGTGGCGTTCTGTAGCAACCACGGGGGTTTGCGGCCTCATCAGCGACCCGGTGCGATGACATCCTGTGGGTCCTGGCGCATCCTGTCGCCGCCAAAACGCTGCCAATCTGGTTGATCAGGCGGCGCTGCTGTAGGTGATGTTCTCGCGGATGCGGGTGTGGAGGGCGTCGGCGATGTCTTGGAGGCGTTCGAGGCCGACGCCGGCGTAGGCGGTGGCCTCCCAGCGCTGGACTTGTTGCTCGGCGACGTCGAGGCGGCCGGCGAGCGCTCGCTGGGTGAGCTTGGCGGCGATGCGGGCCTCGATCAGCGCTGTGGGCAGGTCGCGCAGGGAGTCGAGGTCGCGTCCGGTGATGGTGCCGTCGCGCAGTTGCTCGTAGTGCTCGAGCTGGGCGCGCAGCTCGTCGGCCTCGCTGGCGAGCGCGTCGCGCATCGCCTGGTGCAGCCGCGGGTCGACGTCGGCGCTCGGGTGCCGGGCGTCGTGGGCTGCGAGGTCGTCGTCGAAGCGCTTGAGCTGCGCCTTGGTGATGCGGTATTGACGCTCGTTGGTGATCACGAGAGGGCTCCGAGGTCGATGGCGATCATGCCCTTGGGCTGGCCAGTGTCGCGGTCGCGTTGGAAGTAGTCGAGGAAGGTGGTGCCCGCCGGCTCGGCGGCGGTCTCGGCGGGGAACAGCTCGCCGCCGTAGCGGGCCTTCTGCGCGGCGCGACGGTTGGTGAAGTCGAGCAGCTCGGGATCGAGCCGGCTGGCATCGACGCCGGCGATCTCCCAGCAGGCGTCGAAGTCGCCGGGCAGCTCCTTCGCGGTCACGAAGCTGCCGTCGAGGTAGGCGGTTCGGCAGCCTGCGTGCTTGAGCGAGCGCAGCGCGTCGAGGAGGCCGTCGGCCAGCTCGCGTCGGCGGGTGTTGATGGCGTAGCGGGTCATGACCTCGTCCCAGCTCGCGGGGTGGATTCCCGGCGGGAGGTTGCCCCCGGCATCGAACGCCGGGATCACAACCCAATCCTATCGTTGTGTTGGTCGTTCGGCAACGACCGGGGCCCGTGGCACTTCGGCATGCGTTCAGCGTGGCGCTTCGGCGGATCCGGCTCAACAGCGCATGACTTGTATTCCGCCAAGCGCTCATGCTTGCCATTCCATGCCGGCGGCGCGACGACCGGACGCCTCCGTAGGCGCAAAACGCCGAGAGCGCCCAGCGCGGCGTGGCGAACGTCCAGCGTCGCGTATCGCGTATTGCGCCCGCGTCTTCCGCGTGGCTGCAGAGCATCGCCGCGAGCCACAGGCGACTTGGGCGACATCGCGAGACTCGTGCGACGGTGTTCGAGCTGCGACCCGATGCGATGGACGGTCGCTGAATGCTTCTCAGGTACCGCGTGTGCGACGCAGCTCGGTGAAGTCCGATGGTCCACGCCGTGAGTCGCGCAGGACGAACACGCCTCTGACGACCGGCACCGCGGTGACTGAGCCGTTGGTATGGACGAGTGCCGTGCGTGCGTCGTCGGGGGCGATGCCGACGAGGAGTCGCGTCGGCATGCCGGCGGGAGTCCGTTCTCCTGGCGCGAAGGAGATGGTCCCGAAGCCCTGCTCGACGACCTGCCGGGTTCTCGTGCAGATCGTCACGATCCCTGGGGTTCCCGGAACCTCGGAGAGGATGCAGAGCGAGCCGATGCCGGGAGCCAACCAGTACCTGCCCGGCACCATCACGGGGATCCGCTGCGCCAACGCCCGATTTATGGCCGCCTCGGTGGCCGTTGGGAGACGCCCGAAGCCTGCTGGAAGTCCCTCCGGCCGCGTGCGCAGGAGCGCGAACTCGCGGCGCTGCATGCGTGACAGCTGCTCGAGCATGCGCGGCGCATGCTCCACAGTCCGGGAGCGAGGATCCGCGCCGTGCGGCGTCGCCGAACCGCACGACGCCAGAACAGCGGCCACAAGCAAGATGAGAAGTGAGCTGGCGCAGTTGCGCCAGCTCACTGTCCTCGTCGCCATCACGTCCGTCTCAATCAAGCTGCTGTTCCGCAATCAGGACGCGTCTGCGCTGTTCACCGTGGTGTTGTTGGAGGAGTTGCCCATGATCCGCGGGGTACGGAAGGCGGCGGACCCGATGTTCCATTCCGCCCACGCCCCCGCACCCGCCGAGCATCCTCCTCTTCCTATTTCGTTGTAGCCCACGCAGACACCCGTGCTTTCGCCCCTGCCCCTGAGGAATTGGAAGGTGCGGGAGGCCCCGAAGCAGGTCTGTATGTTGCTGACGGTTTCACCGCCGCAGAACGGAGATGCTGAAGCCGATGTCGATGTGAGCGCCAGTGCGACCAACAGCGTCGCCAGACTGGCAGCGAGCAGCGCGAAGCGCTGTCGATGAGTGCGAGTCATGTCATGTTCCTTTCCGAATTGATTTGCTGGTCGCGGCACCAGTTCATCGTCGATCGAAGGGCCCCGGCATGCGGCCGGAGCCCTTCTGAGGCAGATCAGGTGCAGATCTGTCCCGTTATTGATGGTTCGCCCCCGGTAAGAGATATCAAGGTGTTCGGAGCTACATTGCCTCGTTCAGGTATGTTTATGCTGTGACTCGTGCGGTTCCACACTGACCGCAAATTCGAGTTTTCTACGTGATCGTGGCAACCGGTGGCGGCGCCCCACCAGGAGAAGTTGCCTTCCCATCCGGACAGCGCCCAGACGCAGACTCTGCCTGCTTCGTTGCACTGCGAGGTGGAAGCCAAGGCCTTCGGAGCTGCGATGAACAGAGCGCCGACGATCAATGCGAGCGCGACCAGCGCGCTCAGCAGCGCCTTTCGTGCGACCGGAACGGCATGCATGTATGAACCTCCCGCTATGGGTTGGTGACAATTAGGAATTCGGAGGGACTTCCCGCCCTACCGTCGCTCGCACGTCTGCGACGACGCCCCTGTCTCGGGCGGGATGCACCGTAATTCCGCCTGCGACGCTAGCAAGCTATGCCGTGCATCTCAGCCGCGCGTGTCGGAGTCCGAACTTCAGGAACCGCAGCACGGTCCGCACCCGGCGACGAGCGGCCGCTCGGAGGCGTGGGACGAATTGCTCATCGACCGCCTCACGACCGACATAGCTCGTCGTGCGAAAGTGTCGCGCCGCAAAGCCCGTTCAATGGCCCACGACCTGGTGGCCAGGATGCGGGCGGGGACCGAGTTCCGCATGCCTCAGTAGGTCGGCACACGTCTGCGCGCGTTCACGCCGCTAGTAGGCGTTGGCGAAACTCGCTACGCCCCGTGGTGACGGGGCGTAGCGGACGCTGATTTCTTGGCTGGACCCCACAGATGCGTGGGAGCTACCCCACGTCGGATCAGGGCCGTTTGAGGTCGTTTCCCGCAGCGTGCGGGGAGGGGATTGGGGAGCGGCCTGAGCGCCGCTAGATTCGCTGGCAACCCGGTGTGAGATGGGTTGTGCCCGACGGCTTCGAGTGCGGCTGGGAGTGCGCCGTCGGGATGGTGACGAATCCCCGAATCGCCCGTAAACACGGGCGATTCCGTCCGGTCAAGGGAGTAGATTTCCCCGAGTTAGCTGCAAAAAAGCGACCCCCGCGCTGCGCAAACAGCCGGGGGTCTGGACCGCGGAGTTGTGGCTCCTTGGCCTCCCGAAACGTAGCAGCGCGCTCGGCTTCTGCCGAGGTCGCGGCGCTGCTGGAGTCCCCCGAGATCGGGGCACTCATCCGACATCTTGAGCAGACCCGTTGGACGGGCCGTCCCGGCTACCCGATCCGCACGATGGTCGGCATGGCGCTCGCCAAGTCGATGTACGCGCTGCCGACGTGGGCGAAGCTCGTGCGGCTCGTCTCCGAGCATGCTGCGTTGCAGGTGGCGCTTGGCTGCGAGGGCGACGTTCCGAGTCAGTGGGCGTGTTACCGCTTCGCGCGGAAGCTGCGCGAGAACGGCGACGCGCTCGACGCGTGCGTGAGCAGAGTGGTCGCGGAGCTGCATCGCCGCCTGCCGGACTACGGCAGAGACGTCGCCATCGACGCTTCCGACCTGCCGGCGTATGCGAACGGCCAGCGCTACCTCTACAACCATGGGCCGGAGCGCGAGCGGTTCTCCGATCCCGATGCGTCGTGGGGCCACCGCTCGGCTGTCTCGACGCGAAGGGGTGGCGGCTTCTACGGGTTCAAGCTCCAGGCTGCGGTCTGCACTGCGACCGGGCTTCCGGTCGCGTGGGAGGTCGAAAGCGCGCGAGCGAACGAGTCCACGTTCGTCGCCTCCCTGCTCGACACCGCGAAGGCGCGCGGCTTCACCGTCGAGACGTGCGCGATGGACAAGGCGTACGACAACAACCGCGTCTACGACGAGTGCAACGAACGCGACTGCCAGCCCATCGTCCCGTTGAAGCGCACCCCGCCCATCGTGCGCGGCGACCACCTGCCGCCCTCGTGCGAGCATGGCCCGTGGCGCTTCGCCGGATCGGACTACAGACGCGGCGCCGCGAAGTGGCGATGCCCCATAGGCGAGTGCGCCCCGGCGTCAACGTGGGTCAGAGCGGACCGGCTCCATCCGCTGATCCCGCGCGAGACGCTGCGGTGGAAGGGGCTGTACCGGCGTCGTGCGGCCATCGAGCGCGAGTTCGGCCGCTTGAAGCACGAATGGGCACTGCTGCCGCTGCGCGTGCGCGGCATCGACCGCGTGAAGCTTCACGCTGATCTGACGATCCTCGCGAAGCTCGCGACGACGCTGGGGCGAGCGCGTGGGCTCGCGTCAGCCGGTGCGTGTGAAGCGAAGGCTCGCTAACAGCGTGCGAGTTCGGCCAGCTTGCCGGACTCCACAGCGCTGCGTGTGCCGGTCATCTTGAGATCGGTGTGCTGTTCGATGATCTCGATCAGCTCCGCGATCCGGCGGTACGCCTCGGCCTCAGTCTCCGCAAGCGTGTCGAACCGGAGGCGTATCGAACAGTCCCGAAGGCTGAGCGCGACAGCGGGACCGAGCGCGATGTGGGAGGCGTGCTTCTGCACGGCATCCAGCACGTCGTCGGAGTTGGCGTCGAGCACCTCCTCGGACATAGCCCCCATCATGCACAGCTCAAGAAGGACGTTAGCCTCACGGCTGTCGGTGGTCTTGTGGCTATCCATGAGCAATCCCTTCATCGGCCATATACCCGGTCGACTGTAGAACGGACACTACACGTCCAATCCCGCGCGCGCGAAGTGTGCACGGACGTTCCTGATGGTCCGATGATCGCTCGGGGACATGGGCACCTTCACGATGTCATCGCCGTTCAGGGCGTAGCAGTAGATGTACTTCCGGCGCCGTACGCACCACCAGCCTGCGTCCCATGCTCTACGGACGATGGGCCGCCAGTCCTTGTCGGAGTGCTCGGGACATCTCTCGTCCCGATGTTCTCTGCGCTTCTTATGGAGAGTCGTGGTCTTGCGCTTGCTGCTTCTCGGCTTCGTCACGGCGTTCGTCTTTCCGCCGGAACACCTGGCAGGATTCCCCCTGCACACACCCTGTCAGCCGCCCTTTCGGCTCTGACTATTCGTTTGACAGTTCCCCGAAGGCGTCCGAGTTGGAAGCTCGGGCGCCTTCGCGCGACAGGGAAGTTTTTCCGACGCATCGGACGACTCCGAACGCGGCCGTCTACATAACGCGCTTTTCTCCTGCAACAGGCGGGACTTTGTGGCTGTCAGGGAGGGCCTATGACGTAGATGTCGGGTCCTCGCCCGCGTTACGCTCGTAGATCCGCACCAGCTCTGAGAGCGGCAGCCCCAGCCCGTTCGCGACCTGCACGAGCGTCCGGAACGTGGGGTTGATGATCCCGCGCTCGATGGCGCCCACGTAGTTCCGGTGGAGGCTGGCGGTCACGCCAAGCCCCTCCTGAGACAGTCCGCGACGAGCGCGCGACTCGCGGACGGCAGCGCCAAGCGCATGAAGGTCCGGGGCGACTCGCGCCCGGATACTCTGAGCCTGCATCGGAAGGTCCTGCCTTTCGGTGCCAGCCCCCGGGACGCTCCAACGTCGCCGGGGGCACCTATATGAAGGCGGCGAACCTACGGAGTCCGATGCGACCGCTCAAGCGTTTCGCCAATCGTTCCGCCAATC
>DASYLH010000035.1:0-40479 GCA_036009645.1 Conexibacter sp.
CACCGCGCCGGCCGTCGTCAGCGCCCCGGCGAGCGCGTCGAGCGCCGCGTCGGAGTCGACCCGCAGGCCCGGGTGGGCCTTGCCGGCGGGCGTGAAGTCCTCGGCCACGCCGACGTGCAGCTCCTGCGCGCCGGCCGCGAACCACACGCCGCCGCCGCGCTGCAACGCGTCGGGCTTCGGCAACTCCGGCAGCCCCAGCAGCTCGCCGTAGAAGCTCCGCGCCTCGCGCTCGGACCCCGGCGGCGCGGCGACCTGCACGTGGTCGAGACCGACGATCCCCATGTCGGCCATTAACGCAAAAGCGACGCGAAGGGAGCCACTCGAGGAGCCCTCCGATCGAGTCGCCGAAGCTTCTCGATCCTCAGGGCGGCGGGCCTTTCGTCCTCAAGCCTCGCTCTCTGTGGCTGCGACCTTCGCGTCGATCGAGAACCTAGAAAATGCCCCTGGACAGGTCAAGACCTCTTGCGCCGGAGTTCCCGCAACCTGCGGCCAAATCAGGCACTTAGATACCGGTGCCACACTGATCGAGGAGATGGAACCGCAGACCCAGTGGACCCCCCCGGCGCCGCCCGCGCCCCTGACCGAGACGGCCGGCGCGGTCGCACCGCCGCGGCCGCCGTACGAGCAGAAGCGACGCACCCTGCGCGAGCGCATCTTCGGCCCGATCATCGTGGCCGGCGCGCTGCTGCTGAAGTTCGGCAAGGTCGGGCTGCTGTTCGCGACGAAGGCGAAGTTCCTGGCGACCTCGGGCTCGATGCTCGTCTCGGTCGCGGCCTACGCGCTGATCTGGGGCTGGACGTTCGCCGTCGGCTTCGTGGCGCTGCTGTTCGTGCACGAGATGGGCCACTACATCCAGCTGCGCCGCGAGGGCGTGAAGCCGAGCGGGATGCTCTTCATCCCCTTCCTCGGCGCCGTCGTCGGCACCCGCTCGCTGGGCGGCTCCGCGCTGGCCGAGGCGCGCGTCGGCCTGGCCGGCCCGATCCTCGGCACGGTCGGCTCCGGCGTCTGCCTGGTGATCGCCGAGGCCACCAACAGCGACCTGTTCCGCGCGCTGGCCTACATCGGGTTCTTCCTGAACCTCTTCAACCTGCTCCCGGTCGTCCCGCTCGACGGCGGCCGGGCGATGGCGGCGATGGCGCCGTGGATGTGGTTCGTCGGCCTTGCCGCGATGGCGGCGCTCGCGATCGCCTTCCCGAACCCGATCATCCTGATAATCCTGCTGCTCGCGGCGTTCTCGACGTGGCAGCGCTGGAAGGCCCGCCGCGCCGGCGGCGAGGAGTCCGAGGCGTATTACCGCATCAGACCAGCGCAGCGGGCAGCCGTCGCGATCGTGTACATCGGCCTGATCGCCGCGCTCGTCGTCGGGATGGACGTGACGCACGTTGTACGCACGTTCGCCGACGCCTGATCAGCACACCAAATAACAGTGTGAGAGTGTTGGCCCGGTTATGGTTGGCGTATGGCGACGCGCAGGGGGATCGCGCCGCACGGCGCCGGCCTGCGTCAGGGGGATGCGCTCGCCGAGACGCGTGCACTCAGCGCAGACGAGACGGCATGGCTGCTGATCCTTCCGGGTCTGGCGCTCGCGATCCTCGTCATCGCCCTGCTCGGCCCGCCCCTCGGCGAGCTCGCGTTCACGCGAACCCACTACACGTTTTGGCAGAGCGCCGCGAGCGAACAGCTCCGCCCGAAGCCGACCGAGCTCGCACGCTTCGCCCTGACGGTCGTGTGTGTCCTCGGATTCGCAGCGGCGATCCCGCTCGCGGCGGCGCGGCCGCTGCGGATGCGGCCGGATCGCGCACGGGTCGCCGTCACGCTCGCTCAGCTCCTGCTCGTGGGCATGCTCGTCTGGTCCTTCGTCGCGCAGGCGGACGTCAACCCTTTTGACATCAGCGATCCGACGTACTTCTCGCCAGTCGCGATCGTCGTCGCGCTGGGGCTCGCGGCAGCCGGAGGCTGGGCGCTGACGCGACCGGAGCTGCTCGAACGGTTCTCCCAGCTGCGCCCCGGACGGGCCGCGAGCGCGGTATGTGGAGCGGCGGCCGTGCTGCTGACCGTCATCTGGCTGCTGCCGTCGATCGTCACGGACGCAAACGCCGCATCCGCGAATCCGGTCATGACCGTGCACCTGCAGTTCAGCTTCGACGAAGCGCTGAGCGTGCTCGACGGCCGCTCGCCGCTGGTCGACATGGCGACGTACGGAGCGCTCGTTCCGTACCTCGTCGCGCTGCCCCTGGCTGCGTTCCACGGGTCGCTCGCGGCGTTCACGTCGTTGATGGTCCTGCTCACGGGGCTCGCGTTGCTCGCGATCTTCGCGCTGCTGCGGCGGCTGACGCGCAACGCCGCGGCCGCATTGGCGCTGTACGTGCCGTTCCTGGCTACGAGCCTCTTCATCGTGCGCGGCGAAGCCGTGACGCGCTTCGACTACGGCAACTATTTCGGTGTCTTCCCGATCCGCTACGCCGGTCCCTATCTGCTCGCGTGGCTCACGACGCGTCACCTCGACGGCGACCGGCCGCGCGCCGTGGCACTGTTCGCCGTCGCCGGCCTCGTGCTGTTGAACAACACGGACTTCGGGCTGTCGGCACTCGGCGCGACCATCGCGGCACTCGTCTGCGCCCGGCCGCCGCGAGCCCGCGCACAGCTGCTGGCGCTCGGGGGCCGGGTCGCGGCCGGGCTCGGGATCGCGCTCGCGCTCGCAACGTTGCTGACGCTGCTGCGCGCGGACAGCCTGCCGCACCTCGAACGACTGACGGCCTACGCGCGGATGTTCGGGATCGCCGGATTCGGCAATCTGCCGACACCGCTGCTCGGCTTCCATCTCGTCGTCCTCGCGACGTTCGTCGCTGCCGTCGCGACGGCAGCCGTCCGCGCAGTGCGCGGGGCCGAGGACGTGTCACTGACCGGCATGCTCGCCTGGTGCGGCGTCTTCGGGCTCGGCACGGGCGCGTACTTCGCCTACCGGTCGCACCCCGACACGTTGGTCGCCTTGTTCTCGACCTGGTCGCTGACGCTCGCTCTCCTGCTGATCGCCACCGTCCGTGCTGCGCGAGCGCGGGGACCGGCGCTGCCATCGCCGGCGACGCTCGCGCTGCTCGTCGGCTGCGGACTCGCGGTCTGCTCGATCGCCCAGTTCCCGCTGCCCTGGCAGCAGGTCGACCGGATCGCGCGGAGCTCCGACGAAGCCTTGCTGCGGTGGCCCGAGGCCGGCCGCTTCATCCGCACCTTTGCCAGACCGGGTGCAGCAATCGCGATCGTGACGGCGCTAGGCCACCGGATCGGCTACGAAATCGACGTCCGCAACGTGGCCGCGTACACAGGCATGCACCAGATGCCCACCGTCGAGCAATTGCAGGAGACGATCGACACGCTCCGCGCTGAGGGCGGCACGATGCTGTTCCTCGGCGAAGAGTGGTGGCGCGAGGTGCCGTCGGCCCTCGCCTCCGCGGGCTTCCGTCGGGTCGCCTTCGACAGAAGGAGCGGGTTCATCGCGTGGCGTGACGTGCGCGGCCCAGCCGGCGGTCGCTGACGACTGCTTAGCGGTTGACCTCACGCAGTTCGCGCTGCACGTCGCGCGCCATCTCGCGCTGCTTGATCGACTCGCGCTTGTCGAAGCGGTCCTTACCCTGTGCGAGCGCGATCTCGACCTTCGCGTGCGGTCCTCTGAAGTAGATGCGCGTCGGCACGAGCGTGAGGCCTCGCTCTCTTGTTCTCATCTGCAGCCGCTCGATCTCGCGGCGGTGCAGCAGCAGCTTGCGGTCGCGCTCGGGCGCGTGGTTGTCGTGGTAGGCGGGCGGATACGGCGGGATGTGCACGTGGTGCAACCACACTTCGCCGTCTCTGACGGTCGCGTAGGCGTCCTTCAGCGTCGCACCGCCGGTGCGCAGCGACTTCACCTCCGTGCCTCTGAGCAAGATCCCGCACTCGATCTTGTCGAGCAGGTTGAAGCGATGGCTCGCGGCGCGGTTGCTCGCGACGTCGCCGGCGCTGATCTTGCGCTTGCCTCTGCCCTTGGCCATGCCCTCAGTCTCACACTTCGACGGGCAACAGGTCCACCCGGCCGCGCGCGGTGTCGACGCGCTCGACCTGCACGCGCACGCGATCGCCGACGCGGATCGCCGCGCCGCTGCGCGTCCCCTCGAGGATCGTGCCCTCCTCGTTGAGCTCCCACCATTCGCCGCGCAGCTTGCGCACGGGCAGCATCCCCTCGTGGCCCTGGCCGAACGCGATGAAAGCGCCGGCGCCGATCACGCCCGTCACCTCCCCCTCGAAGTCCTGATCCCAACCGCCCTCGAACAGCTCGCGCTCGAGCAGGAACGCGCGCGCGACGTCGTCGGCGGCGCGCTCGATGCTCATCGCGTCGCGCTCGCGCGCCGAGCACCAGTCGCCCGCGCCAGGAAGCATCGACGCTCTCGGAGCCTCGTCCCCACCGCCGACCGCGGCCAGCAGCGCGCGGTGGCAGACGAGGTCGGGGTAGCGGCGAATCGGCGAGGTGAAGTGGCAGTAGTGCAGCAGGCCGAGCCCCGTGTGGCCGAGGTTGGCAGGGTCGTAGCGGGCCTGCTTGAGCGATCGCAGCACGAGGCTGTTCAGCCCGATCGTGCCCTGCCCGGTGCGCTTGACGTGCTGCTCGACGAGGCGTGAGCACTCGGCGATGACCTCGGCCGCCTCCTGCGGCGTCAGGTGCTCGCGCGTCGCCGGCGTGGCGACGCCAAGTGATGCGAGCTGCGCAACGAGTCGCTCCGCGGCCTCGCCCTGCGGCCGCTCATGCACGCGGTAGAGCGTCGGGACGCGCTGGTCGGAGAGGATCTTTGCGACCTGCTCGTTGGCGAGGATCATCAGGTGCTCGATCAGGCGGTGGGCCTCAGTCGCGACGACGCGATGCGCCGCCATCACGTGACCCTGCGCGTCGAACGCGAAGTCCGGCTCGGAGGACTCGATCGCCAGTGCCCCGCCGCGCTCGCGCTCAGCCTGGAGCGCCGCCGACGCCTCGCGCGCGGCCGCCAGCGGCTCCGCCCACGGTGCCTGCGCCTCCTCGCCCTGCGTGAAGATGCGATCGACCTGGTCGTAGTCGAGCCGCACGTTCGAGCGGATCAGCGAGCGGTAGAAGGCAGTGCGCTCGACCGTGGTGCCGCGCAGGTCGAGCTCGACCGTGACCGCGTTGCGATCCTCGTCCGGACGCAGCGAGCAGGTGCCGTTTGACAGCGCCTCCGGCAGCATCGGCTCGACCCGGCCGGGAACGTAGACGCTCGTGCCGCGGCGGTAGGCCTCTTTGTCGACGAGCGTGCCGGGGCGTACATAAGCGGAGACGTCGGCGATGTGGACCCAGATGCGCCAGGCGTTCTCGCCGCGGCGCTCGGCGGAGATCGCGTCGTCGAAGTCCTTCGCGGTCGCAGGGTCGATCGTGAACGTCGTCAGGTCGCGCAGGTCGCGGCGCGGGATGTCGGCGATCCCCTCACCTTCGGCCGCCTGGCGCGCAGCACGCTCGACGGCCGGATCGAAGCGACGTCGGAGTCCGCGATCGAGCATCAGCGCCTCGAGCACGTCGCGCGCGACGTCCGGACGGCCGATGCGTCGCTCGACCTTCGCGTGCCCTCGCCCGCCCTGTCCGCCGCGACCACCGGTGCGCAGCAGCACGAGGTCGCCGGGGCCGGCTCTGCGGTCCTTGTCGACGATCAGCTGCGGCCCGCGGCCGAAGAACGACTCGCCGATAAGGAAGCGCCCGCGCTTGTCGAGCACGGCGACGACGTCCGTGCGCGGAGCGGCACGCTCGCGCTCGCGTTGCTCGTAGCGCGTCACCGCGAGTCGGCGGCCAGCTGGGCGAGCGCGGCGTCGAGCGCCTCGTCGCGGCGTGTCGTGTCCGGGTTGTCGCTCGCGCGCACGTCGGGCGCGATGCCTCTGCCCTCGGCGACGCCTCTGCCGCCGATGTTGCGCCCGCTTGGCAGGAAGTACTGGCCGACGGTCAAGTCGAGGGCACCGCCATTCGGCATCTCACGGATCTCCTGAAAGACGCCCTTGCCGTATGTGTTGGTGCCGACGACCTCCGCGCGGTGGCGATCCTGCAGCGCGCCGGTGACGATCTCCGCCGACGAGGCGGTGCCACGGTCGACGAGCACGACGACCGGGACGGAGCGCTTGATTGCGCCCCCCGTCGCCGTGTACACGTGCCGCGCACGGGAGCGCCCGTCAGTCGAGACGATCGTCCCGTCGGGGATGAAAATTGAGGCGACGCCGACAGCCTCGTTGAGCAGCCCGCCGCCGTTGCCGCGCAGGTCGAGCAGGATGCCGTCCACGCCGCGTCTCAAGAGCCGCTCGACGGCCGCCTGCACCTGCGCGGCAGAGCCCTCCGTGAAGCTCGCGTAGATGACGACGCCGTAGCGTCTGCCTCTCCATCTGACGACGTGCCCGGCGACGACCGGCTGCGTGACGCGGGCGCGCTCGATCCGCTGCGTCGAGCGTCTGCCGTCACGCGCGATCGTCAGCGCCACCTTCGTGCCCGGCTCGCCCTTAATCAGCGCGATCGACGCGCTCGACGGTCTGCCGGCCAGCGATCTGCCGTTCACGGCGACGATGCGGTCGCCGCGGCGCAGGCCGGCCTGCGCGGCCGGAGTCCCCTGGATCACCGACTCGACGACGAGCGGGCCGGCCGGGTCCGGCCGCACGGTCACGCCGATGCCGCTGAAGCTCGGGTTCGTGACCTGCTCGAAGCGCTTATACGTTCTCGGGTCGAAGTAGTGCGAGAACGGATCTCTAAGGCTCGCGACGGCGCCCTCTATCCCCCGGTCGACGAGCGCGGTGCGTTCCTGCTTGCGGTAGTAGATCTCGTCGATCGTGTCGAGCGCCTGGCGCATCAGCTGCGTGTCGTCGTCGCCAACGAATGCGTTGCGGACCGGGCCCGGCAGACCGCTCGGGTGGCCGCCCAGGTAGATGCCGAGCAGCAGCAGGACGATCGCGCCGGCCGTGCCGGCGAGCACCAGCGGCAGGCGGGGGAAGCGGCGATTCACCGCGTCAGCGTAGCGACAGCCCCTCAACAGGCGCTAAGGGAGCTGTCCCTGCACTACGCTCGACTGAGCCCGCACCGTTTCCATTCGAAGCTCCCGAGGAGGCCCTATGTCCGTCGAGCAGCAGTCACGTCCAGCCGTACGCGACCAGCTCTACGTCGGCGGCGCCTGGGTCACCCCAGACGGCGACGGCACGCTCGAGGTCGTCGAGGCGTCAACCGAGCAGCCGCTCGGGACGATCCCGGAGGGGACAGCGGAGGACGCGCGCCGAGCTGTGGCGGCGGCACGCGCGGCGTTCGACGGCTGGGCCGTGACGCCGATCGAGGAGCGCCAGCGACTGCTGCGCGCGATCGCCGACGGGCTCGAGGCGCGCGCCGACGAGATCGCCCGCACGGTGACCGCCGAGGTCGGCATGCCGCTCAAGCTCTCGCGCATCATCCAGGCGGGCCTGCCGATCGCCTCGTTCCGCATGGCCGCCGACCTGCTCGACGAGATCGCGCTCGAGGAGGAGGCCGGCTCCGCGCTGATCGTGCGCGACCCGGTCGGCGTCGTCGGCGCGATCACGCCGTGGAACTACCCGCTGCACCAGGTCGCCTGCAAGGTCGCCCCGGCATTGGCCGCCGGCTGCACGGTCGTGCTGAAGCCGAGCGAGGTCGCGCCGCTGAGCGCGTTCATCCTCGCCGAGGTCGTAGATCAGGTCGGCCTGCCGGCCGGCGTCTTCAATCTCGTGACGGGCGTCGGCCCGGTTGTCGGCGAGGCGATCGTCTCGGATCCTGACGTCGACATGGTCTCCTTCACCGGCTCCACGCGCGCGGGTAAGCGCGTGAGCGAGCTTGCGAGCGCGTCCGTGAAGCGGGTGGCGCTGGAGCTCGGCGGCAAGTCGCCGTACGTGATCCTCGACGATGCCGACCTCGCGCAGGCGGTCCCGAACGGCGTCGCAAAGGCGTTCCTCAACAGCGGCCAGACCTGCTCCGCCCTGACGCGGATGCTCGTGCCGCGCGAGCGGCTCGCCGAGGCCGAGCAGATCGCTGCCGCCACCGCCGAGGCGTTCGCGCCAGCCGACCCGACCGGCGAGCGCAGCGGCATCGGGCCGCTCGTGTCGGAGGTGCAGCGCGAGCGCGTGCGCGGCTACATCGCCAAGGGGCTCGACGAGGGCGCCCGGCTCGTGACGGGCGGCGCCGAGGCGCCGGAGGACCTGCCACAGGGCTACTACGTCCGCCCGACCGTCTTCTCCGACGTGACGCCGGACATGACGATCGCCCAAGAGGAGATCTTCGGCCCCGTGCTCGTGCTGATCCCGTACGACGACGAGGAGCAGGCGATCGCGATCGCCAACGACACGATCTACGGGTTGGCCGCCGGCGTGTGGTCCGGCGACGCCAACCGCGCCAACCGCGTCGCCCGCCGTCTGCGCGCCGGCCAGATCGAGGTCAACGGCGGGGCGTTCGACCTGAAGGCTCCGTTCGGGGGCTTCAAGCAGTCCGGGAACGGGCGCGAGAACGGGAAGTTCGGGTTGGAGGAGTACCTGGAGACCAAGGCGCTGCTGCGGTAGGCGGTTCTTCGGCCGGCGAATGCGGTACGCCGGGCCGCGCGGCCGTTGCCGTCGAGACCCTCACGTGAACTGGGGTAGGCACCGCGGAATGCTTGTGGACGCCGCAGGGGGTCTCGCCGACAACGCCACGCGGCCGGCTGAACGAGCGCCTGCCGAGCCCTGGCGCAGCGCCTTCGCTCCCAGCGTCCTCGCGCCTCACAGGGAGCTGGGAGACCCGGCGGCGTAGGCCACTCCGGGAGCTCATGGCGTCTGAGCGCCTGTGCCCGAGCGCAGTTGATCAGCCGGGCGCGGCGTGTCCCTCGCGAGACCCCATGCGGCGTCCACCCACGCAGCGAAGTGCCAATCCAGTTCACGTGAGGGTCTCGCGAGGGAGCACGGCCGCGCGCCGGCGTACCGGCAACGGCGATACGACGCCGGGGGGTCAGACCCGCAGGAAGCGGCGCAGCGACAGCCCCGACCCGACGGCGCTGATGGCGATACCGGCGGCCATCATCACCGCGATCAGGACGCCGAAGGACATCGTCTCCGGGGCGCTGATGAGGGAGAAGTCGCTGGCGAGGGGATCGATGATCGCGATCTTGCCCACTGCGAGCAGGAGGATCGCGAGCAGGGTGCCGAGCGCGCCGACGATGACGCCCTCGATCACGAACGGCCAGCGGATGAACCAGTCGGTTGCGCCGACGAGCTTCATCACCTCGACCTCGCGGCGCCGCGCAAACAAGGAGAGCCGGATCGTGTTGGCGATCAGGAAGACCGACGCGGCGATCAGCAGGGCGGCGAGCGTGCCTGCCATCAGCTTCACGAAGCGCGTGACCTGGAGAATCTTCGTCGTGTCGTCGCGGCGCGTGCGGACCTCGTCGATCGAGCGGTCGATCGGGGTGTTGCCGCCGCCGGCGGCCTCGGGCGCGAGGGCGGAGGCGATCTTCAACACATCGTCCGGGTTCTCGGGCGTGACGCGGAACGTGTCCGGCAGCGGGTTCGCGCCGAGCAGCGCGAACGCCTCCGGATCCTTCTGGCGCTGCTGCTGGTAGGCCTCCTGCTTGGAGACGAACTCGACGCGCTTGACGTTCGGCGTCTCGAGCAGCTGTGCGCGCACCCGCGCGATGTCCGACTGCTTCGCGTCTCTCGTGAGGTAGACGTCGACCAGGACGCGCTTGCGCACGTCGTTGGCGGCGCCCGTCGTCGCCTGGACGATCGGGATAAAGACCCCGATCACGAGCATCGTCAGCAGGATCGTCGCGAGCGCTGCGAAGCTGGGGGCGGCGTTGCGGCGCAGGGCGCGCGTGGCCTCGCGCGTGAAGAAGCTCAGACGCATGCGGTTACGCGCCCAGCGAGCCGTCGGGCAGGTCGGAGCGCATACGGGCGGCGAACTCGCGCGTCGACTCGTCGCGGACGTAGAGGCCGGTCGCCTCGTCGCGCACGATGCGGCCCTGCGAGAGCTCGATCACGCGGCGGCGCATCTTGTCGACCATCGAGTTGTCGTGGGTGGCGACGAGCACCGTGGTCCCAGCGCAGTTGATGCGGTAGAGCAGCTGCATGATCCCGATGGAGGTCTCGGGGTCGAGGTTGCCGGTCGGCTCGTCGGCCAGCAGCAGCGGCGGGTGATTCACAAAGGCACGCGCGATCGCGACGCGCTGCTGTTCGCCGCCCGACAGCTGGTCGGGATAGTTGTGCAGCTTCGTCGAGAGGCCGGTGAGGCGCAGGATGTCCGGCACCTTCGCGCGGATGTCCTTGCGTGTGCCGCCCGTGACCTGCAGTGCGTACGCGACGTTGTCGTGCACGGTGCGGTTCGGCAGCAGCTTGAAGTCCTGGAAGACGACGCCGATGTTGCGGCGGTAGTACGGGACACGCTTTCGCTCGATCTCGGCGAGGTCGCGGCCAGCGACGCGGATCGTGCCGGCGGTCGGCTCGAGCTCCTTGATCAGCAGGCGCATGATCGTCGACTTGCCCGAGCCGGTTGAGCCGACGAGGAACGCCCATTCCCCGCGCCCGATCGAGAAGGTCGCCTCGTCGAGGCCAATGGCGCCGACGTCATAGCGCTTCTCGACGCCGCGAAACTCGATCACCGACGGCGACGCCGGCGACGCTCTGTGCGGCACTGCGACACGCGCAGCGGCCACCGGGGAGTGCTCGGCGGCGGCGCGGCGGGAGAGGCGGGAGTTCCCGGTCTTCACGGCCATTCGGCTCCGGACAGTAGCGTGCGCACCGCGTCGGCGACCAGGCACAGGCCTCTGCTGCAAGCAGTTTTGCAGGGATTTCCCCGGTTCGCCAGGCCGCATCGACGCTTCTCGCCGTTGAGCGGGGCGCAGCGGCGCTACGGTTCGCGCATGACCGCGATCTCCACTTCCGTGGCCCCCAACGGGCTTCCGATCCACCGCCTGCAGCTCGACGGCACGCGTGCCGTCACCGCGCTCGTCGCGTTCGACGCCGGGGCGCGCAGCGAGCGCCCAGAGGAGAACGGGATGGCGCACTTCCTCGAGCATCTCGTCTTCAAGGGCGGCGAGAAGTTCGCCGACTACAGAGCGGTCAACGAGACGGCCGAGCGAATCGGTGGCCAGCTGAACGCGTACACGAGTCACGACCTCGTCGCCTTCCACATCACCGTGCGCGCCGAGAAGGCGCTCGAGGCGATCGACCTGCTGACGGACTTCGTCGGCCGGCCGCGGCTCGACGCTGAGGAGCTGGACCGCGAGCGCGGTGTTGTGATCCAAGAGATCGCCCGCTCCAACGACCAGCCCTCAACCGTCGCCGAGCACCTGATCGACCATGCCGCGTTCGGCGAGCACCCGCTCGGCCGCACCGTGCTCGGCCCGGTCGAGCACCTGCGCGACACGTTCACACGCGAGGGAATCGTCGCCTTCCGCGAGCGCCGCTGGGCCGGAGCGCGCGGTGGCGCGTTCGTCGTGGGGAATCTGGAGCACCTGCCCGCCAATGGCGCCCTGGATGAGCTGTTCGGCCGCTTCCCCACTCTGTCGGAGCCCGAGCCATACGAGGCGGCGCCGCCGCTCCATGCGCGCACCCTCGTCGAGGAGCGTGACTCGAACCAGTCGCACCTGCGGATGTCCTACCGGCCGGCGATCGACACGACCGACCGCGCCCAGCGGGCAGCGCTGACGATCTACGCGACGCTGCTCGGAGGCTCGATGGGCTCGCGTCTGTTCGACGAGATTCGCGAGCAGCGCGGCCTCGCCTACTCCGTCTACGCGCTCTCGCACAACAGCGCCGACGTGCCGATCCTGCAGCTGTCGGCCGGGCTCGACTCGACGAAGTGCGTCGAGGCGTACCGCCGCATGCGCGAGATCGTCGGCGAGCTGCGCGACGAGGGCCCGCGCCAGGAGGAGGTCGAGCGCGCCCGCGCTTACGCCGCCGGCGCCCGCGTGCTCGCGTTCGAGAACACGAACGCGGTCGCCCGCCACGCCGCGCAGCAGACGATCCTGTTCGGCGAGGAGATCGACCCCGACCTCGCGATCGCCGCGCTCGACGCGGTCACGTACGAGGACGTCGCAGCCGTCGCCCGCGACGTCGCGGACGAGCTCGCGATCGCCTGCGTCGGCCCGCACACGACCGAGGACTTCGCGTAGGCCAGCCGGCCGGATTGCGCTTGCGCCGCCCGAGCGGCGACAATCCCCCGCTGTGTCGTCTGAGGATCTGACCGAGCTGAACGTCCGCGAGCTGCGCCGCTACGTCGAGCGCGTCAGCGACCGCTGGCCGATCTCGCAGGCGCTCGTGGGCGGCGCGCGCGTCGACGACGCCAACGGCGCCCCGCCGCAGCGCGAGCGCGGCCCGGAGTGGGTCGTCGTGCTCGTCTCGGACTACTTCGACGGCGTGCCGTGGCTGGAGCGCGTCTATCAGGCCGGCTCACTGTGGGATCGCTCCGAGATGGGCGCCCCGGCGGACGTGCACTGCTACACCGCTCCCGAGTTCGCGCGCAAGCGCGAGCAGCTGCGCGCCGTCCGCGAAGCGGCCGAGCGCGGCATCGACGTGCTGGCGACCACGTAGCCTCAGCCGGAGATGCCGCCTCGGCCTAGGGCTCAGGCCGCCGCCGCGACCTGTCTGGCGCCCGCCGGCGGCTGCTGCGTCGCGACGTTGAGGCGGTTCCAGACGTTGATCCCGGCGATCTCGATCAGCAGCGCGGCGAGCGCACGCTCGTCGTAGTGGCGGACCGCCTCCTCCCAGATCGCGTCCGGAACCGGATCGGCGCTGTCGGCGATGCGCGTGAGCGCCTCCGTCAGCGCGAGCGCGGCGCGCTCGGCGTCGTCGAAGTACGACGTCTCGCGCCACGCGGCGACGCCCCAGATGCGCTCGTCACTCGTGCCGGCCTCCTTCAGCTCCTTCGCGTGCATCTCGACGCAGTAGCTGCAGCCGTTGATCTGACTCGCGCGCAGATGCACGAGATACGCCGTCTCCAGCGGGACGCCGGCATCCTTGGCCGACTTGCTGAGCGCGAGCAGCGCTCTGTAGGCGTCCGGCAGGACCATCACGGGCTGGGTCATGCGTGCGTGCATGGGTCGTTCTCCTCTACGTCCGTCGTTTCCGTCATCACCCCCATGACGAGGCAACGCGCGCGGATGTGACGGCAGACCGTCTCGTACTCCGCTTCGTAGACGAAGAGGGCTCGTCACGGCCCGCGGGGCACGGCACGATGCAGGCATGTCCCTGCTGACGCTCGATCGGGTCTCGATGAGATGGGGAAGCGACCACTGCCGCGACTGTGTCGCACTCCACGACGTCTCGCTGGACGTCGACCCCGGAGAACTGGTGACCGTGGCGGCGAGGCGGTGCTCCGGACGCACGGCGCTGCTGCGAATCGCCGCGGGCGTCACGCGACCGACCGCCGGCACGGCCCGCTTCGGCGGCGTGGACCTGACGCGCCGCCCGATGCTCGGCAGGCCCAACGGGATTGCCTACGCGATCACACACTTCGAGCCCATCGTCGGCGGGTCGGTTCTGGAGCAGGTGGCCGCGCCCCTGTTGGGCCGCGGCTTCTCGATCCTGCGCGCGCGGACGGTCGCCTACCGCTTCCTGCGACGCGCCGAGGTCGCCGACTGCGCTCCGCTGAGCGCCGCAGAGCTCGATCGCTTCGAGACGCTCCGCGTCTCGATCGCGCGGGCCCTCGTCACGCGTTCATGACGATGGCTCCCGGCCCCCAGCCGAGGTTCGTCGTCGTCGCGGCAACGCGGTACGCGACCTCGCCCGTCGGAGTCGGCAGGCGGATCGTTCCCCCCACGGCGACACCCTCGGCAGCGGCGATCTGCTGCGAGACCGTCACCCACCCTCCGGTGCGCACCCGGCGCTCCAGCACGTGCACGTCCCCGTCGACGACCTGGCTCGCGGGCACGATCGTGCGATCGCGGTTCGAGCGCGCGATCACCCATGCGCGGCGCACGCCGACGTCGAGCAGGCCTCCGTAAAAGGCGCGGACGTCGCGGACGCCGCCAACGGCGGCGACGCGACGTGCGACCCCCCGCGCGTCGAACGACTCCAACGCCAGGTCGTCGCCCGGCTGGGCGACCCACACGTCGGCCGTGCCCAGGTAGCCGCGGAAGTCCGCGTACATGCCGTGCAGCAGGCTCGCACGTGTTCCGCGAAGCCCGACGGCGCCGAACACGGCAACGGCGCCGGTGGCGACCAGACCGAGCGCGAGCGGCGACGTCGCGCGCAGCGCCCGCAGCGCAAGCGTGAGCGAGCTGAGGCGCCAGCGGCTGGCCCGGCCCCTCGCTCAGTCGCAGGATCAGCTCGATCGCCTGCAGCTCCTCGTCGACCGAGATGACCGTCAGGCGCCCCGCCGCGAGGCGCTCGAGCCCGGCCCGCACGATCGCCTCCTGACCGGGTGCGACCACGACGAGGATGCGCGTCACGCGACCCGCAGCCCGGTGAGCTCCTGCACGGAGGAAAGCGAGCTGACCGCGTGCAGGGAGCCTGCCAACGGACCGATCGTGTCCGTGTCGAGCGCTGCCGAGACGGGGACCGGGATGGAGTGGCCGCGTACGGCGAGCGTGACGTGCGGGAGGCTCGTCGGTTGGCGCTCGTCGCCGGCGAGGCCGAGCCGGTGCGCGACCGTCAGCGGAAGCACCAGACCCGGGTGCATGCGCCCGAGGTCGATCCGGCGGGTCGCGCTTCCGTGCAGCGCCGAGAGCCCGCCGTCAGCTCCGACCAGCTCGATCTGCGCGCGCCGACCTCGGTAGGCGACCGCCGCTCGCTGCTCGAGCAGCGACGCGGCATGCTCGACGCCCGGCAACGCCTCGACTCGCGCCCGCATGCGAGCGTCGAAGCCGCGCGCGTCACGGGCCGTCAGCGACAACGTCGCATCGCCGGCGATCGCATGGAGGATCTGCCGCCCCGACTCGCCGATGTTGCCGTTGACGACCAGGACCGAGAACACCAGGGCGACACCGACGGCGATGCCCAGCCCTGCAAGCAGCTCCTGGATCGCGTGGACGCGCAGGCGCTTGCGGTAGAAGTAGAGCAGCGTCGCGGGCCGGACCACGGCTAGCTTCGCGACTGGCGCAGCTCGACCACCTGTCCCATCGCTGGGTGCGTCAGCCCGCGCAGCTCCCCCTGGTCGATCGTCAGCGCACGATCGGCTCCGGCGAGGTCAGCCGCCTCCGCGACCGTCATCAGCACCGCGATCCCATCGCGCTTGGCGAGCGACCGCAGCAGCTCGAGCGCCTGATCGCGATCGCGTGCGAGCCGGAGGTCCTGGGTCGGCTCGTCCAGCACGAGCAGTCTCGGCTCCGTCACGAGCGCACGTGCGAGCGCCACGCGGATCAGCTCCGCCTGGTCGAGCGCGTCGACCCCGGCGTCGGCGCAGTCGACGGCACCGACACCGCGCAACGCAGCGAAGGCAAGCGACTGGGCGCTCGCGGTGGACGCGTTGCCGCCGAGCACCGGCGCGCCGACGTGCTCGAGGACCGTCTCGCCGATCACCCGTACGAAGTGGGTGCTGACGTACGCCAGCCCGCCCGGTCTGCCGAGCATCGGACGCCGGGCGACGTCGACCCCGCCGAAACGCACGGCGCCGTCGCTCGGACGCTCGACTCCGGCGGCGACCTGCAGCAGCGTCGTGCGCCCCGAGCGACGGCGCCCCCATACTGCGACGAGCTCGCCCGCCTCGAGCTCCAGCGTGACGTCGCGCAGCGCGACCTGCTCTCGCCCGCCACGACCCCCGCGCTTGAAGCGCTTGGAGACGCCGTCGATCAGCAGGAGCGACATCGCCGGCTACGGTCCGTGCTCGACGGAGTCCGTGCGCAGCTCGTCGCGCGCCCGTGCGATCCAGCGCAGTTGTGCGTCGGCGAGCGTGCGGTGCTCCTCGTCGAGCAGCCGGTCGATGACGTTCTCGGAGCGCACCGGATGCCTGCGTGCGAGTGCGAGCACAGCGCCCTCATAGGCGTCGAGCAGGAACGTCGCGGTCTCGCGGTCGTCCGGTCGCGTCGACGCGAGGCGGATCATCACCTCGTGCCGCGTGCGGCTGCCAACCTGGATCGGCGAGCGCAGCCATCCGCGGTAAGCGCGAGCGCCGTTGGCCGTGGCGCGATAGCCGCGCACCTGCTGATCGATCCCCGACCCGTCGTCGAGCACGATCGGCTCGACCAGGCCCTGGCTTCTGAGCTCGTCGAGCGCCTTGTAGATGTGCTGCGGGCGCGAGGACAGCAGCCCGTCATAGCGCTCCTCGAAGCGCCGGCCGATCTCGCCGCCGTAGCTGGGCTGCTCGATCACAAGGCTGAGCACCCCGGCGTTGACCGCCGATCTCATGCCCGGCACCGCCTCTGGGCTGACCGCATCCTCGTCCCCGATCGATCGCCGTCGCCGTCGTCTGGTAGACACCTGCGTTCATCAGACTATTGGAGCAACGCAGCGCGGTGCAAGGGCTCTCGGCGCGCTCAAAGCACGCCGGGGCCCTTTCGAGGTGTTGAGCGGCCTGTGTTGCCGGGTTACGAGATCGCGACCATGCGCTCGATCGGCACGCGGGCGCGCTCGGCGACCGCGGGGTCGACCTTGACCTCGAACTGATCCGACAGCAGCGCGTCACGCAGCTTCGGCAGCGTGATCATCTTCATGTACTTGCAGCTCGCGCGCTCGTTGGCGGCGATGAAGTCGACGTCGGGTGCAGCCTCTCGCAGCGGGTAGAGCATGCCGGTCTCGGTCGCGACGATCACCGCGCCGTCGCTGCCCGCGCGTTCCTGCGCGAATCTCAGCATCCCGCCGGTCGAGAGCATGTGCACGCCCTCGGCGTCGACGTCGCCGGCAGCGACGTACTCCATGACGCTCGTCGAGCAGCCGCACTCCGGGTGGATCAGGAAGTCCGCCCCCGGGTGCGCCGCGCGCACTGCGGTGATGTCGTCGGGGCGGATGCCGGCGTGCACATGGCACTCGCCGTCCCAGACGTGCATCGTGCGCCCGGTGCGCTTCTCCACGTAGGCGCCGAGAAACATGTCGGGTCCGAACAGGATCTCGGTGTCCTCGCCGTGCTCGCGGTAGATGTGCTCCACCACCGCGACCGCGTTCGAGGACGTCACGCAGTAGTCCGTCTCCGCCTTCACCTCGGCGGTCGTGTTGACGTACATCACGACGAGCGCGCCGGGATGCTTGGCCTTCCAGTCGCGCAGCTGCTCCGCCGTGATCGAGTCGGCCAGCGAGCAGCCGGCGTCGACGTCGGGAATCAGCACGCGCTTCTCGGGACAGAGGACCGAGGCGGTCTCGGCCATGAAATGCACGCCGCAGAAGACGATCACGTCCTGGTCGGCCTTGGCAGCCTGCTGGGAGAGCCCGAGCGAGTCGCCGACGTAGTCGGCCACGTCCTGGATCTCGGGCAACTGGTAGTTGTGCGCGAGGATGACGGCGCCGCGCTGAGCGGCCAGCTCGCGCACCTCGGCCTGGAGGGCCGGGATGTTCTCGAGCATGAGAGGACCGACATGCGCACTTGGTGTTTGCACCATGGGGAGGCTCATGAGAGTGGCTCCAATATGAGGGACAGGTCGAGTGCGGGGGCCGAGTGCGTCAACGCCCCGATCGATATGAAGTCTACCCCGGTCTCAGCGATCTTCCGGAGCGATTCCAGCGTCACGCCGCCGCTCGCCTCGAGCGATGCGCGGCCAGCCGTGCGCTTCACCGCCGCCCGCATCGTGGAGAGATCCATGTTGTCGAGCATGATGCGCGGAGCCCCCGCCGCGAGCGCCTCATCGAGCTCCTCCAGGTCCCGCACCTCGACCTCCAGCGGCAGGTCGGGCCGCGCCGCACGGACTCTGCGCACCGCCTCCCCCACCCCACCGGCGGCGGCGGCGTGGTTCTCCTTGATGAGGATCTCGTCGAACAGGCCGATGCGGTGATTCGTGCCGCCGCCGAAGAAGACCGCCGCCTTCTCCGCCATCCGCAGGCCGGGCGTCGTCTTGCGCGTGTCGAGGATGCGGGCGCCCGTCCCTTCGATCTCTCTGACGCAGTGCGCGGTGAGCGTCGCGATCCCCGACAAGCGGCCGAGGAAGTTCAGCGCCGTGCGCTCCGCGCCGAGCAGTGCGCGAGCGTTGCCGCGCACCTCCAGCACCGGACCATTCTCGCGCCAGACGCCCTCCGCTGTGCACCGCTCGATCGCAGCCTCCGCGTCAAGTGCCCGGAAGGCCCGCTCGGCGAGGTCGAGGCCGTAGATGACGCCAGGCGCCTTCTGGCGGATGCGTGCGAGCGCCCGCGCGTCGGCTGGAACGGTTGCCTCGGCGGTCGCGTCGCCGTCGCCGAGGTCTTCCGCCAGCGCCTGTGCGACGAGGTCGTCGAGCAGGACCGGATCGAGCGCGGGCACCACGCGCCGGCGGTCGGCCTCGTGGGCCAGTTCAGGCGGCATCGCGCAGGACGGTAATCGTCTCGAACGACGGGTCGCTCGCGCCGTGCAGGCGCGCGCCGGCGACCGCCAGCTCGCGCAGGTAGGCGACGACCTCCTCGCGGATCCGCTCTCCCGGCAGCAGCGCTGGGATCCCGGGCGGGTAGCCAGCGATCGCCTCGCATGAGACCCGGCCGAGCGCCGCGTCGACCGCGACGACCTCCGTCTCGCCGAGAAACGCGTCGCGCGGCGGCACGGCCAGCTCGCTCCCGAGTACGGGGGCGCGCACGACCGGCGCCTGCGCCGGCCCGATCGGCCGCGTGATCTCGGCGACGGTCGCACCGAGGTCGTGCACGAGCCGCTCGAGCGCCTCGACCTGCTCGTGCACGCCGAGCACGAGCACGAGCGTGGCGTGCGTGGCCAGCTCGACGTGGATGTCCGAGCCCGCCCGCAGCGCCGCGGAGACGTCGTAGCCCGTACAGCCCGTGCCGCGCACGTCGATCACCAGTCGCAGCGGATCCCACGCGGCCACACCCGGGCGCCCGACGAGGCGCTCCCCGACGACCGCGCAGCCCGGCAGCGCGTCAATCGCAGCGCGCGCCTGCGCAGCGGCTGCGAGCGTCTGTGCGAGCAGTGCCTGCCCGTGGACGGCCATCTGGCGGCGTGCAGCATCGAGCGAGGCGAGCAGCAGCGAGCTAGGGCTCGTCGAGCGCACGAGCCGAACCGCGCGTCCGACGGTCGCCGTATCGACGCGGACCCCGTCCCGCCCACCCGCGACGTGGAGCATCGCCGCCTGCGTGAGCGCGCCGACGATCTTGTGCGTCGAGGTGATGACTGCGTCGGCGCCGAGCGCAAGCCCGGACTGCGGCACGCCAGGGTGGAAGCCGAAGTGCGGACCCCACGCCTGGTCGACGACGAGCACGGCGCCGGCCGCATGCGCGACCTCCGCCAGTCCCGCCACGTCGGCGCACATCCCGTAGTACGTCGGCGAGACGACGAAGACCGCGCGGGCGTCAGGCGCGCGCTGCAGCGCCGCGCGCAGCGCGTCGGGCGTGACGCCGTGCGCCATGCCGAGCTCGTCGTCCGTCTCCGGCGCAACGAACGCCGGCATGCCGCCCGAGAGGACGAGCCCGTCGATCAGGCTCGCGTGCGCGTTGCGCTGCAGCACGACGCGCGTCCCCGGCCCGGCCAGCGCGAGGCACAGCGCGTGGTTGCCCTGCGTCGCGCCGTTCGTGAGGAACCAGGACTGCTCCGCGCCATACGCGGCCGCCGCCAGCTCCTCCGCCTGGGCGTACGGCGTCGGCTCCGGGCCGACGTCGATCCCCTCGGTGTCCTGCGGCACGTCGAGCAGCAGCGCGCGCTCCCCGAGCGCCCAGCGCAGCCCCGGATCGGCCCCGGATCCGCCCTTGTGACCGGGGACGTGGAAACGCGTGGGGCCGCGGAAGCCGTAGGCGACGAGCGCGTCGAGGTAGGGCGCGGTCGGCTGGCGACTTGGGGTGCCGGAGCCGGTCATGTGACCAGCGGAGGCGGGCCCCCCCGGGGAATGTGCGGGCCCACTCATCGCCCTGCGGCGCGCAGCAGCTCCGCCCGCACGAAACCGTCGAGGTCGCCGTCGAGCACGCGGTTCGCGTCGCCCATCTCGTAGTTCGTGCGGTGGTCCTTGACCATCGTGTACGGGTGCAGCACGTAGGAGCGGATCTGCGAGCCGAAGTTGACGTCCTGCGCCTCGCCGCGCTCGTTCGCGATCTCCTCCTGGCGCTTGCGCTCCTCCAGCTCGGCGATCTTCGAGCGCAGCATGCCCATCGCGGTGAGGCGGTTCTGCGTCTGCGAGCGCTCGTTCTGGCACTGCACGACGATCCCGCTCGGCTTGTGCGTGATGCGCACCGCCGAGTCGGTCTTGTTGACGTGCTGGCCGCCGGCGCCGCTGGCGCGATACGTGTCGACTTGCAGGTCGTCGTCGTCGATCACGATCTCGCCGACGTCCTCCACGACCGGGGAGACCTCCAGCCCTGCGAAGCTCGTCTGGCGGCGATTTGCAGAGTCGAAGGGAGAGAGCCGGACGAGCCGGTGAACGCCCTTCTCGGCGCCGTAGAGGCCGTAGGCGTTCTCGCCTCTGGCGCGGAAGGTCGCCGACTTGATGCCGGCCTCCTCCCCCGCGCTCGCCTCCAGCAGCTCGACCTCGAAGCCGCGCTTCTCGGCCCACCGCATCTCCATCCGCAGGACCATCTCCGCCCAGTCCTGCGCGTCGGTGCCGCCCGCGCCGGCGTTGACCGTCACCAGCGCGTCCCCGGCGTCGTATCTGCCGGAGAACAGCCGCTCCAGCTCCAGCGCCTCGAGGCGCTGCTGCACGGACGCGATCTGCTCCTCCAGCTCGGACGCCAGCTCGGGGTCCTCGTCGGCCATCTCGGCGAGCGGCTCGAGGTCGTCGACGTCGCGCTCCAAGGCGGCGTACAGCTCGGACTTCTTGGTGGCGCGCGCGTGCTCGGCGCTCGTCTTGGCCGCCCGCTCCTGGTCGTCCCAGAAGCCCGGTGCGCCCATCTCGCGCTCGAGCTCGTCGGCGCGCGCCTTCAGCTGAGCCGGGTCAAAGATAGTCCGCGAGCAGCTTCAGCTGGTCGCGGATCGCCGCAAGGCGCTGCGGCGTCGGCTCTGACGATGAGGCGGAGGCCGTCGACATGCCCCGGAGGCTATCGGCAATGACGGCCGGGGCGCGGTGCGGGTCAGCCGGCGATCAGACGCCGTGGCACTTCTTAAATTTCTTGCCCGACCCGCACCAGCACGGATCGTTGCGACCGATCTGGTCGATCGCGTCGACCCGGCGCTGAGCGACTCCCCCGCCGGTGTCCTCGCGCGGAGCCGGCGCTTCGGCGACGCCGAGCGCGGACGGGGCCGCGTCGCTCCCGGCGAGTGCGCCGAGCGCCGAGGCCGTCGACGACCCGCTGGAGTAGGTGAGCCCGCCGCCGCCGACCCAGTTCGAGCTCGACTCGGCCGGATCCGGCACGGCCTGCTCGGGCTCGCCCTCGGCTTCGAGTTCGATCTCGACGTTGAAGATCATGCGCGCGAAGTCGGACCAGATCGTGTTCATCAGGTCCTGGAACAGCTCGAAGCCCTCGTTCTTGTACGCGATCAGCGGGTCGACCTGGGCGAGCCCGCGCAGGCCGATACCCTCGCGCAGGTAGTCCATGTCGTAGAGGTGCTCGCGCCATCGCTGATCTATGGTCTGGAGCAGCAGGTAGCGCTCCAGCACGCGCATCAGCTCGTCGCCCAGCTCGCGCTCGCGGTCGTCGTACAGGCGCAGGGCGTCCTCGACGAGTCTCTCCGTCAGCTCTTCGCGGTGCGTGCTGCCCGGATCGACGTCTTCGAGCCCGAAGCCAACTGGGAATATCTCGGCGACTCGCGCGAACAGACCCTCGAGGTCCCAGTCCTCCGCATAGTCGCCGGCGGTGAACTCCTCGACGATGCGCCCGAGCATGCTCGCGATCTCCTCGCGTGCCTGCTCGCCCATGTCGCGTCCCTCGAGCACCTCGTCGCGATAGGCGTAGACGATCCGCCGCTGCTCGTTCATGACGTCGTCGTAGTCGAGCACGCGCTTGCGGATCAGGAAGTTCTGCTCCTCGACCTTCTTCTGCGCCTTCTCGATCTGCTTGGTCAAGAGTCCGGCCTCGATCGGCTCCTCGCGGCCCTGGTCGTCCGTCGTGCCGAAGCGGTCGAGGATGCGGTAGATCCGCTCACCCGCGAACAGGCGCACGAGGTCGTCCTCGGCGGACAGGAAGAACAGCGACAGGCCGGGGTCGCCCTGGCGTCCGGCGCGGCCGCGCAGCTGGTTGTCGATGCGCCGTGACTCGTGGCGCTCGGTGCCGATGATGCACATGCCTCCGGCCGCCATCACCGTCTCGCGATCCGCCTCGCAGCGCCGTTCGAGGTCCTCCAGGAGCTTCGTCTCGTGCTCCTCGTAGTCGGGATCGCCGGGCTGCAGGCCGAGCTTCGCCATCTCGTGCCGGATCAGGTGCTCGGGGCTGCCGCCAAGTTTGATGTCGACGCCACGGCCGGCCATGTTCGTCGCGATCGTGACGGCACCGGGACGGCCCGCCTCGGCGACGGTCTCGCCCTCTCGCTCGGCGTGCTCGGGCTTCGCGTTGAGGACCGTGTGCTTGATGCCGCGTTCTCTGAGGCGGTCGCCCAGCAGCTCCGAGACCTCGACGGAGATCGTTCCGACGAGCACCGGCTGGCCTCTCGCGTTGCGCTCGGCGATCTCCTCGACGACCGCCGACCACTTGCCCTCCTTGGTCTTGTAGACCTGGTCGTTCCTGTCGTCGCGGACCATCGGCCGGTTCGTCGGGACCTGGACGACGCTGAGGTCGTAGATCTTCATGAACTCGGTCGCCTCGGTCAGCGCGGTGCCGGTCATGCCGGCGAGCTTGTCGTACAGGCGGAAGTAGTTCTGGTAGGTGATGGAGGCCATCGTCTGGTTCTCCTCCGTCAGACTGCAACCCTCCTTCGCCTCGATCGCCTGATGGAGTCCCTCCGACCAGCGGCGACCCTCGAGGATGCGCCCCGTGAACTCGTCGATGATCTGGACCTCGTCGCCGATCACCGCATAGTCGACATCGCGCTTGTAGAGCGACTCGGCCTTCAGCGCCTGGATCAGGTGGTTGACCAGGTAGCCGTTCTCGGCGCGGTAGAGGTGGTCTATACCGAGGAAGCGCTCGGCCTTCTCGACCCCCCGCTCGGTGATCGAGATGGTCTTGTGCTTCTCGTCGAATTCGTAGTCGAAGTCCGCGACGAATTCTCTCTTCGCGCGCGGGTCGAGCCCTCTCGGCACCTCGCCGGGCGTCAACATTGGCGCCAGGCGCGCGAACTTCGCGTAGATGTCGGACGAGTCCTCGGGCGCGCCGGAGATGATCAGCGGCGTGCGCGCCTCGTCGATCAGGATGTTGTCGACCTCGTCCACGATCGCGTACGCGTGGGCGGCTGAGCGGCGATCGAGCCGGTCCTTCGCAGAGCGCACTTCGCCGAGGTCGCGGCCGCCGTGCTGGACCTTGTCCTCGAGCGTCGGCGCCATGTTGTCGCGCAGGTAGTCGAAGCCGAACTCCGCGTTGGTGCCGTAGGTGAGATCGCACGTGTAGGCATGGGCCTTCTCCTCGGCCGGCTGCATCGCCTGCAGGATCCCGACGCTCACGCCGAGCATGTCGTAGATCGGCGACATCCACTCGGCGTCGCGGCGCGCGAGATAGTCGTTGACAGTCACGACGTGGACGCCCTTGCCGGCGAGCGAGTTGAGCACCGCGGGCAGCGTGGCCGTGAGGGTCTTGCCCTCGCCGGTGCGCATCTCGGAGATCGCGCCATCGTGCAGCACCATCCCGCCGATCATCTGCACGTCGAAGTGGCGCATCCCCATCGTGCGGCGGCCGGCCTCGCGCACGAGCGCGAAGCACTCGTACAGCAGGTCGTCGAGCGGCTCGGCGCCCTCCCCGCGGGCGCGAGCGCGCAGCGAGTCGGCAGCTGCGCGCAGTTGTGCATCCGTGAGCTCCTGCATCTCCGGCTCGAGCTCGTTGATTCGCGCTACACGCTGCTCGTAGGACTTGAACTTCTTGCCCTCCCCCAAGCGCAGCGCACGATCGATCAGCGACATGGGGCTAGCGTAGCAGCGGCCGCATGGCCGGATGCAACCCTCGTGTGGCCCTCCAGGTTGAGCGTGGCGCCTGCCTCAGGCGGCGCTTGCGCCACCTCCGGCGAAGTCGTTCGCGGCCTGCTGGGCGGTGCGCGTCGCGCGGCGCTTGCGACGCTGTTCGCGGTGGCGCTTGACCTGCCGCGCAAGCTGGTCCTCGCACACGTTGATCGCGTGGTTCATCTCGGGAGCTGCCGCCCGTGCCCGCAATGTGACGCCCTTGAGATAGAGCGTCGCCTCAGCGATCTCACGGTCGGCGATCGCCGGGTTGCGCTCCTCGCTGAGCTCGAGCTCCAACTGCGCGAGCTCGGACACCTGACGCGCGATCGCCCGGAAGCGTCGCTCGACATGCTCTCTGAGTCCGTCGCTGACTGGGGTGTTCCGTCCCTTGACCGCGATGCGCATAGTGCGCCCCCTTTGCGTCGTGTGGGGTGGATCTTTCCCCGATCGTAGACGCGCCAACGGTCATTCTCCAACCGTGGCTTCCCGCAGGTCAGCGCGGTGATCCCCGAGATCGTGGATGTGAGGGGTGCGATGGGCGGATGTCGGGGGACACGCGGTGTCGAAGCCAATGCCGGTGGCATTGGCGAGACGCCGTGTGGCGCCCGGCGCCGACCAGCGTGCGCCTCACGCCGCGAGGTCGGAGATCACCGCGCTGAGCGCGGCAGCGTACGTGCGTAGGCGACCGCGGCGACGTGGCGTGCTCCAGCTGCCCGCAGAGCGTGCGCGCACACGTCGAAGGTGGCGCCGGTCGTGTGCACGTCGTCGACCAGCACCGCGTGGTCCGGAACGGGACCGCAGATGCGCAGCTGCTGGCGCTCAGCGGCGGCGCGACGCGTGCTGCGATCAGCGCCGAGCTGACGCGTCGGCCGTCCGCCGCGGCGCAGGCACATCGCGACGGGCCGGCCGCTGCGCTGCGCGAGCGCAGCGGCGATCAGCGCCGCCTGGTCGAAGCCGCGCGCGCGGCGACGTGCCGGATGCAGCGGGACGGGCACAAGCACGGCCTCGGCGAGCAGCTCCCGCGGCGCCGACGCGGCGATCTGCGCCGCCATCAGCTGCGCGACCGGCAACGCGCCGTGGAACTTCAGTGCCGCGACGAGCGCTCGCGCCGGGCCGTCGTGCGCGAGTGGCGCCCATGCGCGCTCGAATGCCGCGTCGCGCGCCGGGCAGCACGGCCCGCAGGGGGCCGGCAGCGCGCAGCGCGGACAGCGTGGCCCCGCAAGCCACGGCAGCGCGCGCCGACAGTCCACGCACAGCTGGGCGTTCGCGTCGGTCAACGCCGCGCGGCAGGCGAGGCAGACGGGCGGCGCGAAGGCCGCCGTAAGCTCGGCGCGCAGCCGGTCGAACAGCTCGGCGGGTTGCATACCCGGTCAGCTTGGCGCCGCCCCATGCTGCACCGCAGCACGCGAGTGCGACAATCCGCGCGCATGTCTCCGGACGCATCGTGGACGTTCGACCCGGGCGTCGTCATCGCGCTGACGCTCTACCTCGGGCTCTATCTCGTCCGCTGGCGGCGCGCGCGCACGCCCGATGAGCCGCATCCGCCGAGCGTCTGGCGACTGCTCGTGTTCGTGGCCGGCATCCTCGTGCTCGTCGCGGCGCTGTGTTCGCCGATCGACATTCTCGGCGAGCAAATCCTCGCGATGCACATGGTCCAGCACGTGCTGCTGCTCGACGTGGCGCCGATCCTGCTGATCCTCGGGCTCACGAAAGTCCTGCTGCGACCGGCGACGCGTCGCATTCACTGGGTCGAGCAGCGCGTCGGCTGGCTGGCACTGCCGATCTTCGCGGTGGTCCTCTACACGGCCGCGATGTGGATCTGGCATATCCCGGCGCTCTACGACGCGGCCGCCGAGCACACCGGCATCCACGTGCTCGAGCACCTCACCTTCACGCTCGCGGGCTTCCTCTACTGGTGGCACCTGCTTTCACCCGTGAGCACGAGATTGCGGCGAGAAGGCACGACGCCGATCGTCTACATGCTCAGCACAAAGATCACCGTCGGCTTCCTCGGGATCCTGCTGACGTTCGCGCCGAACGCGATCTTCAGCTACTACACGAACCAGCCGCAGTACTGGGGGCTCGACCCGGACAGCGACCAGGCGCTGGCCGGCGTCATCATGGCGATCGAGCAGTCGATCGTGATGGGGATCGCGCTCGTCGTGCTGTTCACGCGGATGCTGGCGCAGTCAGAGCTCCAGGAGCAGCGAGCCGAGCGGTACGGCGCCGACGCGTCGGCGCCATAGACCCTTCGTCCTCCGCGACCGCGAGCGGCCGTCTACAGACGACGTTACGTTCGCGGCTTGAGCCGGTCCACGATCCCGCGGTGACCGGCGATCGCGCCGATCAGCATCGCATCGGGCGCAACCTCGCTGCCCGGCAGGACAACCGAGTCCTTCAGCGCGGCGTTCTCCCCGATCACGGCGCCGTCGCCGATCACGAGCGGGCCCTGAAGGCGCACGCCGGCACCGATCTGCACGTTGCGGCCGATCCACACCGGCGGCTCGATCAGCGTCGCGTCGGTCAGCTCCGTGCCCTCGCAGATGCGCACGCCCTCGGCGACCTCCTCGCCGCGCAGGTCCACTTGCAGCTCGCCGCGCATCGCGTCGAAGGTGCCCTCCTTGAGCTCCTGCAGTGAGCCGACGTCGTTCCAGTACTCGCCCATCTCATGGATGTGGAAGGGCACGTCGTGCTCAAGCAGCGCGGGGAAGACGTCGTTCGCCCAATCGACGAACGGCTGTCTCGGGAAGTAGTCGAAGATCTCCGGCTCGAACAAGTACATGCCGCAGTTGCCGAGATCCGAGAGCGCCTCCGCAGGATCCGGCTTCTCCTGGAAGCCGGTGATGCGGCCGTCGGCGTCATGCAGCACGACGCCGAACTCGCGCGTGTTCTCGACGCGCTTGACGGCGAGCGTGCCGATCCCGCCAGCCGCCTTGTGGCGCGCGACGAAGGCGCCCAGGTCGATGTCCGTGAGCGCGTCGCCGGAGATGATCAAGAACGTGCCGTCGTCGAGGAAGTCGGCGCAGTTGCGCACGCCGCCGGCCGTGCCGAGCAGCTCCGGCTCCTCGCGGTACGTGATCCGGTCGCCGAAATAGTCGCGGATCGTGTCCGGGAAGTAGTGGAGATTCGCGACGACGTCGTCGTAGCCGTGACGGTCGAGCAGGTCGACGATGTGCGCCATCACGGGGCGATCGAGCACCGGCACCATCGGCTTCGGCAGTTCGAACGTCAGCGGGCGCAGGCGCGTGCCGAGACCGGCTGCGAGGACCATGGCCTTCATCGGCCGCGGAGGCTAGCGAACCGGCCGGCAACGCGACCCGAGGGGCGCCCTCGGGTCAGGTTCCCTGGTCCCAGGTGGTCAGGTAGGCCCGCTGGGCGTCGGTGAGCGCGTCGATCTCGACGTCGAGGGCGGCGAGCGTGAGGCGCGCGACCTCCTCGTCGAGCTCCGGCGGAACGCCGTGGACCTGCGGCGCGAGCGTGCCGGCCGTCTTGACGAGGTGCTCCGCGGCGAGCGCTTGGTTCGCGAACGACATGTCCATCACAGCCGCCGGGTTGCCCTCGGCGGCGGCGAGGTTCACGACGCGGCCCTCAGCCAGCAGGTTGATGCGCCGCCCGTCCGCGAGCACGTGCTGCTCAACGTGCGGGCGCACCTGGCGGCGCTCGACCGCCAGCTCCCGCAGCGCGGCGAGGTCGCACTCGACGTCGAAATGCCCGGCGTTGCAGAGGACTGCGCCATCGCGCATCGCCTCGTAATGCTCGCGCCGCACGACATCGCGATTGCCGGTCGCGGTGATCAGCACGTCGCCCTTGGCCGCGGCGGCGACGCCCGGCAGCACCTCGTAGCCCTCCAGCTTGGCCTCCAGCGCCCGGACGGGGTCGACCTCGCAGACGACGACCTGCGCGCCCGCCCCCTTCGCCCGCAGCGCGATCCCCTGGCCGCACCAGCCATAGCCGAACACGACGATGACACGGCCCGCGAACAACATGTTCGTCGCACGCAGGATCCCGTCGAGTGCAGATTGGCCGGTGCCGTAGCGGTTGTCGAACAGGCGCTTCGTGCGGGCGTCGTTGACGGCGACGATCGGAAAGCCGAGCTGCCCGGCGGCCTCGAGCGCACGCAGCCGCACGACACCGCTCGTCGTCTCCTCCGTGCCGCCGATGATCTCACCGCCCGCCAGCAGCTCCGTGCGACGGCCGTGAATCGTCGACACGAGGTCCGCACCGTCGTCCATCGTCAGTTGCGGCCGCGTGTCGAGCACCGCTTCGATGTGGCGGTAGTACGTCGCCATGTCCTCGCCGTGGATCGCGTGAACGGCAGCGCCGTGGCACTCCACGAGCGCGGCCGCGACATCGTCCTGCGTGTCGAGCGGGTTCGCCGCGCACAGCGCCACCTCCGCCCCACCTGCGATCAGCGTCCGCGCGAGGTTCGCCGTCTCGGTCGTGACGTGCAGGCACATGCCGACCCGCAGCCCCTCGAACGGTCGCTCGCCCACGAACCGCTCGCGGATCGACCGCAACACCGGCATCTGCGCGTCCGCCCACGCAATCCGCGCGTCGCCCGCCTCGGCCAGGCCGAGGTCGGCGACATCGGATGCGGGCTTGGTCTTGGCCATCGCCGTGGAGACGGCGAACGGAGCCGGTGCTGGGGGCGGGTGGCGGGACCTAGTACCGGTAATGATCCGGCTTGTAGGGGCCCTCGACCGGAACGCCGATGTACGCCGCCTGCTCGGGGCTGAGCTTCGTGAGCTTCACGCCGAGCGCGTCGAGGTGCAGTCGCGCGACCTTCTCGTCGAGGTGCTTCGGCAGCACGTAGACCTTTCTCTCGTACTCGTCGTTCTTCGTGAAGAGCTCGATCTGGGCGATCGTCTGGTTCGTGAACGAGTTGCTCATCACGAACGACGGGTGGCCGGTCGCGTTGCCGAGGTTCAGGAGGCGCCCCTCGGACAGCATGATGATCGTGTGGCCGTCGGGGAACTTCCACTCGTCGACCTGCGGCTTGATGTTGATCCGCTCTATGCCCGGCGTCTTCGTGAGGCCGGCGATGTCGATCTCGTTGTCGAAGTGGCCGATGTTGCCGACGATCGCCTGGTGCTTCATCCGCCCCATGTGGGCGGCGGTGATGATGTCCTTGTTGCCCGTCGTCGTGATGAAGATGTCGCCCTCTTCGATCACGTCTTCGAGCGTCGCGACCTGGTAGCCCTGCATCGCCGCCTGCAGCGCGCAGATCGGGTCGATCTCGGTGACGATCACGCGCGCGCCCTGGCCGCGCAGCGATTCGGCGCAGCCCTTGCCGACATCGCCGAAGCCGCAGATGACGGCGACCTTGCCGCCGATCATCACGTCGGTCGCGCGGTTGATGCCGTCGACGAGTGAGTGGCGGCAGCCGTAGAGGTTGTCGAACTTCGACTTCGTGACGGAGTCGTTGACGTTGATCGCCGGGAACAGCAGCGTGCCCGCCTCCGTCATCTCGTAGAGGCGGTGGACGCCGGTCGTCGTCTCCTCCGTGACGCCCTTGATGCTCTGGCCGACCTTCGTCCAGCGCTGCGGGTCCTCGCCGAGGGTGCGCTTGAGCAGTCCGAGGATCACGCCGTACTCCTCGGAGTCCTCCGGCGTCGGGTCCGGCACGACGCCGGCGGCCTCGAACTCGGTGCCCTTGTGGACGAGCAGCGTCGCGTCGCCGCCGTCGTCGAGGATCATATTCGGGCCGTCCGCACCGGGCCAGGCAAGCGCCTGATCGGTGCACCACCAGTACTCCTCGAGCGTCTCGCCCTTCCAGGCGAAGACCGGGATGCCTTGCGGGTCCTCGGGCGTGCCGTTCGGCCCGACCGCGACGGCGGCCGCCGCGTGGTCCTGCGTCGAGAAGATGTTGCAGGAGACCCAGCGGACCTCGGCGCCGAGCGCCGTCAGCGTCTCGATCAGCACGGCCGTCTGGATCGTCATGTGCAGCGAGCCCATGATGCGCGCGCCCTTGAGCGGCTGGCTGGCTGCGAACTCCTCGCGGATCGACATCAGGCCGGGCATCTCGTGCTCGGCGAGGCGGATCTCCTTGCGGCCGAAGTCGGCGAGCGACAGGTCGGCGACCTTGAAATCGGTCTTGCTCGAAAGGGCGGTCATCGTGGCGCGGTCTCCATGGCGTGGTGGTGGGCGTCTTCAGTGGTGGTGTCGATCGTGATGGCGGGATCGTCGGGCGCAGCGGCGGCCAGCAGCCGCTCGTGCTTCTGCTGCTCCCAGCGCAGCCAGTCGGCGGCGTCGACGTGCTCCGGGCGACGCGGCTCCGCCTCGAACCACTCCTCGACCGCCTCGCGCAGGTCGGCGTCGCGACGCATCCGCAGCGCGAAGCCGACCTCCGCGAGGCCGACCTCGAAACGTTCGAGCAGCTCGCGCAAGGTGCGCAGGCGCTGCAGCTCGGCCGGCCCGTAGAGCCGGTAGCCGGACTGCGAGCGCTCCGGCACGACGAGCTCGCTGCGCTCGACATAACGCAACATCCGCGAGGACCAGCCGGTCGTCTCGGCCGCCTCGTGGATCGTCAACGCATCGTCGCCCGCCATCTGACGAGCAACCTTACCAGAGGCGTGTCAAGGTTTTGAGAGAGACGAACTACACCTGAATTCCGGTAGAATGCCCGGGTGTCGGCAAACGCCCCGGATCGGGCTGAGGCCGTCGGGGGATCAAGTGTCGGGGGCGTCGGGGGACGTGCCCGCTCAGTTCTGTCGACGCATGCGCTCAGCGCAAGCGAGTCCGCTTGGATCGTCGCGCTTCCGTGTGCACTCGTGCTGGTCGCCGTCGTCGAGCTGCTGGGGCCGCCGCTCGGCAGGGCGCTGTTCGAGCCAACGGGCGCCAGCCACATATGGCCCTACTACTTCGACCTGCGCGGCGTGCGCCCAGAGCCGACCGAGCACGCTCGTTATGTGCTCGCGCTGCTCGGGCCGCTGCTCGTGGTCGGCGCCACCTTGCTGCTGCGCGGACGTCGTGTCGCCGCCGTCGTGCCGGCCATGGCAGCCCCGTTCGCGCAGATCGCGCTCGTCGGGTTCGTCGTCGTCTGCATCGTCGCCCAGCGCGAGCTCGTCTACGAAGTCGCCTTCACGGGCGCAAGAGGCAGCCCGAATTCGATCTACTTCACGAACGCGACGCTCGTCGTGTCCACCGCACTCGCGTTCCTGCTCGCGTTCGCGCTGTCGCGGCCGGCAATGGCCGAGCGCCTCGCCAAGGCGACCCGCGAGACGCCGCTCCGGCGCGCGATCGCTATCGGCGTGGCGGCGCTCGTCACGGTCGCGTACCTGCTGTCGGCGTACAACTCGGACGGGACGATCAACGTCGCCAACGCGGCGCTGTGGGACCACACGGCGTTCTACATCGACGAAGCCTTCTCGATCCTCAACGGCCAGGCGCCGCTCGTCGACTTCCATGCCCAGTACGGCCACCTGTGGGCGTACGTGGCAGCCGGCGGCCTGACGCTGTTCGGCGCCTCGCTCGGCGTCTACGCGGCGATCATGCTCGCCGGCACGGCGGGCACAATGGCGGTGGTCTTCGCGACGCTGCGACGACTCGTCGGCGGCAGCTCGCTGCAGACCCTCGCGCTGTTCCTGCCGTTCGTGGCAACGAGTTTCTTCATGAAGCTGGGACCGCCCGAAAACCGCTACAGCCCGGCCAGCCTGTTCAGCCTCTTCCCGATTCGCTACGCCGGCCCGTACGTGCTGCTGTGGCTGATCGTACGCCGGCTCGGCAGGGACTCGACCGGCCGACCGGTCGCGCTGCTCACCCTCGCGGGCCTGGTGGTCATCAACAACCCCGAGTTCGGCGTGCCGGCCGTCGGCGCGACGCTCGTAGCACTCGTGTGGACGCTGTCGGACCGCTCGCTGCGTGGGCTCATACGGTTGGGGCTGGAAGCGCTCGCCGGCGGCGCGATCGCAGTCGTGCTCGTGTCGCTGCTGACGCTCGCAGTCGGCGGTGGCCTGCCGCACTTCGGCATGCTCCTGCTCTACCCGCGCATCTTCGGCACCGAAGGCTTCGGCCTGCTGCCGATGCCGTCGATCGGCTTCCACCTCGTCGTCTACGTGACGTTCGTCGCCGCGATCGCGATGGCCGCGGTTCGCGGGCTCGCAGGAGAGGACCGCGCGCTCAGCGTCGCGCTCGCCTGGATCGGAATCTTCGGCCTCGGTGTGGGCGCGTACTTCACCGGCCGCTCGCACCCCCACGTACTGATCGACCTCTTCTCCGTCTGGTCCTACGCGCTCGTGCTGATCGGGATCGTGGCGATCCGCGCGATCCAGCGGCGCCCCGGGCGGCGGCCGCAGCTGGCCGAGCTGCTCGTGCTCGCGGGCCTCGGGGCGATGGCTTGCTCGCTCGCGCAGATACCCACCCCCTGGTCGCAGATCGATCGCATAAGGCACAGCCAACCGCACGACGTGCGCGTCGTGACAGCGCTGGAGGAAGCAATCAGAGAGCAGACCCGGCCGGGTGAGCCGGTCGCCGTGCTGGTGAGACCCGGGCACCAGATGTCCGAGGAGATCGGGATCAGGGACATCACGCCCTACGCGAACATCGACTCGATGATGACCGAGCAGCAGTGGCAGGAGACGATCGCCGCGCTCGAGCACGCGCACGGCCGCCAGCTGTTTGTGCAGAGAGAAACGCTGTTCCAGGAACACTTCGAATGGCTGGAGCAGCGCGGCTACAGACCTTACGTCGAATGGAGGACGCTCGCGCTCATAGGGTTCATCAAGGGCAAGCCGCCCGACGGAGACGGCACCCCGCGGCCTACCCGCCGATCAGCGCACCCTTGAGCCGCTCGATCGAGTCGACTGGCGTCGGGTCGATGCCGCGCAGGACGGCGAGATAGAACGAGACGAGGTCGCCGAGCAGCACGAGCGACACGAGTCGCTCGAGACGCGTCTCGCCCCGGCTCTCGACGCGGAAGGAGGCGGCGGCGTTCGCGCCGATCAGGCCGCGCGTCAGCTCGATCCGCTGACGGATGCGCGGGTGCAGGTCCGAGTCGTCGAGGAACAGCGCGCTGAACTGCCCGAGCTCGGATGCGCCTGCCCAGCCGGCGATCTCGTTGTGGTCGAGCTCCGGCAGCTCGGCGGAGTGCGCGGGGATCTTCGCGTTCTCGTTCAGCTGCGTCTTCCAGCGGTAGGCGATCGGTGCCGTGAGCCCGGCGCCCGCGATCTGCGGGATCGTCCCGAGCAGCCCACGCGCGAGCTGCTTCGGCAGCGAGTCCTCGGCGCCGTCGGGCCCCCACTCGGCGACGAGCTCCTCTGTGTGAGCGGCCGCGACGTCGATCTCCGAGTGCAGTGACTCGGCGGCCCCGCACGACGCGGCGACCTCGAGCGCGATCACGAGCGCATAGCCGACAGCAGCGCGTGGCTGGAACGCGCCGGGAAGCGGGATCACCGGGACGCCTTCCTCGCGCGCGGCGGCAGCGAGCTTGCCGCCGGTCGTCGCAGCGATGCGACGCGCGCCGAGCGCGCCGGCCGCCTCGAACGCGGCGAGCGTCTCCTCCGTGTTGCCGGAGTAGCTCGCGCACAGCACGGTCGCGTCAGGGGTCGTCCACGACGGCACGCCGTAGTCGCGCATGACGATGATCGGACGCGAGGCGCGATCGCCGAGGGCGGCACGCGCGAGCGCACCGCCGATCGCCGAGCCGCCCATGCCGGCGACGATCAGTCCGCCGGGCGCGTCGTGCGGCTCCAGCTTTGCCGACTCGACACGCCACAGGGCGTCACGCAGGTGCTCCGGGAGCGCGAGGATGTCGTCGATCTGCTTCGAAGCGTCGACCGCATCGATCGCGTCGCGGGTGAGGGGGGCCGATTCGCTCATAGTCAGAACTTGATCGCTCCGTCCGGAAGGGACACGTTGGGGGACAGTCGTGCGCCGGCAGCAAGCTGGTTGTCGGCGCCGAGCGTGACGCACTCGCCGAGCACGACGCGCTCGCCGAGACGGCAGTGGGCGCCGACGCGCGCGCCCGGACCGACGATGCAGTGGGTCAGGTGCGCGTGCGGGCCGATGACGGCGCCATCGAGCACGACGGAGCCGTCGACGTGTGCGCCCTCGGCGATCTCGACCCCGCGCCCGAGCACGCTGCGGCCGGTCACGAGCGCTCCGTCGGCGACCCGTGCGTCCGCGCCGACGAGTGCGGGACCGACAACGCGGCCGCTCAACTCCACGCCCTCGCCGACGGCCAGATGCGCGGCGTCGTAGGCGTCGGTGACGCTCGTCTTCACGGCTCCGTCGAGGATGTCGTACGTCGCCTGCAGGTAGCGCTCGGGCGTGCCGATGTCGAGCCAGTACGCCGACGCCTCATAGCCGTAGAGGCCGGCGTCGACGAGCGTCGGGAAGACCTCGCGCTCGATCGAGACGTGCTGACCCTTCGGCACGTCGGCGAGCACGTCGCGGTGCAGCACGTACGCGCCGGCGTTGATGAGGTTCGTATCGATCTGGTCGGGGCTCGGCTTCTCGAGGAACTCGCTGACGCTCATGTCGCCGTTGCGGCGCACGAGGCCGTAGGCCGACGGATCCTCGACCGGCACCAACGCGAGCGTCGCGCGCGCCCCGGTGCGTTCGTGCTGGGCGAGCTGTGCGGTCAGGTCGATGTCGGTCAGTACGTCGCCGTTCAGCATCAGGAAGCGTTCGTCAAGCAGGTCCTCGGCGAACTTGACCGCACCGCCGGTGCCGAGCGGTCTCGGCTCCTCGACGTAGCGCAGCCGCATCCCGTAGGCCGATCCGTCGCCGAGCACGTTGTGGACGCCCGAGGCCATGAAGCCGCACGAGATGACGACGTCGTCGACGCCGTGGCCGCGCAGCCATTCGAGCATGAACGCGATGAAGGGCCGATCGACGAGCGGCACGACCGGCTTGGGCACGGTCGAGGTGAGCGGCCGCAGCCGTGTCCCCTCCCCGCCGGCGAGGATCAGCGCTTGCATGTCAGGAGGCCCTCCCGGCGCCGGCCGTCGCGGGGACCGCGCCCTGCGGGCTGCGGCCGATGCCCTCGAAGACGAAGCCGGCCGCCCGCACCGCCTCGGGGTCGAGCACGTTGCGGCCGTCGATCACAAGCGCCCCGCGCATCCGCCGCGCGGCGGTGTCCCAGTCGAGCTGCTTGAACTCCGGCCACTCGGTCACGAGCACGACCGCATCGGCGCCGTCGAGCGCGTCGAGCGCGCTGGACGCGAAGTCGACTCCCGGCATGAGCCGGCGCGCTTCCTCCTCGGCGACCGGGTCGTAGGCGCGTACGGTGGCGCCATCGGCCTGCAAGCGCGCGGCGAGCACGAGCGAAGACGCCTCGCGCATGTCGTCGGTGTCGGGCTTGAAGGCGAGGCCGAGCAGCGCGACGGTCTTGCCGACGAGCGAGCCAAGGTGCTTCTGCAGCTTCGAGATCACGCGTCGCTTCTGCAGCTCGTTGACCTCGATCACGGCCGTCAGCAACTGGAAGTGGTAGCCGGAGTTGCCGGCGAGCTGCTTGAGCGCGCTGACGTCCTTGGGGAAGCAGGAGCCGCCGAAGCCGATCCCGGGTCGCAGGAAGTGACGGCCGATGCGCTCGTCGAGGCCCATCCCTTTCGCGACCTCGAGCACGTCGGCGCCGGTCTCCTCGCAGACGTTCGCGATCTCGTTGATGAACGAGATCTTCGTCGCCAGGAACGCATTCGAGGCGAGCTTGACCATCTCGGCGCTCGCGACGTCGGTGCGCACGAGCGGCGCGCCGAGCGGCGCATAGAGGTTGCAGACCGCGTCACCGGCCCAATCGCCGTCGTCGCCGACCACGACGCGGTCCGGTCTGCGAAAGTCAGCCAGCGCAGTGCCCTCCTTGAGAAACTCGGGGCAGGAGACGTAGCGGAAGCCGTCCTTGCCACGCTCGGCGAACGTGCGCCGGATCGACGCGCCCGTGCCGACGGGAACAGTCGACTTCATCACGAGCGCGTGTCTGTCAGACGGTGGCATCACATCCACGACCGCGTGGACGGCGGACAGGTCGGCGTCGCCGGAGTAGGTCGGCGGCGTGCCGACGGCGACGAACAGCAGGCGCGCGTGCTCGAGTGCCGGCGCCAGATCAGTCGAGAAGTGCAGCCGCTCGCGGCTCGCGGCGATCGACTCGGCGAGGCCCGGCTCGTAGATCGGGATTTCGCCGCGCTCAAGCCGCGCCACCTTGTCGGCGTCGATATCGACGCAGAAGACCTCGTTGCCGAGCTCGGCAAAACCGGCGGCCGTGACGAGACCTACATAGCCGGTGCCGATCACCGCGATCGGTTCGCGCGGGGGAGTCATGCGGCGGCGAAGACTACTAGCGCAGCGGTCAGCAACTCTGTGCGCTCAGCGCCCGCCGAGCCGCGTGAACGAGCCGGCGATCGCGAGCATCTGGTCGTTCGTGAGTCTCTCTTGCAGCGTGTTCTGGACCCAGTAGGCGCCCTTGGACGTCTTCCAGCCGACCGTTCGCAGCTGCTTGCCGTCGTAGAACAGCAGCAGTCTCTTGCCGTTGATCGTGCGCGTGTCGCTCGACGGATTGCTCAGGATCGGCGGGTCCGTCCAGCGCGTGCCCTGGATGCCATAGTAGTTGCCGTCGTTGACGTTGTAGGCGACGACGAAACGGTAGGCAGCCTTCATCTTCCCGTCGGGCGCCTTGATGCGATAGGCGCGCGGATACTCCAGCTGGCCTCTCGCGTCGCGCTCGGGCGACTCGTACTGCGTCCCCGCGGCGAGCAGCTTCGGGTAGTAGACGGGAAACTTCATCGCCCCGAGCTGGATCGCGTAGTCCTCGCCCATCGTCTGGGCGTTCACGAGGCCGTCGAGGCTCGGCCCGCGCGACTTACGGCGCTTCGTGCCCTTGCCGTCGCCACCCCCACCACCAGCCGACTGCGCCTTCGGCTCGGCCGGCGGCGGTGACAGGAACTCATGGCGCACCTGGGCGAGGACCTCCGGCGATGCAGTGACGAACGACCCGGCGGCGCTGTTCTCGTACGTCGCCGGGAAGTGGACCTCGCGGATCGGGTGGCTCGCGGAGTAGCCCGCGAGGTAGATCAGCCGCAGCACTTCCTCCTTCGACTGCAGCGAGGCGTCAGTACGCACGAACTTGCCGATCCGCTTCGTGAGCTTGTGCGGGTCGGCGAGGAAGCGGCTCACGCCGTACTGCGACTTCGCCTGGCGCAGGAAATCCTGCTGGCGTGCAGCCCGCACGAAGTCGTTGTCAAGGTGGCGGAAGCGCACGTAGTCGAGCGCCTGCTGACCGCACAGCTTCTGGTAGCCGGGCGAGACGTCGATCTCGGCGTACTGCGCGGACGCCGGCAGCCCGAGGTTCGAGTGGTAGTACCAGCGGTCGACGTCGACGTAGACGCAGCCGATCGCGTCGACCGCCGCCTTGAAGCTTCTGAAGTTGACGTTGATGATGTGGTTGATCGGGATCCGCAGCTGGCGTCTGATCACCTTCGCCGTCAGCACCTCACCGCCGTCGGTGTAGGTCTCGTTGATCTTCGCGCCGACGCGCAGCCCGCCGCCGGGGACGGTGAAGTCGACCTTCAGGTCGCGCGGGATCGAGAGCACCGTCGTCGCGTTCGCGTCAGGGTCGAGTCGCACGAGAATCATCGTGTCCGAGCGCGCGTTTCTCGTGTCGTCGCCGAACCGATGATCAGAGCCGATCAGCAGGAGCGTCTGCGGATCGCCTGCCTGCGCGCGAGAGATGACGGCGCCCGCGCCCTTGATCGTCCCGCCCTGCTTGAGGTCGTCGACGAAGCCCTGAACCGTGTTGAGACCAACGGTCGCGGTCACGCCCGCGCTCAACACGACGATCGCGAGACCAGCCAAGAGGAACTTGAGCCACATCCCGCCGCGGCGAGGGAACTCGGGCGGTGGAGGCGGCGATCCCACGCTCACGCGAGCCCCCCGTCGATCGCGGTCAGGCCGCTCGCGCCGGTCGCATGCTCACGCGCAAGCCACTCCGGCAGCGTGCACACGAAGCCAGCGAGCGCCTCGCGGTAGAGCTGCAGCGACGACAGCGACACCCACTCCTCGGGCCCGTGGTGACCGCCGCCCGTGGGACCGAACTCGACCGCCGGTATGCCGGCCTCGAGGAACGAGATCGCGTCGGAGGCGCCATCGCGGCCGACGCTCAACGCCTCGCCCTCGATCGTGCGCGAAACCGCGTCGCGCAGCGCGCGGACGTAGGGGTTGGTGCGCTCGACGTGCGCGGGTGCGCGCATCAGCGTGTTGGCGACCGTCACGTCCGGCAGCGCGCGGATCTGGGCGAGGATCGCACCCGGGTCCTGCCCGGGCAGGTAACGGACGTCGACGACCATCTCGCAGCGGTCCGGGACCTTGTTGAAGACGTCGCCGCCCTCGATGCGGCCGAGGTTGATCGACGGGCGGTCGAACAGCTCGGAGGACTCGCGCGCAAAGTCCATCGCCTCGATGCGGCGGAAGATGTCGAACGCCTTCAGAACGGCGCTGTCGCCCAGCCACGGCGTCGAGCCGTGGGCAGCGCGCCCGCTGACTTCGATCCGCATCGCGAGGACGCCCTTCGCCTCGATCCCGATGTGCAGGTTGGTCGGCTCGCCGGTGATCGCGAAATCTGCGCGCATGCCCGCGCGCACCAGCTCGTCAGTCGCGCGTTCGTCGACGTCCTCGGCCTCCTCGTCGGGCACGCACAGGAAGCGCACGCGCACCTCGTCCTGCTCGGCGCAGTCCTTGACCGCACACATCATCGCCGCGAGGCCGCCCTTCATGTCGTAGGCCCCACGGCCGATCAGCCGGTCGCCCTCGACGCGCGGCTCGTACTGCTCCTCATGGCCGGGCACGACGTCGAGGTGGCCGTGCAAGAGGACCGTCGGACCGTCGTCGCCGGCCGCCCCCACTTCGGCGATCAGCACCGGCAGCCCGTTGTGCGCGTGCTCGCGCACCTCGATTTCACGCGACTCCAGCCAGCCCTTTACGAACGCCGCCGCCGCGGCGAGCTCCTCGGGGCGGGAGGTGTCATAAGCGATGAGCTTCTCCGCAAGCGCGCGTTCGTCGACCACGATCGAGACAGGATAGGGAGCCGCTCGGTCCGCCTGGCCGAAGCGCGACGAGTTCTGGATCTGTGAGACCCGGAGAACGTCGCGCATCGGGGACCGGCAGCGCTAAGGGCGGCTCAGCCGCCCTCGGCGATCCGCTGGAACGCCTCCCAGCGGCGTCTGTCGCGGGCGGCGAGTCGCTGTTGCTCCGAGCCCGCCTCCGCTCTCGCGTAGGCGTCCTCAGCGGCGCGCAGCTTCTCGCTGAGATCCGCTGCGTCCAGCTGCGACGGAGTGTGCGCGTCCTCGACGAGGATCAGCGCACGCCCGTCGGCCACCTGCAGGTAGCCCTCGCCCTGTGCGAAGCGGACGATCTCCGACTCGCTGCGGTACAGCCGCAGCTCGGTCGGGTCGAGCATCGCGAGCAGCGGCGTGTGGTTGGCGAGGATGCCGATCGAGCCCGTCGCGGTGCGCGTCGAGATCATCTCGACCTCGTCGTTGAAGACCTCGCCCTCGGGCGTGAGGACCTCGACCGGGAACTTCGTGCGAGCCATGGCGGCCGGCCCCTAGCCTCTGGCCGCCGCGACGACGTCGTCGATCGTGCCCTTGAGCAGGAAGACGCGCTCGGGGAGCTCGTCGTGCTTGCCCTCGATGATCTCCTTGAAGCCGCGGATCGTCTCGGCGATCGGGACGTAGGCGCCCGGCGTGCCGGTGAACTGCTCGGCGACGTTGAACGGCTGCGAGAGGAAGCGCTCGACCTTACGCGCGCGCTGGACGATCAGCTTGTCCTCGTCAGAGAGCTCGTCGATGCCGAGGATCGCGATGATGTCCTGCAGCTCCTTGTAGCGCTGCAGCATGTTCTTGACCTGGTTGGCGACGTTGTAGTGCTCCGCGCCCAGGATGTCGGGCTTGAGGATCGTCGAGGTCGAGTCCAGCGGATCGACGGCCGGGTAGATGCCCTTCTCCGAGATGGAGCGCGAGAGCACCGTCGTCGCGTTGAGGTGCGCGAACACCGAGGCCGGCGCCGGGTCGGTGAGGTCGTCGGCGGGCACGTAGATCGCCTGCACCGAGGTGACCGATCCGTTGCGCGTCGAGGTGATGCGCTCCTGCAGCTGGCCCATCTCGGACTCGAGCGTCGGCTGGTAGCCCACCTGCGACGGCATGCGCCCCAGGAGCGCGGAGACCTCCGAGCCGGCCTGGACGAAGCGGAAGATGTTGTCGATGAACAGCAGCACGTCCTGGCCGCCCTGATCGCGGAAGTACTCCGCCATCGTCAGGCCCGTCAGCGCCACGCGCATGCGGGCTCCGGGGGGCTCGTTCATCTGGCCGAAGACCATCATGGTCTTGTCAATGACGCCGGACTCGGTCATCTCCAGCCAGAGGTCGTTGCCCTCGCGGGAGCGCTCGCCCACGCCGACGAACGCCGACAGGCCGCCGTGCTCCTGGGCCAGGTTGTTGATGAGCTCCTGGATGAGGACGGTCTTGCCCACGCC